>CAVYYP010000014.1:0-306469 GCA_963772765.1 Candidatus Bathyarchaeota archaeon | reverse complement strand
CGAAGATGGTGCTGACCAGGATCAGCAGCAATTCGGTCATGGGCCGGCTCGGAAATGCGCAAAAAAGAATTGGTCTGACCAGACCTTATAGGCCATCCCCCCCGGCCTGTCAACCGATTTTTATCAACGCAGCGGGGCGAAACCGGGAGGTTCGGCGACGGCGGAGAAATGGTCGGAGGCCACTGGAAAGGGCACCGAAAACCCGATACCCTTAATGATAGCAAACGGTTCAATGGGCGTTGCCAAAGGAGGAGATAATGCGACAGATCAGGCGGGTGGCGGTACTCGGCTCGGGGGTGATGGGGGCGACGATCGCCGCCCAGCTGGCCAACGCCGGGGCTGGAGGTACTGCTCCTCGACATGGTGCCGCGCCATGTTTTGCCGGCAAGCAAAACTCAGTTTGCATTGCTAACAGCACCTTGCTCGATGTCCTAATTGCAATGGCATCAGATGAATAAGTTAATACTTCATTTTTTTTATGCAACATTGGAAAAAAATAAGGGTATGAGCATCCTCAGCAAGTTGGAGATTTAGTTAATGACGAAACATTGGCAGAAAAGCAGTTGGAGGAAGAGAAGGCTAAATTCATCAAAGATAAGTCCTGTGAATGGTGTGGATCAACTGAGAAACTCACAATAGATCATAAAACTAATTTTTATCCAAATTATGAAAGACGAAGAATTGCATATGATTTAATGAATGAATATTTTAAAGAGGGAAGAAATCAATCTGAATTGGAAGAACTCAAAGAAAAGGCAGGTCAGGGAGTAACTCTGTATACCTTTGATGCTTGTCCAAGTTGTGGATATTCAGTTTCTCCACGAAAAACAATGAAACCAAAATATAAGTGCTATAGATGTAAGATTGAATTTGATGAGCCAAAGAAGAAAATTAAACAATCAACTTTATTGTTCTTGAAAAAAAGATTTTTCCAAGAATTTTGTAAAAAGCATTCAGAAGAAATTGAGTCTATCTTGAAGCCAATCAAAGAGAAAAAAGATAAAGAGTATTTGGAATTCAAAGATGTGATGATTCTCTGTCATAGATGTAACTTTGCTAGATTGAAAGGAATGCATCTTTGTCCTGTATGCAAAGAGCACTATGTGAAAGGTTCATTTAGCCAGTGTTTCACTTGTTATTCTAAAACAGATGAATATAAGAAAAAAAAGGAAAGAGAATTAGAACTGGAAAAAGAAGAGTTAGAAAACGATTTTTGGGAAACACAGATCCAATATTGCGGTAACTGTCCTAATCACATTGTTAGTAATTTTGAGATTTTCTGTGGATTATCTCCTAATCAGATGTGCGATCATGGTTTCTTTGAAGGCGATGGAGTAAGAATACATATTTCTAAAGGAACTGGGAGGATGAGAAAAGATGATTGAAAAATTATTTCCGCAAAACATGATTCACGCAGGCACTCACAAGGTTAATACGTATGAGCGCACGCGCATTTGAAAAAGAGATTTATCGTATTTAGGGTCGTTGTCCACCCAAAAGGGGTCGTGGTCTAGCATAGACTGTAACCCTTCGGGTGATATGTCCCTCAAATCCACTTTTTTAAAGTCGTTTCATGTAACTGCTGAGAAGAGACTCTATTTCATCTGGTTTAAGTTCAGAAAATGCCTTATTTACATTCTTCTTTCTCGAAAATTTTTGATAGTGTTTTGTAGTTCTTTTTCTGATCCTGTAATAACACTCCATGAACTACTTGGGTCTGTAATTCGAGTTTTTTGAGCCAAGCTGATGAAAACACTTTTCACGCCCTCAGAATAATTCAAATCTTCAATTAGATCTATAAGATTTACACCTGAGATTTTGTTATCATGTAGATACTTAAGTGCCGCAATTAGTGCTAAAGGTTTTTCACCTTTAAGACCATATGCAGCCTTTTTGGATAGTTCAATGATAAAAGTTGCTACAATTATCTTAGCCAGTGACAAATTTACCCCATTTATTATTTCGAATTATCCTCTTTTAATAGTAATGCTGAACCGTCTTTAATTGGAGTCAAATAATTCTTACTAACGTAGTGATGTTCTCAAACGAATTTACTTTTTTTAATAATTTTGAAAACAAAAATAAATGTCCCTGTCCCACGTGGTGGGGTCGCGGGGATTTGAACCCGAGACAACTGGATACATCTCCCGCGTATCCCCTTTTTCTAAAAAATTTCACGCACAATCTAAGAAATGCGCGCGCGCATGAATTTCAAAGCCAAGGGCATTCAGTTTGAAAAAAATGATTTTGACTAAAAATCAGATTAGTTTCAGTCTGATATTCAGTCAGATATCAGTATGATATCAGCAATATCAGTAAGATATCAAAGGTATAATTCGTATACCCTTTTAGTAAAAAGGATATACCAATAAAATCAGTATATAAAAAAGATAAAATGGATATACTCAAAATAGATGCTGCATTTTCAGTTTTTTAATTTTTTGAAAAAAAGGGAAGTAGATTTTGTTTTTACTTTGTGAGCACTAGGTGACCTTTTTCACCATCTTCGTTTGCAAGTATATGACGAAAACATCTTACTGAATTATTTTCAATCTGATATTAGCAGATGAGAAATTTAGATAATATCTAGAACTATTTATCACAAATATTATAAATGAAACCATTGCATTCTTGAATTAGGGGATAAGAATAAATAAGAAAATCTTAGCCATTATTTCCATAGTTTTGGTCTTTTCGTCTGTAATAGTGGGATTGATGATAAGTGATTTTGATGCTGATGGAGTTTCTAACCTAGAAGAACTCCTAAGTCCTAATGATTTTCCTTCAAACAATCTTGATGAAACAAAACAAATTGAACCAGAACAACCAATAGCAGAAGAGCCAACAACACCACAACAACCAGCTCCAGAAGAACCAACACCTCAACAACCAGATCAGTCTACCCAGAAGAGTCAACGACCCCTGAAGTACCAGAACCATCAGCTGATAGTGATGAAGATGGTATTTCAGATATGATTGAGATGGAAATTGGAACTGACATAAATAACCCTAACACTGATGGAGACCGATATTTAGATGGAGAGGAATATTTTGATCAAATTCCTTCATATGTAAAAACTCCTGGAAATTCTCCTCTAATTCCAGCATATCCAGATTTGAAGATTGAAATTAGTGACAATTACCGAATTTGGCTTGATACTGAAATTACATCAGGTTCAGAAATAATAGAAAGCAAAGACTATGAGTATGGGTGCACAGAATAATCTCAAGAAACAATCACTACTGAATTATCAAATGAACTTACAGTTAATGTGGGATACAGTTTATCTAATTTTGGTATTTCTGCCACTGACAAATTTGATATTGCACATATTTCTTCAAACACTCTTGTTACAACAACTAAAGAACGAAATCAAATGACATCAGCAAAATCTTGGAGTGAAATGAAATCTATCGATATAGGAAATTCATATTTATCTACTACACTGCGGATAACAAATGTCGGTACTTATACTCTAGAGTCTGAACCCGCTGATATTTGGTTAAGTCTCTATATTGGCTCTAATAGTGACCCCATTAAAACTTGGAATTTTGGAAGTAATGGTGGAAGAATAACTCCACTAAAACCAGGAGAAACCAGAACAATTAATGTTGAATTCTATAATTGTCTCCGATTTGAAATGATAGAGCGAATTGATAATGGAGAACCAGTTAGGTTTGAAATTCAGAGTTACCATTTAGGTGAAGATGAAACTTATTTGCAAAATGCAAAAGACACCTCAATTCAATTGATAGTGGACAATGGGGATCTAGTGGAAACAAGTTATTATCAAGAAGATAATATATTGTTAACAGATTTTCTTGAAAAATACTGCAACATGATAATTGAAGGTAGTGTAATAAAGAGCATAGAAAATCTGAACAATGATAAAAATGGTTGGTGGGAAATAATAATTCCATCAAAGACCGATTTGCCAAATAATATTCTTGAGGCTTCCTTAAAGAAAAGAGACCAGTTAGTTTTATTGTACCAAAAAAACTCAGATAATGACGGAATACTTGATAGGGAGGAATTGATTATTGGAACTGATCCATTCTCAGAAGACACTGATAATGATGGATTGAATGATTATAATGAAATTTATACTTATTTCACAGATCCATTAAATCCAGATTCTGATTTTGATGGATTAAATGATAATGAAGAAATTGGCGAATATTCGGATGGCTACGTAACGAATCCGTTAGATCTCGATTCTGATGATGATAAATTAGATGATTATTTGGAATTTACATTGGTACAATCCCCAATAATCCTGACACTGACAATGATGGTCTAAATGATTTTGATGAGAATAACCAATATTACACCAATCCAAAAGATAATGATTCTGACCATGATGGGATTGGCGATGGAGATGAAGTTAGGATTTATTCTACAAATCCAATTTTGTTGATTCTGATGGAGATGGATTGAACAATGGAGACGAAGTTTACTTAGGAACAGACCCATCGGATAATGACACTGATAATGATTCTGTGAACGATGGAATAGACATTGATCCACTTGTAGATATACGAGTTACTTTAAGACTACTTAGATTGGAGGCATATAATACGGGTGATGAATTATTTACAAATGAACTTGATATATCATTCAAAATATCACTGTAAATAGCCGAGGAAGTCTATTATATGAATTCCCTGTGTATGAATGCCCAGATAATACAAATACATACAACATGAACAAAGACTTCACCTTCAATGTCCCTGATAATGAGCCAATTGTGTTCTTCAGAATTGATTCATGGGATAGAGACTTTTTGGGATCTGATACATTAGATATATGGGCGGAAGTGATTCTGGAACAGAACTTGTCTATGCATACTTTTCAATAAATTTAGAAAATGGACTGTGGCGAGAAATTTATGGTGGTGATCCAACTAATTCAGGAAGAATTAGTGGTCTAGATGATGGTTTCCAGAATGGTGGTCAAGTTACACTTTGGTTTTCAATAAATACAAACAATTAGATGCACCCACATAGTTATAAAACAAAATTCCATACACAATAATATTCCTAAATCATAAAATTAAGAAAATAAAATTGGGTTGGGTTAAAATTGAGTAAAAATTTAGCTCATTTGTTGACTGATTGCTTTCAGCTTGGAACTATCATTAAAGAATACTTGAAAGCCTTCCAATAACTCAAATATATGTTACACTTAATTCTGTTCCAATTACAATGGCTTTTACATATCTGAACAATACCGTCAGTCCATCCTCGCCACTTCCTCCATATCAAACTAACAACAGGACTTCTGGACGCTACGCCACCTGTTTCTCATCCTGGCACATATCCGCTGGCAATTCAGGCAATAACCAATAATGGAACAATCTACACATACCAAACAACAATAACTAGCCAAGTATAGTTCAAAGTAAATCAACTACAGTTAGTTTCAGTTGTCTCTCTACTGGGTGCAGATTCTAATCAAGAAAATCAGTAAATTCAGAGTCAACCATCTCTTTTTTGGTGTTGAGTTTGGGTTTCAGTGTTGTCTGCCACGGATGCGGAAATGTTCTGTTTGAAGGAAGGGATATGATTCCCTTGTATCGTCTTAGGAGATAAGACTGACGGGAAATGTCCAAGCTGTGGTAGGAAACTTGGAATCCGTCCCCTAAGCATAGAAATTCAAAAAGAGGAGACCACCATTTTCAACCCCTCTGAACCCTAACTTAAACACCCTTTTTTGAAATGATAAGGACTTGGAAATAGATGTATCGAAATTCAAAAGGTCTTTGGGTTTGCAGTTGGTGTGGATTTGAAGACAAGAATGTAGAAGTTGTTATTGAGCACGAAAAGAGTTGCCCTTAACTAACCCAACTCACAAAATAATATGGGGGCTACTGGTTAGTTCTTGACAGAATTTCTTATTGGAACTGGCGGATGGGCATATTTCAAAATCCCGAGCATGCATCCTCTTGTGGCATATTCAAGAGTATTCGATTTTGTTGAAGTTAACACCACTTTTTATGAAATCCCAAAAATTGAAAGCGTAAAAGCTTGGCGTAAAATTGTTCCTGACAATTTCAATTTTTCCGTAAGATGTAACAAAAGATTAACACATGAACTAGAATTCAATTCTGTTCCTGAAAGCTTTGAGATTCTTGGAAAAATGAAAGAGATTTGTAACGTATTGAAATCAGAATTTCTTCATTTCCAGACTCCTCCCTCATTTGATTTTGATAGAACAAATACTGAGAAAGTCAAGAATTTCTTCGAATCATTTGATAAAACAGACATACGTTTTGTATTGGAACCTAGAACTCGAAAACCTTTGAATCCACTCTTTGTAAAAGTATTGGAAGACCAAAACATAATCCATTGTGTTGATTTGCTAAAAGGAAAACTGCCAATTTATGAATCTGATATTCTATACACTAGACTTTTTGGAAAAGGATATCACAACATCTACCAACCTTTGGATTCTGAGCTAAAGAACGTCTACAATATTGCTTCTGAAAAAGAATTCAAGAAAGCAGTGATTACGATGCACTCAAACCGAATGTTCAAAGATGCTGGACGATTTAAAATCTACAAGGAAACTGGAGAATTTCCAAAGTCACAAAATCTGTCGGAGTAGATTCACTGGCAGAAGTTCTAAAGGAAGATGCAATTTTTCCCAGCTCAAAACAGGAATTAATCAATCATCAGGGATGGAAAGTCATAGATTTGACGCCATCCAAAAGAGTTCATGCGCGTGATTTGCTTCAAAAACTACCTGAAAAAACCTATTATGGAATTCAAGATATAACTCAAGCATTGGGGGATTAATAGTTTTGAGTTCTTTAGAAAACATTTTGCTTGGAACTTCAGGATGGAGCTACAAAGAATGGATTGGACCATTTTATAGGAAGGGAGAAAAGAGCATGATGAAAGCTCATGCAAAAGTCTTCAAAACAGCCGAAATCAATTCCACATTCTATGCTTATCCTTCAAGCTCTACTGTGATGGGTTGGACAAAATATTCCCCATATGACCATGTTTTTTGCGCAAAGTTACCAAAACTAATTACACATGACAAAAAGCTGAACATTGAAGAAGGGGTTGAAGAGGATTTACAGCGATATTGTGATTTGATTCGACCTTTAGCTTTGAATGGAAAACTTGGTTGTCTTCTTATTCAGCTTCCACCAAAATATGCTTTTGACTTAGAACACCTTGAGCGCTTCTTCAGAATACTTCCAACTGAGATTAGGTTTGCAATCGAATTTCGAAACAAATCATGGATAACTAAAGAGACTTGGCCATTATTAGAGAAATATAATGTTGCTTACTGTAATGTGGATGAACCTTTACTTCCACCAGAAGTTCATGTCACTACTGATTTTGCATATTTTAGATGGCATGGTCATGGAAAGAATCCTTGGTTTGATTATCGCTACAAAAAAGATGAATTGGAACCGTGGATACCCAAACTGAAGGAGACTTCTAAGAAAGTTAAGAGAGTTTTTGGTTATTTTAACAATCATTTTCATGGATATGCCGTAGAGAATTGTTTGCAGGTCTTGGAAATGCTAGGAATCATAACGCCAGAGCAAGAGAACGCCAAGAAAAAAGTTGAAGAGCACTTCAATCCTAAAATGAAGAAATCAAGTTTAGACCAATTTTTCTAATAATTCAATATTTTTTCAACTATTTCTTGGCATATTCCTGCCTGGGCAAAACTAGACCGGGGGTTACTGTTGTCCAGACACGAATATACTCGCACCTATTTTTTGAATGATTATTTAACTCGTAATGACGAATGCGATGGGCTGATTTGGGGTAGCGGTCTAGCATGGACTCAGATCATTCAGGTGATATGTCCCTCAAATCCCTTTTTCCATATAGCATCTTGCACAATCAACTTTATCTTACGTTTAGCTTTATTTAATTCTGATTTGTTAGTTACGGCGGTTAACTCTTGAATGCATTCATCAAAGACATTGTAAATGACATTTGGAGTGTAAAACACAATGAAAATTGTCGGCGGAAGAAATCCATTAAAACAAGGATTGAAACAATTTTTAAGGAGGAGGAGGATGTGGATTTTCTGTCTTCCTCCTCCTCATCCTTGAAGATTGATGGTCGACGGAAGAAATCCATTAAAACAAGGATTGAAACAAGTAGTGCGCAGTGAAAAAAAGTCTGGCGCTACTACTTTGCAAAAAACTGTTTTGTCACAGCATTGATATTTGTCAAATGTGACAAAGCAATGGTTTTTTAACAATTTATCTAGTTTCCAGAAAAATTGAAGCTTATATGTTCCCGTTAGATTGAAATATTATCTTTGTATCTGTTTGAATTGTCGTTTGAGGTAGTATGATTGTCTAAAGAACTCAAAGTTTTGAAGATTGAAAATCCGCATTTTTTGATTAGACTCTCAGAGCATGAACTTAGAATCGACGTGAAGGGGAGTTTCAAGAATGAAGTCGAGGAAGCACTAGAAACTCAGCCAGTTCTTAAAGAAACAATTGGCAAACTAATGAATGTCTTTGTTCCTTTGCATATTAGATTAAGTGAAATTGATTCAGTGCAGCTTGAGGATGACAGAAAAGTCCAGTTGAACATACCTTACAGTAGAGACGTTATAATTCCGTTCGAAAATATACAAAATGCCAAGACGTTCGTTGAAAAACTTAAAGAAGCAATTCTGAATGCTAAGCTGGAACAAACCAAGGAACATGTGGAATCACTGCACGCTGAAGAAGAAATCAAAAAGAAACGTGAAAAGCACAAAGAAAAAATGAACGAAAAAAAATACGAGGAACGTTCTCACAAAATTTTCAAACCTTGAAGGCTATGCTTGCCACGTTTGGGTTTGGGATTGATTTTTAGTTATCTTTTTGTGGTTTGGCAGAATGTTACATAAGAGTTAAACTGTATGGCGGACGTAAAGCTACCACTAATGGATAATCTCTGTTAGAGTAGATTTGTTCAACTTAGCTTGAAGGGATGTTTAGTCTGTGAGTAAATCGCTGAGTCTAGCCAAAGTTTCTGCCATAGGCGGATTTAACTTGCTTTGGGGACTCGTAATCTCTTCAATAATTTCTGCCATCGGAATGATTCTTGTAGCGGGGATACTTTCAGAAGCAGAATTTGGTGTAGTGTCAATTGCGCTTATTGGTCCCAACATAATAACATACATCAGAGACTTGGGAATCGATCAGGCAACAATCAAGTATTCTACACAGTACCGCGTGGACGGCGAAACAAGAAAACTAAAAAATGTAATCCTAACAGGTACCATGTTTGAGGTCATACTCGGAGCAGCCTTCACTATCGTCTCTATTGTCCTGTCTGGAGTTATGGCAACGCTTCTCGAAAGACCAACAATAGTCCCCCTGATACAAATAGCATCATTCACCATCCTTGCAGGCGCACTACTGAAAGCTGCCCAATCCGTTTTTCTTGGATACGACAAAATAGAACTCTACAGCCTAACGCTCATAATCCAATCAATATTCAAAACCGCCCTGATGGTAGTCCTTGTATATCTCCAGTATGGCGAGTATGGGGCAACAATAGGAAACGCTGTATCATTCATCGGCGCAGGACTGGTCGGGCTGGCATTTCTGTATATTGCGGTAATTAAGGGTCTGAGAAAAGAAGAGACAAGAAAACTAGAAATCGTTTCCACAGCCAAAATGCTGCTAAAATTTGGTGTGCCCCTGTCTGTTGCAGCAATGCTTGTCGGCGTTTTGTCCGAATATTACCGTTTTCTGGTAGCAATCTACACGCCAGACACTCTGATGGGCAACTACCAAGTAGCACTAAACTTTGCCCTGCTCGTATCCATCTTTGCCACATCCATCGCCACTATACTGTTTCCAACATTCTCCAAAGTCAAAGGACACGAAGACCAAAAAACCATGAGCAGCATGTTCCAATACTCCGTAAAATACACCTCCCTGCTTATTGTACCCGTAACAGTCGCAATCATGGCATTGTCACAGCCCGGAGTACAAACACTGTTCCAGAACAAATACGAATACACGCCCCTGTACCTGTCACTTTATGCCAGCACATTCCTGTACTCTGCAATCGGAAACCTCAGCGCAGGCGCACTCATAAACAGCCAAGGACAAACCCAATTCAACCTAAAAATCACAGTGCTCACGGTTGTGTTGGGAATCATCATGAGCCTAATTCTTATCCCCGCCTTTGGAGTTATAGGCTTGCTAGCTGTCCACATCTCTGTTGGAATGCCCGGAATACTCATCAGCCTATGGTGGATAAACAAACACTACCATGCAACAATCGACTGGAAATCATCAACCAAAATCTTGGTATCGTCTGCAATGTCAGGAACTCTAACATACTACATAACAAGCCAACTAAACTTCGCCAGCTGGATAACCCTCATTATCGGTTTAGCAATTTTTCTGGCAACCTACATAGTTTTTGCTCCTTTAACTGGCGCAATCACATACATGGACATCAAAAACCTAAAAGAAGTCATAATTTCTCTAGGTCCACTCGCCACGCTGATACGACCGCTGCTTCGAATTCTTGAAAAGTTTACCCGAAAACCACAAAAAAGCTGACTTCACTATATCGGTTTTTGGAATAAATCAAAATCTGGAATGCCGCTTTTATGACACTTTTTTGCAGTTGATGATTGATGAATATGTTAGTGCTTGTCTTGTTCGTTCTGTTTTCTGTTCTCTTGTTTATGTTACCTCAAGTTTTTGAAGAATCTCCTGAAAAAGTTGCATCTGTGGCTAAATTGCTGATTCCAAGAAATGGCAACATCATCGAACTACAGCATGCCATATCCAGAAACGTGTGCTACGGACTTACCGAATTCAAGACTTTAATGAGAAATGACTTTGGTGTATGGCTCATCTGGGTAATGGGCGCTATTCTATGGGTTTCAGGTTTTGGAGCATGGATTTTGCATGCAGAACCATCTTATTCTATTCTAACATATCTTTCAGTTCTCTTATGTGCGGTGGCAATACTTATCAGGTCACGCATGATTCCATCAGACCTTTTCTAACCGCTAACGCCAATAAACAATAAATTTCCGTTTTACCTCTGTTTTTAATAGATTCTTTGCTCTAATGTATATTGAATGGAGAACAGGCTTATGGTATCCCTTTTAGATCAAATGGACGAAGTTAAGAAGATTGATAAAAGCGACATGCTCGCTGATTTAGCTAAAACCCCTGATTACTGTCTGGATGCTATTGAACGGGCAAAAAAGGTGGATATGCCCAAAGATGTGCACCCGAAAACGATTGTCATTGTTGGTATGGGCGGCTCAGCAATAGGCGGAGAAATATTGCAGGGCTGGCTCCGAGACACTTTTCCTGTTCCCATAGACGTCTGCAGAGACTATGTTCTTCCAGCATACGTAAACAAGGACACCCTAGTATTCGTGAACAGCTACTCGGGAAACACAGAAGAAACAATAACAGGCTTTTTGTCCGCACTAGAAAAAAATTGCACCGTAATAGCGATAACATCGGGCGGCACCCTAGCAAAATTCTGCAAAAAACTTAACGTGCCCCACGTGATTATTCCCTCAGGGCTTCAGCCACGGGTTGCCGTCCCTTACCTGTTCTTCCCCCTTGTTGTCCTGATGGAAAAAATGGGATTACTCTCCGATGTAGAACCTGAACTAAACGAAACAGTAGCTGTTCTCGAAAAAGTCTGCAAAGAAAACAGTTCAGACGTGCCTACAGCAAATAACAAGGCAAAACAGATTGCCGAGAAACTAGTGGGAACAATTCCTGTTGTATACGGCTTTAGACAATACATTTCAATAGCTCACCGTTTGAAAGCCCAGTTTAACGAGAACAGCAAAGTCCAAAGCAAAGCAGACTTCTTCCCCGAACTAAACCACAACGAAACAGTAGGATACGACGCACCAGACAAACTAAACAAGACACTGTCCGTTATTCTTATCCGAGACCCACAGGAACCCATGGAGATTCGAAACAGGATAGAAATAACAACCAACCTGGTGCTAAGACGCGCAAAGAATTTGCTTGAGATTACCGCAGAAGGTAAAACAAAATTGGCAAAAATGTTCTCTGTCATGTGCACAGGAGACTATTCTAGCGTTTATCTGGCTATACTTCAGAATCAAGACCCGTCGCCAGTTAAAGTTATTGAGAAGCTGAAGGCTGAACTTGCCCAGAAAAACAGGATGAAACAAAAGTTTGAGGCAGAACTGGCAAAACTAGAATAACTCGCCGATATCTTAGCTGTTGACGCCCTTTGTCTCGTACTAGTGTGCATTGTATTTTTATTCCTGTAATACTGTAGGTGTGTAGAATCCCAAATATTCATTCGGAGCGAGAAAACTGTGAAACCACCGAAAGACAAGTATGAAATAGTAAGTGAAATGGCAAAACGCCGAGGCTACTTCTGGCAATCCTACGAAATATACGGGGGCGTCAGCGGATTCCTAACTTTTGGTCCCCTTGGCACACTACTAAAAAGGCGACTAGAAGAAAAATTCAGAAGATTCTACCTTCAGCCATTAGCTATTCTCGAAATCGAAACATCAGTAATTATGCCCGGAAATGTCCTAGAAGCCTCTGGGCACGTGGAAAACTTCAAAGAACCCACTGTAGAGTGCGCAAAATGTCAAAGAAAATTCCGTGCTGACCATCTTCTTCAAGAGTTCGGAGAAATGACAGACACAGAAACCGAGAAATTGTCTCTTGAAGAAGTTGTAGACAAAATCAAAGCTCTCAATATTTGCTGCCCAGAATGTAAGGGAGAATTCAACAAGGCAGACCAGTTCATGACCATGTTCACAACAACAATTGGACCCTACTCCGACTCAGTAGGTTATGGGCGACCAGAAGCAGCCCAAGGAATCTTTGTAGAGTTCAAACGCATATTTGAAAGCGCCAGAAACCGTCTTCCGTTGGGTGTTGCACAGATTGGACATGCTCTTAGAAACGAAATTTCGCCAAGGCAAGGTCCAGTTCGGCTAAGAGAATTCACCATAATAGACATCGAATTCTTCTTTGATCCTGAAGACAAAAAATGCTTGATAATTAATGAAGTAGAAGATGAAACACTGCGTTTTGTGCTTGCAGAAAACAAGCTAAAAGGCATAACTGAACCCGTAACAATGACCATCAAGGAAGCCCTAAGCAAAGGCATAATCAAAGAAGAATGGCTTGCCTATTTCATGGCTCAAGCCAAACGGTTCTTGGTGGAGATGGGCGTTCCAGAAGACAAGCAGCGCTTCATCGAAAAACTGGACTACGAACGTGCACACTACTCCCAACAAGGTTTTGACCAGGAAGTCTACCTGGAAAGGTGGGGCTGGACAGAAGTATCTGGACACAACTACCGAACAGACTATGACTTGAGTCGCCACATGAAAGCCAGCGGCGTTGACCTAACAGCATTCAAAGAGACAGAAGATGGCGGAAAACGGTTCATTCCTCATGTTATCGAGCCTAGCTTTGGGTTAGACCGTCTAGTCTATGTTGCCTTAGAGTATGCGTACACGAAACGAAACAAGCGAACTGTTCTCAGTCTTTCGCGTGAGCTTGCTCCGATGAACGTCAGCGTTTTTCCGTTGATGAACAAGGATGGACTGCTTGAAAAGGCAGACGAAGTCTATCATATGCTCGTAAATGAAGGCTTTACTGTTGACTGGGACTCGTCAGGTTCTATCGGCAGACGTTACGCAAGAGCAGACGAAGTGGGAACGCCTATCGGAATTACTATTGATTACCAGACTCTTGAAGATGGCACAGTGACACTGCGTGATCGAGACAGCTGGAAACAGGTCAGAAGCAACCTCTGTGACTTGCCCTGCCTGTTGCAGGAATACTTCCGAAAAACGAAAGATTTTGAGGAATTAGGGCAAATTATCGAACGTTAGACATGTGTAGAACAGAAAAGCTAAGCGTTTAAAAGAGACTCCACAGTATTTAATTTTGGTAATAACGTAAATTCATGGTGCAGCAGCATGGTATTTCCTGTAGAGACTGAAGAACGGGTCAAGCGAAAAGCACTGGACGTTTCTAGAGACCATCTAAGAGAAGTAGTAGACATTTCCAGAAAAATTTCACAGCTAGTATCCGCTTTTGTAAGTGGCGACAAGAATGCTGCTCAAGAACTTTTTGATGACATCAAGAAACATCAAATCAGCGTAGATTCAGCGCACCGCAATGTTTCTAGAGAACTTGCAGAAATAGGCGCCATTCTTATGAGCCGCGAAGACTTTTTACGATTCACTAACCTTACAACTGACATAGCAGACTACTGTGAAGGAATCGCTTTCAGATTGCTTCAGATTATGGAGCGAGGATGGAAAGTCTCAGACAAGATAAAAGAAGACCTTGTCAGACTTTCTGATGCAGTGTTTGATACTATCTCCAAGCTCAGAGAAACTGCTATGACACTAAATTATGGCACAACCAAGGCTCTGGAAAAGGCTAGAGAAGTTGACTCTGCAGAACGTGTAGTTGACGATATTTACAGGCAACTAGAAGTTGACGTTATTGACAGCAAAATGGAGTTTCCGCCAATGTTTCTTTTGTGGACTGTAATTGAGCACCTAGAAGCTGCTGCAGACAAAGCAAAAGACGCATCTGATGTTGCCCGCATACTAGCTCTCACTGTCTAAAATGTGAAAATGCATGGCAGAGAAAATTGAAACCGAGCTTCTAGACAATTTTCTTATAGTTTGGAATCCCGAAGAAGGCTCATCGCTCTACAAGCTCGGCTATTATGGCAAGCCAATCGGCATTCCAAAGCCTAAGATTCCAGATTTTGATGTGCCCCTAGTTCTTGACCTCATGGAAGGCGTTTATCTTGTTGAAAACAAAAAAATCAGCGTCTACGGGGGACCAGAACGCAAGACGGTCAGTTTTTCGAGGCTAAAAAAGAGGGCAAAAAAACTGTATGATAATTTCGATGCAAAATATGCAGTCTATCGAGACCTTAGGGGCAGGTCGCTTATTGTTACGCCCGGAATGAAGTTTGGCTGTGATTTTGCGGTTTATCAGCATGGTCCGGGCATTGATCATGCGCCTTACATGATTTCTGTTCGAAAGGCAAGTGAAGAAATTACGGCGACAGATGTTGTTAAGGCAGGCAGGTTGGCTACGACTGTTCGTAAAAGATTCATTTTGGCTATTCCTGACCTAGATGCTGAAGGCATACGTTACTTGATTTTTAAGTGGTTCAGAGCATAAGCCGTTTTTATCCTAGTTTTTGTATGATTTCGGGCAGTGCTTCTTCTTGGAAACGTTTTATTCCTATTGTTGTTATTTTGTAGTTGCCTTCTTGTGTTTTTGTTGCGTTTCCGTCTCGAATTAGTTCGCCTAGTCTTGTGCTTGTTATTTTCGAGTTTTTTCCTAGTCCAGATTGGAGTTCTTCTTTGGTGAGATAATCTTTTGGTTGTCCAAGCTTGTTTGCGATGTATGCGGCTATAAGATGTAATGTTAGGGTTTCGTTGTCTGTAAGCTTCTGTTTTGATACCAAAATGACTGGTCCTTCGGGTGCTATGGCAATTATGTTTTTGCAATCTTCAATCAGTGTTTCTAGGTCAACTGTGAGAATGGCTTTCTTTACTGTGTCTAGTGCGGGTATCATTTCGCTGAAAAATTTGTTGATGCTTGTCCAGACCTGATTTGCGTCTCCAGTGAATGTCTGCTCTGTTTCCTGATATTTTATGGTAGCAGTAACTTGCTCTTTAGTCACGCTGCGGCGCCTCTAAGCTTTTCGAGCACTTCTTCTTCAACCCATCTTTCGCCCTGTGTTGTCAGCTTGAAGTCAGGCTTTGTGGGGTCAGGCTTAAAGACGATTCCCCGTTTTGTCATCTCGTTCAGGCGGGCGGGAACCATTGACCTTATTCCGCTTGATGCCAGAAGTTTTTTGAGTTGAGTGGCTGTGCTCGTGTTATCTTCTGAGGCAAACATTACAAGCGCGATGGCTTCGTAGTGAGTAAGTTTTTCTCGGGTAGTTATTATCGGACCTTGGGTAGTGAACTCGATTATTCCATCCAACATTGTCTGGGTGGAGGGCGTCAAGTTTGTGGATATCAGTCCGCTTACCTCATTTACGAACTGGGGAGGCATACTTTTCAGTGTAGACAATACTTCTTGGGCGCTTTCTCCTTCAACAACAATCTCTCCGAAAGGCGCCTTCACTCGCACCCGAATCTTTCCCATCTCTGCTTCCTCCAGCCTAAAATGCTCACATGCACTTATCAGTCTTGCACCCATTTATCACACTTTTCATAGGGCACCTAAACTTTTTAGGACAAACAACCAAACCTTGAATGGGAACAGACTTGCTTTCTGACAAAATACAACAAATCAAACAAGACCACTCAAACGGCGCCAGCCAGATAGCACGAAACGCTCTAAATGTTCTCAAATCCTTTGTCCAAACAAACAAAACCAAAACATGCAACGACTTTAAGACTGAATTTCGGAAAGTTGGCAGACAGCTTTTTGAGGCAAAATCCAACATGGCTCCTGTCCAAAACCTAGTTGCGCAAGCAGTCTACGAAGTATTAGCCAAGACGAATGCAATCTTGTTTCCATTTGCAGGTTTGCGTTATCCATTGTTGACAAGCTGTATAAACAATCACAGCTTGCAGTCAAAGAATCGGCACAAACGCCGCCACAATAATCAAAAACGGTGGAGTTGTCCACATGCAGTTTCAGTTCAACAGTCTGTGAAACCTTCAAAACCGCCAAAAAACAAGGAAAACACTTCAAAGTATTTGTTGCAGAATCAAAAGTTGGCAAAACAAGCTATGGCAAAGCAACGGAACAGTTTCTCAAATCAAAAAAAATTCCCGCATCAGTTTTTGCTGATGCCAAAATAAGCCGCCAAAGCAGGACTCTTAAAACTAAGCTCCCTCTGAATCTCCCGCGGACCAGCACAATTACCCTGACACTGCACAAGATACCAATAAACCCTAAGCGTGTTTCCCTTCAAGTCTGCGGAAACATTCTTTTCAGACAACAAAACCACCAAACAAGAAACAAACCAGAAAACGCTAGAAACCAATCATTACCTGCGCCCCCTAGGAGGAACATACCAAGAATCAGGACTCTGATACTTCACAACAGGAGCACTACGCTTAAACGACAACTTCCTATCACACAAAACCGCCATCTCACCCAAAATCCTCTGATGCCGCTCCTCATCACCCACAATCAACGTAAAAATATTCAACTCCTCATCCTCCTTGCTCATATCCGAACCATACTTCTTAACGCCCGTAAACTCCAAATGAAACGCCTTCTTGTACTCAGTAAACAGCAAATTCTCAAAACCAGCCAAAGTACCAATCAACGAAATAAGCTCATCAATACTAATCACAGAACGCCTAGCAATATCCTTTGAAAGAGTCTTAATCAGCCCCTTATTGTATAGAATAGTAATATCACAATCACTCTCCTTCGTCTTTGAACCATCAACCTCAGCAATAATCGCAGCCAAAATCGTAGAATGCTTCAAACTGTCAGTCGCAATATAAGAAAGCAAAGTCTTAGGAGTAACATCCTTAACTCTCTCCAACAAATTAGTGTACAACTCAAACAATTCCTTCTCAATGAGTGCCAAAGACAAAACCTGCCTCTCAAAAACCATGATATCCTCACTCAAATTGTATCACCTTTTACGAGCAGCAACCGATATGATTGTGTTCACTAAGTGCTTACACAAAACATTTTATTAAATATTGCTACACAAGACATCAATAATGCATCTGCTAGACCATAAGCTACAGCACCACAAAAGATTGAAACAAAAAACTAAACACTACTTTTCAGAAGTTTAATGGCCGCCATTTTCGCGCCAATCTCTGCCGTAGCCCGATTTTCCCCGCAACCCACAATGATGACATCATTTTCTTTTGGCATAAATTGACTAACAAGTCTATCATGCAAATCAGGCATGCTTTTGGCGATATTCTCCTCTCCAGTAGGCAATGATAGCTTGTTGTTGGAAAAAATTAGTGTTGTCGCTCCTGAGGCGCCACTCTTTATTGCTGTGTCTCTTTGTTCCATTCCGCTTCCCACTGCCTTGGCTGAGTTGCGGACAAGAACTGCAATGTTAAACGAGCCGAGCGTTAAGGGGCTGCTGGGGACTTCTATTCCTTGGCTGAGTTTGCGTTGTAGATCAGAAAATAGTTTTTCTCCGGTCTCTGTGAATGAGATTCCGCTTCGTGAGCTTTGTGTTAGTCCTTCAGTTTTTAGGTGTTTTAGGAGTGTTCTTGTTGTGCCTTCTCCTAGCCCCAGTTCTTTAGATAGACGTATTCTGCCAACATTATTGTAATTGCCAATCAGTTCTAGGGCTTTGATGACATGAGCTTCGTTGAAGGATGGAGTGGGTCCAGGTGCAATCTTTCGTGTTACGTTCTCAATAATTTCAAGCAAGCTCAAGTCTAAATCCCATCACACACTCTATTGCAGAAACTGTTTATAATCATAACCTAAAAAATGCTTTAAACTCTTTGCTATCAAACACGCCCCAAAATGGTAGTGGAACCACAAACCTTGTAAAACCAAACAAACCAAATGATATCAGTCACTAAACAAAGGGGAACAAACCAATTAAAACAGTAATTCTCGTCACAGGCACTCCGGGCACAGGAAAAACAACAATTTCACAAAAGCTAGCAGCAAAACTGGGCGCCCATTACATAGGAATAACAGAACTGGTCAAATCAGAAAAACTGTTCACAGGCACAGATGAGAACAGAGACACGCTAGTTGCGGACACAGACAAAGTCTCTGAACGACTGCAAGAAATCACAGCAAAAATGGAAAGCACAATAATAATTGATGGACATTATGCATCAGCAGTTGTACCCAAAAAAGAAGTAGACCGAGCTTTTGTTCTGAGACGAGACCCACGTGATTTAAAAAAAACTTTGGAAGAGCGCGGATATATCGAAAAGAAAGTTAACGAGAATTTGGCTGCAGAAATATTGGATGTCTGTCTCTGGGACACGATTTCTGATTGTGGAATAAATAAAGTCTGCGAAATAAATGTCAGCAACAAAACAGTCAACGAAACTGTAGAAGGGATACTTCTGGTTCTTGACAATAAAAAAGAATGCAAAGTCGGGATTGTTGATTGGCTAGGAACATTAGAAAAGGCAGGTCAACTTGAAAATTATTTTAAAATGTCTGAATTATCCAAGCAACCTTAGAATCTGTTGTTTTGACAGCAAAGTGATGCCACGTCGGTTGGCGTAAGCTTTTGCATGTCCACTAAACTTTTCAGCTATTATGATTGGCTTTGGATGCCCCACGTCCTCCGCGGCATTATCCATGTTTATGATCATGTTGACTCCGACTGTTCGATTCCAGTCTTTAATCCAAACCGCCCGTTTTTCTTTGCCTCTGTGGATAATCAGGTCAAATTTTCGTGAAACACCGGATGTGCCTTCCAAAATGATGTTCTTCTCTGTGTCATACCCGTTTTGCCGGAAATATTTTGTCGCAAGATTTGGTAATGAAAGTCGACTCATTTATCTGCATCCTAATACAGCATTAAGTCGAACTAAGAAAAAGCTTTTCCTACAAACAGGTGTGCATGAGTGTATGTGGTAATTGTTTGCTATGGTTGCGGGCAGTTTCTTTTGGCAAAGCGTACCCAGAAAACAAAGAGATGCCCTTACTGTGCGGCTCGGTTAAGTTTGGTTAAAGTGAAAAAGGTTGCACAAGCAAGAACTGCACAGGAAGCATCTAAGTATATTCGTGCGTTAAAGAGTAAGCGGAAAAGTTGAGTGTTTTTTTAAGCCTTGTTTTAGGTTTTTGTGATTTTTGAATTAAAGAAAGATACGGTTTAGTATTACATAAGATTTAATATGGATTGCTGTTTTCTAGTCTATGTAGCACGGAGGTCATAACATGGAAGACAAAGCAATGATAATATCATACATTCTGCTCTTCACGGGCATCGGCTTACTGGCATTCACATTCATAAGCGCCTACCTATTTCTCATCAACAACCCAACAATTACAGCATCAGCAGACCTAATAGACGTCTTTGGCAGTTCCTTGGCTCCCCTTATCGGAGCATCCATTCGAATAATGTATCTTGGAGTCATGGGCTGGATCGGTGCAGGTCTAACAATGCGTGGCGTACAACTATTGGGGCAGTTAAAGCGGATTGAAGCAGGATTTGAAGGGTCGAAAAAAGTTCAGGGTGCCAAAAAATCGGATAGCGCATAGTTTCCAGCATTTTGGGGACGAACGTGAAGGAATTTGGGTAAATGAATATCACGATTAGGATTCTTAGTATTTCGACTTTTGTTCTTTGGGTAGTGGTTCTCTTTTTTGGGGTTACTGCTGCGTATTCTGTGATGAATCTTGGCGTGAATGTGGGGGATATTCAGATGCTTCCTTCTGGTAGTGGAATCAGTTTTTCGCTGCCGTTTTCTATTGATAATGGCGGTTTTTATGAGATTGCTAATTTGAATTTGACAACTCGGGTGACGGATGTTAATGGAACTGTGCTTGATCGCACTGAGACTTTTGTGCCGTCGATTCCGCAGGGGTCTGTTGCTAATTCGTCTCATACGATTTCTGTGGACCTAGATGAGATTATGTCTTTGAATCATGTGGGTTTGCTATTGGAGGACAGCGAGTTTAATGTGGAGATTTTTTCTGCACTTAATTTTGCGCGGGCAGTTCCTGTGGAGGTTTCATTGAATACGTCAATTCCTTGGGGTGCGCCCTTTGCTAACCTGCACATTGGGGAGATTTCGATTTCTTCGATTAACAGTACGCATATTGCTGCAGAGATTGGTGTGAGTTTTGATAATCATGCGCCTATTGATATATCGGGGACTTTGACGCTTGAAGTGTATAATGGGTCTGATGAGCATGTTTCGTATGGTGTGGCTGTTATTGATGTTCCGTCTGGGAGCAGTTATTCTGACCAGATTTCGATGCATACTGCTTATGAAGATTTGTTGAAGCTAAAAAGTAGTGGAAATTTGCATCTGATTTTTGAGACGCCCATGTTTACCGTGGATTGGTGGGAGCCTTATGGTTAAGATAACATCAGAGCTAATTGTAAAAGAAGGGCTTTATCGAATTCTTAAGGCTGCGATATGGGGTTCGATTACTTTCTTTATTGTTTACTATTTGCCGACAATGCTTTATCCTCGTGACCTTCTACCCGTCGAATATCTCACTGACATCACTGACTTTGCAGCAATATCTGTAGCGTTTACGGTTATAGGTCAACTGCTCTCAGGAACGGTCATTGGATGTGGATTTGGAATAGCAAGAGCACTTGTGATAATTTTTTTCTTTTTTACGATTGCAGACGGCGGAATTTTCAGCCTTACAATGCCCATCATGGAGATGGATGTCCACTTTTCTGTTGACGTATCAACAATTCTCTTGATGATAGTGTCTGTGAACCTTTTGGATATTGCAAGAAATCTTCTACAAGCAATAACTCTTCTCACTCAAAAAGAAACAACAATAATGCTATCGGAAGAAATCTAAAAGAATGGGTCTGGGTTTGCACCAGAAACCTGTTTTCTTCTTGCCCAGATAGAACAACAACTTTGTGTTCCATTGGAAATACTCGGGTTTAGGAATATATGGAAATAATATGCACGTATATCTGTCATCTGTGCCGTCGAATTAAATTTCGATGCATGTATTTCATGTTGTTTTGCTACGCTAATAGATGCCAAGAACGTGCCTGATTTGTTGTTTGTAGATTGTTGTTATTTTTCGTCTTTTGATTCTACTTTTACAACCACTTCTTTGGGTCCTTGCATTCGGTCGTAAACCATCTTTGCGATGCTGAATATTACCCAGATGATGATTCCATAGATGACGGCGTTAATGATGCCTTCTGCTAATCCTGCGTAATCTGTTTGCATTAGGTCTGGAATGTATTGTTCTATTATTGTTGATCCTGGTGGCAGCGGGGTGGCAAGTGAAATTAGTAGAAACAGCACGAATGCTATGACAAAAACTACTGCTCCGATCATTGCTTCACCTCCCTCCCCGTGAGGTTTAGCGTATGTGCTCTTAAAACCTTTGTAGAATTTAGCCTAAACTTTTCTAGAACAACGTTCCATGAATTGTTTTGTCTAGTTTTTTGGTTTCAAACCGTATTCGTCAATTGTTATGCAATGTCGTCCTTTTTGTTTGCCTTTGGTGAATTTTGAAATTTCGATTTGCTGCTTGAATGTTGGTCCATCGATTGTCATGGTGTGGTATTCTCCGTTTTCTCCGCAAGGGTCTATGCCTTTTTCTTTTGCCAACTTCATTAAGTCATTGAATGTGGTCTTGTTCAGTTCTTTTCCTGCCCATTCTTCTGTGAACCATTCTTCACCAAGGCTCGTGAAGACTGACCGGAACCCAGTTGACACTTCTTCTTCCAGAACTTTGGTTGTGTCCTGTTCCCAGAGAGGCATTATTACGGATATGTCTAGTCCCTCTGTTACTTTGTCCATCCATCGTCCGTGCAAGTCATCTACTACATAGATGTCTCCTGTTACTATTCCTTCAATGCCTTTGTCTACGAGCGTTTTGATGGCTTCTCTGTATGTCTGTTCGAAGGGTTCTTTGACATTGAGCTTTAAGAGGGGGATTCCCATTGACTTTGCTTGCAGCTCCATTATTGGAAGTGGGTGGCTGAAGGATGGCCATGTGTCAGCTACAAAGGCAACAAGGTATTCTACGTCGTGTCCTTCTTTAATTGCTTTATAGCATGATAATGCTGATTCGATTCCGCCACTCCAAGAAATTGCTACTTTCATTTTTCAAGCTCCTAACCTTAAACATGTTTAGAACATTTTGTTCAATTAACTGTCAAATAACGGTAAATTCAGATATAAGCATTTCCATAAAAATGAATATTTCGTATATTAGCTAATAAAAGTTGAATAAATGTTCATGTTTGTTTTTTTGTTTTTGTTCTCTGTTTTTCAAAGCCCTTAAAAGAAAGTGAAGTTTTAGCTAATTTACCAAAAACAAAGAAAAGCGCTTCTGAGTTTAGAATGGAGTTGAATGAAAATGGTTCTGTGCACGCTTTGCAAAAGGAATGATGCAGTTTTTGGTCGTGTTTATTCTGGAGAAAATCTTTGCAGGCGATGTTTTTGCAGAACTGTCGAGGATAGAGTGAGGAAAACTATTTCGAAATATGAGATGCTTGGGCAAAAGGACAATTTTATGGTTGCAGTGTCTGGAGGAAAGGACAGTGTCACTCTTCTTCACATTCTTGCAAGGATTGAGAAAGATTTTCCTAACGTAAAGTATTGTGCGGGCACCGTGGATGAGGGAATAAAGCATTATCGAGATGAGGCACTGAAAATTGCCCAAGATAACTGCAAAAAGCTTGGCATCGAACACAAGATGATTTCGTTTAAGGAGCTTTTTGGTTACGAACTTGATGAAATTGTAAAGTTGACCCAGAAAAAGGAAAAGAGCGGTTTGACTCCCTGTAGTTACTGTGGAGTGCTTCGAAGAAAGGCTTTGAATACCTTGGCTAGGGACGAGGGCGTAGACAAGCTTGTTACTGCCCATAACCTGGATGACGAAACCCAGACCATGCTTCTGAATGTTGTTCATGGTGACCCGTTGCGGATTGCGAGGATAAAGCCTGTTTTGGATGTGATTCATCCCAAGCTTGTTCAGCGCGTGAAGCCGCTTTGTATGGTTCCAGAAAAAGAGGTTGTCATGTATGCATATTTTAAGGGAATCGAATTTCAGTGCATTGACTGCCCTTATGCCCAAACTGCCCTACGAAATGACATCCGAGACATGCTAAACAGAATGGAGCACAAACATGCCGGAACATTATTTACCGTTTTTAGGTCAATAGAGAGACTTCGTCCTGCTTTGGAAGATTTTTTTGAAGAAGTGAAGCTCGGCGAGTGCAAAGTTTGTGGCGAACCTACAGTGGGCGATATTTGCAGACCTTGTCAGATGCTTGAAGAACTCAAGATACTGTAGCGAAAGGTTCTTTTCTGATTACTGTTAACATGAAGGGCAAGTGAACCAATTTGACTGTGCTTTCTGACACCCAAATATTGGAGGCTCTAAAAACGGGGGAACTTAAGCTTGAGCCATCTGACATTTCTGCTTGTTTAAATCCTGCAGGCTACGACCTGAGAATCGCCAAAACGGTGGTTGTGAAGCCGAAACATTACAAATTAGTGGCGACCCTAGAAACAGTGGAACTGGGACTGAATGTTGTTGCGACTCTTCATATCCGTTCTTCTCTGGCGCGGGAAGGTCTTATCGGAAGCTTCGCGGTTGTTGACCCTGGATTTCGAGGACAGCTAACACTAAACCTTCACAACGTAGGCGAGAAAGAAGTCACACTAAAAGAAGGAGAACGCATAGTACAGATCATGTTTCATCAGCTTGGCAACTCCGCAAAGAAGGGCTACAATGGCTCATATCAGGACAGCAAAGGAATAGTCAAAAGCAGACGAAACAAACAATAACCAAGATGTCAACTGTTTTTTGCTTTTTGCTGAAAATTTTGAAAAAATGTTGTTTTCAACATTCTATTTCTATTAGTATCCTAATAGGCTCCAAATAAGCAACATGAACTTTTGAATGCTGTAATTTAGTAGTTGTTCGCTCAAAGTGCGGGTTATTAATTTGGTTAGCAAGGTTCTTATGTAATGGTTCTAGGTGTGTTTACTGTCTGGCTTTGACAATTATCTAACGTTTTAGGGGTGTTTAGTTGTCTGGTGTTTTTGATTATCCGAAGCGTGTCGGTTTTGCTTGTAATCGTTGTGGTCGATGCTGTGGCGACACTGAAGATACAGTTAGGCATGTTCTTCTTTTGAAATCTGATACTAACCGCATATCCAAGGAGACCTCACTTGATGTTCATGAATTTGCTGATGAGATTGTTGGTTTTGAACCGTACATTTACGAGATGAAAAAACCCGAAGATGGGAAGTGCTTCTTTCTAAAAAACAATCGGTGTACTATTTATGAACTCAGGCCATTAATTTGCAGGTTTTATCCGTTCGAACTTAGGAATTTGGGCAACGACAGGTACTCGTTTGCCTACACAAACGACTGTCCAGGTATTGGAAACAGTAGTCATCTTGACAAGATTTTCTTTGAGGGTCTTTTCAGAAAAGCTATGGAATGCATATAGTTTATTCGAAAAGTGCATTTTTGATGCTTTTCTCGATGTGTATTTGTGTCGCACAGAGCACGAAAATGCTTATGAAGTCTTAATACAGAATATGAATTGTGATTACAAATGCAAACCCCAAAAAATCACAACAAAAAACTAGCAACCATAACAGCCTCGCTAATCATGCTAGTGTTTGCAGTCAGCTTTATCAGTCCAGCACTTTCCAAAAAACCAGACAGACTAACAGACCAAATTCCAGATCAGAGCAGCAACGAACCTGCAGGATTTGAAGCATACTGGGACAGCAAAGGCACACAAAGAGTCACATCAATCGAGTGGGGCACACTAGAACCAAGAGCAAACCAATCAATTACCATGTTCATCAAAAACAAAGGAAAAAATCCAATCACCTTGAGCTATTTCATTTCAAACTGGCAAACCACTGAACTCGAAACATACCTAAACTTAACATGGGACTACGACGGCCAAATAATCAACTTCAAAGAAATGATTCCAGTCACATTCACACTGCACGCAGCCGAAAACGCACAAACAATAAAAAACTTCAACTTCGACATAACAATAGTCTGCAATCTCTAGCAAACACGCAGACAAAAAATTTCTATATTTCATTTTATCCTAGTTACAGATACAAAATATGTGATAACTATTTTCAAAAAAAAATAACATCAAAAATATATTTTAGATGTTAGGTGGGCTTTGGCGCGTCCCTCGCAACTCCAGCCAGTTTTGGCTGACATAGGAGGTGATCCGGCCGCAGGTTCCCCTACGGCCACCTTGTTACGACTTCTCCCTCCTTGCGGAACTCAGATTCGACGCAGCCAATAAGACCACGCCTCACCCAAACCCCACTCGGATGGAGCGACGGGCGGTGTGTGCAAGGAGCGGGGACGTATTCACCGCGCGTTGATGACGCGCGATTACTAGGCATTCCATTTTCACGAAGGCGGGTTCCAGCCTTCGATCCAAACTGAGGCAGAGTTTCGAGATTGCCTTCCCTTTTCAGGGTCGGAACCCATTGTCTCTGCCATTGCAGCTCGCGTGTAGCCCGGGGGATTCGGGGCATACTGACCTGCCGTAGCCCACTCCTTCCTCCGTCTTGTCGACGGCAGTCCCTCTAGAGTGCCCCTCGGAAAATTTCCTCGGTAGCAACTAAAGGCGTGGGTCTCGATCGTTGCCTGACTTAACAGGACACCTCACGGCACGAACTGGCGACGGCCATGCACCTCCTCTCAGCTTGTCAAACAAGACCTTCAATCTGGTCATCATTCTGCTGTCGCCCCCGGTAAGGTTCCCGGCGTTGACTCCAATTGAACCGCAAGCTTCACGCCTTGTGGTGCTCCCCCGCCAATTCCTTTAAGTTTCAGCCTTGCGGCCGTACTCCCCAGGCGGCGGGCTTAATGGCTTCCCTGCGGCACTGAAATGGCACGTAGCCATCCCAACACCTAGCCCGCATCGTTTACAGCTGGGACTACCCGGGTATCTAATCCGGTTCGCTCCCCCAGCTTTCGTCCCTCACCGTCGAGCGCGTTCTAGTCAACAGCCTTCGCCACTGGTGGTCCTCCCGGGATTATAGGATTTCACCCCTACCCCAGAAGTACCGTTGACCTCTCCCGCCTCCTAGCCTAGTAGTATTTCCCGCGATTCAACGATTAAGTCGCAGAGTTTAACAGGAAACTTGCTAAGCCGGCTACGGACGCTTTAAGCCCAATAATCATCCCTACCACTCGGAGAGCTGGTATTACCGCGGCGGCTGACACCAGTCTTGCCCTCTCCTTATTCCCCTGGCTAGTTATACCAAAGAAAAGCCATCCTCAGCGGATGGCACTCGGGGTAGCCCCGTCACACTTTCGTGCATTGCGGAGTTTTCGCGACTGCTGCGCCCCGTAGGGCCTGGGTCCTTGTCTCAGTACCCATCTCCGGGCTACCGCTCTCACGGCCCGTACCGGTTATAGGCTTGGTGAGCCATTACCTCACCAACAACCTGATCGGGCGCGGCCCCATCCTCAGGCGACAAAGGAAGCATGTTTCCAAGTCCTTTGGGTGAGAAACCATTCCAGGCATCCTCACCTATCGAGTATTAGCCCCAGTTTCCCGGGTTTGTCCTCGTCCTGAGGGTAGGTTAGCCACGCGTTACTGAGCCGTCTGCCGCGTCTCAACATAGCTAGAGACGCTCGACTCGCATGTCTTAGTCCCACCCCGATAGCAGTAAGGTCCGGCAGGATCAACCGGATTTAATTTTTATAGTCGGAGTATTTTGTTCGCCACAAAACCGACTGGAATTGGGGGATATAAGCGCCAAAGCCCACTTCGGATCTGATCCTAATCAGGTCCTCATCTTTTGTGTCCGCAACCGGAGTCAATCCATCATACAGGGGCGCTAAACGCCTTTAACGTCAGGATTGAAGCCGCCTTAGGTCACGGCTTGCACTCACAGTCCAAGAGGGATTCTTGGAAAGAGCGTGCATTCTACCATGTTTTAGGTCAACCTAATTAAGCTTTCTGAAATCGTTTCTGTTGGGTGCTGTTTGTCTGTTTTGTTACATCTTGGTCCATATTTGGTGCTTGGTTGCTTGATGTTTCAAGGATGGGCATGGAATGTTTATGGTTGATACGGATTTATGTGACGCAAAGTATAATCGTAGTGCATCTTTTTGATGAATATGAAGGTGTCTTTGTTGAGTGAACTGCTGATGGCATGTAAAGACCTTATTGCCGACGCAAAGATTGGCTGTGCAGACCTTGTTTTCAAGGATGTGTGTTTGGATATTCTCGCGAAGGCAAGACTGGTTTTGACTGCAGAGCAATTTGAGGACCTGAGAGATTTTGCATCTCAGTGCCTGAAAGAAGATGATGTTTCTGTTTCTGGCAGGCGCGTCAGAATACGCTAAATGTTGTTTGTCAAAAAAGCTAAGTTTTGGCAGGACTGTACTTTAATCGTGGGATGAATTGGCATGGTTTCGTTAGAGTATGAGCTTGATTTTCTTTCTCGTCTGGTTGCGGTGAAGACGGAGTCTGTTCCGAAAACGGGATACAAAGAATGTGCCGAACTGATTGTTAATGAAGCAGAAACGAATTCTTTGGATTGGATGATAATTGATGGAGAAAAGGGCGCAAAAGATGGCTTGACGCGCCCAAATGTTATTGTTAGTTTAGATTCGGGTTCTGATGTTACTTTACTTCTTGAATCCCATTTTGATGTTGTTCCTCCAGGGTCGGGATGGGGTTATCCTCCATTCAGGCTTACTGTTGAGGGTGACAGGGCATATGGTCGTGGAACATCGGACAACAAGGCGGGTATTGCAGCAGTTATGGGTGCCATGCGAGAGCTTAGCAAAGAAAAGCTGGACGTGAACCTTAAGCTTGTTGCGGGTGTTGATGAAGAGATTGGCGGAAGATATGGCGTTGATTATGTTATGAGTGATTATGGGCTGAAGGGAGATGCTGCTTTGATTGTGGATGCTGGTCCAGAGAGCCTGTTTTTGGGTGCAAGTGGAATCATCTGGGGAAAGGTAACTGTTCAGGGCAAGCAGGGTCATGCAGGATATCCGTTCAAAGCCAAGAATGCCATAAATGAAGCAATAAAACTGATTGATGCTTTTGACGACTACAAAAAAACGGTGGAAGGAAAGCAGTCAAGGCTTCATTCTCCTGTTGGTTCTCCTAAAGAGTTTGTGTGGGGACGATACTCCGTAACAATGATCAACGCTGGCGAAAAAGAAAACGTGATACCCGGCACATGTGAATTTCGGTTTGACCGCAGACTACTACCAGAAGAGCCAATCGGTGATGCAGTAAAAGAATTAACGGCCTTCTTTCAAGAAGCACTCAACAAAACTGGATGTAACGCTTCACTTGAGCTTGTTAATCGCCAGCAGGGTTATTGTACTTCTGCAGACTCTGTCTTTGTTAAGACGGTTTCTGATGCCATACAAGAAACAACAGGTAAAAGACTGCCTCTTGCCGCAGAGCTTGGAGGAAACGATGGAAGCTTTTTCGCCAAAAACGGAATACCCGTAGTATGCTACGGAACAATCAGAGCCGACACCAGATACCACGGAATAGACGAATTTGTCTACCTTCAAGACATACAGAACACAAAAGACACAATAATCAACCTAGGAAAAATGCCCAGAAACAAAATGGCAACCAACTAGATAACATGGATTGTTGCTTTTTTTAACATAAGCTATAAAACTGTGGCGTTGGAAAAGTTTGCATGTTGATTGCTTATGGTCAAGATACATAAGGTTAAGATTACTGTTTTGAGGCGTTTTCATCCTTCTGAGGTTTTTGAGACAGCTCCAGTGAAGTCAAAGAGTTCGTTTGGGAAATGTGAAATGCTAGAGGACTGTCAGGAGTTTGTTGTTGAAAACATGAGCATGCCAAAAGGCTTCTGTAACACTGCATGGCTTTCCATATACAGTAACGTTCGGTTGCTGAGTTTTGGTTTTGACCTTCCATGGTTTGAAGAAAAGGGAGTTGCTGTCAATTCTTGCACTGATGGCTTTAGACCAGTTGTCTTCAAGCTAGAACGTATCTGATTTGTTTTTACTTTCACTTTTCTCTCCCCTAACTTTGTTGTCGTTGCTTCGGGGCTTTTAAATGGAATCAGATCTCAAGACATGTTGGATCTAAAATGACAACCATATCAAATGCTGTTGAAAAGTGCAAGAATCCTTGGAAAGAAAAATGCGAAAACACGGACATTGAAATTTACATTTACTACAAGAACAAGAGTCTTCCTATCTGCAGAAAATGCTGGGGCAAGATTGCAGAAAAAGACATAGAATGGTAACACTAGCCACTAGTTGTAATTGCAGCTGCTTGTTGACGCAAAATAAGGGAAAATACTCGTTTTAGAAACGGTATAGTTGTTTTAGTCTGTTCATGCTTTGTTGATTCTTTCGAGTTCTTCTGTTCTTTTTCTGACTGCTTCTGCAACGAATTCTGTTATGCTTCTGTAGCCAAGGTCTGATCGGGCTTTGACTAGTGCTTTCACTTTTACGTATAGTCCTGAGAGCAGGTTCACTGAGTCGTATCCTTTTACGGCCAATGTTTTTTCACTTCTGGTTTGGGTCTGGCATCATGAGGTATGCAGTAATCCTTTTTGTTCCAACGTTACATGTTGGCGGGGTTCATTCTTTTGGAAATATTTATTGATTTTCACTCGTTTAGGGTTGGCTGTTGGGTGGCTGCTATTCCGATGCCCATTAGTATTGTCCGACGGAGTGTTAAGTTCAAGGTTCTTACTCAGGATGGTACCAAGTTTTAGAGGTAAGTTTGAGTCTTATGAAAGATGCGGACGGCAAACCAATGGTCTTGTAGCAATAAGCAGGGATGTTACAGATTACGGGAAAGAAAAATAGCAGTAACTTTTCATCGCGGCATGGTTATTTTATTACGGTTATGGCGTTAACTGGGCAGTTTAGTGTGCATTTCAAACAGTATGAACAGCTGCTTGGGTTAGCGACTATGGGTTGCTCTTCAAACCATTCTAGTGTGCCATAATCGCAGGTTTCGACGCATTTTTTGCAGCCAGTGCATCTGTTATAGTCGATTTCTATTGTTATTGACATCGAGTGGAAGCCCTGTATCTTATCAATTATCTGCTTATTAAGTAATGAATTATTTCTTACTTTTATGCCTACAAAAATCTGATATTTTTCCAAAATTTTATTCAATCCACATCATCAGAAAACCATGAATAATCTCAAATTTATTCCATTTTCGCATACTAAAAATAGAATTATCTTCTAGAGCTAAACTTCTTGGCTGTTTATTAGCCCGTCTCTCCCCTTGTTGAATAAGGCTTATATGGAGTTTGTTTTTTGATGACTTATTCCCCTCTTACAGTTGTTCTTGCAGCATATAACGAAGAGGAAGGAATATCTCCCACTCTATGTGAACTGAAAGCAGTCCTAAATGAGCCTCGACTAGTCGTTGTTGATGGAAAAAGCTCAGACAGAACACTTGAACTAGCAAAAGACATGGGAGCCGAAGTCTTCACCCAAAACGGAAAAGGCAAAGGAAATGCAATCTCCCAAGGAATATGCTACCTTAATCTAAACACAGCATATATTGCATTCACAGACGCTGACTACACGTATCCGGCAAAGCACCTTAAAGAAATGATGACCATTCTTGAATTGAACCCCGAAGTTGGGATGGTGCTAGGGAACAGATTCAGCAGAACATACGAAAGTGAATCTGAAAGGAACCAATTTTACATAGGAAACCGAATTCTCGGTTTTGCCCAAAGAGTTATCAACGGAGTAAAATTGGATGACCCATACACAGGGCTTAGGATTATGCGATATGAGCTAGTGAAGTGCTGGAAACCAAAATCGCAAGGATTTGATATTGAAGCTGAACTGAACCACCATGTTGAGAAGTCGGGCTACAAGATTGTGGAATTGCCAATAAAATACCGAAAACGGTTAGGACAAAAGAAGCTAGGTTTCAGGCACGGACTCAACATTCTAAGAAGAATAATCATCCAAAGACTGTCTACAGCCAAACATCAATAGCTCAACAAACACGGTTATTTTCAGCAAACAGTTTTTTCCTTATGTAAAAATACGCACAAATCATATACGCTAAAAAGAGAACTGTTTCAGGGGAATTGCTTTGATTAACAAAATCCTTGTAGCCATCGACGGTTCTGAAACTGCGGAGTTGGCTTTAGATTTTGGCTTTGATTTAGCCATCAAATATTCCGCTGAAGTGATGATAGTTAGTGTGCTTGACACTATTTCCAAATCTTTGGTCTATCGGGGAATGCTGTTTACGCCCACCAGTACAGTCAAGTATTTAGAAGAGCTTGAAGCATTTTACGAAAAAATTCTTTCGGATTCTTTACAGAAACAGAACCAATTAAAACAAAAGATTAAGGTTTCAACAAAACTGCTGAAAGGAAGGGCTGCCGACAAGATAGTCGAAACAGCTAACGAAGGCAATTTTGATTTCATAGTTATCGGAAGCAGAGGCTTAGGCGGAATCAAAGAGTTCTTTCTGGGAAGTGTCAGTGACAGGGTTGCTGATGAAGCAAAATGTCCCGTGTTAATAGTAAAAAAGTAATAAACTAACCCAAAACCCTATTATGCTAATCAGCTGACATGTAACTGGGAGAAATGTTCTTTGTTAGCAATTGGTCTTGGTCATCCTAGGTTTCTTCAAACAGACCTGAATCTCGTATTGCAGATTATTATTTTGGCTATCATCTTTGTAAGCCTGTTTTACAAAAAGAAAACCAATTTCAAGTTGCACGGAGCTACAATGGGATTGGCCGTCATTTTGCAGATAGTAGCTTTTATTGTTGTAATGGGTCCAACATTCTTCAATAATTTTGATTTCTTTTACACAGGTACTTCTATTGCTGCAGTTCAAACAGCTTGGATACATGCAGTTCCGGGAGCTATTGCTCTGTTGCTGGGAATCTATCTGGTAACAAGATGGGCTGTCAAAACTTCGAACGTTGCTGGCTGCTATAAACGAAAAAGAATCATGGACGCTACAATAGGTCTTTGGATATTCTCGTTGGTGTTTGGCATAGCCACGTATGTTCTATTCTACATGTAACAATATATTGATGAAAATGGTGGCAATTCGTTTATCTTTCTGATTCAGGCAGCATACACTCAACAACTTGAGGACAAAGAAGACACTCTTCTGGAAACGGAGCGTCGTCCTTTCGCTCAGCCAGGTACCCAAAGTGATGAGGACACTTTACTTGTCGCTTTTCTGAGCTCTCTGATTCCATTGTTTTTTGATAGATAGCAATAGAATCTTTTACCTTTTCGAGCAAATCATCCGACGGAACATCAGAGCTCATTGTGCTCCACTCATCATTGTCCTCAAAGTTACATTCCAGATATAACATCTACGCAACTTAAATACGGATTTAAAATACCCAAAATTTCGACAAAAACATGATGAATTCTGTAAGATTAAAGCAACAACAGTTAAGACTTCAATTTTTTTAACACATAAGCCATATTCTTTCCTAACACTTTAAAAGTTTCAATCCCTTCATCATCGTTTTCAAAGTCAGTGGGATCACCTATATTTGGATTTATACCCAAATTCCAGTAATTTGATCCAATAACATGCATCTGATTAATCAAAAAGAAGTAATTAATACTCGAGAACGCGTGAACTGCTCCTGCACGTCTTTCTGCAATTACAGCTGCTCCAACTTTATGTTTGTACATATATCCATTTGCTAATCCAACTAATCCAGCCCTATCAATCAGGGCTTTTGTTCTTGATGAAACATTGGCAAAATATGTTGGTGAGCCAATAATTACCCCGTCAGCTTCAATTATTTTTTCTATGTATTCATTCATTTTGTCGGTTTGGATTATACATTTTTTATCCTGTGTTCTTGAACACTCATAACAAGAATTACATCCTGACAGCTTATCCAAACCAAGCCAAATTAACTCGACATCAATACCATCAGACTCCAATTCTTTCATCACAATATTTAATGCAGCATCAGTAACTCCCTTTCTTCTCGAACTTCCATTGAACAAAACAACTTTCATAACAAAATCCCCACTAAACCAGAGTTGCAACACAATATTTCTTAGTATCGATTAAACAAAATATTGACTTTTAGGATGTGACATCACCATTAATCGCTTCTTCAAATCCTTGGCTTAAAGGTTCTAGTAAACTGAAGCCATTAAGCGGATGACTCCAAATTTTATTACAATCGAACTTCCTTTAAACATTTTCAATTTTTATGTGTAGATTGAGTTTGTCGAGGAGCAATATTTATAACTTGACGTTCTTATTGAAAAAGGCGAACTGCGACTAACAATACAAGAAGGATATTAGAATGGGTCATAGGAAAAAACATGCTCCTAGGCATGGTTCATTAGCATATTTACCTAGAGGACGCGCCAAAAGAACGGTTGGAAGAATCCGTTATTGGCCCGAAACTGAAGAAGATGCACCAAAAATGCTCGGCTTCATGGGCTACAAGGCTGGAATGACTCACGTCATGATGATAGAGGACAAACCAGGCTCCCTACATTTAGGAAAGGAAGCATCTCATCCAGCAACTATACTGGATGTTCCACCAGTTACCGTTTTTGCTCTTCGTGCATATACAAAAGACCTGTACGGTCTACACACATTGACAGAAGCTTTGATGAAAAATCCACCAAAGGATCTTGATCGCGCCCTTGTTCTACCTGAAAAAGTAGATTCTGAAGATAACCTGAAAAAGATGGAAGAAAACATCGAAAAAATCTCCGAGCTCCGAATTCTTGTAGCAACACAACCAAGGCTTGCAGCTGTTCCAAAGAAGAAGCCTGACGTTTCAGAAATCAAGATTGGCGGCGGCTCAATCCAAGAACAGTTCGAGTATGCCAAAGGTCTTCTGGGAAAGAATGTTTCAGTAACAGATATCTTCAAAGAAGGACAATTCATGGATGTAGTTGCTATCACCAAAGGCAAAGGATTCCAAGGTCCAGTAAAACGCTGGGGAATCAACATTTTGCCTCGCAAGTCAAGGAAGACAAAGCGTGGTGTAGCAGCAATTGGACCATGGAAACCAGCAAGAGTACTATACACTGTTCCACGAGCTGGACAAATGGGCTATCACCAGAGAACCGAATATAACAAGCGTATCCTGAAGATTGGGATTGAAGGAAAAGAAGTTAATCCGAAGGGCGGCTTTGTAAGGTATGGCGAAGTAAAAGGAACATACATAATTGTTGATGGAAGTCTTCCAGGTCCAGTTAAGCGGCTTGTAAGGATGCGGTATCCTGTTCGTCCTCCTGTTAAGACGTCTGATGCATTACCAAACATCACTTACATTTCATTGGAGTCTAAACAAAAATAATTGGTGACACGCTATGGGCAAAATTTCAGCTAAAGTATTTGATCTAAAAGGCAAAGAAGTAAGCCAAGTTAATCTGCCTCAAATATTCAATACACCAACAAGACCCGACGTGATAAAACGTGCAGTAGTAACAATTCAATCTCACAAGTATCAGCCACAGGGCAGAGACCCAATGGCAGGAAAACGAAACACCGCAGAATCACGCCACGCAGGCTTAGGCATCTCTCGTGTGCCCCGACTCAAAGAAAGAGGCCAAAGAGCAGCATTTGCCCCAGGAACAGTAGGCGGCAGAAGTGCTCATCCCCCACGTTCTGAAAAGAACATCAAAAAGAAGCTACCAAAAAAAGAAATGAACCTAGCTTTGCGTTCAGCAGTCGCTGCGACTGGCTCCAAAGAAACCGTAGCCGCTAGAGGTCACATAGTTGATGATATTCCAGATTTTCCTTTGGTTGTTGTTGATGATATTCAAAGCCTGAAAAAGACCAAAGACATCGAAGAGGCTCTTGTAAGCCTTGGAGTGTGGTCTGACGTCTTTCGTGTTAAAGAAAGCCGAAAGATTAGGGCAGGCAAAGGAAAGATGCGCGGACGAAAAATGAAACAGGCTGTAGGTCCTCTTCTGGTCATAGCCAACAATGATGGCGTTGCTGAGGCTGCACGAAATATTCCAGGAGTAGACGTCACATCCGTCGAAAACCTAAACGCAGAACTTCTGGCGCCAGGAACACACCCAGGAAGACTTACAGTGTGGACAAATTCAGCTTTTGAAAAAGTAGAAACTGTCTTTGGAGGAAACTAAAATGGACGCATACAAGACCATCAGATATCCGGTCATGACTGAAGTTACAAGCCGTTTGCTTGAAGCAGAAAACAAGTTGGTATTCATGGTCAGCAAGAAGGCCACTAAACGGGACATCAAAAGGGCTGTTGAGGAGCTTTACGATGTTGCTGTTGATTCGGTTAACTCCATGATTAATGCTGACGGCGAAAAAAAGGCATTTGTAAGGCTAAGTTCAGAATTCAGCGCAGCCGATGTGGCTATCAAACTAGGCATCCTCTAAAATAGAGGAGCCAGTGATGCCATCATCAACCAAATTTCTTTCAGCCATAGTTTTTTTAGCTGTAATTGCTGTTTCTATCATCCTTTTTGTGTATCCCGAGTTTGTCTATAACATTCTGATACTTGTCATAGAATCTTTTCAGGCAGGCGGACTTCCGCTCCTTTTTATCATGATGGTCATACAGGCAATAGCCATCCCCATTCCATCTGAGCTTGTCCTGATTGCCGGCGGCTTAGCGTTCCCGTTTCCCTCTGGATGGCTTGTTGGAGCTTTGGGCTCGATAGTTGCAGCTATTGTAAGCTTTTACATATCCAAAAAGGGAGGCAGAGGACTTGCCATCAAACTTGTAGGGGAGAAGGCAATCCATTTTGCGGACAACTGGTTCAACAGGTGGGGAGGCTGGGCTATCCTATTAGGAAGATTTGCGCCATTCATTCCGTTTGATGCCATATCTTACAGTGCCGGTTTGACGACAATGAAATTGAAGAAGTTCCTGATTCCAACTATAATAGGCACGATACCTCGAACCTTATTTTACACGTATTTGGGAACGTATTTTGGTTTGTCATTCCAAGAGCTTATAGATGCTTACAGGACTACAGGCGAGATACCTGTTGAGCTTCAGGGTATGGTTTCTCAGTTCAATTATGTGCTCTTGGCTGTTGTTGCGGTTATTGGTGTAATTTTCATAGTATACACGGTTGTGACTAGGCGCTATTCTAGGGGCACGGAAACTAAAAGTATTTAAAGCGTTTTGTAGTGTAGAACCTACGATTCAAAGGAAGATGTGACAGTTGGGTAAACGAATTCGTGTGCAAAGACGAGGAAGAGGCTCTTCCACTTTTACGGCATCAACCCACAAGCGGGTAGCTCCAGCTAAGTATCCTTCAACATCCATCATGGACAAGAAGGGAGTCGTCAACGGTCAAGTTAAAGGCATAATTCATGATCCAGGACGCGGTTCTCCAATGGTAGCCGTGAGGCTTGAAACAGGAGACACATACTACTCTGTTGTTCCCGAGGGCGTCTACGAGGGACAACCAACACAGATTGGAGATGACGCATCCGTCGAAATAGGAAACGTTCTCCCTATTGGCAAGATACCAGAAGGAACCATGGTCTGCAACATAGAAATGTCTCCCGGAGACGGCGGCAAAATGGTCAGAGCATCAGGAGCATATGCAACCATCATTTCTCACACAAGCGAAAAGACAATAGTTAGGCTGCCTTCAAAACAAAACAAGCAAATTAACAATCTTTGCAGGGCAACAGTCGGCGTAATTGCAGGCGCTGGGCGCACAGAGAAGCCGTTCCTTAAGGCAGGAACAAAATATCACCTAATGAAAGCTAAAGGTCACTTGTATCCTCGCACAAGAGGTATAGCCATGATTGCAGCATGCCACCCCTATGGTAGCAGCAAAAAAGGCGGACGCAAAGTAACAACAGTTTCAAGAAATGCTCCTCCAGGCAAAAAAGTCGGCTTAATTGCGGCACGAAGCGCAGGCAGCAGAGTCAAACGAAGACGCGTCTAACATCCCAAGAGAATTTTTTTCTTTTATCTTCTGCATTTTCTGAAAAAGACTGTTTAGTCTGAAAAAAACAGAGTAAACCACTTGTCAATCTGCGTGATATACGTCATTTTATGACGATAACAAAAGAACCACAAACATGCTCGTATTATGTATTTTCGAATAGCGAGCGTTAGAAATGTTTAATAAATCCAGTTACGCAAATGGGGTTGAGTGCGTAAAAGATGCCGAAGAAAGAATTCCTGTATCGCGGTCATTCCATTGAGGATCTGCAAGGCATGTCCATGGACGAGTTCATAAAATTGCTTCCATCCAGACAAAGAAGAAGCCTTCAGCGGGGACTCAATCAGACACAAAGAACACTTCTAGAAAACATCCGCGTCGCAAAAAGAAGTGCACAAGAAGGCCAAAAAGCCTCAGTTAAAACTCACGCCCGTGACATGGTAGTCCTACCAGAAATGGTGGGCGTCACCCTTCTTATCCACAACGGAAAAGAATTCAATCCAGTTGACCTAGAACCAGAAATGATGGGACACTACCTAGGCGAGTTTGCAATAACAAACAAGCCAGTACGACACGGCTCACCAGGTATCGGCGCATCCAGATCATCAATGTATGTGCCACTCAAATAAAAGCAGACACTAACACAAACAAGGTACCAATTGATATTGAGGACAATTCCTCATTTCAACATTTTTGAATCAAACAATTTTTCTAGATTTAAGTTAGGTAATTTAATCAATGGACATTCTGTAGCTTACTCTGAACATTTGTTGTGATTTTCTTAGAGTTATGAAAAAGTGAAGCTCATTTTGAGTATTCAGATATGTTACCAGAATTTGCGTGATAGCCACCTGAGTCTGGAGGATTAGACAAATCAATATCGTAAGGTGAAATGCGGTTTGATCCAATCAAGTTGACTTCAGCACGAGGAGAATCAGGTGTGATAGTAGCGTAGTATTCTCCGTCATCATGAAGTACAGCGGTTACATTATATGATCGTATAATTTGGATCAGCAGCTTCCTAGAAACATTTGACATATTTTCTTCTGTGTAGCCTAACTCTCGTAGTACCTCAGATGCATCAACATGTACCTTGAATCCTTTCATGCTATTTGCTGGCTTTGAAATATTATTTGATTTTGCACTGCCAATTAGTGGAACCGTAATAGATATCAAAAGAGCTGAAATAAGTGCCAAACAGCAGATTTTTTGCTTCATCATTTATTACCTACACACTAATTACACACTAATTTAGTAACCAAGAAAATATTTCTACAGTTTATACACCCTGTACTAACATTAGTACAGATTAGCCACATCAAAATATTCTTTTCAAACAAAGTACAGAATAATAAACAGCAAAAACAACAAACAAAAACAAATTAAGCTCTATATGTTGGCTCAGAACGCTTCTTCTGAGCACCTGCTGGAGCAATCTTTGGCAGCGGAATAGGCGGCGGAATATTCAATGTCTTGCAGACAATAACGGACTCTAAAAAGACGATGTTTGATATTGATTGCATGACTATGGCGGGGGGATGCTTCTTTTCTTTGTGTGCTTTCAGAATTTCTTCCAGTTCCTCTGGTGTTCCTGTAACGTGGCTTAATCCCTTGAAGCTGAGCTGTGCCACGGCAGGATTATAGTTTACGGTGAAAACAAACGGAACCTCTAGCATGTTTTCATCTTCTTTCTTGTTTATGCCAACAACATTAAGGTTAGTGGCTATCTGGACTGCTTGGGGGATGGGCTTTCCTATGTCCCAGAAATTCTCTGCAGATACGTTCTTTATGAAAACTCTTACGTTTACCATCCGCTAAACCCCACAGCCAAACATCCACTAACTAAAATGGTATTGGTTACGTTTAGGATTGTTGCTTGTAGCGTGTTAAGCCACAGTGACCACAGGTGTAACGGTTACCGTGATCAGCCATGAAGTAGCCCGAACCACACCGCTCGCAACTTGGACGCAAACGTTTGAGCTCAGTTCCTTCAACTTTATATTTCTTACCGATTCCTTCCTTCTTCTTGGATTTCTTTTCTCCTTCTTTAGGCACCTAAGCTTCCTCCTCTTTAGCTTCTGGTTCTTCTTCTGGTTGCTCGTCCTGAGCGTCAGACTCCTCTTCTTTTGGCTCCTCAGCCTTTTCTGGAAGAGCATTTCTGGCAATTATGTGCTTTGGCTCCATAAACTTTGCTTGCTCAACAGAATCATATACGTTTGCTTCGCCGACGGTAACCATTGTGCCAGTTTTTGTCTCCAAATTCTTGACAAAAACCAACTCAATTTTTGCTTTAAGCATTGATGCAAGCTGTTTACTTACCTCAATACGTGATGGAGTGCCTCCAACATCAGAATGGTCAACACTGAATTTTACTTCTCTTCTTTTCATCAAAGGATTCTGCTCTTTCGACATGATATTAATCTTCATTGATACACTTCCGCAGGTCGTTGTTGAATTGATGCAACTGCAGTACTTTAGCTTTTCGAAGATTGCCTCATCAAATCCACGATATGCCGCATATTCTCCTTTCTTTCTTCCGTAACCTTAACAACAACAACCCCAACATTGGGTTGACCATAAACTACGATCGCATCCTCTGGAGCAGACAACACAGCAACAACCGTAAGCAGGTCTTCCTCGCCATCAATCATCACCTTTGTCCTGCCCTCGTAACCTACTGCCTTTCTTATGGCATCCCATGCCTCTTCTGTTATGGTTCCAGGAGGATTCTTTGCACATAACGTCTGGTCAACATCAACTACAATCGGATTAATCGCTTTACGCATGGTCTTGTTGTCAACTATCAAAACATCCAAAGAAAGACCAAAATCTAGCATATGCTGCGAAACGATGTCGCCAACAGAAATAACTCTTGAAGGTTGCTCTTTTTCAATAATTGCCTTAAGTTGCTTCATTGCCTCTTCAAAAGGACCCGCTATGAGTAGCCCTTGAGGCTTCTTTAGTTCTTCACGAAGCTCAATACTTAGGCGAATATTGGTTACCTACCTTACTCGAAGCGCGTAGTGCCCTGCCTTCTTCACTTTCATGGCACGGGCAATTGCCGAGCCTTCAGAATCAATTATGATAACTACGCCAGAGAAGTCGTCGCTCATGTTAGATGCTTCACAGTTTGGGCAAATAGATTTATCAGAAACATAGTGGCATTCGCGGCATGCTTTATCGGTCATTGTGTGGATTCTCCTGCCTGTTTGGGTTCGGCTTCAGGTTTTACTTCTCCTTCTGAGTCTGTTTTCTCAACGTCTTTCTGTATCCATTCAAGCTTGCCAAGGAAAGGCTGCCTAGCGGTTACACCGATTTTGCCAGAACCGCCGCTACGTCCTAAGGAAACTGCTGTTATGCGGACGCGTACACGGTCGCCGGTGCTGAGTTTTCTTTTTGATTCTTTTCCCATGAGTACTCCTTGTCTTTCGTCGTATGAGATGTAGTCATCCATTAGCTGGGATACGTGCAGAAGTGCATCAACTGGTCCGATACGAACGAATGCGCCGAATTCCGCGATTTCCACTACTTCTCCTTCGATGACTTCCTGGATTTTTGGGAAGAATGTTAACAAGGAGAACTGAACTTTGTGGAATGTTGCGCCGTCGCCAGGGATAATTTTTCCGAATGGATTAACTTTGATTTCTGTAACGGCAATTACGTAGCCTAGTTCTTCGTCTACCATGCCGTCGTATTTCATTTTAAGCTGCTCATAGCCTACGGTGTCTATGTTTTCTCCAAATCTTTCTGGAGGTATCCGAATAGCGTCTTCCAGAGTTACAAGCTTAAACACTCATTTCACCTTTCATCTAAATTGTAATCTTCACATAAAAGCGCTTCAGTGGAGGGCTTTTCGTTTCCAAATAGAATACAGACCTATTTATAAGCCTATACCGCCATCCACATCTAAAACTCTTTTTTGCCTCAAAAAGATGACAGGAACCCCAACTTTCCTCAATCTTTTTCTAAGTTCTTTATCGTTTGTGCCAACAGGACAAGTCCACTCTGCAGCTATCCTAACTATGACATCATCATAAGACTCATCCGAACCTTTGTCAACACTGACAAACTGGCATTTTTCTGCCAAACCGAGTGCCATAACTGCTTGTTTCTGAATTTTTGGAGAAGACTTTGCAAGTCCCTCGAGTTCCTGTTTTGTTGAGGAAAGAAGAATTGGCTCAAAGCTTCGGTTGAGCAGATTTGATAATTCTTCAAAGATGTCTACTTTGAACTGTGCAGGGATGAAAAGAAAGTTGGCGTCCAAGATGACTTTTAGGGTCTCTTTTTCTTGTGCCACTTTTTGTTCTCCAAGTTGGTGTTCTAGTCTATTGTTAGGGTTTGGCAGTCGCGGACTTCTCCTGTGTCTGCCCATATTCCTACTCCGATGCCGTTGATGTTTCCTGGGTATACTTTGTTTAGATAGAATGTTATGTAGTAGTATGGAATGAGTTCCAGCGGCTTGTCTCTGCTGTGGGGCAGTAACTGTACTGTTCGTGGCTGATCTAATACCAGAAAGTCTGTGACTTCTACTATCTGTCCGTTTTCTACAGGTACTCCATGAGAATGTCTTTAAGCGGTTCAATGCTATTTCCATGGCTTCATCTAGTGAGATGTTGATTTCTGTGCTTCCAATCTTGAACAGGTACCATCCGTCAGTGAGCGTTTCTAGGACTCCGTTGTCGATGCTTAGGGTTACTCCTTTGCTTTGGAAGTCTATTCCTTCTGTGGTGTATGTCCATGAGATTTCTGCACCGTTTCCTTCTGTTGTCATTACAAACTCGATGTTGTTAACAATTTTTTCTGTGTTTACTGGTTCGACTGTGTGAAGTATGTTTCTCATTGGGTCCACGTATGAGGCTCCTGTATATGCTTGGTATCTTACAAGAATGTTTTCTGCCTGTTCAAGAACGTCTGTTGGTTGGGGCTGTGTATAGAGTGGCTCGCCTTCTATTACGTCCATGTTGTAACGTGACAAGGTGTTGTTTCTGAACCTGAAATCTATCACCAACTCGCTGTTATCCGACGTGAGCCTGTATGTCATTAACCACTCGCTTATTCCACCTAGAACCTCACGGTACTCTATGGTGTTGCGTTCTAACTCTGCATAATACTGAGAGGTGTCAAGCTGTACAACATCTCGAATGAATGATACTACATTTTCAGTTGATATGCCCCATGAAAGCAGTCGTTCATGGTTAGCGGAGAGCTGCTCAAAATCGCCAACAAGATTCTGATTTTCTTCAGTTAACGTATTCAGGGACATGAATTGGACATAAGACAGCCCAGACAAAAGTATTACAGCAATCATAAGAATAGCAAATACAGATTTCCATTTTAGGGAACCCATTACACTATTTTTGGGCTTTATGTCAGGTGTTTCTTCGACTCCTTTCATCGTCATTACTGCTGCTCTGCCAAATGTGGAAAGCATGTAGCGTCCATCATCCATTTTTGTTACTAGGTCGCCAAGATTTTCAAGATGATATGTCAGGTGGGAACTGGAGATTCCCATGTCTTCTAGTATGCGAGAGAAGTTTTTTGGCTTGTCTGCGAGCATTCTTAGGATTTTGCGGCGGGCTGGATGCTTAAGTGACGTGAAGATTGTTGAATAGGTTTCCTCTTCTGTGTAGTCAGCCATTTTCAACACTGCCTATCTTATTGTAGTGTGTATAAGTAAGCTTTTTGTTTTTATAATCCATGTTTTTTTCTAAAGAGTGGTTTCGATTCAAAAACATTATATATTAAGTAACAATATACCAGACTCTGGGGCGTTTTTGAGGGTTATGGAATTCTACTATGATGCTCTACATGCCATATCAATTTGGGAGCCAAAATCCGAATACGCAACGAACTAAAATCACCGTTTGGACAAGAAAAGTTCATAAAAATAGTTTCAAAGAATAAAAATAGTAAGATAAGAAAGCGGAAAAAGGTAGACTTTATTATTTCAGTAAGCCTTTTGAGAGTCAACAAAAGTTTTGAGGTTAGCTTTGTATTATTCCGTATCCTATTAGGCGCCATCTACCGGCAATTTTTCTGCTTATTGCTGCTCTTGCGCCGTTGTCTGCGCATATTGGTCTTGTGAGTTTTAGAGTGGCAGAGTCTTTCTTTGAGGTTGTGACAGTGCCGAGGGTTATTGTTGTTCCGACGTCTAGGAGTAGACGTTCGTCTTTTATTATGTTCTTGACTTGTGTCAGTTCTTTTGTTCCGATTGCTCGTTTCAAAAGCGTAGTCGCTAAAGTGATTTCGAAGCGGGTTAGAGGGAGCTTGTCTGGTTTTCCTATCATGTTTCCAGTTAGACCATCTGCCTTGGTCAGTGAAGGGTCTAGGTATGTTCCGATTCCTACTAGTCCTCCGCTGTGGGCTTCTTTGACGTTTTTTCCGCCTGCGCTAAGGCTTGTGATTTCTGTAAAGATTGGCTCGTATGTTGTTTTTCCATGTTTTTCTACTCTGATTCCTGGACGAATCTCCATCTCGTCTCCGACATGGAATTCTCCTTGAGAGATACTTCCGCCGATAACGCCGCCTTTTAGTTCATCTATTGAAGCTCCTGGCTTGTTAACGTCAAATGAGCGCAGAACATACATTTGGGGCGGCTTGTTTGGGTCACATTCGGGCGTAGGTATGTATTTTTCAATTGCCTGAATAACAGCATCAACGTTTACCATGTGCTGGGCAGAAACAGGAATAATGGGCTTTCCTTCTGCCACGGTTCCTTTAACGAAATTTACTATTTCCTTGTAGCTTTCCAGTGCCCGTTTTTCGTCAACAATGTCGATTTTGTTTTGAACAATAATAATGTTCGTTAGCCCCGCTAACTCGATGGCTGCCAGATGTTCTCTTGTTTGGGGCTGCGGACACGGCTCGTTTGCTGCGATTATGAGCAGTGCGCCGTCCATGACTGTTGCTCCAGATAGCATTGTTGCCATGAGTGCTTCGTGTCCTGGAGAGTCTACGAAGCTTACTGCTCTTACGAATTGGCATGCTGTTTTGCATTTTGGGCATTCTGGGTCTGATGTGTAGCATTGGGGTTCGTCGCAGTTTGGGCATTTGAATATTGGGGCGTCTGCGTAGCCTAGTTTTATTGTGATTCCTCGTCTTAGTTCTTCGCTGTGTTTTGCTGCCCATACTCCGGTTATGGCTTCAACCAAAGTTGTTTTTCCATGGTCTACATGCCCAATAGTCCCTATATTCACTTCAGGCTGTCTAGGCAAACCAGCAGCTTTCTTACGCATCTTCCTAGCAGGTGTTGACGCCATAGTAATCATAATTCCTTAACGCATCATAACAAAGAGACTATATTAAAACTTTCGAGTGATACACTCCACTTTTATATTGTGCCTGCTCCTAATGACTTCTGTTCTGGGGATGAAAGAATTTGCCTATAAGGTATGTTGAGGCTCCTGACGTTAAGTTAATGGTTAACGAAATTATAGAAAAGCTGGATTTGTCTTATGTTGTTCCCGAATCTGTTTACTGTTACCGCAGTAAAGGTTCAAAATCTAGGCGAATAATTGCTAGGATTCATGGTTTTGGTAAGATTTGGCAGTTGGCTCTTGGGCTTTCGCCGTCGTATGTTATTGAGGTTCTTTCTGAAAGATATGACAAACTAAGCCAAGAAGATAAAGAAAAAACACTGATTCATGAACTGCTTCACATTCCCAGGGGCTTTAAGGGCGGTTTTCTTCCTCATAAAGGAAATATTAGCCGACAAAAAGTGGACAAACTACATAGAGAATATACAAGAAAATAAATGCTGGGCTAAAAGGCGCCCAAAACCTAACTTGAAAATTTACTCGGAAGCTTCTGCGGGTTCAGCTTCTGCTTTCTTTTCCTTCTTTGCCGTCTTTGGCTTCTCTAAGACCTTCATGTTCACCTGAACAATCGAGTCCGTGATAACGTTGCCTCTGAGGGTTTTCCGCTTTCTTTCACCTTTTCTTGTAGAATGAAAACCTACACCCTCGCTTAGAATGGCGCCTACACGAACTCCGCCGTGAATGTTTGGTCTCATAGGGAAACCATCCTTGTCTGATCCGCCAGTTATTTTCAGTTTGTAGCCAGACAATTTAATGGCGGCTCCATCAATAACTTCTCCCAGTTTCCTGCCAACCAAAGGAACAGCTTGAGCCTCTTCCAACTCTACAGCTTGTGACGTTCCATCAGGGTCTGAGACAATTACCTTGAATTTTGCCATGAGTGATCTTACTCTCCTGAAATTTTTCTAGTGACTTTACTGAATGAGGAATTGCTATTTATTAAGGGTTCCCCAGAACAAAAGACAACCAAGCAGAACTTTGTGCTATTTACGCTTAAAGTCAAAGACATCCAGCAATATTTCGATAACCTTAAGCGGCAAATTGAAGATGGGCGAAAAAGGTCCAAGACCACTCAACATCTCTCTTAGATTTTTAACATCATTCTTGTCTACAGCCCGTATCAACGGAGCCGCCACAAAATAAACCAACAAAAATGTCACCCCACCTATTAACAGCTCAACCGGGCTGCTGAAATGAAGATAGTCCACAACAAAATAAGTAACAACAGATGCTATCAAGGACGCTAGAAGAATTTTTGCTGATGCCTTCCAATCTATACTTGCGCCAAAATATTTCTTTACCCAATACAGTCCCAAAAGTATGCTTGGTACACCAGAAACCGTGTTCGCAATTATGAGACCAACAATTCCAAGCCACGGAATAAATATGAAACCAATTATCAAACCGCAGAACAAAGTTATGAAAGACATCCTCATGGTGAGGCCTGTTTTGCCTTGTCCATTCAAGAAAATGGCAACACTGAGGCTTCCTATAGCTGCATAAAGGAAGTATAAAGCATATAATGTCAAAAAGAATGGTGCATCAGAATAAGTTGTTTGAACAACAGTGAACACTATTTGCTCTGACAAGACCATAACCATAAATGTTACTGGAACCGTAAGCAGGGCTCCATACTTAACAGAAGTCTGGAAAACAGTAGTAAGTATGTTTTTTTCTGCTTTTGCTTTAATTTTTGAAAATGCAGGAAACAACACAGTGGTAATTGGTACTGTAAAAAATGTTACAACAACTGTAAAGTTAACTGCTGTCTGATAGTTGCCTAGAGCAGTTTCATAGTTTAAGAAGCTTTGAGTGAACAACATATTATAGAACTGTGGCAAAAATCCCACAATTATAGCCGCAACCGACAGAGGCAACCCATATCTCAGCATTATTTTCAGTGTTCTGGTCAAATCCGTTTTAGTTGTAGCCTCTTTCCATGTAATTCTATAAAATTTGAAATAGAAAATTATCAGCCCACTTACGCCTGCAGTAAGTTGAGCTGCTATTTGCCCCAATATTGCACCAAAGACACTAAAACCCATAAAAACAAGAAGAGGCGCAAGCAACAATCGTATGCATGAGTTCAAGATTTGGGTCAAACTGTAATATTCCATTTGCTCAAAACCAACAAACGTGGACTGAGAAATTTTCAGGAATGAATCAGCAACAATCGTAAGGGAAGCAATTTCTATCAATATTTTTGCTTCAGGCAACATAAAGACGTCATTTGCAAGAAAACCAGCCATAGAAAAACACAATACAGTCAAGAGAATTCCCGTAACTAATTCGAAAATTGCTCCTGAAGCCATGACATTTCTGGATTCGTCAATTCTCTTCTCAGATTTGTACTGTGCTAGATACTTGACCATTGCAGAGTTTATTCCCCAATCCTTGAACAGGTTCAGCATTGTTGGAAGAATCAGGGCAGTTGTGATTATACCATAGGCGTCGGGGTCACCAAACAGCCGCAAAACAATAATTAAACTAAGAGCCGTGAAAATACTGGAGATGCTTACACCTATGAAAAGCTTAAAGCCACCTTTTGCCGACGACTTTGCCATCCCAGCTACCTTACTCAAAAACGAGCACTCCAATGTGTTACTTTCTGTTTAATCCATATGCACAGTTTATTTAATATTGCTGTATCGAAAAACAGCCTGTTCTTTCACCAAAAACCAAAAACAAAAATGACCTCATTCACCACAAAAACAACAATGTAAACAACCTGCAAAAACATATTCTTAGGAAAACGGAACCCCAAAAAGAACCTGTTTTAACCATTTTTACGGCTTTTAAGCCTTTTTAAGCTAAAAAACGCAGTCTTTTTTCCTTTCTTTGATTTAGACTCAAAAAAACGGAAATTGGAAAACCTCAAATACAGCCAAAAAAGCATGTATAATATCCGTAATGGGGGTTCAGGTATGTCCAGCAGCAAAATTCGAGTCGAGGAAACTCCGCTGATTTTATCATGGTTAGCTGGAGAGCTAGAAAAAGAAATTCCTGACCTAGACATTCACGGTTCAGAAAGAAAACTTCTAGACTTTGCATACAACGACCTAGAAACCACACTAACCGAAAAACTAAGTGATACAGAATTTGCAAAACTCGACGACGCAATGGAGAACGAAGAGAGCCAAGAAGAAATCAAAGCATTCCTAAAAATCTGGACAATTCAATGGCTGGAAAAATGGAGAGAACGCGTTACCCTCTGCCAAAAGGCGCCACCATTCTCGCTACAACAGACCAAGCTTAAGAAGAAGGCAAAAAAGCTGCTCAACAGCATGAAAGAGGGAAAAGAACTAAAGAAGATGGTTGTTCAACGCCTGATTAACAAAGGCGAAGTGTGCATGGCTGATTTGATAGCAGAGAGCCTGATAATCGAGGAGATTGCATTTCGGCTGAGGACCAACGGGGGAAAAGCTCCCGAGAACAAAGCAGTCATGGACCCATGGGACATTCTTCAGCAGGTGTCTACGCGCATAAAAAGTCTGGTGGAAAGAAAGACTCCAATAATTCACTTGAAGCTCCTAAACGATATTTAATGCCAGACGTTCTTGAGTAGTTTTACATCATTTCTTCCATTGTAGCCGTTATATCCACGTTATCTTTGGGCAATCTTGTAAGGTTGACATCATTCAGGTATGAGATGCCATCATGGTATGTGGGTCTCTCTTTGTTGTACAGTATTCCGATGGGTATGCGGTCTCCCCATTCAAGCGCCTTTTCCAATGCCTTTTTGCGGTCAGTTACGTCATGGTTTTCTTCTTCAAGTTTGTAGACTCTCTTGCTGAACCAATCATAAGTGTTCAAATAATTGAAGGTAACACATGGCTGAAAAACGTCAATTAATGCAAAGCCTCTATGCTTTATCGCCTCAACAATCAAACCTTTTAGATGGAACATGTCCCCAGAGAATCCTCGAGCAACAAAAGTGGCATCGCTAACCAGTGCATGAGCCAACGGATTCAGCATTGGAGGAATAACCCCAAACGGAGTTGACTTTGATTTGAATCCTTGCTGACTGGTAGATGTAGCCTGTCCCAGTTGTTAATCCAAGAACCATGTTGTCGTGCACTATCAAAGTCATGTCTACGTTTCGTCTTATAGCATGCACAAAGTGTCCCCAACCCTCACTATACTGGTCTGCATCGCCTGCAAATCCAATTACTGTCAATTTGGGATTTGAGAGTTTAATACCTGTGGCTGTTGGTAAAACCCTACCGTGTATTCCATGGAAACCATTTATGTTCACATAGTTAACCATTTTTCCGTGGCAACCAATACCAGACACTAGCATTGCCTCTTCCCGTTTTAGTCCAAGCTCTACCAGCGCTTTCTTGAAAGCCATCAGGATTCCGAAGTTTCCGCATCCAGGACACCAAGTGTTAGTTTTTGGTGTTTTCAGATCATCTAGAGTTACCATTTAGAGAACCTCCTTTATTTGCTGCGAGAGAGCTTCCGGATTAAAGGGTCTGCCATCATACTTCAAAATTTTATGGTCAACTGCAGTTAGTAAATTCTCGCGGATAAGACTAGACAAGCTGAGATGTTATGTTATTTTCTACAACTATTGTCTTTTTTGCTGACTCTATTGTTTCCTTAACCTTATTTACTGGAAATGGATGTAGATACACTATTTGCAGAAAATTCACTTTCACTTCTTCGCCCAAAATTTTCATTGCTTCAAGTATTGGTCCTTTAGTTGATCCCCAGCCAATAATTGTTGCGTCCGCATCTTCTGGACCAAAAAGTTTCACTGTTTCATAGTTTTCCAGCTCTTTAGAGACCCCTTGCAATTTTTTCATTCGCTTATCATTCATTTTTGTAGTTAATTCGGGGTCTTCTGTTGTGTAACCTAATTCGTTATGTTCGTCAGCGTTGGTTCTGACAATCGCACCTATTGTTCCGGGCAATGCTCTGGGGGAAATCCCAGTTTCAGTTAATTGATGCCTCTTGTATTCTTCTCCGCTGTATGTGTCTTCGGCTATCAATTGTCCGCGGTCAATTCTAATTCTGTGCTGGTCCAAAAGCTTGGATGTTTCATAGCTCTCTGACAAATACTTGTCCATGATTATCAATGCTGGAACTTGGAATTTTTCTGCCAAATTGAAAGCCTCCAAAGTAACATAGAAGCACTCTTCTACATCTCCTGGCGCAATAACAACTCTGGGAAACTCTCCTTGTGACGCATGAATAGTGAATCTAAGGTCTCCTTGCGCAGAATATGTAGGTAGACCTGTGCTAGGTCCTGGACGTCTGAGCTAGAACTATAACAGGCGATGTTTCAGTCATCCCTATCATACCTAATCCTTCACTCATAAGACAAAAGCCGCCCCCAGATGTAGCAGTCATTGCACGAACTCCAGCAAATGATGCAGCCGCAACCATATTGGCTGCAGCAATTTCACTCTCTGTTTGAATGACAACCATTTTGTATTCCTTTTCGAGGGGTGCCAAGAAATGAAGAATCGGTGTGGCAGGTGTCATCGGATAAGCAGCATAGAATTTGCATCCTGCGTTTAGTGCTCCGAGTCCTATTGCCTCGCTTCCGGTGAGAAAGATTCTGTTTTTTTCTGCTGAATCATTTTTTTGGAGTCTGTATCCAAAATCTTCTTTGAAGTGTTCTTTGATGTAGTTGTATCCTTGTTTTGCGGCTTCTATGTTCTGTTCAGCAATTTTTTCTTTGAATGTATCCCGTAATACGCCATTAAGAAGTTCTAAATTATAGTCTAGAAGAGCCATTGCTGCGCCTAGGGCAACGGTGTTCTCCATTATTTGTGGACCTTCAAGGTCTTTTACGATTTTCTTCCAGGGGGACATGAATAAGTTTAATGTCATCTCGTTCCAGCTCTTCAGCGGATACTGTGATTTGGTCTGCATCGTAGATTATTGCTCCACTTTTTTCTAGTTCATCTTTATGAAAAAGTATGGTGTCCTTGTTAAGGGCTATAATGATGTTTACCCTGTCAGCCTGAGAGAGAACCTTTTCAGGAGCAGACATTGACGGTGAAAAAGTTATGGCCTCCCCGTATGAGCGACTGATAGTCGTTGGCTCCGAACACATACAGTCCGCCTCTGAGGCAGCTTTTGGCAAAAAGAAAGCCTGAACGACTTATTCCTTCTCCTGCTTCTCCGCCAACCAGCAAAGAAAGCTTGTTAGTTATCAAAATGGTTCACTGTTTTTTAGATGATTTTCTCGTTTGTTTCCAAGTTGGTGATGTGAATGGCGTTAAATGGACAGGCTTCTGCAGCTTTTTTATGGCATTCCAGTTCATCCAGTTCTACTGCTTCTCCAGTTTCTGTCTTTTTTGCGCCTTCAACATGTGATTTTCCGTCTTCGTCACCGAGTTTGAATTTGTTACATAATTCAACACATGCCCCAAATCCTTGGCATGTATTATGATCTATTTCCACTCTAAATTTAGTCACTAAAAACCACCTTACTGCAGTACACTGTGTTTTTCTCAAGCTATAAACCTTGACTTTCAATGTGCCAACTGACGATTTTCTTTAACCGTTATGCTCTTCTCGCTTATGCATAATTGAAACTTTAAGAGTATTAACTGTCATAACTTGTAGTTAGGGAGATTTTTGTGTTAAAAGAAGCAATGTTTTACGAGAAATTAGCTGATGATCATGGTTAACTGCGATTTGTGCAGTCACCGTTGCCGAAAAATTGCTGACGGCAAACGAGGAATCTGTGGGGTCAGAGAAAACAGGAAAGGAACATTGTATAGCCTTGTGTATGGCAAAGTTGTAGCCCAGTCTGTTGACCCTATAGAAAAGAAGCCTTTGTTCCAGTTTCTTCCAGGGTCTCTTTCATATTCTATTGCAACTGTTGGCTGCAACTTTAACTGTGGAAATTGCCAAAATTTTGACATTTCCCAGTTGCCTAAAATGCGCAATGTAATAGTAGGGCAGGAAACATCACCTGAAGAAATTGTTTCAGCAGCTAAAAGAAACAATTGCAAAAGCATAGCATACACATACAGTGAGCCAACAATATTCTTTGAGTATGCATATGACGTGGCAAAGCTCGCAAAAAGGGAAGGGCTCAAGAACGTTTTTGTGACAAATGGCTACATCACCGGCGAGCCATTAAGAATGATTGCTCCATACTTGGATGCTGCAAATATTGACCTGAAAGGATTCACTGAAGAATTTTACAGGCACAACTGTGGAGTTCATCTGCAACCTGTGCTGGATTCCATCAAGCTCTATAAGCAGCTGGGAATCTGGGTTGAATTGACTACATTGATTATTCCAACATTAAATGATTCAGAATGGGAACTGAAACAAATAGCAGAATTCATCAAAAACGAAGTCGGAGAAGACACACCCTGGCACATAACTCGATTCCATCCCATGTATAAGCTTCCAGACCTGCCGCCAACTCCAATATCTACACTTAGAAAGGCAAGACAAATCGGACTAGATGCAGGCTTAAGATATGTATACGAGGGAAACGTGCCCGGAGAAGACGGCGAAAACACTTACTGCCACAAATGCAAACAACCAATAATTCAAAGATACGGATACAATATACAAGAAAACAAAATCAAAAACTCAAAATGCGGCTACTGTGGAACAAAAGTGGACGGTGTATACGACGACTAGAAACACTGTACGTAGTAAACACAGACACGTAACAACATAAACCCCATAACAAGGTAGTGCTCCTGAGAAGAGCGCACAAAAGAACAGAGGGTAAAGCGCCAATCTTGGAGATTACCTCTTTCTTGTTGTGGGTGGGAACCTTGTGCGCTCTTCACTCCTCATTGGTTTCTGAAATTGTTTTGAGATTTTGTGTTATTAGATTCCTAGGGCGTCAATTAGAAATGATAGTCCAAAGTAGATGAGGATTGCGCCGAAAATTGCGACGAGTGCTCGGTACCATTTTTTTCTTAGGATTTTTGCGCCTTTTTTTGCGAATCCTGCGACTAGTGTGAGCCATGCGTAGTCTACCCAGACGTGGCAGATGTACATGAAGAGGACGCCCCATAGTCCTGCAAATTCTAGGGATAGTAGTATTAGGTTTGCGCCGATGGTTAGCCACCAGATGATAAAGTAGGGGTTTAGGCCTGTGAGTGCTAGTCCTAAAAGGAGGAGGTGTTTTGTTGTCTTTTTTGTTGAGTTTGTTTCGTTTGTTTCATGTAGGGAGCTGCGTATTTGCATGGAACCGAAGACTATTAGGGCTATGCCTCCGGCGCCTCCGACTATGAGTTTGACTGCGGGCTGGTTTGCGACGCTTAGTAGTCCTATGGCTAGTAGGATGACGAGGGTGAATTCTATTATGCTGTGTGCTATCGAGAACATTAGTCCGCTTTTGGCTCCTGTTTTTGTGCCGTGGGTGATTGTTACAAAGAATAGTGGTCCTGGGGCTAGGGCGCCTGATGTGCTTAGCAGGATGACGGTGGCTGCGAAGTTGATTATGTCCATGTTCTGTAAAGTGTTAGTGGGTGTGTTATGAATTTTCTGTTAAATTGTGTTTGTGTATTTGTGTTGGACAACAATACGAAAATGTTTATTACGTATTAAGATTCATTATACTGATGGGTGGAACACACACAATAAATGAGGAAATATCGTGAAAGCGGGACAAATATTTATAGCATTTTTCTTGTTATTCACCGCAGCATCAATAGCAGTTCCAATTCCACTCTTTCCAGGAAACGTAATCGCCGCACTTGTTCAGTTTCCCTTATCTCAGTACCTCATCTACATTGAAGCCATAACAAACGGCATCACATACGGCTTAATCACATGGCTAATCTTCTTCCTAGTCGCCAAAAAACTAGAAGAACCAATGCCAGTAAGCTCCAAAAAAATAGGCCACTAGCTAAATCGTTTATTTTAGGGGTCTGCCAGCCTTATCGTCTTCATTCCTGTTAAGGTCGGTCTGGGACGGCTACATCATCCCCCATTAAAAAAACACCGTCCCCGACTAATAAAGTGTTCAACACCCTATGGCACATGAAAAAGAACGCATACGCAGACACCACCATCAAAGCAACAGGAAAACGACTCAAACATCTTAAAAGAAACTGCAACCTAGAAAACCCTGAGCAAGTCAAAGGCTTCATAGCAAACAAACAATGCATCAAACGCCTACAAAGAAAGCCTAGCCGAAGCGTGCGCGCGCTTTCGCCTCGTTCTCCAAACGGACGAGACACCTTGACGGTTTTTCATGCTCTTCCCGTTTCTATTTCTTATTTTTTTCTTATGTAGCAATTAATGAAAGTTAACAACTGGATATCTACAGGTAATCCAAGGTATTCATTAAGTCGTGACCGCTAGGAAGTAAAGAGCTAGGACAAGCCTAGTCTTTTTAGGTAATTTACAAGTTTGGGGGAAAATCTAGGTAATTTAGAAGAATGACTAATATCAACAACATACAACAGATAATCTAGGTAATACAGGTAAACATAACTGAGCATAATTGTTAAAATAGTTTGAAGGAATGGTTTGCTGGAACTCAGCAAGGCCAACTAAAGGAGAAAGTCAGATGAAAACCAAATTATCTGTTAGTTTTCATTTTTTCCTTGTTGAGTTTTTTCAGCCCATTCCATCCATTGTTTTTCCCAAAAAAGTGGGAGGAAGATGAGTTCCTCTGTTTATTGTCGTCGTCTTAGTGCAATGTATGCTACTGCACCGATGATGCATGCTGCAACTACTGCGATGATGATTGCTAGTTCTGCACTGATAAGTGGATGTTCTGGGACTGTTGGCTCTGGTTCCTCTGGTGTAGGCTCTTCTGGAGTTGGCTGTTCAGGTGTAGGCTCTTCAGGCGTTGGTTCGGTAGGTGTTGGTGTAGTTCCTCCAGAGCTTGGTCCTGTAGGTTCGGGTTGTATTGTTCCGCCTGCTGATGATGCCGGTCCAACTGTTACATATGCTGCTGCGTCTGAACTGCCGTATGAATCGTCTCCAGCAAATGATGCAATGACCTTGTATAGACCTGGTTGTGTTGGAGTCCATGATGCTCCAAAAGCACCTGTATATCCGTCAGATGTAACTGTCCCGATGTCAACATAAGTGCCGTCTTCAGCTATGGCTGATAATGTCACTGGAACACCAGTCATGGTGATATTGTGGTGAATCCCGTCAATTGGCATTTGAAGGTGTATGTACTGCATTTGTACTTCAATTGAATCTTTTGATACACATGCTGCCCCTGGTTGTGCAGGTGACATGTCAAGTACTGTACCTTTGATTGTCATGGCTGTTCCTGCTGGTACTGAGACGTCAGGTGTTGTGACCGTTGTTTCGCTCTTGCCTTTGCCTATAACATACATGTATCCATCTCTCATACCAAGTGTCAAGATAACCGTCTGCAACGCGTATCATTACTCCTGCACGTGTATGTTGTCCGCATCCAGTGAATCCGCCTAGTTTCCAGACAAGTTCTCCAGTAAATGCATCTATTGCTAGCATTGGTTGTCCTCTGAAGTATGGTGGTTCGGGTGAGTGTTGTAGTGAATAGACGAATATTTTTCCGTCAGCAGCTATTCCTGGTGCGTGGAATGGATAAACTGTTTCAGCGTCTTCAGCGGTGGTGCCTGTGCCGTATGCTGTTTCGAATGGGAAGTCTGCAGGTATTTGGAATTGCCAGACTGTTTCGCCTGTTTCCCAACTGAATGCATAGTAGCTTGAAGGTGCTCCCCAATAGAAATTGCCATAACATGAGATCATTCCGTATGATCCCCAGCCAGTAATGTCCCATGGGTAGTCCATTGTTTCTGTTTGCCATTCAAAGTTTCCGGTACGAAGGTCGTATGCTTCGAAGTGTCCATACATTGAGCCAATGACGACTTTTCCGTGGTCTGCGAGTGCTGCTGAGCCGCTGAATTGTGGTGCTTCAACTGTTTTGTCCCATAATTCTTGTCCTGTTGTTAGGTCGTATGCTATTATTCTCTGTCCCCAGCGTATTCCGCCTCTGTCAACATTGCTGACTACAGCGCCTAGGCCTGTTTCCCAATCAATGAGGCTAGGTAGGCTGCTTCGTGCATATGTTGTATTGCTTATTACACGGTCTTCGAAATTAGCTGCTGATCCTATTGTTGTCCAGTTAATCAAACGATATTCGCCGCCGCCCAGATTCTGTACTCCGAGCACGTAACCGTTCATGTAATAATCGCCTCCGTTACCACGTCATGGGCGCTATTGATTGGTTAAGAATCAATGAGCCATCAACAGGATCGTATTTCATGATTCTGCCGCCGCTTATTGTCATCAAGCTTGGTTTGCTTAATTTCGGTACAACACCTGTGATGCCTCGTCCTCCTAGGCTGAGAGTGTATGGTGAGGCTGCATATTCGATTAGTGTAGGTTCACTTTCTCCTGGATAGAGCGGTCTTTCCCAGAATAGTTCTCCTGTACGAATGTCATAGCATTGCCAGTATGTTTGACCTTCAGGTCCATCCTGACTAGGTCTTGTAACTGTTTCATAACATCTGCCTTGTAGGATTACTGTTGGTCTATCAAGCCATACTGGATCCCAGTAGACATCAGAACCAATTGCTTGGCTTCCTCCGATAATTCCGCCCATTTGGTCCATTCGCTTCCAGACAATGTGCCCACTGTCGGGTCCTTCGACCCACGGTGTGAATGCATAGGTACCTCCGTCGGCATAGGAGTTGGTATCAGGGTAATATTGGTCCCATAGTGCACTTTCTCCTTGGCCGAACCATGGATAGTCACCTAGAATTGGCCACCATTCCCTGTTTTCGGATGCTACGGGTCTTGTCCAATAGTCTGTTGGAAGTTCAGATTCTGGCCATATTGGCACAAAATCTTGTTGAACTGTCAAGGTTATTACTGGTGATTCACTGGGTTCTGCGTAAACTGGTTCATCATATTGTGTTCCACCTGTTCCAAAGAATCCTGAATGTCCTGAGGCGTTTACCCAATCTCCATCCATGTAGAATCCTGCTGGGAAGAAGTTTCCTGGAAACTTCACTTGTAGTGTCCAGTCGCCTACTTCGTCAGCTATCCATGGGAACCATGCGGTTCCGTCTGCTACGAAGGAATCCATTGTGAAGGTCACTACTTCGCCAGATGGTTTTGTTATTGTAATTTCATATCCTAAGAATGCCCTTTGTGAACCAGGAGCACGTACTGTCCAGATGTTAGCCAAGAACTCTTGATTAAGACCAACTGGATTGGGTCTTATCATTAAAATTATCTCTGTTGGAACTTTCATGTCTTCGGTGACGCCTGCTGGAGCAGGTCCAATAATTATGTCTTCAGGAAGAACTGTTTGAGCATTTGCAGAAATAGCTAGAGCTGAAATGGTAGTCAGTAGTAATGCAATAGCAAAAATTGTCGTCATTTTTGTTTTTATATTATTTTTCAAAATTTTCATTACTTTCCCCATACCCCACTGTTTGTCAATAATCAATATTTAATATTTTTTATAAAAGCAGTCAATGAATAAAAAATTTAAAGTAATTTTGAAATTTAATGTTATAATTTTTAATTCTTACAGGCTAACATCAACATTTTTGTTATCCTTGTTTGCACAATACAGAGATTACGTTCTGATATTGATTTGTTGGGAACTGAAACTTGGTTGGCATGCGCGTATGGTTTAATTAATTAGCTTTGATGAAAGAAATTGGAAAAAAACTATATTTAGATTTAATAAGAAATAGGAGATTCTCATTATGAGAAAACAAAAAGCCGAACTGGTGCTAAGAAATTACTAAGCACTAAGGCTGGAACGGCTACATCATCCCTAGATGTTCGGGGGAATTTGTGCTTTTAAGGTTTTCACAAAAAAGTTTGAGCTGCCAGTTGTTACATGTGGCTTTGGTGTGGCATCCATGAGATTTTGATTATGTTGCGTTTTTCTAAGCGTCTCATGGCTTCGAGGAATTCGCTTTTTTCTTTTCCATTTAACTCAAAATGTTGAACTATATCTTGTACGGGCGTTTGTGCAGATCCGCATCGTTGATGTCGGCGCTGCAAATAGTTTACGACTAGTCGCTCGATTTTTCCGCACTTCCAGGTTGTGTTTCTGAGGAGTGTAGCAATAGACATTAAGGTTTTTTGAGCTTCTAATCCGCTATGTTTAGCCAGATTCTTCAACCCCTGCTCCCAAATATTCGTTGATGTAAATATACTTGCTTATTTTTGTTCTTTTTCCTAAACATTTATAGCTAAGAACTGTTACGCAGGGATTTCTTTGCAAATTTGAGGTGTCCAAGCGTGGAAAATCTGGTTGCAGTGATTACTTTTGACGCAAAAAATCAGGCAGTTATTGAGCTTGGACCTGAAAAGTTTCGGTTTAGCTGTAAACGATGCGCCTCTTTGTGCTGTAGACTTGGAGGTCCAGTATTATCAAAAGAAGAAATTGAAAAGATTGAGGCTGCAGGCAACAGTTTAGCCGATTTTGTTGAACCAATAGATGGAACAAACGATTATTCTGTGCTTGCTTGTAACCGCTTGAAATCAAGAGAGGATGGTTCATGTGTTTTTCTCGATGTTGACGATGAAAAGCAGTATCATGTCTGTGGCGTCTATGCATGTTAGGCCTTCGTTGTGTAGGCTTTACCCGTTTTGTTTTGAGCGTTTAGATTCTAACAAGGTTGCGTTGAAGATTATTCCCTGCTGTCTGGGACTGAACAGCTCCGATGGTGAGCTTATAGATGAAAAATATATTTCAGGTTGTCTTCTTGAGCCGCTGCTTGAAGCGATGAAGCTTTTAGATTGAGTTTTATTCTAGTTTTCCGTGCTTTGCTTCGAATTTGGCGTTGCAGGTTTCTTTGCCTTTTTTGTCTGTTGTGCAGTTGATTTCTTCCTGAAATGTAACGGCGGTCAATCTTCGGAATGCTTCTGTGAAATCGTCTATTTTGTCGTCAAACCAGCACAGGACGTAGCTGTCATTTTTTCCTTTTTTGCTTGATATGTAATCTAGGCTGCCCATGATTGGAAAGAAGTCTTCCAGATGGCAACTGTATCCTGTGACTTCTATTTCTCGTGTGACAACAAGTTTCTGTGCTTTCACAGCCACAAAAGGTTCTTTTTCCTGTTTTCCAAACCTTTCTTTATAGAAGGTGATTACTGGTTTTTCCCAAATATACTGCAAATTTTCGTCTCCCCTAAAACAAGTACATTACCTTATTTTGTGTGTTGGAAAATTTAAGATTTACCTGCATTTCAACATCAAGAACGTCTTTTTGGGAAATGTTCAGATTCTCTGCTCCTAAACTGGATTTTATGTTAACATGTCGTCAGTATCGTGTATAGTAAAGGTTTTTATAGCGGCGTATGTTGTTGAATGGTATATCGTCACATAGATCATTCATGCTTACTAGAGAAGCTTTAGAAGGCTTTTGAGAGAAATACAGAAGAAGAAGACTTTTGAAGACTTTTTGATAATTTGCGTGCATACATTTTGTGACAGGAGGAAATAAACAAATGCAAATAAGAAAATTCGAAGACTTACCACTAACTCCTGAAGTAATGCAGGGAATAAAGAAGCTTGGTTTTACTGAACTTTTTCCAATCCAAGCTGAAGCAATAATTCCCTTGTTGGAAGGAAAAGATGTTATTGGACAAGCACAAACAGGAACGGGCAAAACTGCAGCCTTCGGAATACCGATGGTTGAACGTGTTGACCCAGAGAATAAAAAAGTTCAAGGTTTAGTTTTAGCGCCGACACGCGAGCTTGCAATACAGGTCGCAGAGCGCATAAAACGATTTAGTAAATTTACTAAGTTGAAGGTGTTGCCAGTTTATGGTGGAGAATCCATCAACAAACAGATTCATGCCCTACAAAGAGGCGTTCAGATTGTTGTGGGTACACCCGGCAGATTAATTGACCATCTTAGACGGGGAACCTTGAATCTTTCATCAACAAAAGTTGTTGTTCTTGACGAAGCTGACAGAATGCTTGACATGGGCTTCATAGATGACATCAAATTCATTTTGTCTAGAGTTCCACAGGACAGGCAGTTGAGCCTATTTTCTGCAACAATAGACAATTCAGTAATGGACGTTTGTCATCAGTACATGAAGAATCCAGAAGAAATTCTTGTCAGCAAAGACGAGATTGCCCTTGAGCAGCTAAACCAGTACTACATGGTACTAAATCCAAGAAGCAAACTTGATTACCTTCTTGGCATGCTGGAAAAGAAAAACATAGACAAGGCAATCGTATTCTGCAACACAAGAAGAGGAACAGACTGGGTAGCCCGCAAACTACGATCACATAGATACTCTGCGGAGCCGCTTCATGCTGGTTTCACTCAGGCACAAAGAGAACGTGTCACCAAAGCTTTCAGAAATGGAAAATTTGACTTTCTCATAGCAACCGACGTTGCTGCCAGAGGTTTAGACATAGAGGGAATCACTCATATCATAAACTATGATGTTCCAATGGATGCTCCAGTGTATTTCCACAGAATCGGAAGAACAGCCAGAAACGGCGGCGAAGGAACCGCAATAACACTTGTAGGCTACGGCGAAATCGGCGACCTAAACAAAATCAAAACACTAACCAACACAAACATCGAAGAACTAGAACAACTAAACCCAAACTGCTAAACCAAGCAGAACATTCCAGATACGCCAAAAGCGTATCCCATCTTTTTTAACATTTTTTATTTTGGATAGTTGATAGATGTTGTAAAAAAACACTCCCAAGAGGACAATTCCAATAAATAAGCTTGCAGAACCAACAAACATTAACGATAAAGGAATTATTGACGCTATAAAGAGACCAAAGTATAAGTCACCCATCTCTCTTTTAGCCATACTAGGAATAAAACTGGCTATGTCTGGGTATTTTATTGCTATTAGAAAAAAACAAATCCCTAATGTCAAACAAATATTTGTTATGTTTGAACCCAAAATATTTCCAATAGACACTCCTACATTTTGTGGCTCTAATACAGAGAAAATAACAACGAACAATTCAGGTAACGAAGTTGAAAATGCAATTAACACAAAACCAATAGTTGTCTTTCCTAAACCTGTAACCTCGGCTACTTTAACCGCGTGATAGATAGTTACTTCACTAGCCTTATAAAGCACAACTAAAGATAAAAGAAAAATTACAAGGATTACCTATAATTCCTAACCATTCTAACATTATTCTTTCCTGTAGTCAACAATTATTACGAAAATAACTCTATGAACAAACTCTATGAACAGATAATCGTTCATTTTAGACTTAGAACTTGATAAGTTTATGTTGAATCCAATATATTTTACACTTACATGCTATTAAAACATTCATCAACTTTTTCTTATAATGCTTAAATCATAGCATGTGAATATTATTATTGAAGGTTTTTTATGGTTAAAATCGTGAAAGATGTTTTTTCGCAAGGGTTCATAGAAGTTCATGAAAATGATACTCTTTCCTCTTGTTTATCACTTTTCAAAAAAGAGACACCCCCTGTTTTAGCTGTCGTAGATAGTAAAGGTGAATATAAAGGGGTAATTTCTCGCAAATGGATAATACGATCGAGTTTTGATTCGTCAAGAACTAAAGTTAAGACTTTGATGCGATCAGTACCTGCTGTTACTTTGAATGATTCTCTCGGAAAGGTCGCTAAATTGATGATTGAAAGCGATATTAGGCAACTTCCAGTATACAGTGGAGAGAAACTCTTAGGTTTTGTTACAGATGAAAATGTTGTCCATGGAGCTATAATGGAGCGTTGGAGTAATACTCGCGTTGAGGAATTAATGACTAAGAAACCTTTTGTGATCGAAGAAGACGAATCGCTTGGATCTATACTGAGCCTTTTTAGATCCGAAGGAATCTCTCACGTGCCAATAGTCAAAGATGGAAAATTGGTGGGAATTGTTAGTATTTACGATATTATTAGGAATGTCTTTCAACCGAGACAGAGTCAAAGGAGTGGTGAACTGGTGGGCGAGAAAGTTCCTGTTCTGAGTATGCCCGCCAAGGGCATAATGAACCGTGCGGTCACTGTTTTGCCGGAAACCAAATTGCCCGAAGCTGAGGATCAAATGCACAAATTCGACATTTCCTCGTTAATTGTCATTAGCAAAGGAAGACCTGTAGGCATTATAACTAAAAGAGACTTTCTTGAACCTTTAGCTCAACTAGAAAAACCAGCAAGAAGGCTTATGGTGCAGTTTTCAGTTAAAGATGTGGAAATTGATGAAATTCAACGAGGTCACATTATTGCCGATTTCGAATCTTTCACTAGTAGGTACGGAGAAACATTAGAATCTGGAACGCTTTTCGTTTACATGAAAACACACGGTACAAACTTCAAGGGCGATCAGTTGATTCACTGTAGACTACAATTCAGAACAAGGAAGGGCTCGTTTTTCAGTTCAAGTGAAGGTTGGGGTGTCGAGCAAACATTCAAGTTAGCTTTGGATAGACTTGAAGGTCAAATTGTTAAAAGCACAGAATTAGCACATGATCACGAATTTGTAAAGGACTATGTGAAACGAAGATTTCCCCTAGCATAATTGTGTAGTGGGGTGTGTAAAATGTCAAAAACTGATGATGTTTTGCTGGCGTTAAGCAGAACTATTCCTAAATACCTAAGTGAGCTTGGGTCATTTCAGTATAATGGCAAGAAGTATCTTTTAATTGACAATTTTGTTTCGTCACATAACATGAAATGTGGTGTTTGTGGTAACTATCCAATTATTGATGTTTCAGTCATTAGAAACGAAGATACTGGAAGATTGAACGCATGTCATACTTGCATAAACAGAATAACCAACCAGAAAGTCTCAATGTGGTTCGAAACATTCAGGAAAAAACGTGAGAATATTATGGAAAATAGGAAGTATATCGATGGCTTATCATCAATATTAGTTGCTTACGATCGGAATGAATTGTCTTTTAAGATGTCAAATGAAGTCGTTGAGAAATTGAGAAAAATGTATGTTCAAATGTGCGACGGCTTAAATCCTGGAACAGACCTAAAGCAACTTGCAGAAGCATACATAAGCTACAAAGTGGAAATTTAAGCGCGCACACTTACACATTCAAAGAAAGCTATTTCTTCGATTCTTTTTTTATTTCTAATAGTTTGATTAGGTCTCTTTCTAGGAAATCATTCCATGCTTTTTCGTGATGAAAGTCAGCGTTGTCACTAATTAATCTAATATCACAAGAGTAGGCGCCGTCAGAGAATCCTTTGCAATCAGAATCCTCTAAAGGAATTTTCCCGCATTTTGTGATGCACAATTTTTCGACATAATTTCCTATTGTAGAGAATAGACGTTCTAGTTTGAAGTTGGGAGAATAATTATCGGAAACCAATTCGATGTTGGCATTTTTCATTTCTCGTTTTGCTGCGGCAGTAAATTTTTTTCCAATAAGAATTCCTTTATCATAATTGTTCCGTTCTAAGAAATCGATCATTTCATGGATTGCATCTACACTAACAATTCCAGATTTTGACTCTGGTTCAGTTATTGCTCGTATAAGGATTTTTTTGTCGTTATCAGAAGGTGAAACTGTAAAGTCTACACGTTTTTCTTTGCTATTTGTTTTTGTTTTTTCGTAGTTTCTTACCGCTGAAATCAATTTAGCTTTTTTGACTGTTATTTCTTCGCTCAATTTAAGGATCCGCTTTAAAAATATTTCTCAGATTTATCTATTTACAAAAATGTAAATTAGGACTGGATCATCTATAGTTATTCTCTTCGTTCCTCATAAACACTTGGGTACAAAATACATGCTACAAACAACTTTAACCAAAAACCGACAATAGAAAAATAATCAACATTGTTTTGTACCATAAAATCAGAAGAGCACGGGTGGTTTTGCCGTTTTGTTCTACTCATCATTCCATTGGTCGGTTGGTTGGGTTAAATTTTAACCTTCTCTCTCTTCTTCTCTTTCATACGCTTTCCTTCCCCCTCTCCCTCTCACCACTTCAAGACTTCAAGAGTTCGAGACTTCAAGACTCCCCCTATATAAACAAAAACAGATGTGAAAAGAGGAGTGATGAGATATATTATTGCCATTTATTTTTGTTGTTTTCTCAAAGTTTTATTTATCTGTTATAATTTTATATTATACAAAAGAATTGGATATGATTTGATTGTTGTTTATTTTTTAAACATAAAGGTTAAATAAAAATTTCGATGAATTATGAAAAATACGCAATGTATCGATTAGGCATCAAGGTGTAAATTGATTTGGCATTGTATTTTCTAAAAAATAATGTTTTCCATAAATACCCAACAGCAAACGGATGCAAAATAAAATACTACAATGAGACACTTTATAACCTAATAGCAAAGGGTTATGAACAATGCCCTAAATGTTTTGAAGAGAAAGAATAAATGTGTTTATTAAACCAAATAGAACAAACAACATATGATGGTATTTGTCCTTTTAAATAGACATATTTTACACTTTCATGTCAATTATTTTCTTTCGGTTTTAGGTTGTCATGTTTCTGAAATGTTAATTCTTCTTGCGATAACGGGAACATATGCGGCAATCATTTTTTCGAATGAATAACCCTACATAACTCATTATTGATACATTTATTCTGAAAAAACTGGACTTGAATATACTCCAGTTTATGCTGTAGGATTCAGGTTACGTGATAGAGATGAACAGCTTCTTCAGGCATTTCCTAATATGAAAAAAATGAAAGTAAGCGGGATTCAGAGGTTCTCAAGTAAGAACCGCAGTCTTGACAGGTAACATGCTAGAAGAGAGTCCCGAATACCAAAAATGGGTAAAAGATGAAGACTTCGGTGGAAGAGTAAATTATTTTGGAATTACAGTAGGAGAAGAAACTGTAGTCTTATCTACAACTGGGAACATGTATTCTAGGCAAGGAAAAATTCAGCGACCTGTTCTTGGTACTTGTTGAAAAAGTGCTTCAAAATTTTTCTTGATTGTCGTGCGTTGGTTTAATACTCCAACTTTGGACTTGTTTTAGATTAATTAAGATTCTAAAACATGCGCGCGCATCTAAGAAATTCATTATTTTTTGTTTATATAGGGGGAGCTTCTTGAAGTCTCGAACTCTTGAAGTCTTGAAGTGGTGAGAGGGAGAGGGGGAAGGAAAGCGTATGAAAGAGAAGAAGAGAGAGAAGGTTAAAATTTAACCTTTTTCCCCTCTCTCTTACTGTTTAACTCTACTCCCCTATCTCTATCTACGCCTCTTCTCACAAAACGAAAAACGAAATACTATAACAAAAAACTCACACACGAATAAACAGTAGGTCGCTAATTATTAGCTCATATCGTGTTACGGGTGCTGAAAACTTCGCTGTATATAATTAAATATTCAACTTCGCTATTTTGTGTTGGTAATTATTTTGAAGTGGTACATCGAGGAAGATACAAAAGAGCTCAGGAGCGCTTTGGAAAAGGAGATTTTAAACTGGCCAAACGTTGATTACAAAAAAATGTTTGGTTGCCCTTGCTATCTAGCCAATGGAAAAATGTTTGCAGGACTAGTAACCAAAGGGCTTGTAATTACCAAACTAAACAGCCAAGAAAAAGAGGAACTCCAAAAAATCAAAGAAACAAAACCATTTGCAGCAGGAGACAAAATCATAAAAAGCTGGGTTCAAGTCAACCTCGAACCAAATGAACTCAAAGAACTCATTCCATATGTAAAGAAAAGTTATGACCGAGCAATAAAAAACGAAAAATAACTGCGAAACTCTTCATCTTGCACGTGACAGTTTCACATTAGACTGTGTCAACAGTGTTTGAGTTGGAGATAACCACAGATAACAAATTTTCTATTTCTTCGATACTCAATTGTTTCAACAAAAGCCCCAACATCAAAGATGCTGGCTGCTTGTTTTAAGCAGTGTGTTTACACAATAATACAATGTATTGCAGAATAAACAGCACAAAAGAGATTTAGCTGAAAAACTTGAAGATACAAAGTTCATGATAATTGGATGAACTTTATCGATTTATTATTACAAGAAAGTCTAAATATTCTTCTGCGTGGAGGATGATGGATAAGTGGAGTATGTACTCCTCGATATCTATTGGTTGTTATAATGCAATATTAGCACAGTTAGTTCTTCAGTAGTTCTGGAAGAGGAATTATAATGGATAAACCGATTTTTGAAATTCATGTGGATGAACTCGGAAAATATCGATACAGAGTAAGAGCTCCAAATAACCAAGTAGTTACCTTCGGAGAAGGCTGCAACACACTAAATGATTGCATAGACGGAATAATGGACGTAAAAGAAACAATCGACGAATACCATGACTCTGAGATAACAGACTTTACAAAAGGAGAAACAATTCTCGTTTTAGATAAACCAAAAAACAGAACACAACAGGGAACAACAATAACTTTTTCTGGACGGCTATTTGGACACGCAACAGGCGAAGGAATCAAAGAAGCAAAAATCAGCATCATAGAAAGTGACGGAGCACTCTTGAAAGAAACCACAATCGCACAGGGTTACACCAATAAATTGGGAGGATTTTTCATAGACTGGGCAATACAAAAAATGGACTGGTGGGACAACAGCATAGAAATATACGCAAAATTCGAAGGCGCAGAAAACCTAAAGCCCTCTTCAAGCAAAAAAACAAAAATTATTTTGACTTAATTTTACTGAGACTTGATGGTGCGGGAGGTGGGATTCGCACCCTAATTTACTAGTAAAATACAGTTTTTTTGCTATATGCTTGAAATGAACTAATTCCCACCTTGGAGATATCACCCAATCTCCCACTTTTTTATAAGTTATACTCAATTTGGATGAAGCAAAAAAGTAGTTGGAATGATGTATTTCAGTCTCACTCTGGAGATATCCCCGACCATTTTATCCCGCAATCTCCCCTTTTTTGAAAATTAAATTTCAATCCAACCCAATTGGAGTTAGTTTAGATCCATTACTCCTTAAAATAGTGGATTTCTAGTATTTGACAACTTCCAACATTGAATACTACGACTTTAAATAGTCCTATCAGAATAATTTAAGCAGATAACTTGTTGTCATTTAAGATTTGATGAGACAATAGGAAATGAGGTGAATTTAATGGCATATTTAACGCAAACTGAAGGTGGGCAACCAGTTTTAATCCTAAAAGAAGGCACTTCACGAAACAGAGGAAAAGAAGCACAGAAAAACAATATTATGGCAGCTAAAATTATTGCAGAAGCAATAAGATCCACTCTCGGACCACGCGGTATGGACAAAATGATCGTAGATAGCTTAGGAGACATAACCATAACTAACGATGGTGCTGCAATACTTGAAGAGATAGATGTTCAACATCCAGCAGCAAAAATGATTGTTGAAGTCGCCAAAACCCAAGACGATATGGTTGGAGACGGAACAACAACTGCAGTGGTTCTGGCAGGAGAATTGCTAAAAATGGCTGAAGATTTGATAGAACAAAATATCCATCCAACATTGATCGTGGAGGGCTACCGGAAAGCGGCTCAAAGAGCTTTAGAAGTATTGGATAAAATCAGCCAGACGGTGGATTTAGAGGATAAAGAGACACTAAAGAAAGCTGCAATAACAGCAATGGGGAGCAAAGCTGTCGGGATAACAAAAGAACACTTTGCAGACATCGCAGTTTATGCAATTGATCAAATTGCTGAAAAACAAGGAGAAAAATGGATTGTTGACGTTGACAACGTCCAGATAGTAAAGAAAGAAGGAAAAAGTCTTCAGGACACACACCTAGTAAAGGGGATAATATTGGACAAAGAAATTGTTCACTCGGATATGGCCAAAAGTGTGAAAGAAGCACAAATTGCCCTCATAGACGTAGCACTAGAAGTTAAAAAAACTGAAGTCAGCGCGCAGATTAGAATTAATGATCCGTCTCAAATATCTGGTTTCTTAGATAAAGAAACTAGCATGCTCAAGAATATGGTTGAGAAAATCAAGAAAACAAAAGCAAACGTTTTGATAAGTCAGAAGGGTATAGACGATACGGCTCAATATTTCCTCGCAAAGGCAGGAATAATGGCAGTTGTCCGCGCAAAAGATTCTGATATGAAAAAGCTTTCTAGAGCAACAGATGGCAAAGTTGTTACAAATTTAGATGACATTAGACCGGAAGATTTGGGATACGCTAAGCTTGTGGAAGAAAGAAAGATAGGTGATGATAAGATGGTTTTCGTTGAGGGGTGTAGGAATCCTAAATCTGTTTCAATTCTGATACGTGCAGGTTTGGAGCGAATGGTAGACGAGGCTGAACGTATTATGCATGATGTTTTGTCAGTTATTGCTGATCTATACAAGAAAAATAGGGTTGTTGCTGGTGGTGGAGCCACTGAGACAGAAATATCTAGACAACTGCGAGAGTATGCTGTCCAGATAGGTGGCAGAGAGCAATTGGCAGTTGAGGCTTTTTCGAAATCATTAGAAATAATTCCTAAAACTTTGGCTGAGAATGCAGGTTTAGAACAAATTGATATACTGGTTAACCTGAGATCTGCGCATGAGAAATCCAATGGATCTTTTATGGGTATTGATGTTTTCAGTGGTGAAATTGGTGACATGCTCAAGAAAGGAGTTATCGAACCGTTAAATGTTAAGGAACAAGCAATCAAATCAGCTTCAGAGGCCTCAACTATGATTTTGAGGATTGATGATGTAATATCTGGCGGAAAAACTAAAGCTCCTGGCGCTTCAAGCGGAATGCCTCCAGAATACTAACAAGTTCCAGAATAGGAGTGAAAATTTGCTTCCTAAACTTACAAATCTATCACTTACTATGCAAATATTCGTTTAAAAAATAATTAAGCGCGCGCCAACATTCATCACTAAGAGTGCACGCGCATGCATGGTAATCCAAAGTCTTCCCTTCTGGGGTTTTTATCTAAATGATTTGCTCCAAGATATTTTGCGTTAATGAATTAATGATTTCGGGAGTAAGGGCGTCAATAATTTTGAATATTTGTGGTTCTGCTATTGAGTAAAATCGTTTATTTCCCTCTTTTCTTTTTTTGACCAGTCCACAGTTCTTTAGGATTTTTAGATGACGAGAAACTACTGGCTGTATAATGTCAAGATGGGGAACAATTTTGCATACGCATTTTTCTTCTTCACGAAGGAATTCAAGTATTTCTACTCGAACGGGGTCTGATAGTGCTTTGAAAATTTTGGCTTTGAACTTGTTTTGGTCTTTGGAGTTTAGGAGCATAAATAAACATTGAAGAAAGTGAATATTTAAATATTGTTATATATCCAATAATTTATACTGAATTGCCAAAAAATAACGTTGAAGGTATAAGAAATGTCTGAAAAAACATTTGAAGGAATTCCAAGAAATAAAATTTTTTGGGACCCAATAATCGATTATAACAAATGTATTACTTGTGGAAAATGTGTTGATTATTGTCATGTTAATGCTTTCAGCATTGAAGAAAAAGATGGCGAAAAGAGAACAGTTGTTCATCCTAACAAGTGTATAGTATTCTGTAGGGGTTGCGAGCCTGTTTGTCCAGTTGGCGCAATAAGTCATCCTTCAGAAGAGGAAACACTAAAGAAAATCGAGGAACTAAAAAAACAGTAGTTCCCTTTTTATGCTCCAACTCCGTACCACGAGAAAACTTTTGCAAATATTGGTACTATTGCGCCGCAGGCTGTTCGGGTAAGGACTGTAAGTAAGAATCCGTCAACTCCTGTGACGACGTTAATGGGTGACAAATGATAAATTCCGAAGAGCATTATTCCTCCTATTGTGGTTGAAAATATTCCTACGAGTAGCATTCTGCGGAAGTTGTCTGATTTTTTGTTCATAACTCCTGCCATGTAGCCAATCAGTATTGGGCTAAGGACGTATCCCAGTAAAATTGAGTTTCCTCCAAAGGCTCCCCCTCCGAACGAGAAGCGGTCTGCCCAGTAGAGGGCGTAAAGGCTGCCCATGATAAATCCTGAGGCTCCTCCTGCCCATTGGTTCCACGCTAATCCAAGGAGTAAGGGAATTACCGTTAAGACCAGAAGTTCTTCCAGTTCCATGGTAATTCCAGTTATTGCACCAAATCCTTCCCCACCAATTAAGTTCTGCAGTTGAGAAACAAGTACAATTAACAAAATAACAACGACAGGAACGATTACGCCATAAATAATGTCGTTTTTAGTCCATTGCTTCCATCCAAGACTCAAAGTTTTTCACCTGAATGGTGCAACAGTCTGTCTATATTAGAATTTAAATTTTGTTATATATCAAAAAATCTAATACACATTAAATTTCAAATAAAGATGTGCGCGCAATCAGAGCATTTCTGTGTAACAAAATCTATTATTTTTTTGGCGTGTGGGTGAGAGAGCAGGCGGGCGAGAGGGGGCGAGCGGGCGTAAACACACGCGCGTACACGTACAGACAAACGTTCGTGCGAGCACGCATCCGTGTGTGTGGGGTTATATTTTAATCCCAAATCCTTAACAAAATTCAGCTTCTATCTCTCTGTCTTTGTAATCTGTCACGCTTTGCCTGTTTACGTTTTATCTCACGATCTTTCTTCTGTACTAGGTTGAGATTTCTCTCTTCCTCCTTTTTCTCCACTTCTCAATTCCCTATCTCTTCCCATAAACTCCACCTCCGTGCCCGCTTGAAACATCTATTTTTCATAATTTTGATCGCCCCGATCATTGGGGTCTTTCGTTCTAACGGCTAATATTCTGGTGGCATTCCACCATATCCGCCAGGCGGCATCCCACATGCATTCACCAGGACCACTGGGCATTTTCGTCTTTCCAGACGCAATCATATCATCAATCTTTAGTATCATATTAGCAGCTTCGGTTGCGGATTTGATTAACTGTTTATTAACAACCAATGGTTCGTAGACTCCAAGCTTCTCCATGTCTTTCACTTTGCATTCAAAACATCTAAACCTGCCCATCTCTCGTCTTTCTGCGCGCGCCTATAAAGCTATGCTTCTTTGTGGATTAAATGAGGTCTTTCTGCCGGTTCTCTGTTATTTTTGAAGGGGAATGCCCGTGCATTTACGAATTATGTTGATTAATTGACTTATAGTGCGTATGTGCAACTTTTTCTTTTATTTGTTTAAATCACGCCTGCGAGAAGAGATATTAAGAATTTTCAATCAAAATCCAGAAAAAGTACTATTCCCAATGGGACGAAGCAAATAAAACAGTTCCAAATCCCCTCACAAGTTTCTTAAATAAACTGAAACAATATATTATTGGTGAATTTTCTTGGATATCGGAGGAATATTAAACGATCTACTATCAACTATTGTCACTGCTTTGCCCGCAATAATCGCTGCAATAATTGTAATACTAATCGGATATGTTGTCGGAAAAGTCGTTGGAAGCGGAGTAAACAAAGTTGTCGAAAAACTAGGAATAGAAAAAACCTTTAACGAAACAGATACTGGAACAGCATTCAAAAAATCAGGAATGGACTTGTCATCATTTATTGGCGGCATAACAACAGCATTCATACTCGTAATCTCAATAGTCATTGCAATACAGATACTAAACATCGGCGGAACAGTAGGAACATTCTTGGTACAAATAGCATCATACCTACCACGACTACTTGGGGGCGTAGTAATAATCGTACTCGGCTCAGTACCTAGTCGGATTCCTAGCAACACTTGTTGGTAATACGCTAAAACCAGTGTTTCCAAAAGCAAAAGCAGAAATCGCGGACATGCTAAAAAATCTGCTACAAATCGGACTAATCGCAGTAATCTTACTAATCGCACTAGACCTAATGCTACTAAATGGAGAACTAGTCTACCCACTAATACTAGGATTCGTAATAATCGGCGCAGGAATCGCACTAACCGACGGACTAATAAAATCAATAACAGACGATCACAAAGAATTCGTACCAGTGGCAGGCTACGCAAAATTTGTTCTATACAGCATCTTTCTTGTAATCGGCGCAGGCGCCATATTTGCAACCTTCGAAGGCGTAACTACAGTAATCGCAAACATATCATGGGCATTCGCAATAGCAATGGGCATAATGCTAATCCCAGTAGTCTACAATCTTGCAAAGAAAATGACAAAAGAAACAGAGTGACAAGAACCACTCAAAACCCCTTTTCTTTTTTGTTTAAATTAATCCAAGATATTTACGTGCACATATTTTTCACCACATTTGTATCTCAAATTAGATGCGCACTCTGATTGCTGCCAGTGCATTATTTAAAAAAACATTCACGATACGTGAGTGCTTCAACGTCTAAAGGAGACCGGAATGGGAATTGGTGAAGCATGATATCTAAACGGGGTAGATTTTGACTTGGTTTCAAAAAAGGTCAGAATTACACCTGAGAAAGGTAGTAATCCACGAATACTACAGATATCAAACAAATTAACATCGATGCAAAATCTGCTAATGTCAAAATCTGGCAGAAAAAAGGTTTTCGTAAAATCGCTTAAAAGCTAATCCAGAGTTAATTGAAGCTGGATTTGAATTTGTCTGTGAAGTCGAGGGAAATAAAGTCTTTAGAAAACGAAAATAGTCATCAAAGTGGGGAGGATTTATCTAATGGTGCGGGGGGTGGGATTCACGCCCAAATTTACTAGTAAAATGATGTCAAAGGTTGGTTTGAAAAAGGGATTGAAGTCTATACCAATTTTTATGCCCTTTGCTATCTTGAGTGTTAGTTTACTTTATGAGGTGTTAATGCTCGTGAGCAAAAACACGGAGTAAATAAAGAGCAAAACTGCGCCTTCTTTCCAACCGATTTTTTCGTTTGATAAGAAATACGACAAGAAGACATTAGCAACTAATGAGAATATGATTAAATTAGTAAAAATCGCTATTTCAACGCTGAAAGGTGCGGCCACCAACGTTACACCTAAAATTAGAGTTATATTCATGAAACAACTCCCAACGATGTTGCCTAATGCAAGGTCTGCATGACCTTTTTTGATGGCGTCTATGCTGGTGACTAATTCAGGTAGGCTTGTTCCAATTGCAACAATGGTTGCACCAATAATGACTTTGGGAATTCCTATGCTTGTGGCTAGATATGAACCGCTCTCAACAATAAAATAAGAGCTTGTAACAACTCCTGCTGAACCTAAAATTGCCATTAATATGTATTTTTTTAATTCGTTCTTTTCACCTTCAAGGGGTGGCCCGGGGATGGGGTTTCTTGTTTTGGATATCCGATAAATGTTGTAACTGAAAATTAACAATAGACTAATGCCAATAAGTTGGCTTGCAGACCCTACGTACAGTAACCCCAAGGGAATAACTGAAGCAACCAATAATGCGAAATGTAACTCTCGTGTTTCTTCTTTAACCATTGCTGGGAGAAACTTGGCGTTGTCTGAATATTTCAGGGCAATAAGCACGAAGATTGTTCCAAGCACTAGGCCTATGTTTGCTATGTTTGAACCTAGAACATTTCCGATGGATATGCCTACATTTTTTGGCTCCATTATTGCGAATATCGCGACAAACAGTTCAGGTAATGATGTAGAAAAAGCAACAAGAACAAAACCTACAGTTGCTTTTCCTAAACCTGTAGCTCCAGCAATTTTTACAGAGTGCTTAATCGTTAAATTGCTAGTTTGATTTAGGGCAAACAAGGCAACTAAAAGAATTAACAAATTGCCTAGAAACCCTAACTCTTCAAAAATATTCCATTCACCTTTAAGCTCAAACTCAGTTTGCCTTTGGTTAAAGTAAGGGAGACTTAATATTGTTAGGTTGTTTGAGCGGGTGCTTACTGCTTTTTTAGCATTTTTCCAAGTAATTTCTTTAGAGCTTAAACGTTTAAGCCAATATCTTTATAAGTGTGTAAGCACATAGTATATTATGAGAATAAGCGAAGTAATGTGAATAAAATTGGTAACAAAAATAAAACTAGAAAGCATCATAAGACAATTTGCTTATTGGAAAAACATCTAGCCTTAGGGGCTTGCAACAAAATAAAATATTAAAAAGTTGTGTGGCTGGTAATCGAAATGGGACGAATAAGCGTAGTAATCTCTGATGAACTGGAAAAGTCGCTCAGGTTCAAGACTATTGAGCGGTTTGGCGGCAAAAAGGGTGACCTGAGCCGAGCTATTGAAGAAGCAATAGTAAAATGGGTCGACAAAGAAGAATAGACGACTCCTCGATAAGAGACCCGAAAATGTTTGTTTTTTCTCAAAAAAATTCGGGCCACATAAAACTTTCACTAAACCCACGGACTGGGTGAAGTGAAAAATAGGGGGTAAAAAAATGAGTTTGAAACCTAAAATTATTCAAATAGAGAAAGTGCCAGAAAACAAAGACGCCGAAGCATGGACAAAATTCAATCAAAAAATAAATGATTTAGCAAACGAAGGATACAGGGTAGCGTTTACAACAGTAACATATATTGTATTGACCAAAAAGTCTGCTTCAACTAGAAGAGAAGAATAACTTCAAAGAACGATATGGAAATCCTGTGAATACACATTTTTTGTGGGCGAACGCCCACAAATGGGATCAAAATTTTTTCAACAAACACATCCAACAATATTTACCCTGCAGCAATGAAGGCACAATATAACAAGATTGATGCAATAATTGTAAAATTAATTAATGAATCAAATTCGATAAATAAAAAATCTAACAAAATATGGATGATGATTAGATATGTCTACAAAAACATGGAAACTTCATCCACCATCCACAACAATAGTTGAAATCTTGCAAAGAAAAACCCCTTTGAAGGATTTGGACCTTTTTGAGCTGATTAAAGTTATTCATGACGAGGCAGATTTGCAGACTTAAACAAAACCTTGATGCGTCTGGAAATACAGGGAATAGTGTACGTTTCTACGCGGCGCACAAAAGAAAAAAGAATGAATTGATACGTGCGTGAGAACATCAGCAGACGTATTAATTTTCTTCGTTATTTTGTTCAAAACTATCTGTTCTGGAGTTTAAAAACTGTTTAGCAATTAATTCTAAAAGTATAATACTATTATGATTTTAAAAGATAAAATTTTATAAAATAATTATTTGATACTATTTGTGCAATCATATTATTTATATTTGACATTATCTACTATATCACTTGTGAATGACTGAATGACTAGTACAAAAAAACAGAAGACTAAACACATGGATACTGACAAAGCTGAACAAAAGATTGAACGAGAAACAGGAGACATTTATGATGACAAACAGAGAGGAGACATGTTAACCTCAGATGGAATTACTGCTGCTGAAAATGCGTTCATGCAGGGCAGAAGGATGAATCTAAAAAAGAGGAAAATGTCTTCACATAAAGACACAGTTTCAGTTAACCTCTCAGCCGAAGAATACACTGAAGATTAAATCAGTATGGCTATTAATTGTACATGTGTGGATGCAGAAATTGAAATTTACCATTTTCTGATAGATCACCACACGGTAGATTCTTGATTTTGTTAAAATTTATAGACTCCACGTTTTCAACCAAAATTCCTTTCGCACCACATTTTTTACATTCATAAAATATGTTCGACTTTGCTTTATTCAAACAATCACCTCCATGGGTTGCTTTTCACGAATATTTTGTATTATAATCTATGAGAATATTGGCATATGTATATTTCCAAAAAATTAACAAATTTGATTCTACAGTTGGTTCAAAGAATCAGTTTGTTTGGATATCAGAAAGGGAGCCTTATCTTAGAAGAAGAAAAGAGGAAATAGAGTCTGCTAAAAAATCTATAAAATTTATCACAACATGGGAAAGATTCCCTTCTACTTTGAATAACTATTTTGAAGATGCAAAACGTGCATTAGAAAAAAATGTTAGCATTCAAGTAATATTAGAAAATCCTCCCATAGGTTATACTATTCCGAATCTGATGACTACACTTAAAAGATATTCAAATTATGAAGTGCGAGTTATTTCTGAACCTCCTCATGCGATAGTAGCGATATTTGATGAAAGGCGTACGATAGTTGACACAAGTTCTTGGTTAGGGATTACAGAAACACCCGCTTTATGGACCGAAAATTCCTGTCTAATTTCCATAATTCTAGACTATTTTGAAATTTTGTGGAAGAATTCTAAGCAGTATCCCATTCAATGAGAAGATTGCTAAACAATATACGCATCCTATTAAAAATATGTGCAAAATGGTGCGGGGGGTGGGGTTCGAACCCTTAGTCAGGTGGGATGTCACCCGCAAAACCCCTTTTCTTTTTTGTGAGAAATATAGAACTACAGAAGGATTAACCAGCAAAGGTAAACTGCTAAAGTTGTTAAGAAAAGAGCTACCTTGGGTAACCGACGCAACCCTAGCTGGCACGACCATTTTCTCGGTAGTTTTGATGAAACGTAGAAGGTCCTTAACCTGCATTTGTTTTCCTCACACTATGACATTCATACAATGCAAGCGAATTTATGTTAAAAAGTAATGTTATGTATTAGAGATTTTGAATTTGATTTATAAAATTAAGTGTTCAAAAGCTAAGAGCCTAGATTGCTCCTAAATTTATATAGTAGCAATTTTTCGTCAAGTTTATCTGCAATTCAGCTATTCATGCGCGTGCAATTGCAAGTTCAGTGTCAAGCATTGCAAATATTCCTGATCCATTAATTATTGGATTCATCTACGATTTTGCAGGACCATTCATATCATTTTTCATAGCACAGTGCTCTTGTGTTATTGATTTTCTATGGCATCTAGTAAGTCGATTATGGCATTAAATGTTTGGTCTTGTTGTTCTTTTCTAGTTATTGTTGCTGGATTATCGCCCGCCTGATCACCATACCATCCAAACTGTGCATGATTTCCACCAACAATTTCTACTAGTGTAGTAGACGGTGGAAGCAGATTTAATGAATTCTCTATCTGATCATCACTTACAAGCCCATCATTAGTCCCATGAATAGTTGTGACCAGCAAATCATATTGTGACAAATTAACTCCGGAGGCTGGATATGCCGCGAACAAAATCAAGCCTGCAACTTTAGAAGGATTTTCATAAACAAATTGAGCTGCCATTGTACCACCTAAGGAGTGTCCACCGACAGCCCAATAATTAATCTGAGAATATGAAGTAATTACATCATTAGCTTTGTTAACACCAAAAACAGCTAAATTGAGCGGCATTCTTACAATCACTACTGGATAGCCTTCAGCAGCAATTCGGTGTGCTAAGGGAGCATACGACCGAAAATCAACTCTCCCCCCAGGATAAATAATGAACCCAACATTTCTGTTAGAACATTTAGGAAGGAAAACCAGATAGTCAATGTTTGATACAAATACATCTGAATCAGATTCTAAAGCATCAAGCGCTTCCATCATAGGTGCAGGTGGAGTTTCAGCCCAAACAACAAAGGCAGCAAAAACAATCAATACTCCGATTAGAATACTAAGAATAACCTTGAATGTTCGTTTCAACCCAAATACCTACAATGTATATTTTCACAATTTAAATATCAACTTTAGCCTTACCCTCTAGTAACCAAAATTCAATTATAGAATTTACACTCAATATTATTTTATGGTTAAGGAAGTAAAATATCGATTAATCAAAACATTAGATAACATAGAAATTCGTCACTATAACAAACTGATTATAGCCAAAGTTGATGACTACGGTGATGGCGGTTTTAATCTTTTATTCGATTTTATATCGGGTAACAACAGCTCAAAATCGAATATGGAAATGACTTCACCTGTTATCTCAAGAAATATAGATATGACTTCTCCTGTTTTATCAGAAAAAGAGTCGATCGCATTTGTAATGCCTGAAGAATACACATTAGAAAATATTCCAACACCAAATGATAAAAGAGTTAGAATTGAAGAAATACCTGAAAGAAATATTGCAGTTCTAAAATTTAGTGGTCGTTGGACATCCTCAAATTTTGAGGAAAAGTCTGAGCAGTTATTACGGCGACTTAAAAAATTAGAGATACAAACAAAGGGCAACTTATTTTCAATGCGCTATAATGGTCCTTTAACTCCATGGTTTCTCCGCAGAAATGAGGTTGCAATAGAAATAGAAAACAAATAGAAATTATACGAAAAGGGATGAGTAAAGTATTTTTTCATGGTCCACCTATAAGTATAGTGGAGACACTCTTTTTTTGGGGGAGGTGGGGCATTTTGAAATGTGGACTATGTAAAAAAGAAGTCGACAAACAACCAATGATAACTGCTGAAGGAAAATGTTCAGTTTGCGGAGCAAAACTAAAACCAGCATAAACTTACTTTTGAATAAAAAACTATAGATGCTAACTTTAATTTCCCAATTTTTTTCTTTTATATTTTTTGGATGGTATACCAAAATCATATAAAGAAATTGTTCTTAATGTTATTTTATGAATTTTAGAGAACGACAAGAAATTATAGCGAAATCGCCGATTTCCTTCAGTTACCTTCGACGTATCAACATTGTCGCTTTTGTGTTGCATCTTATCCAAGGGATCTTAATGCTTGTTCTTGGTACTCAACTTGAGTGGGAAAGAAGTCTATATACATTCTACACAAAATTAACAATAAATCAAGGTCCACCATTGACAATAGATGTTACTCCTGACCCACAGGTTTTCGTGACTATTGGTTATCTTGGAGTAATTGTTGCATCTTTTCCTTTGATTTCTTCATTAGCTCACTTCATTATTGCATTCGTCAAAAATAAACAATACAATGAAAACTTGAAGAAAGGAATGAATCCCTACAGATGGTATGAATATTCCATTTCAAGCTCTATAATGATAGTGCTAATAGCATTATTCTTGGGAATCTGGGACATCTGGTCACTGTCGATGATTTTCGTGTTAAATGCTATGATGATTATGTTTGGCTATCTTAATGGAACTGATAAATCAACGAACTGACAAGACAAATTGGTCCGCATTTATCCTCGGATGCATATCAGGTGGGCTTCCATGGGTAGTAATATATGCCTATTTCATAGCAGCAGTTAACTCAACTGGTTTAAATCCACCAACATTCGTTTACATGATTCTATTCATTTACTTTGCAGTATTCAACATCTTCGCTCTTAACATGGTTCTTCAATACAAAGGAATTAGCAAATGGAAAGACTACCTGTATGGAGAAAGAGTATACATCATTTTAAGCTTTGTAGCAAAATCAATACTCTCATGGCTAGTATTCATCGGAATCTTCGCACCATTCTAAACCCCAAATCCCACCTTTTTTCTTCTCTGTATAGCTCTAATTCCATCTACAAAAAAATCAATTGCATTCATTGTGTTAGTGGTTGAATATGTTCCTTTTATTATTCAACTAGGTATAGAGTTGGTTTGGAATTTGAGGAGAGACAACAATTTTGTTGCCATCCACAAGTTCAATCAATACAAATTCTCCACTCATCTTTGTTGAGTAAGCCCAGATTTTTCCAACATCTTTTGTAGTATAGAGTCCCCAATGCAGTCCCGGCCAGCTTGCTCCAAAAAGACGAAACAAAAGAGCTGTTTTAGTTAGCTTCACATCTCTAATTGATGAATATGGAATTTTTCGTTTTGAAAACCCAAATGTAACTAAAATATGGTTCTCTTGAATTGTGTATCTCATTCTTTTGCCTAAAAAGCTAAGAGATAATATTAAGCAATCAACCAGTAAAAGAACAACCGCTAAAATTGCAAACAATACAGAGAATCCTTGAAAACTGTAAAACAAAAGAAAGAAAAACGGGACATCAATAATCAAAAGCAGAATTAAAGCCCAAACACGAGTACTCTTTGTTTGACTTGGTCTGAAAACTTTTTCAACACGTTAACCTACAACTCATGATACAAAACATCAAAAAAACCTTACTCTACATCCAACTCGAAGAAGCACTATTCCAAGGAGAACAAGAATACATCTCAAAAGTAGCTAAAACCCAAAAAACAAATCTGTATTCGCATAGAAGCAGGATTTGAGTATGTCACCGATTTTGAAGGCGCAAAAATCTTCCGAAAACCCAAAATGTAACACAGAAACAGAAAGCAGCTCCCGGGATAAACCCCCCTCCATTTTACTTATAAAGGTGCGGTGGGTGGGATTCGCACCCTAATTTACCAGTAAAATATTATCGATGGTCAGTTAATTCTTCTAAAAAGATATGCTGTTGGAGATTTTGTGTAACCAATACCTCTCTTTATTTTCTCAAGATATTCTTTTGTGATTTCTCTTGGCTTCTTGGGAATAAAATAGGAATCTAAGTTTTTTTCCGATAAAGTATACTTGTTTTGTCTTTTGTTCAGAACCCCAATAAATTTGTAGTCAGCATCTATTGAAGCCATACTTGCGTCACCATGACTATTATTTGCTAACAAGATGCCGTCTATTTTGAGATATTTCTTACAGTATTGAGAGACAAAACCAGCATATTGTGAAATTAGTAAATCAAAAAATTCTATTGGCTCTCCAATGTCCTTCATGTAGTCTTTATGGTGAAAGGAAATTAATGAATCTTCAGCATACATTTTCTTTTTAGAGACAAATTCATGAACTGAAAGGTCATTGAAAAAATCCCTTGCTTGTTTATTTGAATCAACATAGACAACACTTGGAATCACAAAAGACGGAGTTATATGAACAAAACTTCCCACATACAAGGCATTTCTTATATTGAATCTGTCCACAAGAAGTGAGAATTGACCAAGTCTCTCATCATTCCTTTCAACATGGTATTTTTTGTATAATGAAAGAGCAGCCCCTTTTTTCATAAGCAATAATCAATTAATTGGATATTTTAGGCATATTGTTTTTCCCAAATTCTGAAGGCTTTACTAAATGTTTTTGCACACATAATAGTCTAATGCGTCTTAGTTTTCCTAAAAGCTCTGAGTCGCCATGCATCAGGACTTTGATATTTAACTTTTGGATAATCCTGCTCTAACATAGCTTTCAGATATGCCTCAAACTCTTCCCTGCTACGCTTTTTTTCTTTCATAAAATTCTCAATTCTCAATTAACTGTACATATACAGAAAATATACTGTTTATTTCAATTGACGATATATATCAGTGAAAAGCAAGCAAGCTAAAATTTTGCAATTTATATACTGAGTACTTTGCAATAATTCATAAACCATTTCAAAAACAAAACGAACTTTTACATAAACGTGTGCTGGAAGCATGATTCTAAGAAACAACAGAGCTTTGAGTCCAGTTATCTCAGCGATAATTCTAATTGCTGTTACAGTAGCGGTAGCCATTGCTGCAACAACTTGGCTTGGTTCAATGAGTTTCTCCTTTATGTCAACAGAAGAAATTCACATAAGCAGTTGTCAATGGGCAGAAGATGGTTCTTACGCTGATTTAACAGTGAAGAATTTTGGTACAAGTAGCGTTACCTTAGAATCAGCTCAAATTAGTAATAAAGAAGCTTCTTCCATTTCCTTCATTTCAGGGGATTCCACACTTACTGGTGGAGAAGTGGCTGTAATGAGAGTCTATTTTGATTACTCAGATAATACCAAATACCAGTTTTCAGTTGGAACATCCAAAGGCAATAAATTCTTCTTTTTATCAACAACACCAATGTATAGTTCTATAACTTTTAAGATGGAATGGGGAACAACAATTGTCAATGACACTTTCAAGCAACTTAATTTAGAAAATAATTATGTTAGTCCAGTTATTGTTTGCACACCAAAGTACAATTCTGGAGTACCACGAAGCATCAGAATAACAGAAGTGACAAGCCAAAGCTTCAAATTAAGAGTTCAAAATCCTTCTTCAACATCATGTCCCAACACTGAGATTAGTTATTTGGTTGTTGAGGAAGGAGTTTGGACTGCCCCAATCAAATTAGAGGCTGTAAAATATTCAACAAACACTGTTGGAAGAAAAAGCAACTGGAATTATGACACCAGAGACTACCAGCAAACATATTCAGGTAACATTATAGTTTTGCATCAAGTTATGAGTTATAACGATGCTTCTTGGATAACAAGTTATGTGTCAAGAAGAAGCTCCTCATCAAATCCACCTAATTCAGGTGATAGCGGTTTTAGGATAGCATTGAATGGAGCAGAAGCAGCAACATCTCATTCTAACGAAACTGTTAGTTACATTATTTTAGAGCAAGATTATGGAGAACTGTCAGGAGTAAAATACGACATAAAGCGAACAGGTGATTCCATTCAAGGGTATTCTAACAATCCACCATATAGCACTTCATACACTCAAAGCTTTAGCACCAGTCCCACTGTTCTTTTGTCGTCTCTTCTGGAAGCAGATGGTAGTGATGGGGGATGGTGCGTTATTCACACAATTACTCAAAGCCAAGCAGGATTAATGATTGATGAAGACCAAGTTAGTGACAGTGAAAGAAATCATACAACAGAAACTTGTGGCTTTCTTTCCTTTGAATCTGGAGGACGTTACGAATAGTTATGAATAATATTCGGGATGGCATTCGCACCCAAATTTACCAGTAAAATGGTGCGGGGGGTGGGATTCGAACCCACGAACCCCTACGGGACAGGGTCCTAAGCCCTGCGCCTTTGACCTGGCTCGGCGACCCCCGCTTTACACCACATAGGAACGTAAATGTAAATTTACTAACTATACTTAGGATTATATTGTGGTGTTGTGGTTTGCCGATTTTTCTTCGGTCAATATACCGCCACCAGCATATCAAGTTTTTTGTAAGGCAATCTATTACCCCAAATCGTTTATCAAAAAAATTACAAAGTGTGTTCTGGCGGGATGAGTCACTTTCATTCCCTTTATCAGGGGTTGTCATGTTAATCACCTCGTAATTTCAACCTCTCATCCATCTAGTGTCCATTATTTTTGATTCAAAGTTGCTATTCTATGAGTTTTGGTATCTGTCAAGTAAGGGCAAAAGTAATAATTTGTTTTTTGATGGAATGGCTCTCTGAAACTCAACAAGCGACGAAAGGAGAAAGAAATATGAAAAATCCAATTAACTGGAAATTCATTTTTCTTTACTTGTTGTGTTTTTTCAGTCCATTCCACCATTAACTTTTGGAAGATGGGTTTATTGAAACTTGAAATGTGTGGAGGTTGTTGATGAGCACAGGTATCCAATAATATGGGGATAGAAGTGCAATCTTTCATCTTTCAAGTTTTTTCAGTTCCTTCTTCCAAGTGTTTTTTCCCAAAAAAGTGGGAGGAAGGTTGTGTTTCCTCTTTTAGTTGTTTATTTTTGTCGTCTTCGGAATAGCATGTATGCTACTGCACCGATGATGATTACAGCTATGACTGCAATTACGATTGCTAGTTCTGTGCTGATCAGTGGATGTTCGGGTATTTCTGATTCTGGTTCTTCGGGTGTTGCATCTTCAGGTGTGGGCTGTTCTGGTGTTGGTTCTTCAGGAGTTGGCTCTGTAGGTGTTGTTCCGCCTGAGCTTGGTTCTTGAGGTTCAGGTTGTATTGTTCCGCCTGCTGTTGCGGCTGGACCTACTGTGACCCATGTTGATGCTCCAGAACTACCATAGGATGCATCGCCTTCGAAAGAGGCAATGATTTTGTATGTACCTTCAGCTGTTGGAGTCCATGAAATACCGTAACTTCCATAATATGCATCAGAAACAGCGGTACCAATATCGATGTAAGTTCCGTCCTCAGCAATAGCAGATACTGCTACCGGGACTCCCGTTAGATCATTAGGAAGATCCCTTTGAATGTGTATGTGCTCCATCATTGCGCCTACAGAATCAGTGGATACACATGGAGTTCCTGGTTGAGCTGGCGATAAATCGAGAACTGTACCCTTTATTGTCATGGCTGTGCCTTTTGGAATTGCTGCATCAGGAGCTGCAACTGTTGTTTCACTTTGACCCTTTCCAAAGACATACATGTAACCATCTGAGCTTTGTTCCGTTAGATAACCATCCGCAACTGGATGCACATCTGGATTGTGTTTTGATGCAGCTCCAGGTATTGCTACTTGCCAGATGCCTTCTCCTGTGAAAACGTCTATGCAGTGAAGTTTCCATCCTCTAGTGATAGGAAGTGTAGCTGAGTGCTCGGTATTATATGCATACATTTTTCCATCAGCAATTGTGGCGCCAGCATTCCATGAATACATTGTTTCGCCTTCTTCATTGATGTAAGGTGTTTCGTACGGATAGTCTGCAGGTGCTTCATACTTCCACACTATGCTACCATCATCCCAATCAAACGCATAGATGCCAGAGTAGCCTTGTCGGAAGAACATGCCATAAGCAGATTGAACAGAGTAAGCTCCAAAACCTGCTGCGTCCCAAGGATAATCCATTGGTTCAGTCCAGTACAAGAATTGCCCAGTTTGAAGATCCCAAACAGCGAAACCCATGTTCAACGTCAGAACAGCAAGTTTCCCATGATCCGCTACATCACATGAACCGCTATAATGTGCTTCATAGATAGTGTCTGACCATAAGATCTGACCATCACTAAGACTTGCAGCTGTTACGTTTGTTGCATAATATGCTCCTGCGCGGTTCCAATTAGTAATTTGAGCGGATATTCCCACTGTAAAATCAGTGTAATCGGGTAAACTGCTCCACGGCCAAGTAATGTTGCTTACCACTCTGCTCGCAAAGTTGCTGGTGGTTCCAAGTGTTGTCCAGTTGATTAACCGATAGTTTCCTCCTCCAAGATTCTGAACACTCAATGCGTAACCATTTCGGTAATATTTTGCTGAAGATAACGGTGCAATTGAAACGTTAGCTCTGATTATTCCGGTTATTGGTCTGTATTTGATAAGTTGGCCATTTCCTATGTAGATAAGATTGGATTCGGTTACATGTGTTGGAAAACCACCGCCACTGGGAATTGCGCCTATTGTGTATTCAATCTGAGTAGGTGTAACGGATGCTGGGACCAATGTTCCGCGTACTTCTGCCATAATGTATGGAGCTTGCATTTCCCAGAACAGTTCTCCTGTGCGAATGTCGTAGCATTGCCACCATAGTTCGCCTTCTGTGCTAGCTCCATGTTTTGTAACTGTTTGGTATGCTCTGCCTTCCCAGATTATTTCTGGATAACCGTATCCTGAGGGGTCACCACCTAATCCCATACCGCCGAAAATGTTTGCCATTGAAACTTCTCGTCCCCAATCACCTCCAAGAATACCGCCTGTTGTCATTTGCTTCTTCCATACAACATGGGCGCTTTCTGGACCCAAAACCCAAGGGACAAATGTTCCTCGAGATCCCATACCGGGCTGATATGGACTGGTGTTAGGGAATCGGGCGTTGAACTCTTCGATGCCTACAGTGAATTCTGCTCCAGCTGGACCAACCCAAGGATAGTTACCTATCCAAGGCCACCATTCTCTCCGTTCATAAGGTACTGGTCTTGTCCAGTAGTCTGTTGGTCTTTCGTCACCTTCTGGCCATGATTGGGCTACGTAATCTTCAAGAACTTCTATAGTTAGTATAGGAGAGCTCCAGGGTTCAAAATATACTGATTCGTCGTAGTATGTACCTCCAGAAGTTACGTTTACAGCTGGTGGACCAGTTCCATCAAGGTAACGACCGGCTGGGAAATATGTTCCAATAAAGTCAAATTGGAAACTCCATTCACCAACCTGATCGGCAATGTATGGGAACCACATAGTGCCATCGTCTGGATAAGATTCAATTAGTAATTCCTGTTCGGTTCCATCTGGTTTAATTATTACAACTGTGTAATCTTGGTGTAAACGTTCACTGCCTGGTGCAGGTTGTGTTTCTAGGTTGACTAATATTTCCTGACCGACACCTACTTTGCTTGGTCTGACGCTCAGCAGCCCCCACGTTGTTATTCTAACATCAGGTACTACTCCCGCGGGAAGTGGTCCTGGTATTCCCCCTGCTTCACCCTCTCCACGGAATTGAGCTTGTACCTGGTAAATTAATCAATGCAAATAATGAAATCATCAGTGTTAATATGATTGTTACTGAAATTAATCCCGTTTTATTTATTGTTTTTTTCATTTTTATTTTTCTCTCAATAATTTTTTTGGGAGTGAATATTAGTGAAAAAATAAAACACCTGACATTCTCCCCCATTGACCCTTTCGCATGAAAGTATATATAATACTTTTGTCCTAAATGCTTAACTCAAACTCATAAAATGATTTATAAAATTACGTATTATCAATAATTTATATCTGACTTTTTCTAAGTTTTAGGTTAAATCATGTGTCAAATGTTTTTTTATTTCTATCTTTTATCTTTTTTTGAAGATTTTTCCAGTGGTATTAGTAACTAATATTTTAGAAAAAGATTGAATAAATTTACATACTCATTTAATGAATTATTAGTAGTCTTCGAATTATTGTTTCGACATAAAATGAAGAGAGAATTTGAACTATGAAAAGAATATCGCATAACATAGTTTGGGCAATGTTTTTGATATTTTCAATTCAGAGTATGTTATTACCAGTGGGCAACGCTGAAGGTTTAATTATGGATCCCATAGCTGAACTTCTTCCGCCAGTAATTTACGATCCAGGACATGATCCTACATATCCCCTTCAAGAACCGTTGTGGTATTATGGTAATTCATGGGAAGAGAATGTTAACGAAACGGGATTTTTAGAAGGAAAAGCAATACAATTCTATAAACGATTTTTTGAACATAGTGATATGTCTGTTGAATTCTATGTTTACAAATTCTCAGACTCCTTAAGTGCCGAGCAATATTATAACAAAGAAATCACTAAATCGCAATCTGAAGACAATTATATTGAAATAACTATTGCTGGAGCATTTGCAAGAAAATATAATTACGAAACCCAGGAAGTTGGGGTTAGTTTAGGCGTTATCAGAAATATTGTATTTAGCGTTAAAGTCTATACCATAAACATAGTAGAGGATCCTACAGATGAATTGATAGAATTCACCAAACTTGAACAAGAACAAATCTTAAGCGCAAAACTTATTCCAGAAATTTCATCACCATTTTGTTTATTGTTCACAGTATTTGTTTCTCTTACAATAATAGTAATGTTCAAAACTAATCTATCGAAAATAAAGAGAAAAACTGAAATAAATTATTGAATTAGTGCGAACCACGTATGTCCGCACAAATGGAAATTAAACATTTCTAGTAAAACAGCCCAACAAACCAGCCACTTCAGAGGTTCTAGCATGTTTTTTAGCAGAAAACATAAAAACAGGAAACGGCATGTCGAATTGCAGAAACCAGCCGACAAAGATACATGCGCCTCGGTGGCCTAGCTGGTTGGGCATTGCCTTGGTAAGGCAGAGGTCGCGGGTTCAAATCCCGCCCGAGGCTCCACAATATACACCCGCTACCTTTTGAACAAAAATTTTTAAAACACTATGGGAAATGAAAAAACACCACTACGCAGAAACCACAATAGAAGTAACAGACCGCAGACTCAGACTAATAGCAAAAACAGCGAACCTTAACAACCCCGAAAAGTAACCGAATACCTAGCAAACAAAGAAGGAAAAAACAGCTACATAGAAAGCCTAGCAATCAGCCTATTAAAGATATGCAAGATACAACGAAATATTTTGGAAAAAGCCAATAATCAAACGTTCAAGCCAACCACCCTATGTTCCAACAACCGAAGAAATAACTGCAATTCTAATTTCAAACGCAGGAAAAAAATACAGTATGATTCTAAGCATTCTAAAAGACACAGGAATGCGACCCATTGAAATTGAACGAACTAAATTAAAATGGTTTGACCTTACAAAGAGGAACAATAAACGTAGAAACCGCCAAACATGGAAACCCGAAGAACATCTAAAATTAAAAGCAGAAACACTATAGCAATGCTAAAAGAATTACTTTGGTAGAAACACACTTTGGCATGAACGACAATAGTTTTTCCAAAAGTCAAAACACTGCACGAAGTCTTACACAAGATTAAGGAGAAGAACAGGAAAAAAACTTCAAAGACCTGAAATACTCAGAATATCAATTTACAGTTTTAGACACTATTTTGCAACAATGCTTTATCACAAAACCAAAGACATCCTCTACGTCAAACAACAAATAGGACACAAAAGACCTCGAAAACACTCTAATTTACACGCATCTTGTAAACTTTCAAGATGAAGAATACCACGCAAGAACAGCAACAACAACAGAAGAAGCACTAAAACTCATTGAAGCAGGATTTGAATACGTAACAGAAATGGATGGATTAAAATTGTTTAGAAAACGTAAATAAACCACTTTTCAGTGGTTGCATTTCTTAAAGTAAGAGTAAGACGGTAGACCTAAAACTTATCTGTTGGTGACTCAGAATTAAGGACTTAATAAGTTATATCATATTTCATAAGAGAAGGCTTGATTAAGATTTCCCAAAACAAAGGAATGCCTACGAACCAAAGGTATGCAGGAATAGGTGAATCTGCAACAGAGGTCGTTTTGAAGCATCTTGCTCAGGTCTCAAGCCCAATCCGTCTATCAGAATATGCCATTGATTACATTTGTAGATTATATCAAAAAAATAAACCTTCGAATAAGATTTTTTTTGTTGAAGTAAAGACGGCAACTCACCCTGCTTTAAGTTGGAGAAGACAAATCAGTCGAGATACCATCGGTTTCTGGTTGAGTCAATCATATCCAGTTTACATTGTAGTATATGACTTGAAAAATGATGTTTGTTATTGGATTTCTGCTGAAGATAACCGTGAAAAATGGAGCAAGAAGCTGGAACAAGGAGTAAAAAAAATATCAATAAGAGTTGATGGTTTACACACTTTGAAAAAAGCTCCAGACCCCAACCTTGATTTTGTCCATAAAATTGAACAAGATACCATTCGACTTAGCTCGATTTATGGCATTCCACGAGTTTTATATAAAGGAGGAAAAGGAATCAAGGGAGTCTACTATTTCGAGTATCCAAATTTGGGACTCTTGTCAAATTCAACAAGGAGCAAATTCCAAAAAACCATTAGATACTCTTTGTACATTCTAATCAATGATGGACTCCTTAGAAAAGACCTACAAGTCTTACAAGAAACTTATAGATTATCCAAAATATTAACGGACTTTGATAAAGCACATTATGAAAATTTCCTTGTAAGAGCAGAAGTTTGTCTGCAACTCAAGAAAGGCAAGGAGGCTCGGCGCTATTACAATGAAGCAATCAAATGTTTGGAGAGCGACAAAATTTGGGATATTAATAGACCAGAGGGAATCAAGTCGAAGGCTGAAATCATTTCAGAAATCCAGTCCAGAATCGCAAAAATATCTAATGATTAGGGTTTAATTGAAAAATCCATTGGACTTTGGAGCTTCAATCCAACGAACATTTCCAACGCTGTCAAAAAAATCTTCAAAACTATCTCGACAATAATCAGGTTCATTTTTGCCTTTAATCACACAAGTATTTCCAACATACTTTATGTAAACAAGCACATGCTGACAAATTGGACACACTTCTTTACGCTTCTCGGGAGTAACCTTTAGCTTTCTATAACTGCAAACTCCAAACCAAGTGGCAATGTGAAATCGTTTCTTTGTTTTATCATAACTTGCATGGTTTAGTTGATACCATGCGGTTCCAAAGGCGGATTTTCGTTCACCTAAAACTTTTACGACCCAACCGTCTTTCTTGTAGCCTTCCCAGTAGTTGCGGTCATCAAAACCACCACAGCCTTTCAAACAATTACCTTTACGTTTACAATGTCGACATTGAGTATAACCGCCCAGAATGTAGCCCAGAGCATGAAAGTGAGGGCTCCAATACCATTGTCTTTTGATGTTGTAGCGAAAACCGTGAAAAATTAGGCATCCACCGATTATTCCACGTTTTTTAAGAACTCTGACTGCTTTTTGACGTAGATATGCAAAGGATAAACCATAGTCTTTTGTGGGAACACTGCAAATGATATGTTCGACCTGTCCATGCTTTTTGGATGCTTCTTTGCATCTTGAGTCTATATTTCCTGCTTCTCTTACTGCCCATCCGTGTTTGTAACAAATTGGACATGAGGGTTTATGGCACCAATGATGAACACGCCGAACGAATACTCTATCTTGATAGTTTTTTCCGTCTAGAGTAACTATGTTGTGTAAATCAACCCGCAAACAGCCCTTGAACCTGAAAAAGTGACCACACCGCCCATTTGTGGGTTTACCATGTCCAACGAGTTTGAAGTTTCCGTATTCTCCGTAACTGTTCTGAGTGTCTAGAAGGGGAATTGATTCTCCTTTTTCGTTCAAAATTTCTTCTTTTTTTGGTTGCTCATCAGTGAAAGCGTCGTCGTCGCCTGTCGGCTCCGACACGCCACACCCGCCTACACCATCATCTCGAAGTTGGATTGTCCGTGCATTAATTGAATTTGGAATTTTTTTGCTCAATATTTACGACCTGAAAAGGTCTATGAACAAAGATTTATATGAGTCAAGATATAACATAATTAAATTAGTGATATCATATGTCAAAAGAAAACTCAAGTCAACATATGCCAAAATCCCAAACAAAAGGTAATAATTTACCGTCATTACAAAGAGCAATTACTCTCCATTTGGCAAGCGGTGAACCACAAACCATCAATGAAACTCGTGCATCTATTAAAAAAAGTTACAAGCCAACTTGGGTTGCTTTTAACAGCCTAGAAAATAAGAATTTGATATCGAAAATTAATGTTAAGCAATATCATGGTAGAGAATATCCACGGTTTTGGTTAACTGCTGAGGGAATAGTTATGGCTTTGATGGAGGGAGCAAATTTTGAAATATTACTGGAACAAGCTAAGACCCTATATCCTGATGCTAAAACTCTACACTGCTTTTTGGAAATAATGCCATACACTAAACCTGAACTTTTGAAATTGGCATATTCCATCATAAAAGGAAAAAAAGAAGTGGGAATGAGCGAATTGGCAACATTGACTTTTTCTCGGTCAGCAAACCAAATGAGTATCGAAGATGAAAGAGCATTTATGGCAACGTTAGAAAAATACCCCGAAGAATACAAGGAATTTAAAACAAAAATTCAATCAGCAATCAACCAACTGAGCCAATTAATCACAGAAAAACCCAAAAATTAACCTCACAAAAATACTGAAAAACCATATTTACGTCAGGATAGTCACTAGGTCGTGACCGTGAGGGCGTAAAGAGCTAGGACAAGCCTAGCCTTTTCAGGTAATTCACAAGTTGACAAGTTAGAGGAATGCCTCAATTTGAAGAACACACAACAGGTAATTCAGGTAATGACAAAGTTTCAAGCTCTTATAAACTGACCAATTCGGTCGGCACAGCTCACCACTCGCTCGATAATCTACAACTAATAAGAAAGGTTCTAAGAGCGTTTATGATAAAAGAATAATCAAGCGCGATAAAATTTTTCTCTAAAAATAAAAAAAGGGATTGTTTGGGATTTTTTCTATATTCCCAAAGTGAAGATGGTTATTCCAGCGATGATGCCAATGATTAGACCTATTACTATTGTAATCACAACGGCTATTATTGCTATTACTAGAGCTTTTATCCAACCGCAATCAAAGAAGTGTTTGATTAAAAGTAACCAAAGAATCAATACAATTATAGACCCTAAGATTCCCGAAACCAATGCATTAAGAGCACCACCAATTACAGAGCCGAGTACAACAATCCAAATAGCATCAGTGAATTTTGCTTTCTCTGAACCGACCATAATTCTGCCAGCCAGCCAAACCACCAAAGAGTTAACGATAACAGTGATAACTATACTAATCAATAAGAAGCTAATTTCAGTAATTTCCAAAAAAATACACCCCCAGACTTTTTGACTTACATATTTAACGGTTTAAGTATATATACATGAGCGTTGTTACTAATTTAACTCGGGAACTTTTGAAAGAAATACTGATTTCTGCTCTGACAAGATTTTTTTCACAAAATCAATATTTATTTGTTTGATTTCAAGGACTTCAACATCAAAGATGTTAGAACCCAGAATAATCATGCGAAAATGGAAAGATTTTCTTGCTCGCGCGCAAAAACCTAAAAGGACAATGGAATAATAAAAATCATTATGTCAGGAAAAATTACTAAGGCTAAAGGCGGGTTCAAATCCCGCCCGAGGCTCCACAACTGAACCCGCAACCTATTTTGAAGAAAAAATAATCAAAACCCTCTGGGGAATGAAAAAAGACCACCTAGCAGAATCCACAATTAAAGTAACAGACCGCAGACTAAGACTAATAGCTAAAACCGTAAACCTGAAGGACCCCGACAAAGTTACAGAATATCTAGCAAACAAAAAAGGAAAGAGCGGTTACATCGACAGCTTAACTTCAGCGTATGAACGCTATACAAGATATAACGAAATATTTTGGGAAAAACCATGTATTAAAAGGTCAAGTTCACCGCCCTATGTTCCAACAACTGAGGAAACTTCGATTTTAATCGCAAATGCAGGAACAAAATATTGTATAATTCTAAGCGTTCTAAGAGATACAGGATTACGCCCTATTGAATTGGAACGGTCTAAACTGAAATGGTTTGACCTTCAAAGAGGAATGGTAAACATAGAAACAGCCAAAGGCGGAAACCCTAGAAGCCTAAAACTAAAAACAGAAACGCTATCAATGCTCAAGACATACATTGCAAAAAACAATTTCAACCTAAACGATCACATCTTCCCGAAAGTCATAAGCATGAACAAAAGTCTGCAGCGAATCCGAAACAGAGCAGCCCAGAAACTTAAAAGACCAGAACTACGCCGAATCTGCCTCTACAGCTTCAGACACTATTTCGCCACGATGCTGTACCACAAAACCAAGGATATATTACATGTGAAAGGAAAGATGGGGCACCGAAATCTGAAAAACACCTTCAGAACTACTTTGTAGTCGTGTTTTGTCCAGTCAGCATAATTCCTTTCCTCAAGTTCCCTGATTAATTCAGCTATGTCACTCTTAGTGATTTTTGCAAAAGGTTTTTTCAAAATCTTGGTTATGTTGTGGAGGGTATAGAGATATTTGAATACACGCCCCTTACTTAGGTCGCGGGTCAAGAGTTCACGGTAAAAATCAATAATCAAAAATTTGTTATTCTTATCCATCTGAGAGCTCTTTATCCTCTCTAGAATTGTTGAGATTCTTCGGTTATAGTCATAGATTTCAAGTTTATTCCTCACACAATCACTCTGGTTTTGCTCCTTTTAGTTGATTAAGGAAGTGTAATTGTACCGTTAAGCCCAAAAGAGGGCATTATATGCAATTTCAGCTCCCACTGATAGAGAGTGAACAGTAATTGAATTGCTGAGCCTCGGGAGGGAATGAATACACAATTACAAATCCCAAATTATGTTCAAAATTACAATCGAAGTTTAGTTTTGTAGAAACTTAAAGATTTGTATTCTCTAACGGAATGTATATCGGAAGAATTATTTGGGGAATTTAAGGCAATGCAGCATTCAAGGAATTACAATAATTTCTTCAATTCTTTCAGAACATGTTCTTTTGTCTCTTCAGTAAATTCTTTTGTGACAAATGTTCCTTTCCACGAGTCTAGAAATCTTTTGTCTGAAATGTCGGCAATTATCAATTTCAGGCTCTTTTCCATTATCTCGGGGTAAGCTAGTGCTTTGTCTGCCCTTTCCTTCAGATCGTCTGGAATGCCTTTCTTCCAAACTAACGTGGCTACATCCCTTATGTCGCTAGGTCTGGCAGACATTATCTTCAGAATCAGATAGTCGGTATAGTCGGGAACGAAAATTTCGACATCTTTACCACCTACAGGAATCTTCGTTTTCTTGCTTTTCTGCAAAAATTCGTCATTGACAAAGAACACTTTTTCGTCTATCCTTCCTCTGACTTCTCCTTCCATGAAATCAATTGAAATTTTCGCTCGTCTACCATTAATCTCTAGGAACTTTATGCATCTCAGAAAACCATAATCGCCTCTTTTTTCAAAAGCTTCTATACCCAAGCCCTCGGGTAGCAGCTTCTGAATTTTGTCCAAGTTCCAGCCATTCGTTTTCTTTAAGACAAAATCGCAGTCCCTTGTGTATCTTGATAGTGTTGAGAATGCTCGGAGGGCATAACCGCCAATCGTAACGATTTTCGGCTTTTCAAACCCGTCCGTCTGCTTGGAAAAGTACTCTATCAGTTTAGCTATCTCTTCCTCTCTGAAGTTCATGATGTCAGACTGCTTAACCAAGTTCAACAACCTTTTCTACTGCTTCATTGATTTCTCTTTTAACAAAATTATCATTAAATCGGGGTTCGTTGTGCGGAATTCTCACATCTCCTAATTCGGCCATCTGATGGAAGCCATATTCTAAGACCTGTTTGACTCGGACATTTGTTTTTGAAACTCTCTTCCAGTAAGACTCTTTGTACAATCTGTCCAAATTGATTCTGTTTCTGTTTTCGTAAATGGTGGCGAAGGCGTCTATGAATGCCCAGTTCTGCAAGCACTCGATAACATTGGCTTCCATGTCCTCGACGAACAAGTTTCCAATTTGTTTGTATTTGATTTTAGAGGGGTCTTTTGAATACTCTATTTCTATGTCCCATCCTCTTTTCTTGCCGAATTCTTTCAATGCTTTTCCGTAAGACCTGTCTTTGACCTTTAAGACGTAAACATCTCTGTGAACAAAGTCGTTATTCCAGAAAGAGGCGGCAGTTTGAGCAGAAACTACTTTAAAATTCTTGTCTTTCCCTAAAAAGTCCCAAATGTCTCTGATTTCAGTTGGAACCCAATACCAGCCCCATTTGATACGTTCTATTGAGCCCTCTTTTGATAACTTGTTCAAATATTCCTTGGCGTTTGGCTCGATCTCTTTCACAGTCTTTACCCTAACTAAACTCCCTTCCAATTCTCTCAATTTTTCATGGAACTCTTTCAAGTAGTCGGGCATCTGTGTTCACCTTTTATTATTGTTTGGCAAACTACTTAAAACTATCTGTTCACCTTTTTAGGTGTTTTGGCAAACAGAGTTATCAGGACTGCTTTGAAAAGTTTTAAAATAGTGTGTTACTCAGAATTGGTGCCAATTGTTATTAATCTAAAAACCCAAACTATTTTTCATGAAAATAACGGGAATTTATGGTAGCATAAGGCCAAACGGGAACACGGATTGGATGCTTAATACGTTATTAGATTCTGCTAAAGCTGAAGGAGCACAAATCAACAAGATAGTTTTGAGAGATTTCAAGCACATAGAATGGTGTACAGGTTGCGATGTTTGTCATACAAATGATGGCACTTGCGTAATAAACGATGATATGCAAAAGATTTACCCTCTGCTAAAGGAAGCAGAAATCATAGTTCTTGGATGCCCCAACTATTTCAAAGGCGTTTCTGCTCTTACTAAGAATTTCATGGATAGAACTAATGCCTTTGTCAGGGTCAAACCGCGCATACTGCAAGATAAAGTTGCCAGTGGAATGTGTGTCGGTGGGGAAGAGTTAGAAGATACCCAACACTGTATTGAACAGTTGGCTAGATTCTTTAAGGGGCACAAAATGAAGACGTTATGCATGGTAAAGGCAAAAGCCGACAAACCCAGAGAAATTTCCGCTGATTCTAAGCTAGAAAGAATACTTGGCGAATTGGGAAAAAAGCTAGCTAGAAACGAGTTTGAAATTCTAAGCACTCTGAAGAAAGAAATCACCGAAAAACATGCAATTAATCTTTTCAGATTACAGTAAGTTTATCGGCATACCTATCTGAACGTTAACGACTTAAAAACTACACCAAGTTTTGATACTGTTAAGTTATTTGTCATGACTTTCTTTGATTGTTTTTCTGTTTTTTCAGCCCACTCCACCATTAACTTTTGGAAGATGGGTTTATTGAAACTTGAAATGTGTGGAGGTTGTTGATGAGCACAGGTATCCAATAATATGGGGATAAAAGTGCAATCCTTCAACTTTCAAGTTTCAGCAAACCCCTTCTTCCAAAAAATGACCTATCACATATTTTGAGTCCATATAATTTGCTCGTTACGGCTTTCCCTTATTCATTTTTCAAACAAGGCAATGAATTAGAGCGTTAATGATAAATTCTAAAGGTTGAACAGTTAAGTCAGTGAGTGTGCTTTGGAGAAAGTAGATCGTTCTTACATTTGTAGGAATTCTGAATGTCAAAAAGAATTTGATACCCCAAAAGAAGTTACATATTACGTGTGTCCATTTTGCGAGACTAGACTTGAGAATGAAGAAAGCAGTAGACCTAAATGCTCGCGACATTTTGGGTATCTTGGCGAACGCAAATCAGGAGAAGTTATTCCTTCTGAGTGTATAGAATGCATGAGAAGCATTGAGTGTATGCTCAGTAAAGTAAGTTCAAAGGATGCTGCAGAAGAAATCCAGAAATGGTATAAGTGAATTCCAAGGATTTTGTTTGGTTTAGCATTCATTTTATGTTAATTTAGTTTAGTGTATGTGCTGATTCTGAGCAAGGTTTTTATATCTGTTTATGCAATATTACGATTCGTGATATATAATATGTCTCAAAATGGACATATTGTATACACGTCTAACAAAAATACACAAAAAATGGAGGAACAAAAATGAGCAAAGTTTTCACCACAAATTGGTATCTTCAAAAATCATACTTTACTGCACCAATCATAAGTAAGGGCCTAAATACCGACCCATGTGCAGGAAAAAAATAAACGATACCCAAAGTCTACACTTAAATCCGTAATACAATGTACAACTAATAGGGCATTCGTTCATTTAAGGCTCAGAATGGATGTCCGAAACATAATCTTCCAGTCAGTCTTTTAGATAATTGAACAAAATTCCAGACCATTAATTCTCAAAGCGTACAAGAAATTATTATGCCGTAAAATGTATTAGATCTATCTGGGCTTTACACCCAGAACGTGAATGTTTTTGTTTGCGCCAAGTGTTATATATTTATGATTTAAACATCAGTTCTGCATCTATTCTCTTGACGGTATGGGAAAGTAACGTGAACAAAGCGTGGATAAAAGATAACCTGTTCAGAATCGGCGAACTTCTGATTGTCGCCTCAGCCGTTTTTATTGGCTTGTTTTTAGCAACAAACCTTGCCGAGATAGCTGTCTTTGTTTCTTTCGCTGGAGGTTTCGCTATCGCAAGCTTTTTTTCACTATTCTTCGGGTTCACGCTTACCATCATAGACGCATACTTTCTTGAACCAGAAACGGACCTGACAAAAAGAAACCGAAACATCCTAACAGCGGTGACCGCGCAGTGCCTGATTCTGTTAGGATATTCAATTAGCACAAACTCAGAGTGGACAATCCGACCGCTCATAATCGAAAACATTGCAGGAATAACCATTCAACCCTCTTATGCATTCTATCCCGAAATCATAGTCTCAAGCAACACACTGTTCTATGCAACCATGCTTACTTTCGGAATTCTTGTTTTACCATTCATCCTTGCAGAAGCAGGACTGCTAGACGACAAAACAGACAAGACAACCCAAGACTACGAGCAAGGACAGACTCTTGAGGATGCAGAAAAAACATTTGACAGGTTTACTGTTTTCCTGAAAAGAAAAGTCGGTCCACGAGACAACCTAAAAGATACGAGAACCGTAAGAATACTAAAGAAGCTGACAGCACCCGTTGCTAGCTGCAATTGCTGTTGTTGGAGCATGTCTAGTTGTTTTGCCCTATTTTCTTGTAAAGGATGGTCCATTGACTGTTGACCCTCAAGGTGTAGAGTATATTAAGGATTACATGGGAGTGCTTCGCGGTCAACTCTTGCTACTGGGCATCCTGTTTCTAGTCGTCGCTGTCGTGTTGACTGTTATTTACAGAAAATACAAATGAAACTGGTTTTAGATATTTTGTTTGTCAATCGTTATAGTCACTGAAGAATCTGAACTTTCAATTTCTATTTCCTTGTTTAGCAGAGCATTAAATGTTCCCGAGGTTATTCCCGAAAGGTAGTCGCTCCATTTCCTCCCCAAGTCATGACGCAAATGAAGAACCTCTTTATCCTCCATGATATGATGGTCACATTCAAACCATCCAGCAAACTCGGAAAGAAGCTTCTTCACTAAACAAATCACAAAAGCATAGCTTGGTGTGACTCCCATTGTCAGCAAGAGGTCTTTTACGATTGTTTCTCCTGCGTTTCGTCCATTTTCTTCAACTTTGTCGTCTGGACAGCACTCCAGTATGTTCACAAAGCCTTTGCGAGTAAGTGTGATTGCTCCATAACGCATCATGTACCTAAGGTAAGCGTACTGTTGAAGAAGACGATTCAGAAGCGAATTGACGCTAACTCCTTGTTTCTCTGCTTCTTCGTTTAGCACGTTTAGCCATTCTTCATCAACTCTGAATGATCTTCCAACGGTTTTTCTTTTCTTGTTTTGCAACGACAGATTCTCCTTGACTAAAAGTGGTTACAAAGTATCACTATTTAATACTTTTCAGTCAACTGTGGGCACTGTGCATCCGACAAGGTTTTATCCTTAAAAGCAGTTAATCATTGCCATATGCCGACCTCAACCAAAAAAGAACTGATCAAAGTTCTCTTTGTCGATGACGATGCAGAATTTTTGAAAAGCGCAAAACAATGCCTGTGCATGCAAGGACCCTTCGAAATAGAATCAGCATCTTCTGTTGACGAAGCCCTAGAAAAAATGAACAAAACAAAAACAGACGTAATAGTATGCGACATCCAAATGCCAGTAACAAACGGCTTCGAATTCCTAAAAATGCTACGAAAAGAAAACAACGAAATCCCCTTCATCGTCTTTACTGTAACAGACGACAAAGAAACAGCACTCAAAGCCTTCAGCCTCGGCGCCAGCGGATTTGTAGGAAAATATGGCGACCCCGAAACAGTTTTTTCCACATTACAGCGTTGCATAGAAAAATCATTCATGGACCACTAAAGCCAAAGCTCGGCTAGAACCTACCATTTTTCTTGTTCTGTATACTTTTATAGCATAGCCGAGAACTGAACCTTCAGAAACAGGGAGACTGATTCGACTGAAAGGCAACCTGAAAATTGTTCTCTCAGAAAAACTGAAACCTGAAACAGTAAAACAACTATACAAAAGCTATGACATAGTGGGAGACATCGCAATCATAAGGGTTCCAGACCACATAGAGCAGCACAGCAAACTAGTTGCAGAAGCAATAATGAACGTACACAAAGAAGTCAAATCAGTCTGGAGACAAACCAGCTCAGTTTCAGGAGAATACAGGCTACGAAACCTAGAATACGTTGCGGGCACAAAGACCACAGAAACAAGCTACAAAGAGTATGGATGCACCTACAAAACAGACATAAAAAAAGCCTATTTTTCGCCCAGACTTTCATACGAGCGGATGAGAATCGCAAAGCTGGTTCAACCAAAAGAAGTTGTCGTGAACATGTTCTCTGGAGTAGGCTGCTTCTCCATAGCCATCGCAAAACATGCTGACCCATCAAAGGTGGTGTCGATAGATGTTAATCCATCTGCTTTTCGGTATTTGGAAGAAAATGTCAGAATAAACAGGGCAGAGAAAGTAGTTGTTCCAGTAATGGGAGATGCAAAGACAGTAACAAAAAATGAACTTCAAAATGTTGCTGACCGTGTGCTGATGCCTTTGCCAGAAAAAGCCTACGACTATCTAGACATTGCCCTGATGGCACTTAAGCTAAAGGGCGGATGGATACACTACTACGACTTTGAGTACGCAAAAAGAACACAAGACCCCTTGAAAAAGGCTGAAACAAAAGTTACAAAAAAACTTAGATCACTCTGCAACGACTATGAGGTGACCTTTGGGCGAACCGTAAGAACAATAGGTCCTAGATGGTATCAAATTGTTCTTGATATCAAAATCGGAATCTAATGTTTAGGCAAATCGTTTATAGCTAGCCCACAAGAATACTAGGCAATAACAACTTTGAGGGATAAACATTGAAGAAGAAATTGATGGATATTTTGGCATGCCCAATCGACAAGTATCATCCCCTAGAGCTGCACGTTTTTGAAGAAAAAGACGAGATAACAGAAGGCGTGATAGTCTGCCCAAAATGCATGCGATGGTATCCTATCCGAGATGAAATCCCAGAGATGCTACCTGACGAACTAAGAAACGAAAAAGACGAAATCCCATTCATGAAAAAATACAAGCAAAAATTTCCAAGCAAAATATTGACTGAAGGAAAGCCCTTCAATCTTGGAAAATAACCTATTTTCAATAATAAGCAAGTTTGTTTATTCTTTTCGTTCTGGAAGTTTTGAGTAACTTCCGTCTGGAGCCCTGTAAACGGCTAGCTGTCCAATGGTTTCCCAGTTTTCTCCGTCGTTTCGCCTAAGCTGAAGAGTAATGACTTCTGCTGAAGGGTCACTTTTTCCAGGCCAGACCGTCACTCCAAGATAGTCCTGCTCATTTATACGCGTGAAGAATCTTGCTTTTGGTTGAGATGGAGACAATTCTTTTTCACCATCATCATCTTTTGTAATCTACACTTTTTATTTGTTTAGGAAAAAACAAAATAATCTGTCAAGTTACAGGAGCAATAATAGCCCAGTGATTGCAATCAAGACTTGAACAGCTACCAGGAACAGCACAACATCCCTTTCATACACTTTGGTTTTGAGTCGTTTCAGGACCCATATTGCAATGTGTGTGGTGTCGTAAAGATGATTGTAAGGCAACTCCAGAGAGCCGTCATCGTTTGTTTTTGCGAATGCCTGAACATCACCCATTTTGTCAATGTGCCTTGCTTTGAGATACAGCACAATTTCCAGATAATACGGAATGAAGAGCCACAACGCAATTCTTTCCATGTTCCCCAGAATAGCTACTGTAGCAATCAGTGCACCAATAGCATAACTAAACGAGTTTCCTGGAAAAACTTTGGCAGGATACCAATTAAACATCAGAAACGCCAGAAGAGACGCACATGCAATAAATGCAATTAGTACAATCCATAGGCGCCCAACAATCAAACCTGTTACTCCAAATGTTGCAAAGAATACCAGTCCCATGCTGGCTTCGAGTCCATTGTAGCCTGCGAGCAGATTGAATCCGTTTGTTGCGCCTATTACGCCCAAGGGAACTATCAGAAGGGGATAGAGAATCTCTAGGTCTATTGCACCTAGAAATGGGAAAACAATTATTGTTTGACCAACATTCAGGACAGTTAATGGAAGAGCGATTGGAATTGTAAGAAAAACTTTCTGAAGTTGTCCCAGTCCTGTTTTCCATCCTAAAACATCATCGATAAAACCAATGAATCCAGCCAGCAATACCGTTGACGTAATTGCGAATGCCTCAAGAACGTTAGCTGACGGAGTGCCCAGCAGAGAAAACGTTTTCATGAAGATATAAATCAGCAAAGAAAAACAGATCACTATCGCAACAATGAGTCCTCCTGAGCGGGGAACATCGGGCTTGTCTTTTTTGTTCATGTCCTTTCCTACAAGATTCACTGCTTTTGCTGATTTTATCCATTTCATTGTCAAGAACAAAGTTATGCTGAAACTGAAAAGCACTATTGTTCCTGCCAAAACCAGCTCATTAATGTCTAGTGACAAAAAATCAAAAAATCCGGCAAATGTGCCAACAAGAACTGAAACTGAAGCTATCAGAGTCAATAACGTTAAATTTGCCATTTTTTTGTTGTGCCCCTGTTTTGTATCCTCTACTTGGATGGCTCTTGTCTGTTTTGGATATCATCTGCAACCTTAAAGACTTAAGCATTGCCCCGAAATACGCTCAAGAGTGTCAGAAATTTTTTTAATGTGCTTAGTATTTTTGTGAATGTCTTATGTTGTCTGTTCTTTATGTTGGCTAAATGATATACTTATCTGACCATAAATGACAAAATTTGTTGCAAGGTTATTCTATAAACAGTTCCCTGAACCAATAAATACTCGCCACAAAGCCTTCAAATTGGAGATTTATCTCGAAAAAGCAGATACTATCACTAATAATGAGCACTTTCTTACTGACTGGCACAATTTTGCCAGTACTTGCTGATGGACCACTGGTAAATGCACGCTACTATGGCACAGGAAAATACAGCACTGTTGCTGCAGTATCTTGACCATACTACTGGAATCCTGATTCATGCGCACGTAGTTGATTCCCTTACTGTTTGGGAAGAACTTGTCGGAAACAAACCATGTCCACCTAGAAAAGCAATGTTCTCTTGACCATGCACAGTAGACCGTCAAGACGGTTTCTACTTTAAGGCATACGTTGAAGACAACGGAGAACCAGGAAAAGCAGACTTCTTTAGCATACAAGTATTCGATGCCAACGGTCTAGTTTACGAAGCAGGCAACACCATAATCAAAGGCAACATTCAGATACACAAACCATAAACAAATCAAAACTGGGAGCAGACAAAGCTCCTCTCTTTTTTTTTATTTCAACAGCTTGACACTATGTACAAGACGTTTTTATTTTGTCCAGACGCCTCTTCCAAATCCGCGATAAACAAAACCTGCTTTCTCAGCTTTTGCAAGGTCAATAATTTGTCCCATGTCTACAAGCGCGGCTGGCTGTCTCATTACCATCTGGAGCCTCTGAAGGTTTAATCTGCTAAAACGGTCATGTGCCACAGCAACAACTAGGCAATCTGCGCCTTCAACAGCTTTTGACATCCCTGTTTCTGCATCATAGCCCATGTCCAGAAGCTCTTTGTGTGAAAAGAGTGGGTCATAAACTGTGACTGATATTCCTCGTTTTTTGAGCATTTTAACAAGTTTTTTTGTGGGGGAATTTGTTACTACTTTTCTGTTTGGAAGAGATGAAACGCCGAAGATTGTGATTTTGGCTCTTCTTAGTGTTCGTTGATTTGATTTTAAAGAGTCACGTATTAGTCGTATGGCATGGTCTAGTGTTTCGTCATTTATTTTTGTAGACAATGAAAGCATGCGTAACTTGACATCTAGGGCTTCGGCTTCTTCAACCAGAAAATATGAGTCTCGAGAAATGTGGAGCCCAGCCATTTTAGAAAACTTTAGTGGATTGATGATGTTCTTTATTTTCATAAAGTCTAGTCCTGCTTTTTCGCAGTACTTTGCGAACTCGTTTGCGAAGGCTATGTTTACTTCTGTGTATGCTTCTTTTAGTAGTTTGACGGCTTCTGCGGTTTTTATGTCCTTTACTCTGATGACGTCTCCGTTCATGGCTGCTTCGAGTAGTAGGCTTGTGACTTTGGTGCTTCGTTTGGTTATGCCGCCAACAACTTTTGTGCAGTTTGCGATGCCTTTTGCAAAATTTTCTGAGTTATTTAGCATAGAAAAATATGATACTCCGAATGCTGACCCTGCTTCTAGCCCAGAGGCAGTTTCGATTGTTTCTTTTGCTATTGTTTCGGTTATTCCTGGACCTGTTGTGTTCTGAAAAATAACGAGTGACCCTGCGGTTAATCCCATTCCAACATCTTTGCAGGTTTTTTCGAGCCGCGTGTAGTCGGGCTTCTTTTTCTTGTCAAGAGACGATGGAACGGCAATTAGGATTATGTTGCTTTCTGAGACTGCTTTTCTGATGTTGGTTGTTGCCATAAATTGGCTGTTTTTTAGCCGTGATTCTATGAATTTTCGGATGTCAGTTTCAGTGAAGGGCGATTTTCGTTTTTTCAGTTGGTGTATTGTGTGGCTGCCAGAGTCTACGGCAATGATTTTGAATCCTGCTTCTGCAAAAAGAGACGCTGTGACTAGGCTTGTTCTGCCGCAGCCTACTACACATACGGTGAGTTCTTGTCTTTTTTCTGGCGATTGTAGGTCTTTGCCTGTAAGCGTCATGGCTCTGGTCATTTTTTCTCCTCCACCCAATTGTATATCTGTGTTATTAATGTATGGCGAACATGTTTATTGCAAGCAAATAATCTGTTCGGGAAATCTATAGGCTAAAGTTTACAAGATGCTGTAAAAATTTGTTGCTTAAATTATTCGTTTCGATTCAGGAACATTCTCTTTAACATCTTTTGAATGGCAAACAGTAACATTCTTGGAAATAACAATGCCTTCATGAATAGTTGCGTAATCACCTATTATACAGCCTTCGCCGATTTTGGTGCCCGCGCCAATTGTTGCTCCTTCCCCAATAACTGCCCCCTTAATCTGGGCGTTATCTTCTATTGTTGCCAACGGAAAAACAACCGAACCCTCAACTGTCACATTGCTGCCCACACTTGCATCGTCTCCAATCACAGTGTATGGACCAATCTTCGAACAATCTCCAACAGAAACTTCTTCACCGACCATAACTGGACTACTAAGCTGCACATCATGTCCTATCCTTGCACCTGTGCTAACCATCTGTTTTCCTTTTTCAATATCAAGCATCAGCATGTTTGCTTTCAAATAATCTGCTGGCTTTCCTATATCCATCCACAGTTCGATGAATTCGTGACCGAACAGTTTTCCCTCTTCTGCAAGTTTCGGAAAAACCTCATGCTCAATCGACACGGGACGCCCTGCCGGAATGTAACTGAAGATTTTTGGATCTAAAACATAGATTCCTGCATTGATGAGATTGCTGGGAGCCTGCCCTGAAGGCGCCTTTTCTACAAATTTTGTTACCTTGCCGTTTTTTTCTAGTTTCACTGTTCCATATCTGCTGGGGTCTTCAACCCTGTAGAGCGCCAGCGTCGCGACTGCATCTGTTTTGTTGTGTTTCTTTATCAGAGAACTGTAGTCGATTGTAGTGAAAATGTCCCCGTTCAACACCAAGAATGGTTCTTCGTGCCCAATGAGCTCTTCTGCATACTTTATTGCTCCGCCTGTGCGCATGGGCTTTTTTTCTAGCGAATACGATATTTCGAGTCCATGTGCCAATTTTCCATAACGTTGCATGAACGTTTCTGCCATAAATTTGACCGCCAACGTAACTCCACTAACTCCTGTTTCTGCTAGCCGTTCAAGGGTCCTGTCAAGAAGCGGCTCGTTGAGTATGGGAAACAGAAGCTTTGGTCTAGTACAGCTCAGAGGTCTTAGCCTAGTTCCGACGCCTCCAGCCAAAATTATTGCCTTCACATAAACTCCCTGAAACAGTAACTGTATGCTTCGCAAGTAAAAGGTTTATGAACAAACTATAAATGCACAAATCAAAACAAGAACAAATTATTGGACTTGGCTGCTTGGATAAGATTTAATTTAAAGCACACAACTATGGTTAATCTTGTGCCTCACAATGCGGGGGTTGCCAAGCCAGGTCAAAGGCGCAGCCCTGAGGCGGCTGTCCCGTAGGGGTTCGAGGGTTCGAATCCCTCTCCCCGCACCATTTTCTGACAATCATAATTTTAAAAGGGAATTAGAAGTATTATTTTAACGCACCACTGTTGTTAATGGAAAGACTTGAGCTTGGAAAAAATATGATTAATTGCTTGCTTTGTGAAAAAAAATTCGAAACACAAAAAGGATTGTCGTCACATTTAGCAAGGGTTCATGATATACGAGATCAAAAACGAAAGTTTTCTCTCTACATTATTGCAGATTTTTTTCCATTAATCGAAAAGAGAAGCTGGACAAAAACAGAGACTGTATTGCAACAGATAAAACAAGAAAAAAACAACAATGAATGGATGAGGGGTTATATTCTCGCCCTTGAAGGCATGGTATCAGCTCTCAAAGAAGAGGGAACCCATACGCCATACATTTTTTCTTTGAAAGATAGCAGCTATACAAAACTCCAAGAAGAAAAAAGAAACTTCAGTGAATTTAACAAAACGTTGGCTCCTAAGAATGATTTCGATGCAGCCTATTTTCAAGCATGGACAGATTACACATATTATTTAATGAATTCAAAAATATGACAAATATTCCTCTTCTATTATTGAGATAAGACTAAATCGCTTAGTGCGTATGGCAATCATTGAAGTATAGTGTCAAGAAATAGTTATGCAAAAAATGGTATTAGTAGAATGGTTTTCTGAAACTCAACAAAGGCAACTAAAGGAGAAAGCCCAGATGAAAACACGATAAACATGCTTCATCTTTTTTACCTGTTGAGTTTTTTCAGTCCATTCCACAGTTCCATTTTTTTGCTTACTTTGGGTGAAGAGTTTGCTGAACATTGATTACTGAAAGTTGTTGATGAGCACAGGATATCCATGTGAGGGGGATAATAGTGCACTCTTTCGGCTTTCATGTCTTTCAGCCTCTTCATCCAATTTTGTTTCCCAAAAAAGTGGGAGGAAGATGAGTTCCTCTGTTTATTTTCGTCGTCTTAGTGCGATGTAGGCTACTGCGCCAATGATGCATGCTGCTACGACTGCGATGACGATTGCTAGTTCTGCACTGATGAGTGGCTGTTCAGCTACTGTTGGTTCTGGTTCTTCTGGTGTTGGCTCTGCAGGTGTGGGCTGTTCTGGTGTTGGTTCTTCTGGAGTTGGCTCTGTAGGTGTTGTTCCGCCTGAGCTTGGTTCTTGAGGTTCAGGTGTTATTGTTCCGCCTGCTGAAGCTGCAGGACCTACGGTGATCCAAGTTGCGGCAGCAGAACTACCATATGCGTCGTCTCCAGCGAAAGATGCTACAATCTCATAGGTGCCTTCAGTCTGAGGTGTCCAAGTGAAGCCAAATGTTCCATAGTAACCTTCGGTTGTTGTCGTGCCAAGGTCAATACACTCCATTCCGTCTTGGCTAATTGCAGTCAATAGAACAGGGACACCTGTGATTGTTTCATTGTGCCAGATGCCATCTATTGGATACTGAATGTGTAGGTACTGCATCTGTGTTGACATTGAATCTGCAGATACACAAGGTGTTCCGGGCTGTCCTGGGGACATGTCCAAAACTGATCCAGTGATAGTTATCGGAGAACCTTTTGCTACATTGCTAAGTGGAGCCATTACTGTTGTTTCACTTTCGCCTTTTCCGAACACATACAGGTATCCATCAGCAGCAGAAACCGTAAGGTATCCGTCCGATATAGGACCTGGAGCTACCCAGTCCGAAATTCCTTCGATCTTCCATACGCGTTCGCCTGTGAAGATGTCGATACAGTTTACACCCCATCCCCTAGTGATTGGTGGAGTTGGTGTGTGTTCGTTGTTTAGTGTGTACATCTTTCCGTCAGCAATCCATGCACCCTGATCGAATGAGTACAGGGTTCCAGTGTTAGTGTCGCGGTATGGTGTTTCGTATGGATTTGCTGGATCCTTGTAGTGCCATGCAATTGTTCCGTCATCCCAGTTAAAGGCGTAGACACCGTCATATGATTGTCTGAATAACATACCATAAGCTGATTGTACAGCATAGCCACCAAAGCTGGCTGCACCCCAAGGATAATCCATGATTTCACTCTTCCATGCCAAGTTCCCTGTCGCCAAATCAAATGCCTTCCAGTATCCATTCTTCAACAGAATAGCAACTTTTCCATGATCAGCAACAGCACATGATCCACTATACATGGCTTCGTCTGGTAGTTCTTCGGTCCAAAGTTCTTCACCTGTAAATAAGTCATAACCAGTTACTGTTGTTCCATACTGTACTCCCATTGCAGGAGGATTAATACTGCCATAGGTTGCTCCATATCCAGCCTCCATGTCATATAGAGTTGGTAGACTGCTTCTCGCGTATGATGTGTTGCTTATTATAGCTGGGTTGCGTCCAATTGCACCGAATCCTGCTGGTTCCCCTGCAGTGGTCCAGTTGATTAGGCGGTACTTCCTGCACCTGCACTGGCACCAAGGTCCTGTATGCTCAAAGCGTACAAGTTCCTGTAGTACGTTCCTGAAGACAATCCTCCTGGAATTTCGACGTTTAAGCCTTCATTTCCAGTAAATGGATCATATTTTATCAGGCGACCACCGCCTATGTAGAGAAGACTTACGTATCCAATGTCTCCAAAAGCGCGGCCAGCCGCTCCAGGGACTTCTCCGTATCCTGCGTCATATTCGATGTATGTGGGTACGGTGGTAACGTCGGTCTTTTGCCAGTAGATTTCTCCTGTTCGTAGATCATAACATTCCCAGACTCTTCCTGTAGTTCCATCAGGTAAAACTGTGGTAGTTGTTCCGTAGCATCTTCCGCCATAAATTATGCTTGGTGTTGGTGGATTCAGGCTCATCTGGAACATTGGGACATTTGATTCTCCACTTCTAGTTTCTCCTCCAACTATACCTGATATGGCTCCAAGTCGTTTCCATACAATATGTGAAGTGTTTGGTGCTGTGGTGTATGGAATATATCCGTATCTGCTGTTATAGTAGATGTTTGTGCCAGCTGGCCAGTCTTGACCTCCTCCTGGACCGTACCATGGATAGTTTCCTGCTATCTGCCACCATTCTCTGTTTTCAAAGTGAATGGGTCTTGTCCAGTAATCGGTTGGAAGTTCAGCTGCGGGCCAAGAGTACACAATGTCTTCCTGTACCTGTTAGTTCCTGATCTCCTGTGGTAGCTGGTTTATAGTAGCACGATTCTGTGAATTCGATATTACGTGGTAGATATACTGCAATTCCTTCTGGTACAGTGTAGTTTCCTGCTGGGAAGAATGCTCCAGGCATGTCAAATCTGATTTTCCATGTGCCAACCTGGTCAACTATCCAGGGGAACCACGCTGTTGAGTCTCCGCGATATGAGTCCATTGTTATGACATTTTCGCTTCCATCGGGTGCCGTGATTGTAATTTGGTAGCCTGTGATGTATCGGCTTACGTGGATCGGGGGTTCCATCCAAAGATTAACCAGAATTTCTTGACCCACTCCAACTGGGTCTGGTCTGAAACTTAGAAAAACGTTGGTGTCAACTTCAAAATCGGGAGTGACTCCCGCAGGAAGTAGAATTGAGCCGCCCTCTTGAACGTTGGTGTACTGCGCTTGAACTAGGCTAGTAATTGAGACGAATGCAGAAGTTATTAGAAGAATAGCAACAAGAATTGCAACCATTTTTGATTTATTCGAAAATTTTTTCATTCTGTTTTCTCCATTTTTTTGCTATTTTTTGGATGAAAACACTGCTGTCAAATGATTAAGGGATGCATATTGAACCAAAGTTTAGAGACCTTAGCATTGTTGAAAAGATTGTTAATTCCATGCTTAGCTTTGTAATCACTGATTAATTCAGTAATCGGCGAGACCCCCTCATCACGTTTATGCAATCGATTTGATTGCGCTAAATAGCAATGTCTCCACACAATTTTCTAATAATAAAATCAGTTTAGATATAAGTTTTTTCATAATAACTGCCATAACTATAAAAAAATTAAACTTTAAGAAATATTCTAGTTTATATTTTTAAGTAACAAAAAAATCTTGAAAAATATTATATTATATTCACTGGATTAAACGGATTCTTTCGTTACATAAACAAATGTTTACAGTAGAATGGATTTCTGAGACTCAACAAAGACTGTCTAAAAGGAGAAAGACAGATGAAAACTGAAAATTTTCATTGTTTCTTTGTTGAGTTTTTCAGTCCATTCCACTTTTCTATTGTTGTGCTTAGTTTTTGGATGAAGAGTTTGCTGAACATTGATTGCTGAAAGTTGTTGATGAGCACAGGATATCCATGTGAGGGGGATAATAGTGCACTCTTTCGGCTTTCATGTCTTTCAGCCTCTTCATCCAATGTTTGTTTCCCAAAAAAAGTGGGAGGAAGATGAGTTCCTCTGTTTATTTTCGTCTCCGAAGTGCAATGTAGGCTACTGCGCCAATGATGCATGCTGCTACGACTGCGATGACGATTGCTAGTTCAGTGGATATCAATGGTGTTTCGACTGTTGTTTCGGGTTCAGGTTCTTCAGGTGTAGGCTGTTCAGGTGTTGGTTCTTCAGGTGTGGGTTCTTCTGGAGTTGGCTCTTCAGGTGTAGGTTCAACGGGTGTAGGCTGTTCGGGCTCTATTGGTGTTGAAGCTGATGCGGCTGCCCCAACTAGTAACGATGTGGATGCTGATGAGCTGCCATAAGCTTCGGAACCGTCAAAGGATGCGATGATTTCATAGAGGCCTTCTTCGCTGGGAGTCCATGCAAGAGTGAAAGTGCCATAGTAACCACTTGTTGTAACAGTGCCAAGATCAATGTACTGTCCATCAGGACCAATTGCAGTCAATGTTACAGGAACACCAAAGATTGATAGATTGCCCCATATGCCGTCAATTGCTCTCTGTAGATGAAGATACTCCATCTGAGTAGACATCGAGTCTTCAGAAACACATGGTGTGCCTTCTTGAGCGGGTGACATGTCAAGTACGGTTCCGGTTATCAGAACTCCTGTTCCTTTTGCCACAGCAGTCTGTGGTGCAGAAACAGTTGTCTCAGATTGTCCTTTGCCGAACACATACATGTATCCGTCCCAAGAGTTGCCCGCGGTTAGATAGCCGTCTGCAACAGCGCCGTATGTCATTGGGTTTCCGATCTTCCAGATGAGCTCACCTGTGAAAATGTCGATGCAGTGAAGACCCCAACCTCGGGTCATTGGCCAGCTTGCAGTATGCTCAGTGTTGTATACATACATCTTTCCGTCAGCGACCATTGCACCGCCATTAAATGGATAAACGCCATTTCCGTCAGCGTCAATGTATGGTGATTCATAAACTGCAAGTGAGGGTGCTTCGTATTGCCAGACTATGCTTCCATCGTCCCAGTCAAATGCATAAACCCCATTGTAGGCTTGCCTGAAAAGCATGCCATAGGCCGATTCTATAGCATAAGCTCCAAAACCAGCTGATGCCCAAGGATAGTCCATGGTTTCGCTCTTCCAAGCCAAGCTTCCATCTTCAAGGTTGTATGCGTAGAAGTAGCCATTCTGTGTCAGTATCGCGATTTTTCCATGGTCTGCAACGTAGCATGATCTGCTGTAGATTGGCTCATCAACTGCCAGATCCCACAATGTTTCGCCTGTGTATAGGTCGTAAGCTTGCAGTTTGTAACGTTCATAGACTGCTGTTGGTCCGTTCCATCCGTACGCAGCTACAGTAACGCCTATTCCTACATTGAAGTCAATGAGAGGATATGTGTGGAACCTATAGCCTTCTTCAGCGGAGTCCTCATAGGTTGTTGAAACCCAGCTGGACCTGCCATAAGTAGTATTGCTAACTACCCTGCTAGCGAAATTGCTGCTTGATCCTGCAGTTGTCCAGTTGATCAGACGATAGCGATCGTCACCAGCGCTTGCTCCAAGATCCTGTATGTCAATTACGTACTGGTTGGTGTAGTAGTAGCCTCCGCTTCCGGTCAATGGTGAAATGGAAACGTTGCATGTTATTGCGCCTGTTGCTGGATCGAATTTCATCAGTCTGCCGCCTGCTATTGCCAGCAATTCAACAGAGTACGTGTTTTGTGCAACTGCTCCAGGGACTGATCCTGCTCCTGGTGGCACATATGATACGATGTTAGGTATTACAGCTGATTGAGATGTTCCGAACATTGAAGTTGTAGTAACTGTTGGTAGCGGATAGATTTGCCAATAGACTTCTCCAGTACGAAGGTCATAACATTGGAATACATCTGTCGATTCTCCGTCTACGACCGTGGTAACTGATTGGTAGCATCTTCCAGCATAGATAATGGAAGGAGTTCCTACATTAGTAGTTGTGCCGTAGTAGTATGCGTATCCGCCGATGAGTCCAGCTAATCCAGCTTGTCGTTTCCATACGATGTGTGATGTTTCTGGTCCTTCTACCCATGGATGGAAATTGTATACGAAGCTCCATCGTGGGTTTGTGTTAGGATAGAATTCGTCCCAGATTGGTCCGCCTCCATAGTAGCCTGTGCCTGGGTAAGCTCCTGCTATTGACCACCATTCTCTTTTCTCAAGAGATATGGGTCGTGTCCAGTAGTCTGTTGGAAGTTCTGCTTCTGGCCATGAATACACTATGTCTTCTTGCACTGTTAGTTCTTGTTTTTCAGTAGAGCTAGGTTCATAGTAAACTGAACCTAGTGTGACAGTTGCTGCCTCTCCAAAGCCTCCGGGAACGTCTCCTCCTGGGAAGTATGTTCCGTGGAATACGAATTGAAGTGTCCAAGTTCCAACTTCGTTTACTTGGTATTCAAACCATGCTGTTGTGTCTGCTTGATAGGAGTCAACAAATATTGATTCCTCAGTTCCATCTGGATGTGTGATTATTACTTCGTAGTCTGGGTGGTATCTGCTTGCGTGGGTTGCAGGGTTTAGCCACAAGTTAACTAATATTACTTGGCCAACGCCTACGGGATTTGGTCGGAAACTGAGAAAGGCGCGTGTTGATTCAGTAGCGTCAGGTGTAACCCCAGAGGGTAATGGTCCGCTAACTGGTATGTCTGTACTTTGTGCTTGAGCGTTTGTAATTAGCATAAATGCAGAGGTCATCAAAAGGATCAAAAGTAGAGCACTAGTTGTTTTGTTTTTGTTTAAAATTTTTTTCATTTTTTTTCCCCATTTTATAGCGGTTCATTTGAAAAACTATTTAATATTTTCCATAGATCACGGATTTTTTATGGACAAAATTAATTTCTAATAATTGTTAAATTTAATATGAACTAATTTTGTGTGAGACCAAAAACAAATTATAACACTGTGTTTGAATGGATTTCTGAAGCTTAACTCGAACTAAAGGAGAAAGAAATGAAAATACCATTGACAACATTTTCAGTGCTTTGATTTTTTCATTTTCAAGTTAAGCTTTTTCAGTCCATTCTTTTCAGTTTCTATTGGTTTTTTGGAAGAAGAAGGGTTTTCTGAAACTTGAATGCTGAAAGTTGTTGATGAGCACATATCTCCATCCAGAGGGGGGATAAATGTAATCTTTCGGCTTTCATGTTTTTTCAACTCCTTCTTCCAATGTTTGTTTCCCAAAAAAAGGGAGAGTTGTGTTTTTTTCTCCTTTTGTTTATTTTCGTTTTCTGAGTGCTAGGTATGCTACTGCGCCGATGATGCATGCTGCTACGACAGCGAGAGCGATTGTTAATTCAGTGCTGATGAGTGGCTGTTCTTCTATTGTTGCTTCTGGTTGTTCTGGTGTTGGCTCTTCAGATGTAGGCTGCTCTGGTGTTGGTTCCTCGGGGGTTGGCTCTTCTGGTGTTGTTGGTTGTTCTGGTGTTGGTTCTTCAGGTTGAATTGGTACTGATACTGAAGCTGCTGGACCGACTGTAACGTATGTTGCTGCTCCTGAGCTACCGTAAGAGTCGTCTCCTGCAAAACTGGCGATTATTTTGTAGTCTCCTTCAGCTGTTGGTGTCCATGATATGCCGAAAGTGCCATAGTATCCTTCAGTGGTTGTTGTGCCAATGTTTATGCTTGTTCCGTCTTCTGCAATTGCAGTTAGTGTTACTGGGACTCCTGTTATGACTTTGTCACCGCCTACTCCGTCGATTGGTTGCTGCATGTGAAGATACTCCATCTGTGTAGCCATTGAATCTGCAGATACACAAGGTGTGCCTTCCTGAGCAGGTGACAAATCAAGAACAGTACCTGTTATCATTAGAGCTGAACCCTTAGAAATGCTAGTTTGTGGGGCTGATACTGTAGTTTCACTTTGTCCTTTTCCATAAACGTACATGTATCCTGTGTAAGCGTCAGAGATTGCTAAGTATCCGTCAGCTATTGCGCCTTGGAATGCTCTTGAGCGGTCAGAAAGTCCAGTTTGACCAGTAAGGTATGCTCCAAACTTTTTCTCCAGTGTATGCGTCAATGCAATTGAGTTGCCAGCCTCGAGTGATTGGTTGAGGAGCAGAGTGCTCAGCATTTATTATGTAAACTTTTCCATCAGCAACTTTGCCAGCAGTGTGGAATGAATAAATTCCTTCCCCATTTACCCCCGTGTAGGGTGTTTCAAATTCATATGGTGTTTCAGCAGTGTATGTCCATGCTGTTTGGCCTGTTTCCCAATCTATTGCATGAACACAATCGTACTGTGGTGCAATATACATTCCGCCATATGACATACAGTTGTATGTTCCAAATGATCCCCAAGGCCATGATGTTGGTTCAGCAGTCCAAAGATGATTTCCTGTTTGCAGATCCCAGCAGCGAACAGTTCCGTCAAGGAATCGTATCGCAACTTTTCCGTGATCAGCAATAGTGTTGCTATTAGCGAAAATTCGGATTCCAACACTCTGCAGGTTTACTCCAAACTATTTCGCCTGTAAGTAAGCTAACGACTTCGATGTTTGTATCCATAACATCATCGTTTTGGCCTGTTTTGACCATGTTGGTTGTTCTAACTGCTAGCATTGTTTCGAAATCTTGTGAGTCGCCTAAGCTGCTCCATGGGAATGTTACGTTGTTGAATACTACTAGTTGGCTAGATACTACGGTCCAGTTGATTAATCGGTAATTGCCGCCTCCAAGATTTTGAACTGTCAAGAAGAACGGATCGCCATACAGATAACCAGATGATAGAGGTGCAATTGATATGTTAGCAGTTACGGCTCCAGTGAATGGGTCGTATTTGATGTAATGTCCATTTCCCACGTATAGAAGGTCTACACTCATTGTCATTCTGAAAGCAGTAAATGATGTTCCTGCTTCAGATGTACTTTCGGTGTATGTTATCATTGTTGGTACAGGAGGATTATAGCTATAAACTGGTCCAAACATGCTTTGTCCTGTGATTGTTTTTTCTACTTTTCGTTCCCACTGAATTTCGCCTGTTCTAATGTCGTAGCATTGCCATACGTCTGTGAGTTCACCGTTTAGGACTTTTTCAACAGTCTGGTATCCCATTCCGTTGTAAATAATGTCGGGACGGTTGTTAAATCCAATGTAGTAGTCTGACATTTGTCCCATTGTTCCGCCGACTAAACCGGAAGTAGTGCCTTGTTTCTTCCATACAATGTGAGCACTGTTTGGTGCTTCAACGTACGGAACAAAATCATAGTCGCTTGTGTATGCGTTTGTATTAGCGGGCCATATTGAGGAGGTATCTCCGACAACTCCAGTTTCAGGGAAGTTACCTAATATTGGCCACCATTCCCTGTTTGTTGGGTGTACTGGTCGTGTCCAATAGTCTGTTGGAAGTTCTGCTGCTGGCCATGAATACACTATGTCTTCCTGAACTACGAGTTCGCGTGGTCCATCGCTAGGATGGTCTGTAGTAGACTGAGTATTCTTCTTCTGTTGTGGCGCTGCGCCCTCGTTGTTCTACGGTGTAGTTGCCTGCTGGGAAGTAACCGCCTGGAAAGTTAAATTCCAGTGTCCATGTTCCCACTTCGTCTGCTATCCACTCGAACCATGCGGTCGCATCTCCTAAGTATGAGTCAATTGTTACTACTTGCTGTTCTCCGCTGGGCTTTGTGATTGTTACCTGATAGTCTGAATAGTGTTTGAAGTTTGCTGTTGATGGCGTTAGCCATATGTTAACCAAGAAATATTTGTCCTAGACCTACTGGATTGGGTCTATAGCTAAGGTGAGCATAAGTGTCTAATGTTATGTCAGGGGTTACGCCGGCAGGTAATGGAATTGAACCTGCATTAATGTACTCGTTCTCATATCCTGTTTGTGCTAGGGCTGGACTTAGTATACTGAATGTAGATAAAGTAATCATAGTTGCCAGAATGATCGTTGTGGTAATTTTTAGTATGTTTCTTGAACTTTTCATTTTTTTTCTCTCCGTGTTTATGGGCGTATGTTAGGCAAAAGCCTATTTAATAATTTCCATAAAAAAACATATTTTATGGACAAAATTAATAATTTATTGAAGATAATATTTAATATGGACTGTTTTTATTGATTTGGAACTAAAATATACAATGCAGGCATTTTCGCGAGTGTTTTCGTCTAATATGGCTTTTTTCGGCGGATTTTAGAAATTTATTTTAAGTGCTACTAGACACTTGTTACCGCTCTGAGGTTCAATACTATTGTTAACCAAAGATTTGACGCGCGCTATACTTTTTTCTGTAATAGTGTTTGTCACACACTCGTGGGTAGGACAGCTTCCTTTTCTCATCACTGGAATACCTGGAATTGGCTTCACGCTCATCATCGTACATACTATTGTTTACGGTGTCGCCGCTCTGATGTTTGAAGGAAGGAGATGGCGAATACTATTAATGACCGCAATAATGCTAGTTCTCACGTTGCCGCTTTATATGGGCGGAGCACCTTACGATATAATTGCCCGTTTGCCTATCTTAACAAGCGCATTTTTCTTTGACGTAATTTTCAATAGCATTTACAAGATGTTCAAAGAAAGAAACTGGCTGCTTCTTTGGGTAATCAGCGGAGTAACCTTCCATTTTATGTTAAGTAATTTAATTGAAGTTCCAATAAATCTGTTATTTTACACTCCAGAAGTGGTTCAAGCAATGTTCCAAGCAATTGTTATTTTTCTGCCAATAATATTTGTTGAATCCATAGCCGGCGCGTACATAGGCTACAAAATCTACAGAAAAGTAGAGAATATTGGATGACACAAACGGACCATGACAAAAAACAGGTGATTTGTAGTCTCTTTTTCAAAGTAGAGCACTAATCTAAGCGTAAATTATTAATTGGGAATTCGTTAAAACATATTAAACTAAATAAGAAAGTATTACTTAACAATGTAAAAGGCATGCGACATACAAAATGTCAAATCATGTTTTCAGTTATAATTTAAACTAAAAGGAATTCAGTATGACCGGTGTTAAAATTGACGAAATAAACGCTAACATTCTAAAAGCACTACTAGCAGATGCGCGCACCAGCTTTACAGAGATGTCAAAAGAGAACAACATTACAGTAGTTGCCGTAAGAAGCCGATATGAGAAACTAAAGCAAATGGGCGTGATCAAAGGCGCAATTATGCAAATAAACCCTTACTATGTGGGTCTTAATTGCACGGGCTTTTTAGGAGTCAGTGTGAAGCCAGAAAAACTTAAAGAAGTAAAAGACTTTTTGGACAAAGAACCCTACATTCTCTCAACCTGGAAAAGATGGCGTGAAATTGATTTAGGTTCGTTTTTCGCTACTCCAGACTTGCAGTATTTTAATGCATTCAAAGATCGACTTAGGTCCCATCCAGACATTGAAGGCATTCAATCACTCATTTATGTTGGTTTTCTTATCAACGACCATCCTGAGAAACTAAAAATTAATACGGACGTTGATGTTGAACAATCAGAGTCTAAAGAACACAACCCTCTTTCGTCCAATTTGCTTAACAAAACGTTTATTGAAACTCCTGAACTGCAAAAAATGAATCCTGTTGACCGAAATATTGCAAAACTGTTGTCTGAAGATGCTCGTGTCTCATTCAGGTACATCGCAAAACAACTCAAAGTGTCAACATCTAACGTCATCAGCAGATATCAAAAATTGAAAAAAAAGAACCTGTTTCTTAGGTCTACGATAACTGTTGATTTGAAAAAACTTGGATACAAAGCGAGAGCAATGATCTATTTTAACATTAAACTTGGGACTGACTTTTCTGAACTTCAAAAAAGCTTACTTAAAATCCCAAATCTAATCGTTTTGGTTAAAACATTAGGCGACACAGATATGCTCGCAATCGTCCCAGTTGTATCCTTTGAAGAATTCTTTAAACTAAAAGCAAGTTTTCGGTCAATCCCTGGTATAGAAGTTGTTCAAATTGATCTGACCCCAGGATCAGAGCAATGGCCACACAACTTTTTTGCTTATGTACTATAGCATTGGTGGCAGCAACTTTTTGTGATTCACCAGTGAACCGTATTTTAAGAATCCCAGTCAATTGTTGTTTTATTTGCAACCTACAAAATTAATTGAATCACATTCGTGTTTAAATTATAGCATTTATGTTTAGACGTTGATGGGAACTTTATTGTGCCCATAATATTGATGCTGATAGCGACTTTTTTTCTCTGTGCTACATACTACGATACGTGCGGCAAATTATTTTCGGAACACCAAACAATGAAGAACCACAGCCAGTTCCGTTTTCCATGAAAGCATCAATGATCATTCTGATGGCACTTGTCGTCATTCTGGGCATATGGTCAACATTTTTCGTTGATCTCATAAGCACAGTTGGATTCGGTTAAGTCAAATTTTCTTTACAACAATCTTTTTCAGGGGTATCATTCATTCGTTGATAACGGAGTGATTCAACATTGCGATACCGACGTGTGCTTTTCGTAGCTGTGTTAGCTACAATCTTGGTTGTGTCACTCTTTATTGCTGTTAGCTTTTTCAGTTCTGACCCCGTTTCTGAGGAGCCGTTTTTTGTTGGTGTCGAAATTGGCTGGCGTGCCAATGTTGAGGAATGCAAAGCATTTATTGATAAGGTCAAAAATTTTAGTAATCTGTTGGTTGTTGCTTCGGCGACGATTACTTGTGATGAAGTTTCGCTAAATGAGACGTGCGACTATGCAGTTGATGCGGGAATGTATCTGATAGTCTACTTTGATAACCCATACTATTCTCCGCAGGAACCAACGATTAACGGGGTTCGTTACTGTCCGATGGTATGGACAATGAAAGCCAAGGACACATATGGAAACCATTTTTTGGGAGCATACTATCAGGACGAGCAGGGCGGAAAAAAGTTAGATGTAGGTCAGCCAATAATTAGCATCGGTTCAACTCCAAGTGAGCCTTCTGCATGTTTGAGCAGCGCAAATGGGTTTGTTGAAAATTTAGCTAACGGATTGCGCTCTTTTTCGTATGTATGTAAACAGTCGGGTACATCTTTGTTTACTTCTGATTATGCTTTGTACTGGTTTGATTATAAGGCAGGATACGACGTGGTTTTTGCTCAGGTGGGCTGGAACCATAGCACAGCACTTAATGTTGCTTTGTGCAGGGGCGCAGCCAATGTACAGAATAAAGACTGGGGTGCCATAATAACATGGACGTATTACAGTCCGCCATACTTGGGGTCTGGACCACAACTTTATGATGACATGGTTTTTGCTTATGATTCAGGCGCAAAATATGTTGTAATATATGATGCTTCAGATGGTTGGATGGAAACCACGCTTACAGAAGACCATTTTGATGGTATGAAAAAGTTCTGGGATTACATATCACAGAATCCAGACAAACATGGAAGTCTTGAAGCGGATGTGGCTTTGGTTCTTCCTGAAGGTTATGGTTTTGGTTTCCGCAGTGTGGGCGATTCTGTTTGGGGAGTTAAAGAGTCAGATATTTGGAAGACAAAAATGTATGATGATGCGTATCGTATTCTGGATGAGTATGGTCACCGTTTAGACATTGTTTACAGTGACCCAGAATGTTATGACGCAATAACAGAAAGCTACAGTGAAGTTTTGACGTGGACAACAGGAGATGATGCAGACGACTATCCTGTTGTGAACCTGAACAACACTATGGGCTACATGTCGATTCAGGAAGCTATAGATGCTTTTGCGACTTGTGATGGACATGTTCTTTTTGTCAAGTCGGGAACATATCATGAAAGTGTGGTTGTTGACAAGGCAGTCCGTCTTGTTGGTGAAAATAAAGAAAGCACAATAATCAGCGGAGACGGCAACGACACTGCATTGGCTGTAGTCTGCGATGGCGTTACGATTACTGGATTTACAGTAACAGATGGCGGAAACGTCACGTCAGGAACTGGGGGAGGAATCTGTCTAAACAATGCAAACGGCTGTGTTGTCTCGGACACGGTTGTGACGGCTAACAATTTTGGGATATACTTGCAAGAGGCGGGCAATAACACGTTAAGAAACAACAACATTTTCGGTAACAGATACAATTTTGGAGTTTCTGGAACTACACTTTCAGAGTTTACCTAAACGATGTTGATTCTTCGAACACTGTTAATGGCGAATCGGTCTATTACTGGATAACCAAGCATAATCTTGAGTTGCCTCTGGACATTGGATACTTGGCTCTGGTGAACTGCACAGACATTGTTGTCAAAGATTTGAATCTTACAAACAACGCTAATGGTTTGGTGCTGGTTCAGTCTCAAAACGTGACGATAACCGATAACATGTTCACAGACAATTATGAAGGACTCAAATTAGTTGGTTCTTCTGGTAACGTGCTTTCTGGAAACCGCATGCAAAACAACGTTTACAATTTTTGGGTCAGCGACCAGTTCGAAAATGACATTGACGAAACAAACACTGTTGATGGAAAACCAGTTTGCTACTGGATAGACCAACACAACCAAGCTGTTCCAAACAACGCTGGTTATGTTGCATTGATAAACTGCACAGGCATCACAGTTCAGAACCTGCAACTTTCCCGTAACGGGCAAGGAATACTGCTGGTTGGCACAAAGAATACTAGCATAAGCCAGAATTCCATTTCAGAACACTTTAATGGAATAGAGATGGACAATTCTTCGGACAACACAGTAGAAGACAATGTTATCGAAGAAAACACAAACAGCGGCGTCTTGGTTACCGCTTCTACTAACAATAGCATGTACGGAAACGGTATAACCCAGAACGGGTATGGAATCAATTTCCAGAGCAGCACTCTTGGCAACAGCACATACAACGAAGTTATTGCAAACAACATTTCCATAAACGCTTACCATATTCTCTTGGATTATGGTTCGGACAACAACAGCTTTTATCACAACAACTTCATCAATAACACAGAACAACTGTCTACCACACAAATAGGGTATGGAGTTGTAGCTATCTATTCGAATACAACAAATGTTTGGGACAACGGCTTTGAGGGAAACCACTGGAGCGACTACAACGGAATAGATGCAGACGGAGATGGTATAGGCGACATCAGATACATCATCAATGCCTCAAACATTGACGATTTTCCTTTAATGTTTCCCTTCAAACTTCAATAAACAAACTTCACATAGGTTTTATGCAAATAAAATTCAAACAGTATTACAAAAGTGGAAAAAATGAAGTGTAATTTTCGAAAGGTTTAAAAAAATTCCTGAGATATGGTCAAAGGTCAAAGAGATAATTCGGCTATAATCGCATTTCTTTTCAATTTTGGTCTAGACGCGATATGACAGGTTGGTCGGATTGGTTCTTTTTGCTAAAGGGAAAATGTAGTGATGAGTGATAAATTGAATTCAGTTTCGGTTGAAAGATGCACAGAATGTGGTTCTTCTTTGCTGATACAGGACACCAAGAACGCTGAGTTGGTGTGTGCACAATGTGGTTTTGTTTTGAAAACAACCTTGGCAGACAATGGACCAGAATGGCGCGCATTCACTCATGAGGAACGCAATCAAAAAACTCGTGTAGGAGCACCTCAAACGTTTATGCTTCATGATAAGGGGCTGTCTACGAAGATAGATTGGCGGGACATAAGTGGTTTTGCTCCCGAAAAGAGGGCACAGCTTCATCGTATTATGCATTGGCAACAGCGCATTCGAGTGTCTAATTCGGGAGAAAAGAGCCTTGCCGTAGCGTTGGCAGAGATTGGCAGAATCGCAGATATGCTAAAGTTGCCCAAAAATATTGTAGAAACTTCTGCGGTCACATACAGGAAGGCAATAGCTGAGGGAATGATACGGGGCAGGTCAATTAAGGGGATGGCTACTGCTGTTACATACTTGTCTTGTAGGCAGAACAATCTTGTAAGAACCATTACTGAACTTTCTAGGGCTTCGGGTATAGACAAGAAAGAGATTGCGGCAAATTATCGATTCTTGGTAAGGTCGCTGAAAATTTTTGTTCCTCATGTAAAGCCAAATCAGCACATAACTAAGTTGTCTAATCAACTCGGCTTGGATGGAGTAACCGAGGGCATTGCACATAAGCTTGTCATAGGTGCAAGAAAAGAGAAGCTAACCTCGGGGAGGGGTGCGAAAAGTCTTGCAGCAGCTGCATGCTATATTGCTTCGATACTTGCAGGTGACTATAGGACACAAAGAGAGGTTGCTGATGCTGCTGACTTGACAGAGGTTACTATCAGAAACAGGTATAAGGAAATGATGAAAAGATTACAGATAGTAGTCAGCTTCTAAAAAGCGGGGAAACGTTTTTGATAAAAAATATTCTTGTTCCAATTGATGGCTCAGAGCACTCGAACAATGCCTTAAAATTTGGTTTGGATTTGGCAGAAAAATATTCGGCAAAACTTACGTTGCTTAGTGTTGCGCAGCCTGTTGTTGTAACTGGACCTATGTTTATAACTCAGCCAATGATGCCTCCGACAAGCACTGCGATGTATGTGCAGGCTATTGAGTCGGCTCACAAAAAAATGCTTGAAGACACTTACAATAGGGCTAAAGCAGAAAAACCTGACGTGGAAATTTCAAAAAGGCTAGTTGATGGAAGACCTGCAGACCGCATAGTGGAAATTGCCGACAAGGAAAATTTTGATTTGATAGTGATAGGCAGCCGAGGGGTTGGAGGAGTTAAAAAATTCTTTTTGGGCAGTGTAAGCGACAGAGTTGCGGACGAAGCGCATTGTCCGGTTTTAATTGTCAAGTAGCTCCAATGTTTTAGTAGAAATAATAGAAAATCGGTTCAGAATGATTTTTACAAAAGAAGATAGGGGCTAGAAACCCCTTAGATTACGTTTTTGTTAGGACTCTTTCAGGCGGTTTTGGAATATTAACTGGTGTGTCAGTTGGTATGTCTGGTAGCTGCTGTTTGATGCTCTGCTCTGCCATCTCTGCCGCTTCATCAAGTATGCTTTGTGCTGCATCGGTTGGCGAATCAAAGGCGATGTCTATTCCAGTGCCTTGGTTGGTCTCTGAGATTATTCCGCTGAGTAGGTTTCCGATGTTTCCAAGTTCTTGTCCTGCTTCAGGCATTGCAGTAGATATTCCCTTTCCGACATCCTGCAACATATTCACAGCTGGAGACAGCATGCTGACCACATCGCCAAACTCTGAAACGGTTCCCAGCCGAACTGAAATCTGTTCCAAAGCAAGCTTTGTGTTGTCGACTTGTTTCATGGTTTTTCTTAGCTCCGCAAGTTCGTTGGCATAGACTCTTGCCCGCATCGCATCATGCTTTGAGTATGCCTGTACGGTTTTTGCAAAAAGTGATTTGTCACGTTCTGAAAAGTGCCTAGCAGCAGTATCCAATTTTCTAATCTGGACCTGCATGCGTTTATTTGCTTCATCAAGGCGTGGCTTAAGTGAGCCCTCAGGACGAACACTATTCCTTATTCTGTCCTGAAAAGGAGTTTTTTCTTCATCTTTCCATTTTTTAGCAAACTTCAACGAGATTCCCTAACAGAAGAAAGGAATACGAAACGCATTAACATGGTTACTATACAAGAAACATGTAGCGCTATACTTACCCCATATCTATTCCAGCAAAGCGTTATACTTTGAAATACAGCATGTAGAAAACCAACACAACAAAACTGCAATTAAACAAAAATATGCCCTGAAAAAACACCACAAACTTTTGACAACATAACTTGAAGAATCAATAATGTGCAAATTCCACAAAAACATTCACGATAATCTATTACACCACCAAAAAGCACTCCAATTCACACAACAACTTTTTCCTCGATTACACGCATTAATATAATCAAACCAAAACCAACAAAATTCACACGTTCCTGCTGTCTTTTTGGAGCCTATTAGGATCCTAATAGCATTACATTGTTGAAACACAGCTTTTTTCAGAAAAACGCAGCACAGCTCTAGCAAAAAAAGTCACAAGCACATGATGTCTTTTAGGATTTTGCAATCTTAAAATGTGAGTCCCGTCCAGCGCTGATGTATTCTCCGCCAAGTTCACGGACAACAGATGCGATTTTGGCAAAGTTATCAGACCCCAAAAATCTGCGAGGCTTTACAATAACAAATTTTCCTGTTTCCTCAAAGAGAAGCATACCTGCTAGTTCTGAAGAAAATGCCTGTTTAACAGAGGCAACACCATACGTTTTTTGTGGGGCTACAGAAGATGCTGTTGAAAGAGTTGCTTGTCCTGCTGATTGGCTAACTGGCGGACCAGATGGAGTGGAACTTGCTGAAGAAGGTGCTGTTTTTGCGGTTGCGGCTTTAAGTGATTTGGAAACCTCTGCCAGGTCTCCTGAAACTACTTTTAATACGTTAAGAAGCTCATCCACTTTTTGAGCCAATTCCTTTATGTTCATTTTTTCTTCACCCATCAACGCCGCCTCCATGTAAACAAAATACGGTAAAGGTTACTCATTTGTTTTTTCCTACACTGAGAAACCAAAGATCAGACTTATTTCACGATCAGAACAGGACAGGACGACTTATCAACAACTCTAGAGCTGACACTTCCAAGAGCAGAAATTCTACCGCCTATTCCCCTGCTGCCCATAACAATCAAATCAAAGCCGCCAGCTTCTGCAACCTCAACAATCTTCTCAGAAGGCTCCCCCTTCTCAAACCTTGTAGAAATCTTAAATGATTGCTTCCTTTTGCGAACATCCTCCTGCGCCTTAGAAAGAACACCCCTAAAACTTGTCTCCAATTCTTTAGCACAGGCAGTAAGCGCATCTGATTTGAGAACATAAATCGAATACGATGGCAAAAAAACTGGTGGAACAACGGTAAGCAACTCCAGACTTGCAGAAGACATTTCTGCCAACTGAAGAGCAAAATTTAGTGCATTATTAGAGGCTTTAGAACCATCCAGAGCAACAAGAATTTTTTTCACCAAAATATACCCCTCTCACATGAAACAACAATAATGAACGATAAATAGCTTTTCTCCCGCAGCATCAAGACCCAAAGCATCCTAAAGTAAATAACAGAAAAACACAATCACACATGAACACAAAATGCTAGAAATTGACGGCAGCCAAAAAAGCGGAAGCGGAACAATACTACGATTATCAGTTGCACTTTGTGCCATCAAAAAAGAGCCACTGCACATCTGCAATATCCGCTACAACAGAAAACAGCCCGGACTACGACCCCAACACCTAGAATCGGTGCTCACCGCAGCCAAACTCTGCAACGCAAAAACAAAAGGAGCAACACTTGGCTCCCACGAACTATGGTTCACACCAAAAAACATCATAACTGGCGAGGTAAACGCAAAAATAGAAACAGCCGGAAGCATCCCAATGCTGCTGTTAACTGTTCTGCCAATCTGCTCACAATCCAATGGAAAAGTCAAAGTCCATGTCCAAAACGGCGGCACCGACGTCCGCTATGCTCCTACAGCAAATTACATAAAACATATTCTTTTGCCCACCTTAGAAAAGATGGACTTCAAGGCATATTTGGATATCAACAGATATGGATACTATCCCAAAGGCAACGGAGAAGCAACCCTAACGACGGAACGCTGTTCTCAGCTCAAACCACTAGTTATAGAAGATTTTGGGGAAATAGAAAAAATTGAGGGAATCTCTGTTTGCACTTTCCTAGAAAAGCAGAATGTTGCAGAAAGGCAAGCCAAAGCAGCAAAAGACATTCTAGGAAACCATGGATACACGACAGATATTCGTGTGGTAAATGACAGGTCTAATCCAGTCCAGAAAGGAAGCTCCATAGCATTATGGACAAAAACAAGCACTGGAGCAGTTCTGGGCGGAGACGCAATCGGAGAAAGAGGCAAATCAAGCGAACGGATAGGCAAAGAAGCCGCCGAAAGCCTCCTAAAAGAAATCAACGCAAAGTCAACAGTTGATGTTCATCTTGCTGACATGCTAATTCCGTATATTGCTTTGGCAAAAGGTACATCATCATTTATTGTACGTAAAATAACGGATCATATAGAAACAAACATTTGGTTAACCGAAAAGATTCTTGGTACAAAAATAGATGTCGCAAAAGTTGAAAATGGTTTTAGAATTCAAAGAATCTGAAAAAGGTTAATAAGCATCTGTTATTGCTCACAATTATTGAGGACAAATTCTTGAGTTTATGGAAACTACGTTTCTCACTAATCGGAACAGTAGCAATAATAATTGGATTATCAACGCTCTTTTTCACATTCCTGCTGTCTTTGGCAGGAGTCAGCATCATAGTTCTACCCTTCGTAGTCATTGCATTTAACATAATCCAGTGGCTAGTAGCACCATACCTCATTGATTCGATGTACCGGGTAAAAGAAGTAAAACCCGACGAAGACCCAGAGCTGCATCAAATGGTAGATAGATTAAGCCAAAAAAGCCAAATCAAAAAACCGAGACTAATGAAAGCTAAAATGGCAATACCAAACGCCTTCGCTTACGGTTCCCCAATCGCAGGCACCAGAGTTGCAGTAACGACAGGACTCATGGACACCCTAGACAGCGGAGAAGTAGAAGCAGTCATAGGACACGAACTCGGACACCTAAAACACAGAGACGTCCAAATCATGATGTTCGTCTCCATCCTGCCCGCAATATTCTACTTTATCGGATACTCAATGCTTCTCTCTTCAATGTTCAACCGAAACGACAGCAGAGACAGCGGAGGAGCAGCAATCATAGGCTTGGCAAGCATACTCATCTACTGGGTACTCACAATATTCACGCTCTACCTAAGCAGAATACGCGAATATTACGCAGACAGACACAGCGCATCAATTGTCGAAAACGGCTCACAGAAACTTTCAGAAGGACTAGCAAAAATAGTACATTCCACCAGCAACATGAAAAGAATGCAACACAAAAACAAGAACTCTGGCGGCTCCAACTCATTCAAGGCGCTATTCATTTCAGACCCTGACAGATCAGAAATAGATGACGCAGCATTACGCCAGATAGAAAGCGGAAACAGAAAACTTGTTGAAGAAGTTCTAAGAAGAAAAGTAACAACTTTCGACAAAATAATGGAAGTCTTCTCAACACACCCAAACATAGTAAAGCGGCTGAAAGCACTCCAAGAACTATCTTAAAAGAAACAAAAAAGGCGAAATTATCAAAAAGTCGCAAGCATCTTTTTCAGTGATTCCGACTCTTCCCGAAGTACAGCTACCTCACATTCTAGTGCGATAACTTTTCCATCCGCCTCGTGTCTAAGCGAACTCACTTCTTCCTGAAGACGCGCCTTCTCATCTTCCAAATTCTTTATTTTTTCTCTGAGAACTTCCAAAGACAGCATCAAGTATCAGTCCACAAACAGAATCTCATCTGAAGAAGATATATCGCTTATTACAACTCATGCTATATTACGAAATCAGATATATCTACCACAAAAAACTGCAAAACATAAACACACCCACAACGATAAATACCAACATCAGCAAAAGGCGAAACAAACCATGAAAAACAACGACACAACAGAACAAAACCAAAACAATCTGAAAATCGAAACCCCATCATGGAACCAAATCCACGTTTTTCTCGTGCAGCTTGCTGAAAAAATCAAAGAAAGCGGATTCAATCCCGACATAATAGTAGGAGTTGCCAGAGGCGGCTGGATTCCTGCTCGAATAATGTCTGACATGCTAGAAAACCATAAACTAGCTAACATTTCAGCAGAATTTTATGTTAATATAGGAAAAACCAAGCAGCAGCCCGTAATCACACAGCCAATTTCTACGACAGTCAAAAACATGAAAGTGTTAGTTGTGGACGATTTAGCAGACAGCGGAGAAAGCCTCAAGCTCGTAACAGATCATCTGGAAAAGCAGGGTGCACAAGAAATCAAGATTGCAACAATCTACTATAAGCCATGGAGCACCATTGTTCCTCATTACTTCGAAAAACAGACACGAAACTGGATAGTTTTTCCATGGGAACAAAAAGAAACGACCAGAAAAATACTAAAGACCATAACAAGCAAAGGCGGAACAGTTCAGGATGCTAAAGAAAAACTAATCAGTTCCGGACTAAACAGAAAACTTGTAGAACACTTCATCAAAGAAATCATCGAGGAAAAAGAATGACACCAACATCTGAAAGCATTAACGAAAACATAACAATACTAGGCTTCAGCAACGTCAAGATAGAAAATCCAAACAAACTACTTGAAAAATTCAGAACAGAAAACAAAACGCCAATCCAGTTCTTTGATGCCCGATTTGTGGCAAGTAAACAGCACCTCTACTTTGCAGCAATAAATGCATTAAACGCATTTGAAAAAAAGACGAACATATCAAACAATGTTGCAGTTGAAACTCTTCTTTATGCCTCGGGACAACGACAGATAAAAAAAGCAGTAAAAATGCTGGGAATCACAAAAGACACAACAGAAGTAGCGGCACTAATAATAACAAAAAACGCCCAAGAAAAACAAAAATACATACAAATAGTAACCGAAACAATACCCGGAAAAAGAGGCAACCAAGTCCTAGAACTAAAAGACACAAAAATAAATGCCATAAAAAAGCTGTTCCAAATCTCTAAACAAGAATTCGAAGCAAAACTGAAAAAAGAAGGACTGGAAAAAGAGGCACTAACAGACCTTGTGATCGAACACATGGCACTTCTAGTTACAAGAAGCTAGTACATCTAAAATCTTCTCAAGACTTATTGGACCTTCCCGAAGAATCCTTGGAATGTCAAAAGTCAAATCAACTACAGTTGAAGGAACACCCCCAACTGTAGGTCCCCCATCAAGAACGACATCAACCATTTCCTTCAATTCATAAGAAACCTCATTGACTGATTTAGGGGGCATTTCTGCAGTTCTGTTCGCGCTAGACCCAATAAGAAGACCGCCAGATAGACGAATCAAACTAAGAGCCACTTCATTGTTGGGTATTCTCAACCCCACAGTATCCCGTCCAAAAGTAACAATGTCAGGAAGGCTAGGTCTCTTAGAAAAGATCAGGGTGAGGGGTCCAGGCCAAAATTTAGAAGCTAACAGTTTTCCGTTTGTAGAGACAAAAGCCGCCTTTTCAACGTCAGAAGGGCTTGCAGCCAACACGGGCAGGGGCTTATTTCGGTCTCCTTTAACAGCCAAAAGACGCTTTACAGCTTCAACATTATTTACGTCACAGCCTAATCCGTAAACAGTTTCAGTTGGAAAAACCACCAAACCGCCATTTCTCACAATTTTGGCAGCAGCCGCAACATTTTCTTTGGTTGCCTTCAAAACAGACATTTTCTTCAAATCGAATATCAACAAGCATCTAATTAAAGTTCCACGAAAAGTAGCCCACTGAAACATAAAAAATAGAAAAAGAGGCTCCCCAAAAAGGGGAGATAAAGATTTTTGGTTTATTGTCTTTTTCGAATTACGAAGAAGCTGGCTATGCCGATGATACAGGCTACGACAACTGCGATGATTATGGCTGCTTCAGTGCTGATCAGTGGTGCTTCTGATGATGGTTCAGGTTCTACTGTGCCTGATGCTGATGCTGCTGGACCAACTGTGACATAGGTTGTGGCTGATGAGCTACCGTATGATGCGTCACCTGCGAATGCTGCAATGATCTTGTATGTGCCTTCTGTTGTTGGAGTCCAAGAATAACCGAAAGCTCCAGAGTATCCGTCTGTTGTGACTGTTGCAATGTCGATGTATGAACCGTCTTCACCTATGGCACATAGAGTTACTGGAACACCAGTTATCATTTCGTCGCCCCAAAGTCCATCGATTGGCATCTGCATGTGCAGGTATTCCATTTGAGTGTCCATAGAATCTGCTGATACACAAGGTGTGCCTGGCTGAGCAGGTGACATGTCAAGAACAGTGCCCTTTATTGTCATGGCAGTTCCTGCTGGTACTGCAACATCTGGTGTTGATACTGTTGTTTCGCTTTCTCCTTTACCGATACAGTTGACATATCCATCGTAGGTGTTTCCAGCTACTAGATAACCATCTGCAACGGCTCCAGGAACCATACAGCCCATCATGTCCCATACGGCTTCACCAGTGAATACATCGATTGCGTGTATGCTCCAGCCTCTTGTTACTGGCCAGCTTTCTGTGTGTTCATAGTTCCATGTGAAGAATTTGCCGTCAGCAATGATACCGCCTACACCGAAGGAGTAGAATGGCATAACTGTTTCAACATTCTTTGCATGTGTATGGTGTTTCGTAGACAGCTTTTGCTTGTGCTGTGTATTTCCAGACTATGGTTCCGTCATCCCAGCTGTATGCATAGATTCCGTCCATCGCTTCCCTGAATATCATGCCATAAGCAGACATTGCAGAGTAAGCTCCGAACGCACAGGATGACCATGGATAGTCCATCTGTTCGCCTTTCCATGCCTGATTTCCTGTTGCGAGGTCATATGCTAGGTAGTAGCCTCTTGCTGAAAGGATGGCAATCTTTCCATCTCCAGCAATTGAACAGTAACCGCTGTACATCGGTTCATTCAGTACATCCTCTGTCCAGAGCTGTTCACCAGTGTATAAGTTATAGCCAGATACGCGTTGTCCAACAAATACTTCTGCTTCAGAGATGCCCGATACGTCAGCACCATAACCGGATTCCCAGTCAATATAGCTGGGCAAGCTGCTTCGAGCATAAGTTGTGTTGCTCAGAACTCGGCTCGCAAAGTTGGAGCTGGTTCCAGAGGTTGACCAGTTGATCAAACGATATTCTCCACTTGGTAGTGTCTGTACGCTTAAGGCCATTGGCATTGTGTCACGTTTACTAGCACTTCGATAGAATAGAGCGTCGTCAACAGGAAGAGTTACGTTGCATGTCATTTCGCCAGTCCATGGATCCCACTTGTACAGTGATCCTCCTGATATGAGCATCAGGTTTACTGACCAAGTTCCAGCTGCTTCTGCACCTGGGACTTCAGATTGTGTTGGTGCATTATATTCGATGGTGTCGGGTACTAGCGGTACAGTCCTTGGGAAGAGTCCAAACCACATGTATGTGTATGATTGTGCTTCTGTTTCCCAGTAGATTTCTCCGGTTTGTAGGTCATAGCATCGGAACATGGTTTGTCCGCCGGATACGGGTTTCTGGTAAGAATCGTAGCAACGTCCAGCATAGATTATATCTGGAGCGCTTGCAGCACCTGCGGTTAATCCATATGTTGTTGCTTGACCACCAATGATGCCGGCAATTCCTTCTTGTCGTCTCCATACTATGTGTGCGCTGTCTGGTCCTTCAACCCATGGAGCGAATTTGTCCTGTTCAATCCAGTAAACACTGGTGTTAGGATAAACTTCGTTCCAATTTGGGTCAACTGTACCATCATATCCTGTGGCGGGCCAGTTTCCTAGAGATGACCACCAGTCTCTGTGTTCTACTTGTACTGGGCGTGTCCAGTAGTCGTCTGTGATTCCTGGTTCTGGCCAAGAATACACTATGTCTTCCTGAACTGTAAGTGTCCAGTCTCCAGATGTAGCAGGTCTATAGTATGCTGATTCAAGCCATGTTGGACCTCCACCAAAGACTCCTAGTCCTTCGTAGTATCCTTCGGGGAAGTAGGTTCCTTGGAAGTCAAATCTGATTGTCCAGTCGCCTACTTCGTCTGCTAGCCATTCGAACCATGCTGTTGCGTCTGCGTTGTATGAGTCAATCAAGACTTCGGTTGATTCTCCGCTTGGCTTCGTGATAGTTACTTTGTAATCTGGATGATATCGACCAGAATAAACTGCCGGAGTAGTCCAAATGTTTACCAAGAATATTTGTCCTACACCTACAGGGTTAGGTCTGAAACTGAGATGTGCAGAAACATTGACGTACACACTAGCAGTTTCACCTTCGGGCAGTGGTCCACTAACAGGTACAGCGAATTCAATGTCTTCTTCGCCCTGAGCACTAATCTGTGGGGTTATTAGCATAAAAGCTGAAACCATTAATAGAACAGTAAAGATTGTAGCGGTCAATTTGGTTTTGTTTATTGAAAATTTCACTTTTTTTCTCCTCATTTTTTCCTTTTTGTTTGTAGCTGAGTGTTGGTCGTCTTCAACAAATGACAAAACAGGAGTCATGTGCTAAAGTGAAAAAATATTAGACCAAGAGGAAATTGTTACTGAAATCTGCGCATCGCATATGATGAAATGTGCACAAAGTAGAGGATTTCCTCAGCGGTAAAGCATAAGTTATTGTGTTTGTAGTTTCTATTGCTGGAAACGATCATCACTCATCAACGAGCGATGTATATCAATCGGTGAAAATATAAGCTTTTGCACTTTTCACTGGTTTTAACATAAATTCTTGTAAATTGCAAAAAACAATAAATCAAATATTAGATAAATTCATTTTTTATAGAAACAGCTACCCATTTGACTATTGAAAATCTATTTTTTTAAATCTAAGTAATAGACTATTCAATATCTATTTTCAACTATTTGGATTGATGAAAAAATAAGATGTTGAGAGCAAAATATTCTATCTTGCTCTTGATTTTACTCTGGGTCCTAAGAGCGTCCAGAGCCATTCCACAAATTCTCTCAAGTTTTTGGTCTGTATGTAAACGTCTCCGGGACCGCTGATTTCTGTGACAAGTCCTTCGCCGCCTAGGATAGTTGATTTTAGTCCGCCAAATTTTCTTACTTTATAGTCGCAAGTGTCACTGAATGCTACGAGGTGGAAGTTGTCGACGATTAGTGTTTTGCCTGCTTCGATTGTGTGTTTGTCTATTGCTCCGAAAGTGTTTATGAATAGTTTTCCGTTGCCTTGGGCTTTCATCATGAAGAGTCCTTGTCCAAAGAGTCCTTTTGTGAATCCTTGCCATTTTATGTCCAAGTCAACGTTTTGTGTTGATGCAATGTATGATGCGGATTGTATTATGTAGCCCTGATTTGCTGTAATGTCCAATGTTTCTATGTCTCCAACAGGTGCAGCCACAAATGCAACTTCGCCTGGACCATCTTTGGCACTGTAGTCGTTTACGAAGAATGATTGACCTCCAAAGAGTGAAAGACCTATAGTTCCTAGAAGGCTTCGTTCACGTTTGCGTGTTTTGACGTCTATGTTGGGTTCCATGTATGTCATGGCGCCAGCTTCCGCAGTTACGGTTTCATCTTTTTCTAGGTTTACAACAAGCATCGAGTATGAGGGCTTGTATTTAATTTTGTAATCCAACTCTGTTCACCGTCTAAATTTGATTAATTTTTTTGATACCTAATTGTACTGAACTTGGGTAATTTTTAGATTTAAAATTATCCTACCAAAAATAATGTGTTGGTCAGGATTCAACCTTTTTCTTGTGTGTTTTCTGTCTAAAGAATGGCGGAAAAGCAAATGTGCAACAGCAGATTATTATTCTGCATCTTTTATTTTTACGTTACAAACAGGGTATTGATTGAAGATGGTTCGAATAGCGGTTCTCGATGAGGAACGATGTCAATCCAAGCGTTGCGGTAGAGCATGTTATCGTTTTTGTCCGCCAGTAAGAAATAATATTGAAGCAATAACGTTTGAAGGCGAAAAGCCAACAATCACAGAAAGTCTATGCGTAGGCTGTGGAATATGTGTCAGAAAATGTCCCTTCAAAGCCATTTCTATAGTCAATCTAGCTGACGAACTGGAGGAAGATTGCAGTCACAGGTTTGGACCCAACACATTCAAGCTGTTTCGGCTTCCAACACCATCTCCAGGCGTAGTTCTGGGGCTATTAGGACAAAACGGTATAGGAAAAACAACAGCACTACACATACTGTCTGGAGAAATCAAACCCAACCTAGGACAATACGAACAGCCCCCAGACTGGCCAGAACTAATTCAACACTTTAGAGGTTCAAGCCTTCAGGACTATTTCCAAAAACTGAGCGAAGGCGACATGAAAGTTGTACATAAGCCTCAATATGTGGATAAAATATCACGGGTTGTCTCCGGCAAAGTTGGAGAACTGCTAGAGAATGTTGATGAACGCCAGAAGCTAAGCCAGCTTACTGAGCAACTGCAGCTAAAAACGATATGGAACAGAAAACTGAAAGTTTTGAGCGGAGGAGAACTTCAAAGAGTGGCTGTTGCTGCATCAATTTGTCGAGAAGCAGATGTTTATCTCTTTGATGAACCCACAAGCTATTTGGATGTCAAACAGAGGCTGCAGGTAGCCAAGGCTATTCGGACACTAAAAGATGATGGAAAAACAGTAATCATAGCCGAACATGACCTGGCAATCTTGGATTACCTATCTGACCAAATCTGCATCTTTTACGGTGACCCCGGAGTTTACGGCGTTGTCTCCCACGTCCATGGTGTAAGAGTTGGAATAAACATTTACCTTGAAGGCTACATCCCAGACGAGAACATCAGATTCAGAAAAGAGCCAATCATATTTCACGTTAAGCCCCCAGTTTCAAGCTTGACCGCAGGCGAAACACTGCTAAAATGGACTGAAATAAAGAAATCATTTGGAGACTTTGAGTTTCAGTCATCTCCAGGAGAAGTGAGACGCGGGGAAGTTGTGGGAATATTTGGACCTAACGGAATTGGTAAAACCACTTTTGTGAAGGTTCTTGCGGGAATAGAAGATGCAGATTCTGGAGAAACAATGTCAGACGAGAAACTGAAAATAAGCTACAAGCCACAATACATTTCGCCACAATACAATGGAACAGTTGAAGACTTGCTAAAAGAAGCCGCTGAGAAAGAGTTTGGAACAAGCATATACCAGACCCAGATTCTGCAGCCACTTAAAGTTCCTGTTCTTCTTGACCGCGACGTAACGGAGCTTAGCGGAGGCGAACTTCAAAGAGTTGCCATCGCTGCCTGCTTATCCAGAAACGCACAACTGTATCTTCTTGACGAGCCAAGCGCATACTTGGATGTTGAAGACAGACTTTCTGCCGCCCGAACAATCCGACGCGTGATCGAAAACAGAAAAGTTACAGCGTTTGTGGTAGAGCATGATGTTGTTGCTCAGGATTTCATAGCTGACAGGCTGATGATTTTCTCTGGAGAGCCAGGTCTTAGGGGTTTTGCTAGTCCACCAACTGGTCTTCGTAAAGGCATGAACAAGTTCCTTAAGGATATGGGAATAACATTCAGAAGAGACCCTCAGACTAAGAGACCGAGAGTAAACAAGGAAGGCTCAAGGCTGGACAGAGAACAAAAGGACTTGGGAGAATATTATTACATAAGCTCTGAAGATTAGATTTGGTCTAGATTACAGGTGTCCACTATGCTTGATACTTGTTCTATGCCGTTTTCTTGAGTTTGTTTGGTAAATTATGGAAGCATTTGTTCTATTTGTTGAGTGTCTGTTTGGTTCAATGAGTTCATGTGGTTTACCAGATTGTCCGTCTGGTTTAGGACCATGTCTTCGATTTCTCTTACACGGTCTATTTGTGGAGAATTGTCGGTGTCCAGTGTTTGTTCAAAGATTACGATGGCATAGTCTACAACAACACATGCAAGTATCACCGCAGAGGTGACGAAAAGTAATGTTGCTATTGTTGTTTGCATTCTCACCCACAATTCAATTCACAAGGTTTTGTGGTATAATAGCGGTTATTTCATTACTAGAATCGTATCATTGTTGAGACTGAATCAAAAAATGACACATAACCAAAATCGACATAAGCATCTAGGCGATGCGAAACTGTAATATTAGAAGTTTGTCAACTAATCAGAAACAGGAAATGGCGGTTCTAGTATGGAAGACTGTTTTGAATGTCAAGTTATGGATTGGGACCTATTTTATGAGCTAGCCAGAAAAGTTGCAGACAAAATCAACAGTTCAGACTACAAACCAGACATAATAATTGGATTGGCACGTGGAGGCTGGGTTTTAGCCAGAGTTCTCTGCGATTTTGTGGGCGTAAAAGACCTAGTAAGTTTAAAGGTGGAACACTGGGGAGTTACTGCAACACCAGACGGAACAGCTAAACTGAGACACAAAATAAATGTCGAGTTAGAAGGAAAAAAAGTCCTAGTTGTAGATGACATCACAGACACAGGAGCAAGCATGGATGTTGCAGTCGAATACATAAAATCGTTAAAACCTGCCGAATTACGAACTGCCACACTTCAACATATAACAGGCGCCAAATTCAAGGCAGACTACGTTGGCGAGGAAATAAAATGGCGATGGGTAATATTTCCGTGGAACTTCACAGAAGACATGTGCGCCATTGTTCCCAAAGTATGCGCTAGACTAAAAAAGACCGAAAATGACAACGTGAGCATTTCAGAAATCAAAATCGAACTTGAAAAAAGCACATGCCATAGAAACAACTGACGAAACAATAACTGATATTCTAAATGAGATTGAACGAAGAAAAAAGTAGCAACATAAAATAAGTAGAAACCCTGAATTTTCAGGGCTGGATCGGTTTTTTTACATTAGGGCATCTTTTAGTGCCGAGCAGCAAACGCAGTCTCTGGTTTTGGGCATGTTTGGAAGTGCTTCCAGAATCAGTTTTTTGAGTTTTTCGTTGCTTTCTTTTGCTTTTTCGATTACTTCTTTTGTTGACACTGGGTTTTCTGCCCATACATCGTAGTCGGTGACCATACAGATGGAAACGTAGCAGAGTTCTGCTTCCCGAGCTAAAATGCATTCAGGGTAGAGTGTCATTCCGACTAGGTCTGCTTTCCACATTTGGAAGAGTCTGGATTCGGCTCTTGTTGAGAATCTTGGACCTTCGATGCAGACGTATGTTCCTGTTTTTTTGGCGTCTATTCCGATTTTTTGGGCTGTTGTGATAAAGAATTGTCTTAGCTGTTCACAGAATGGATCAGCAGCGGATATGTGGCAGACTTGTCCTCCTTCATAGAATGTGTCTAGCCGTTTTTTGGTTCTGTCAATAAACTGGTCTGGAATCACAAAGGTTCCTGGACCATAATCTTCTCGTAAACTTCCGACTGCTGCTGATGCTATTATTCGTTTTACTCCTAACTGTTTTAGTGCCCACACATTTGCTCGATAATTGACTCTGTGTGGAGGAATTGTGTGGTTTTTGCCATGCCTTGGGATAAATGCCATTTTTACGTTCTTGTATGTGCCAACAGAGATGAGGTCTGATGTTTCCCCAAATGGCGTATAGATTTTGACCTCTTTTATATCCTCAAAACTTTCTTGGTCGTAGACTCCTGTTCCACCTATTATTCCGATTTCAGCGGTTTCTGTTATAGCCACAAAATCACTTCCAGCATTTAGGTAAATACATCAAGACTTCATTTAAAAATAATTTCGGCAATCCTCTCAGTGCACTAGCACATTAAATATGATGTTAGTTAATTCTCTGCCTAAAACTAATGCACCCAACGACAAAGCTACGCTGGCAATGATGTTTAGGAAAGCAAAATGCAGGTGATTATTATCTAGGAAAGTGCAGGTTTCAAGCGCAAAAGATGACATGCTTGTTAGTGAGCCGCAGAATCCTATAGACATGAACAGCGTGTAGTGCGCATCTAGATTCAGGAACGGAGAAATTACTGAAAATGCACCCAGGATGAAGCTTCCAACAGCATTGACCAGCAGAAGATTAATGGAGAATCCGCCTAGAATCATTGGAGCTTCTGTTATTCTATAACGTATGAATGCGCCTACAATTGCGCCGATTGCCAAGAAAATCAATTCAATTCCTTTCATTGGTTGTCAAATCCTCCAGTATCGAATTGACTGGATGTTGTTTCATGTGTAACAAAATTTATCGAATTACTTAACCGCCCTATTTTCTGCAACGCTCATTCCTCTTTTGAATGTGGTTGTAGAAGCTATCATCCCATGCATGAAGCAAGGGCAGTTGAAGGCGAGCTTCATCGCCTAGATAATGGGAAAAGATGCAATAAAGACATAAATAGATTTCGTAGCTCTGATACGTTTTACAAAAGCAATTCATCGTGATAACTTTGGGATATAGCATACGTAACAGTTATCTTTCTTTGGAGCATGTTACATTATTTGAGGGTTAAATTTGGTAAATATGCTCAACCTGCTTATAGTTTACTATAGTCAAACTGGCAATACAGAAAAAATGGCAAGGGCAGTTGAAGAGGGCGCAAAATCGGTTGTTGGAATTAATACAGAAATGAAATATTTTGTGAAGCCCAAAGAACTTGAAGAAGCAGACGGTATCGTCTTTGGAATGCCAACATACTATCATGACATAGGACGAGACATGAAAAACTTGCTGGAAGAAGCCTCCAAGGAAAAAATTAATCTCAAAGGAAAGGTTGGAGCAGCTTTTGGTTCATATGGATGGAGCGGAGAAGCACCTAGCATGTTAGTGGAGATCATGAAGAACCGTTTCCAAATGGATGTTGTTGAACCAGCACTTCGCATAAAATATAATCCTGATGAAAAAGGATTAGACGAGTGTCGCAAACTGGGAAAAGCTATTGCCGAAAAAATGCTGGAGAAAAGCCTAAAGAAATAACGGCAATTTCTATTTTTCAGATGTATAGAGATGTAAGTAGTTGCATCATAGCAAATTGTTGCTATATAGATTCAATAGTGGCATATATACTATTTTAATAAAATATTTAGATTTATGACCACTTATTGAACGTGTATATAAAATAGGTAAGATAAGGTGGATTTTGAAACCACGTGCCAGAGAACAATCGACATATTTTTTTGTTTAGTGTCAAACGTATACTGGAGGTGAAAAAATGAGTATAGAATATGAGCCAAAAATGCGTGTTAGTCCTAAAATAGTAATGGCCATAACACTAATTGTAATAATTCTCGTAGCGTTCTCGGTAGTGTTTTTCCTAACAATGTGGGTTAACGTACCCGTCGGAAACGCAGTTGTAATGGTTGACCCAGTAGGAGGACAAATCAGCGAACCAGTCATGGGTCCAACATGGGCTACTAAAGCTCCATGGGTAACACCTGTCCAGATTTCAGTTGCCGTAGACATTCTGGGAATGTGGGGTGACGGATCAGACAGAACAGCAGACTTTCCAACAGTAAAGAGCTTTTCAAGAGACCAACTGGAAATGGAAATCGACATCATGATGAGGTGGAGACTTGACGTTTCAAAAGTCAAGAATCTATATGAGAACCTGCCCCAAATGAATTGGAAAAGCGACATCATAGCATCCATAGCCAGAGAACAGGTCAGAATAATAACTAAGGATTTCACCACCATTGAAACAATTGAACAAAGAGACTACGTAGCACAAACCATGCGAGACGCAATCTGGAACAAAATAAGCACATCGGCACCTCTCGCTGGGGCAATAACAGATTTCGAATTTGAACTGAGAAACATAGGATATCCAGACAAGTATACAATAGCAATCGAGGAAAAGCTGGTTTCAGAACAGCAGAAGATTCAGGCAGACTTTGAGAGACAAATCACGGTTATCGAAGCAACCGCTACCGCAGAAAAAATAACAATTGAAGCAGCAGCAAACGCAAACGCAACAATCATCAAAGCGGACGCAACAAAGCAAGCTATAGAAATGGTTCTCGAGGCTTCAGGTGCAGCAGACAACGAAACAAGAGTTGCAGAACTATATCTGGTAGTTCAGACTCTACAACAGATAGCTCCAGACATTGACATGCTGATAATGGCGCCAGACGGCACACCAATATTGCTACCAACAGCAGAAACAACTAACTTGGGAGAATAGCACATCACTACTCCCCCTTTTTCTCATTTTTTTAACATATATTATTTTTTATCTTTTTGCAGATCTTTTCATCATTTGAACTGCACAATCTTTTACTTTCATGAATGCTTCTTTTGGAGTTTTAGCGCTAATAGCCAGTTTTTCGAATGGACATACATCAGTTTTGTCTCGGTTCAAAATGTTTTCGACTTTCTTTTCAAACAAGCACACAATATTGTCTTCCTTGAGCGCATGAATGCCACTCTCGCTAACTGTCAGCGCAAAAACCGAAGATACCTTGGAATAGATACAGAGCATCGCCGCTGCCACTCCAACAATTTTGTCAGCCACTGAAGCCCCAGCCAAATTTTGATCTAGTGTTTCTATGGCTTTTAGAAAACCACTTACTCCTTGTTTTTTTGTTTCAAAAATAGTTTGACCGTTCTTCACAATCACTAGACTGAGGTCATTTTTGGTTAGCTTCAGTTTTGCAAGTTCTAGGTCGTGGTTTTCCAAATTTATCACACACGATAAAATGCGTGAGCTAAGAAAAACGTTCCCATTTGTTGGGCATTCAAATGTTAGGCGGCTTCGAAAAGCTCAAGTGCCTGTCAAGCCAATAGTTTATTGGGGGAGGTGAATTTCTGTGACTGTTATCAAAGTAATTGAGCTGATAGGAACTTCACCGAAGGGCTGGAGTGAGGCTACTCAAAATGCTGTGACCGAAGCGGCTATGACAATCAAGAACATCAAGGCAGTTCATGTGAAGCGCTGCACCGCCAAAATCAAGAACAACAAAATTGTGGAATACAATGCAGACGTAAAAATTGTGTTTGTTGTGGCCAGAAAAGAAGCAATGTAATTTTGTCAAAGCCTCTAGAGGAAGACAAGTATCTGGATGAGCGGAGCACATAGCCTAGAGCAATCAAGAATGTATTGTTTGGCTGTTTGAAGAAATATACATAAATTGCGAATATACGATATTGTTCAGGACAACTTTAGAGGAGACAGCGTCTGTGGGCTTCTTCAAAATGTTTCGGAAACCGAAAACGGAAATAACACTTGAGATTAAAAAAGGAACGCTAACTCTCGGGTCACGCACAGACGCAACACTCACGGTTTCGTCTAAAGAAGAGTTTGATGCCACAGAAATAAGAGCAGAGCTGCGATGCATTGAACGAATAAGACGGGAAAGAATGGCCTATGTTGGAAAACGTCAACGCCCTGTGCGGCAGGTGTACTGGGATGAAGCCTCGCTTCTTTCTGAAGACCTGAAAGCTAGCGGTTCAGATGCATATTGTTCCAGGTTTTAAGAAGAAGTTTCCAATCAAAATCAGTATTCCTGCAAGTGGTCGTGAGACCGTGGATGGCATGGATATGAGTGTTTCTTGGTTCCTCAAGGGTGTAGTGGCAGTGGATGACCGTCCTGACGCGGTTAGTGATACTATTGAGCTTCAGGTGATTAGGGCTTCGAGTTCCGGTAAGGAGAGTGTGGAGATGGTTGCCTGTGAGTATTGTAAGGCGTTGATTCCTGTTACTTCTAGTTCGTGTCCTATTTGTGGTGCTCCAAGAAAAAGCTGAGACAGTCAATAGGCTTCTTTTGTTTTTGGAAATGCTTATATCACTCAAGTAATACTTTTTACTAGTATAGTAATACTTGGTTGGTTTGTATGCACATACCAGATGGCTTCCTAAGCATAACAATCTGTATATTAATGTATGCGGCATCAATCGGGTTCCTAGTGTGGGCTTGGAGAAAAGTAAAAAACACATACTCCACGTCAGTCGCGCCCCTGCTAGCAATATCAAGCGCCTTTGTTTTTGCCGCGCAGATGATAAATTTTCCCAATAATGTACGGAACCAGCGGTCACCTAGTAGGCGGCACATTTCTTGCAGTAATTCTTGGACCATATGCTGCAATACTTAGCATGACGCTTGTTTTGATGATGCAGGCACTGTTTTTTGCAGACGGCGGCTTAACGACATTTGGCGCAAACGTCTTCAACATGGCAATAATCGGAGGACTAAGCTACTTTGTGGTCAAAGCCTTAGCACATGAATCCAAAAGCAGAAGCAGATTCTTCTTGAGCGTATTTGCGGCATCATGGCTTTCCATAGTTGGTGGCGCATTAGTCTGCGGTTTGGAGATAGGATTTTCTCCGTTGTTCGCAGACGCAGGCGGTATACTGGTTACAGTTCCAGCGATGCTGTTCTGGCATGTAGTGATAGGTTTGGGTGAAGCAACAATCACAGCCACTCTGTTGACTCAGCTAAGTCGAATGCCCTCAACAGTGTTACCAACGTTTACAATGTTTAGAGGAGGCGAACTGAAATGAAAACCTACATCAAAGTCCTAAGCCTTATACTAGTCTCCTTAGCAGTTTTGATTCCTTTTGCTTCAAGTTCTCCCGATGGACTTGAAAAGGTCGCTGAAAACTTGGGCGTAGAAGAAACAGAACCTGTAACTCAGGGAGTAATGCCTGACTATACGGTTCCGATTGTTGAGCACGAGTACAGCTCCACACTAATTGCAGGTGTTATCGGCGTGTTCCTAGTCTTAGGTGCGGGTCTGCTTCTTGGAAAGGCGATTGCAAAGCCAGATAAACAGTAACCTGTGTCTTTCTGATGTTGCGAAATGGATATTAGGGCTAAGAATCTCCTGATTTCTGTGATGCAAAATGAAGCCTAAAGTCAGAAAACCTACAGAAAACGAGAAGCAGGAAGCAGAATCTTGGCCAATCTGGGAAAAAGAAGAATCAGAGTTTCCTTGGGAATATTCTGATCAAGAAACCTGTTTAATATTGGAAGGAAATGCTGTTGTGAAGTCACCTGAAGAAGATGTCGAATTTGGTCCAGGCGACTACGTTGTGTTTCCTGAAGGTCTAAAGTGCACTTGGGAAATTAAAAAGAAAATCAAAAAGCATTACAAGTTTGGCTAAACAGTCAAACCTTCAGAATTTTTCTTTCTGTATTCTTTTTGTTAGTATTCTCTTCGGAGTCTTTTTCCGCTTACACGCAGCAGGGCATGTACTAGTTTGCCGTTTTTTAGTAGTTTATGAAAGAATTTACCAGATTCTGTTTTACTGTAGAAACTGCGTTTTGATTCTTCAATTTCTTGTATGAACTTGTCTTTTATCAAAAAGTTGGTTATCCAGTGCTGAAATTGGGATTCGTTTCCCAGTATCTTGATCAGGTCCCATTTTGATGCTTTTCCGTTTTTCTGGTCTATGCAGTCGAGTATTTCTAGTGCGATTTTGCTGGGTTTTCTCCTAGGAATAGACATAGTATAGTCACCTAGGCGTTTTTGAGTTCGGATTGAACTTTAAACAGCCTTGAATATTTTTTTCTTAGCCTAAAATAGTTTAGAAGCTGAGCAGCTCCGCTAAACAGCAATAGTGCGCCAACAAGTAATGGGACATAGAGTCGGTCCTGAATTACGTCCATGTTGTAAACTATTTCTTGGACACCAAAAAGTATGGTCATGAGCCCAAAAAACAGGTAGGTTTTCACTCCCCAGTAAAGGTCTTTTACGAGGTCAGAAGCGTCGGTAACTAAGTCCTCAAAGATAGAATTTAGAACCGAGACCTTTTCAGCATCTTTTTCTTCTTCTGTCAATTTGACATCCCTGTATCAAGGTTCTTGGTTAGAAGATAAAACGGTTTTTCTAGAACTAATTGGGCATTTAGTTGCAGTTGTCAAAACAAGGAAAGAGTGACCGTTTTTGGTTTATGATAAAGGTTTTATGAGTAGCGGTGTAACGGTTTAGCTGGTTGAATGTTATGACTAAGATTGTTCGTGTTGGTGTTACTTTTCCTCCTGAGCTGCTAAAGGATTTGGATGAAATTATTGATGACATCGGTTATGAGAGCCGCTCTAAGGCTATTCAGGATGCTGTCACATCGTTTGTCACTGAACAGAAGCTGCTTAAGAAAGAGAAGGGAAAAAAGGCAGGAGTTCTCGTAATGGTTTACGATCACGACGTCAAAGGCTTAGAAGATGACCTTATCGAAGCCCAGCACCATCATCGTAACGTCATAAATTCTGTTCTTCATGTCCACTTAAGTGAACAAGAATGCCTTGAAGCTGTTGCAGTTAAGGGCGAAGCCGAAGACATAAGAAAACTTGCCCAAGAGCTTGCAACCCACAAAGGAGTAAAACAGGTCAGGTCTACAATAGTCAGCTCATAAAACGGGGCACTGCCCTGAGTTTATTTTCTAAACGCAACTGTCATTAATCTAATCTAGGCTCATTTTTATCAAGGTCTAGACTATAGGACACTAATCAAGATGGTTGTCAAAAACATTCAGATAACAGTATTAATGGAAAACTCAAAAAACAGTGCTAACCCTGAACTACAATCTAAACACGGTCTCTCATTCTTCATCACCGCGACCATTGACGATGACAAAAAAGTAACGATTATGATGGATACGGGACCATCACCTGAAGCGCTTCTGCACAATGCCAAGGTTTTGGGAATACATTTAGAAGATGTGGATGTTGTTGTTCTTAGTCATGGTCACTATGATCATACAGGCGGCTTGATGGCAGCCCTAAAACAGATGAATAGACAGGTTACTGTTGTTGGACATCCAATGCTTTTTGACCCCAAACTTAAGATTATGCCCCATCTAAGGCATATTGGCGCACCATTCAGACAATGTGACATCGAAGCCGCAGGCGGAGTGCCCATTCTGTCCACAAGCCCTGTTAAGGTCTCTGAAGGAATAGTCGCCACAGGAGAAGTTCCAAGAAAGACAAATTTTGAGTCTGTTAAAGGCTTTTGGACAATAAGTGACAAAAAGTTTGCTGAAGACATAATGATTGATGACCAATCCTTAGTCATTGATGTTGAAGGCAAGGGATTGATTGTTGTGTCAGGATGCGCGCACTCGGGAATAATTAACACCATCAACTATGCCAAGAAGATAACAGGAAACAACAGAGTCTACTGGGCTCTGGGAGGATTTCATCTTATGGGCGCAGATAATAAGAGAATTGAAGAAACGGTCAATGAACTAAAGAAACTTGACTTAGAACTTGTTGGACCATGTCATTGTACTGGGAAAAAGGCAATAAAAAAGATGAAAGAAGAACTGGGAAAGTGTTGCCGCCCAATTATTACGGGCGACATAATCGAACTGTAGAAGACCACTATTTTTTAGAAGTCTTGTCTTTTGATGCGACTTTTTCTTTGTTTTCGATGTATGCTTTGATTTTTTTTACGATGTCCATGAAAGCTTTTGCTGCAGGCGAGTCAGGATACTGCAGAATGAAGGGGTTACCCAAATCTGAGGCTTCGCATACTCTGGGGTCAAGTGGTATTTTTCCCAAGAATGGAACGTCATGTTCTTTGGCAACTTTTTCGCCGCCTCCACTCTTGAAGATGTCGATGTGTTTTCCGCAGTCTGGGCAAACAAAACCACTCATGTTTTCTACTATTCCGATTACAGGCACGTTGAGCTGTTGGGAAAATGTTATTGATTTTCGGACTACTGTTTGGGAAACTTCGGAGGGAATTGTGACAATTACGACGCCATCCATTTCTGGAAGAAGCTTCAATACACTTAGGGGTTCATCTCCAGTTCCTGGGGGCAAGTCTATGAGAAGAAAATCGAGGTCTCCCCAAAGAATCTCAGACAAGAATTGTTCGATTGCTCTCATTTTTAGGGGTCCTCGCCACACTACGGGAGTTTCTTTGCCTTCAAGCACAAACGCCATAGAAGCAACCTTCACGCCTAAAGGTCCCACGGCAGGAAGGGCGCCTATTGGTCCCACCTTGAGTTTTTGGTCTTCCATTCCCAGCATTTTTGGAACGCATGGACCATGGAGATCGGCATCTAATAGTCCGACACGGTTTTCGTGACCGTGCATAGCAAAGGCTACTGCTAAATTTACGGCAGTAACGGTTTTTCCAACGCCGCCTTTGCCGCTGATTACAGCTATTTTGTGTTTTACTTTGTCCATTCTTTTCCTAAGAACGGTTTTTTCATCTAAACCTGCACTTTGAGCATTAGTTGCTTGCATAAAAACACCTTCAAAACATTGTTCCTAATTTTGGTTACTTATGCAGTTTAATAACTATTTCCTAAATTGTAGGCAAATTACGGACAGGACATTTAACCAAAAGTTTTTTACAGTTTCTAGAGGCATACATTGTCTTACATTGTACACTTGAGGCTTAAATGCACAACTCAGCTTATTTTTTTGTGGGTTTTAGTCATGGATGATTTAGATGTAAAAAAGATTGAGTCAATGTGCATTTGTCCAACATGTCCTACATACAAGGCTTATGGAAAAGAAGACGATTACATTGCTTATTGTCTTCATGGAAAAAGCAAAAATCTCGCAGAACACGGCTGCAAATGCGGACTGTGTCCAATTTATGATAAGAAAAAATTTGTAACAACATATTTTTGTACCCGAGACACTGATGCAAAACAAAAAATGGCAATCGCAAAACAATAAACAGCCATTCAGTAATTTCCAGAGATTTCAGAGCTATCTGTTAGAGGCGTTCAGTTGTTTAAGGAAATTAATGTCATAGGTTTAGATCAGGTTAGGACACATCCAGCAGAGTCCAGCGACAAGAAGTATGTCATATATTTTGAGTTGTCAAATGTTCCGCCACCCGATTGGAGAAATATCCTCGAAAAAGCTTCTGGAAAGTACTGGATTGACGGTAGGCATGTTGTGGTTCAGGGATTTTCCAATCAGGTTGACGAAATCTTGAGTGAATTACGAAAAGAGGTTACGCGAACAAATCAAAAATATCGGGATTTTCTGAATAAATGAATTGAGGTGAAAAAATTGGGTTACTATTTTATCAAGGATATGACAGTGCATAAGTATCCGCTTCCAGACGATCATGTGAAATATGATGGAGAAAAAGTGTACGGAGCCATACCCAAAGGCGACTATATCAAATGCACCAAATGCTTCGGAAAAGAAAGAATCGAAAGGCAGCTCTGAAAACATTAAGGACTTAAGGCGCTAAACACATCTACTGCCTAGAAGTGGTTCAGCTTGGACGTAAAGGGCTTCCTCGAAGAAAGTTTTGGAGACTGGGACGGAGAACCAGCATCAGTCATTTTTTTGCCAAACTGCAACTTTCGTTGCCCGTTTTGCCACAACGTAAACATTGTCCTGAACCCCGAAAAACTAGAAACAATCCCCTTCCAGTACATCGAAGATCAGCTGGTAAAACACAAAAACTGGAGAAACGCAGTCTGCATCACAGGCGGCGAACCAACACTACAAAACAAACTGCCAGAACTATGCCAAAAACTAAAACAGATGGGCTTCAAAGTCAAACTGGACACGAACGGAACCAACCCAACAATGCTAAAAGAGCTCATAGACAAAAAACTCATAGACTACGTTGCTATGGACATAAAAGCGCCGCTGACCCCAGAAAAGTACTCAGAAGCAACAGGAGTAGACACAGCATCGCTGCTAGAAAAAGTGAAAAAAAGCATCCAAACACTCATGGAATCAAACGTTGACTATGAGTTCAGAACAACAGTAGTACCCGACAATACACACAAGAGAAGACATAGAAAAAATATGCAACAGCCTAAACGGATGCAAAAAATACGTCATACAAGAATTCGACGTAGGCATCGGACAAGAAACCCTAAACCCAAACCTAAAATCAACATCATGGAACGAAAAAGAGATACAAGAATTCCTAAAGATCGCCCAACATATCATTCCAAACACAAAACTAAGAGGAAACCTAAGACAAATAGAAACCTAACAAAAACAGCAACTTTTCACTGTTTTTTCACACTTTCACGAAAAATGTTCACAAGCACAAAAGAATGATACCGAAGATTGGTGCTCCGGCCGGGATTCGAACCCGGGTCGGCGGCTCGAGAGGCCGTCATACTTAACCGGACTATACTACCGGAGCCCTGAACTATACTACTTTTTCACTTGCGTTTTCTATATATAGCAACTTCATCTTTGTCGCTATAACGCACATATTCAAAGCCAGCTTCTATAAGTTTGTTTTCCTCGTCCAAGTTCTTAGCGCGCGCCTAAAGCGGATATCCAACTGCACTGAGATAGATTGCACTTTCTTTAGTTCCGTCGAAATCAAGTAGGACATTAATTTCATCGTCATAAAAAGCTCCGATTTGACAAGAGCCTAAGCCAATGCTAGTTGTGGTTAGGGCTAAGTTTTGGGCGATATGTCCACAATCGAGGTAAATGTAACGATATGATCGTTGTTTGTATTTCCATTTTGATCGATCAAAAACTGCTGACCACACAATTACTACTGCTGCTTTGGAGAGCATGGATTGCCCTAAACAGGATTTTGTGAGATTTGTTGAATAATCTCCAGTTTTTAGTTCTTCTAGAACATGCGATTTGATGTTGTAGTGATACAAACCAACAGGTAATTCGTCAACTTTTTTTGAGAACAAATAAGTTTCAATGGGGTACAGTGCTCCAGCAGAAGGGGCGTTACGGAAGTGGTAACCGTTTTGTTTTCTTTGGATTCCGGTGGACGTCCATAAAAGATAAGATAACTGTTCAAGGCTTAGGTTTTTTTCAGAAAAACTGCGAACACTTTTTCGAGTTCGTATGGTTTCATCAAGAGAAAGGGTTTGAAATTGTTCAGAAAAAGGGAGATTAACTTTTTTGGCATTAGGGTATTGCTTGTAGGTGTCGGGTTTGTTTGTCCAGTCTAAATAGCCTCCAGTCATTTTGTTTCTATCATATTTTGTAGTTGATTGAAATTTATCACCAACGTTATTTTGCAAAAAAACCCTCGGTAAGGTAAAAACCAGTGAAGTAATATACAGTTTGCCCTTAAGGCAGCCTGTTTATCAAGTATTTGTTTTCACGAAGTTGTTAGTTTTCATTGAGAATGAAGAAAAACAAATTTTCCATTGTCAGCAGAGCATCCATAATGCGCGCGCATTATGTTCAATTAAAGTCAGTCCTTAAAAAAAGAGGGTTTTGCGGGAGTAATTGGAGATGTCACCATTTTGTAGTGTTCTAACCGGACTATACTACCGGAGCTTTTAGACTTCTACTAGTGATTTCAACTTCCGATATATAGCAACTTCGTTTTTAACTAGCTACCGACTTGTCAAGGACAGTTTTCAGAATTGTTTTTGTGTTAAACACAATTTTGGATGTTTCCATTGTTGTTGTATCATTATTTTTAGTAAAAAATGGGTTTAGTCAAGAAAGTTTGACTAACGTTTTCTGGAAAATTTTTGGATGGTCAAAGAATCTTTACAAGAATCCTTTTATGAACTCCAAGTCATATAATTTTTTAGATAAAAATGAATTGACAGGTTTATGCGAGGGAAAAATGTGTTAGAACTCCAACAAACCCAGATAAACAAACCCCAGCTGGATAAAAAGGGACCGATGTTTATTATGGTTTGGCGATGCACTCATGGCTGCAATCTCAATTGCATGTACTGCAGTTTCAGAGGCGGCGACCTTCCTAAAATTCCTGCTCCTGATGAGCTAGATGTAAAAGGCGCCCTTCACGTTGTGGACGAGATTTACGATTTTGGTGCCACGTGGTTTGGATTAAGTGGCGGCGAACCGCTTACAAGAAAAGACATTTTTGAACCCATACACTACGCAAACCAGCTAGGCATGAACGTGAGCTTGATTACTAATGGTTTGTTTGTTAATGGGGAAGTTTACAATCGGCTCGTCAAAGAGAATGTTATGACGTCTATCAGCTTTGATGGTCCTGAGCATGTCCAGGATAGGCTTCGCGGAAAAGGCGAACACAAGATGGCTTATTCTGCTATTCAGAAACTGTCAGAGGTGGGTCTGCTGGATTGTCTTGTTACCACAGTTACGAAGCTTAACTTGGACCAGATGGATTATCTTGTCAACGTAGCCGACGAGTACGATGCAAAGCGTGTTGTTATTCACAATTATGTTCCTGTCGGCAACGGAAAATACAATGTAGAGCTTGCTCCCTCTGCTGAGGAGTATGAGGAGCTCTGGAACCACGTGTACGACCTGTATCAGGATTACAAGGGAAGAGTTGACATCAAAGTCTACTGCCCATTCTATGCACGTATCGTAAGAGAACACGGAATGCACAATTTCTGGGACTGGTTCACAAATGACTTCCTAGGCAAATGCACAATGGACGGACACTACGTAAGCATCTCACCAAACGGCGACGTCAAACCATGCGGCTTTAATGAAAAACTGAAACTAGCCAACCTAAAAGACAAGAGCCTACGAGAAATCTGGGATGACCTGCAACATGACGAGTTCTATCTAAAAGTAAGAGACAAACGAAACCTCAAAGGCAAATGTGGAGTCTGCGAATACCGAGAAATTTGTGGCGGATGCAGAACAAGAGCCGAATACTATACCGGAGACATCTTCGAATCTGACCCAGCATGCGCCTACATACCGCAAGTACTTCGAGAATAATTAGATTCGTTCCTATTTTCTGAGTGTCTTTGGTACTCGCTACCTTTTCTAGTTGAGGTTAGCGACAGCGTTTTGTTATTTTTCTTCTATTATACTTTGAGAATCAGTTACAGTTTGTGGTTTTTCCACACTTTTTGTTAACTTTATGTTATATAGTTTTATTTTGTACATACAAACTGTCAAGTTAGTGATTCCAAAATGTTACTTTTTGTCACTTTAATTGTGTAGTAAGTTACGTTATGTGTGACCGATTAGTTCAGAATAAAAAATCAATGGTTCAACTGTTGTATATAGTAACTTTATATGTAACTAATTCTACATTTCGTTACCAAATTCAGGTGAAACATTCTAGCAAATCGATGATCATCATATAATTTGATGAAAGATGGAAAAGCCAGAACGATTAGAATGCTGCGATAAAACATTCGACAATGAAGATGATTACAAAGCACACAGAGAAGAGACACACAGAAGACCACTCCCAATGTGGTGCAGAGGAATCATAGGCGGCTGCGTGAATTGCGGCGGCTGCATCTAACAGTTACGCAGAACCGTAACAAAGGAGAAAGACAGATGAGAAAAGTTTTGGAACGTATCCACAATCGGTGACGATGTGGTGGGTTTATCATTTTTCCCTTCCAATGCGTTCCAAGTTACTTTTCCAGAGTTCATACGAATCTGAAAAACTTAGACTACCCAGTAAAAGTTTAATCCACTGGATAGTTTCCGCAGATGTGGCAGTAGCGGTTTATTTTCTCAATGTAGCCTTTGCATTTTGGGCATTGTTTTCCAGTTTTGTCATTATACACGTTAGAGGGTTTTCCGAACTGTTTCCTGAAAATTTCATAGAAAAACAGTTGTTCTTTGCTTGAGAGAATCACATCATCTTTTTCCAGGTACATTTTCTTCTTTTCTTCGAACTCGTCAGTTGGGACCTTGTTGTCAAAATATTCTGGGAACACCCATGTTCCTGTTCCTTGCTCTAAGGGAGCTTTTGCTCGCCAAACGACATCGTCCGGAATCAAGCTATCATATGCTTTACGCATCAACCATTTACCGTATTGTACGCCGTTTTCAGTTTGTACCTTGAATTTGACTGGGAGCTTCTGTGCATAGTCCATAAACAGTGGGTCAAGGTATGGCGCCTTAACTGTAACGCCGATAGAGTTGCCCATGGGTACAGAAGAGAATGTCATTACTTTCCACATGTCGGCTAGGGCTTCTGCAAATTCTTTTTCAGACAGATGGAACTGCCAAGGATAACCAAACAGCTCATCTAGGGCATCACCTGTTAGGACGCTTTTTACTCCTTTTTCTTTTGCAGCCATCATTCCTATGTACGCTGGAAGAGTATTTCTGACATCCATCGGATCATAGGTTTTTAGAACTTTGACTACATCCTCTGCTGCTTTCACTCCCTGCTCGATGTCAAATATTACAAATTCATGATCGAGATTAAGAAATGACACCATCTTTTTCACGTATTCTGTGTCTCGTGGTTTTCCTTCCTTGAAGGCAACAGTGAAAGCCTTGATTTTTGGGTTGAATTTCACTGCTTCATATCCAATTATGCTTGTGTCTGTTCCTGCAGAAAACAGGATTCCTTCTGCCATATTTTTTTGGACAACTGTATTTACTATATTTCGTAATTCAGGGAGCTTTTTCTCATATTCTTCTTTAGTTACAGTTACCTTCATCAGTCTCTCCTCTACTCACAATTACCAACAAATTCAATAGAACAGACAATAATTAACTGTTTAAATATAAGTATTTCTTACAACTGAACAAAAATCTTGTTTTTGCCAATTGTAATGAACACACATGCATGTTGTGAAGCTGGTTCCCTCCTCAAGCAACGATTTTGTCAATCAAACACAACAACAAACAACCATTCAGGACAGAAAATGATTCTGCAAGTCGCATAATTAATAAACAACAAACAACACCAGTTATTTCAATGTCCGGCGAAAATCTTTGGAAAAAATACTGCTCATTCTATGACAAAACTTTTTCACAGCAACTAGAGTACAGCAACGAACGCCTCGAAACCTATTTCTCAAAATGGAAACAAACAGCACTAGCCAAAAAACTAGACACATCCAATCTTCAAAATTTTAAGGCTGTCCCCATCACAACATACAGCGATTATCCGATGCTCCATTCATTTGCATCAAAACTGGACAAAGCAGTAAAGGAAGTATCTCGCCAAGATACGGAAGCACTTTCAGATTACTATCTCCGTATCGGAAAAGACGTTGGCTCTTCACTTAACCAATACATGACTGAGCCCTACTACTTTTGTGCATCAACAACAGGAAGCACAGGTAAAAGCAAAACAATCGCAAACGGAGAAACATTCTGGAAAAACTTTTTCCAAGCTTCATTAGCAACAGTACTGATCTCCTGCAGTGACGAATGGGGAGAAACAAAACTCAAACAAGGAGACACAGCCCTAAACATCAATGCCCCTGTACCATATATTTCAGGGTGGGGAGCAGACGCATTTCAGCATCACTTCCACATGGTTCCGCCCATTAGTGTTGCCGATAACCTTCAAAATATGCGCCAAAAATTCACATATGTTCTGAATGCTCTTGAGAAGGGCACAAAAATTGATGTTGCAGGCGGCATAGGATCAATGTTTTACATGATATGCACATATCTTGTTGATCCTGAGGCACTGTTTTCAGAGTATTTCCGTGGAATGAGTTTTGGTTTAAAGAAATTTTTGCTCTCGCTCAAGTTACTTCAGCTTAAGATAAAGGGGAAAACAGGAAAACGGGTTTCTGATTTTCTTCCTCTTAAAGGAATAATTGTTGGCGGCATAGATTCACAGCTTTACATTGATTTCTTCAAAAACGAGTTTGATTTTGAGCCGCTCCATACATATGGTGCCACGGAAGCGGGAAACATCATGAGGGGCGACCCTGACAGAAAAACCGATCTGGTCCCAAACATGATACCCTGCTACATGGAATTCAAAACAGACGAAGGCGAACTGAAGAATCTTGATGAAGTTAAGAAAGAAGAGACATATGACCTTGTAATCACGCCTTTTGGTTCACTGGTTTTCAGGTATGACATGGAAGACCTGTTCAAAGTCGTTGACTTCAGAGATGACGGAATGCCCATATTCTCTTTTGAAGGAAGAAAAACTTCTGTCATTGACGTATACGGATATTACCGCGTAACTTCAAAAACAATTGTAAAAGCCCTATTCAACGCAGGACTACGAACATCTGACAAGTGGGCAGTCGCTAAACTTGTAGACCCGAAAGAAAAATTATGTTTTCTTATGGAAAAAAGCTGGCAGCACTCTGAACAGGAAGCAGAAAAAGTAATCTTTTATGCCTTAAAGGAAATTCATGGCGATTTCAGAAAATATGTGACGGACTTTAATATCACTGATCCTTCTGAGGCGGTTAAGGTTGAATATCTTAGACCAGGAGCATTTCTAAGATACTCTGCATTGAAGGCAAAAATGGGTTCGCCTCTTGGACAATACAAACCTCCACAGCTTATTCCGCCAGACAGAATGGAAATTTATGAAACACTAAGAAATGCTTGAGGGCTGATTTAGACGTTACAGTTTTTGTGGCTTCAACAATACCTTCTAGGAGGGTTTGTCGCATCCTTTGTAGGGCTGTACATTTATATCAAGAGGTCGAAAGGCAACAAAACATGGGCTTTAGATGCATTTTTTTCATTTGGATTATTAATTGCCATATGGGAATTCTCTAGTTTTTTCCAAAGGACAGCCTCAACTCCTGAAATTTCTGGCTTTTTCTTTTACATCGTTTTGATATCAAGTGCAATAAGCCAACCAGCATATCTCATCACTGCCTTGAGTATCCAGAAGGAAAAACGGTATCTTTTTCTAATTTTTGTTCCAGCACTAATCAGAATAATCAGCTTTCTGTTTTTGGACATAGATTTCTTCATGGGAAGCTTCGGATGGAATTATGACCTATCATTGTCTGGGATTCCACTCGAAATTGGAACTGTCATCTATTTGGGCTACTTGTTAGCAATAATTGTTATACTGATAGGTCTGGTAAGAAATGCAAGGTCATCTGTACTACGGAAAAAGTATCTTGTTCTTTTAGTGAGTTTTACACTTTTTCAAGCAATCGGATTTTCAGTAACAAACTATATTCTTGCTGTGGATCACAATTTTCCGCCGTTGGGTGGAGTACTGCAGTTTATGACGTTCATAGGAATTGGATATGCCCTGAACCTAAAAGAATCCAAGATTCCGTCTTCGATCCATGAATTAACCAGTTTTCCGGAGGTTTACTCTTCATTTCTTACGGATTTTTATAATCTTACGGCTGGCGCAAGATTTGGTGAAGCTTCATTTAAGTTTACAGAGTTCTTGAAGAATGCCTTGATAGAAGATAAAACATCTGTCAAAGAAGATGAAATTAGTTTTGAGGCAACAGACAGTCTTGATGTCGCTTCTTTAGTAAATAGAGATCTGAAGTTTCTAGAAAGAGAGGGAAACCATGAGCTAAATGACTATTATCTGCGGGTTCTAAATGCTGCTCAACTGAAGCTTGGAACCGAATTCAACAAAGTTGTAATGAGCAACTTGGATTTTTTGAAGGAATCGGATTTAATTTATGGAATTTCTGGCGGGGATTATCTGAAGTTTATAGCTGAAGACAATAGCCTTGACGGCTTGATTGATGTCGATGCTTGCTTAAGAATCTACAAGCGCCTACTTTTGCCGCTGTTAGTCCAGATTTCTTCTCATGACTTCCAGAAAAGAATTGCCCTGTATCAAACAACAAAAGCTTTGAAAACAACAAAATATGGCGAAATTTCAGTTGAAGAGACTAGAGGAATAATTCTGCAGTTCCCAAAAAACCAGCAACTATCTGCAATTATAGAAAGTTTCAATCCTCTTGTTAGCTGGGCATATGAAAATGTTTTACACAACACCACTTTAGATAACTCAACAGTTTTGGAAAATCTGGAACTGGTACTCGGGTTGAATCGGGAAAAAGCAATTCAGCTTCGGATTTACCCAACTTTGCTTGAGAGGTTGGCTGCCAAGATTCCCAAAGAGGAAATTGAACAATTGTACCATCAATATCTGGAAGAGGTGATTAAAGAAAAGTCGGGTGAACTGCAGCAGGTCAGAAGCCGCCTTTTAGAAGCTGAACGTTTGTCTGCGATTGGCAGAACCACTGCAATGGTGGGGCATGATCTTCGTAATCCTTTGCAGGTGATTATTAACACGCTTTATCTGGCAAGAATGAAGCTGGAGCTTATTCCTCCTCAACTTGACAAGGACGAAATAGAGGAAATCTATAACAAAATTGAATCTCAGGCACTGTATATGGACAAAATAGTAACTGACCTTCAGGACTTTTCTAGACCTATAGCAGTCAATCCGATCAAAGCCAAGATTAAAGACTTAATTGATGAGACAATATCTTCCTTGTCGGTTCCTGACAATGTCACCGTTTCTTTGAATCTTAACAATGCGCCCATGCTTCGTTTTGACCAACCATCAATGAAGAGGGTATTTTATAATCTCATCCTGAATGCATTCCAGGCCATGCCTGACGGAGGAACTCTGACAATCACAGCAAACGCAACTGATGAAGAGGTCATAATAACTGTTGTAGACACAGGAAAAGGCATTCCCAAAGAGAGTAGGTCAAGAATTTTTGAGCCCTTCTTTACAACCAAGGCACAGGGGCAAGGATTAGGGTTATCTATATGTAAAAAGTTCGTTGAAGCTAACGGGGGCAGCATCGAAGTGGAAAGTAAAGAAGGAAAAAGCACAACATTCAAAATTACATTACCAATAATCTAACAAAATTCAATAATTTTAGACCATTTTTATGATGAAAAAACTCTGCAATCTGCTTTTAAGCACATTTTATCATTTTTGAGTCCTAACATAATATCTTCCGATTTATTTGACAATTAATTTCTGTCCGAAGAAAAAGCCAACCTTGTAAATGTTGAGTGGTATTTCCAGTCCGAATGTAGCCTTTCATGTATTCAAACTATTAGTTCTCCGATGACACAGTATAAATTGTGCTCTCACCGAAGAAAAGCCTGCTCTGCACGCATAAATCCCATAAATGCATAATCTCATATACTGAGATACCCAAAATTTGACCTTCACGGGTGGCGTGGTACAGGCTCCGGTGAGAGCGCACTCATACGTCGCCTAACTGTTTTAGAAACTCACACTTTTACTATTGTGATTGTGAACATTTTTCGTGAAAGTGTGCAGCGCAGAAAAATTCTGAAAAAGACTAATTTTCAACAATGTTTCAGCTTGTTTATGTGAATGTCTGGCAAACGTTTTGTGTTGTGCTTCTGAATTACAGAAAACAGCATTTGTCTAAATTGTCCACAAGTCACATAATCTTGAGACATAACTTGCCAATGTAATGATTCATCCCAAGTCGAGAGTAGGCAGTGTCAATCTCGGTTAAATTATATACTTTCTCAATGTGCGGAACAATTCCATAGGATTCAATAAAAAATGCCAGTCTCTTTACGATGTCAGAATCTGGTTCCCCATTAAAACCAGCTATTTCTACATCATTCCTTTGTTTGGGTTCAGGATATACCCCATTTGGATAAACCACTTTTCCACCCGAACAAAACTTTGAAATGAATTTTTCCGTAACCTCAGTGGAATATGTCAGTAAGACAGCATCAAAACTGTCAAAACCCATTGAAACTGTACAAGCCAAAACGTCATCCTTTCTTCCATCCACAACGGTTTCAATTCCCAAATCCTTAACCAGTGAAACACCATCTTCACCCGATGCTACAGCAAAAACTTTAGCACCTAATTTTTTAGCAATTTGCACAGCTAGGTGACCTATTCCACCACTTGCCCCAAAAACTGCTAGGGATCCTTCTTTTTTTATCTTCAGGAAATCTACAAGTCCTCTTAATGCAGTTATACCAATGCCAGAAACAACGAGCATCCTGCTGAGAAGATAAGATTTTCAGGGATGAGTGAAATGAAATCTTGATTTACAGCAACAAATTCGGCATAGAAACCACCCTTCGGGTTCAGAAATGCTGGAGCATAAACTCTATCACTAATTAAAATTTTCTTCACATCTTACCAATGTACTGCTATTAGGCTCCTAATAGGCTCCAATTATGAAGCATGAAAGTGTGAAAAAACAGTGAAAAGTTGCTGTTTGTTGTTAGTTTGGGCTCATGTGTGTTTTTGCTACTATTAGTGTGGCTGTTTGGAAGATGTCTGGTAGTACTCGTAGTTTGTCTGTTAGGAAGTCGTTTAGATGTTCTAGAGTGTCTGACTTTATTTCGACTAGTGCATCGTATTCTCCGTAGGTCATGCTTACTTTTATTACTTCTTGGAAGTCCGCAACTTTTTGGAGTATGTTTTTTTCGCTGCCTGGGTTTAGTGTAATTAGAACATATGCTACGACTGACATTTGATAGTCCTCCTGACAACTGCCGCATTGCAAGAAATTAACCTTTCGCCTCAGCCAATACAGTGAAGGCTCGTTTGTGCTGTTATTCTTTTAGCAGGTTTTGTGCTAGGGTGGCGGCTCCTATTACTGGGGCGTTGTTTCCCAGAGAAGATTTCACTATCTGCAGAGGTTCAATTGCGGGTTCTAGTGCACTAGCTGAAACGATGTCTTTGGCTATGGAGATTAGTTCGGGTATGCCTTCTATTACTCCGCCGCCGAGGATGACACGGCAAGGATTGAATATGTTAACGATATTTATGATTCCTGTAGCGAGGAATCTTCCTGTTTCCTGCACTAAAACTCGGGCTAGCAGGTCGCCTCTGCGGTAGGCTTGAGTAAGAGTCATCGAGGTAACATTGTTTACGCTACCCGCAATAGTGAGTATGTTTTTTCCTTCAACAGACATTGTTTGGATTGCTTCTTGGACGCGCTCTGCAATTGCCCATCCGCCCACGTAAGCTTCTAGGCAGCCCTTGTTGGGGCAGCGACATTTTCTTCCGTTATGTGCTATTGTCATGTGTCCCAGTTCGCCGCCAATGTTTGAGCATCCGGTTAATATTTTTCCGCCATTTATGACGCCTCCACCTACGCCAGTTCCGACAAAAAGAAGGACTAGGTCGTTTATTCCTTTTCCTGCGCCATATTTCCATTCGCCCCATGTAGCTGCACGAACGTCATTTGTCATGTACACTGGCAAGCCAAGCTTTTGTTCCAGTTTCTTCTTTAACGGGACGTTTCGCCAACCTAGATTGGGAGACGTGCGTACAACACCTTCGTGGTCTACTTGTGCGGCTACTCCTATTCCTAGGGCTTGGGCTTTTTGTCCACTTTTGCTGAGACAAACTCCTACTCCAGCTAGGATCTTGTCTATAACTGCATCTGGCTCCTTTGAATCAAGCAATAAATTATGTACATACAAAGGATTACCAGTAGCATCCACTAGACCCACATTAATTTTGGTGCCCCCAAGATCAACACCTAAAGTTATCGGCTCAACATCTTGTTTCACCATGTTTCTCCACCATAAACTCGTATGCACTAGCTTAATGTGATAATATTTCGAACTTAAATTAAGCGGATACTAAATCAGAATAATTAATCAACATTTCACAAAAAACAGACTAGCTACAGCTAACATACAATAAAATGGAAAAAATAAAAAAGAGAGGGCTACGTTGTCTAGTAGCCTTCAGGCATTCCGCCCGGAGGAGCGCCTTCTCTTGGTTTTGTCGCAGCTATGACATCATCAATTCTCAAAATCATAGCAGCCACTTCTGCAGCTGACTTCATTGCCTGCTCTTTTACGCGCATTGGTTCAACAACGCCAGCTTCGTAGCTGTTGACAATTTTGCCTTTGAAAACGTCAACGCCCATCAGGTGACCTTTCTTCTTTTCGTGAGCTGCTCTCAAGCCTACAAGAATGTCGATTGATTCTAGACCAGCATTTTCAGCCAAGGTCTTAGGCACAACTTCTAGTGAGTCAGCGAATGCTTCTATTGCAAGTTGTTCCCTGCCACCAACTTTGGTTGCAAAGGCTCGAAGAATCTTTGCGATTTCGCTTTCTGTTGCGCCTCCGCCAGCAACAATCTTGTTATCTTGAACGACGTCAGCAACTACGGAAAGTGCATCATTCATTGCCCTGTCAGCTTCGTCGACCATTCGTTCTAGACCTGCACGAATCAGAATTGCTACGGATCGGGGTTCTTTGCATTTTTCAACAAAGATCATTTTGTCGTCGCCGACTTTGCGTTCTTCAACAACTCCGGCTTCGCCGAGGTCTGTGCTTTTTAGGTCATCAAATTTTGTGATTACGGTGCCGCCTGTTGCGCGTGCCAGTTTTTCCATGTCTGATTGTTTTACTCTTCGTGCAGCCATGATGCCTTCCTTTGCTAGGAAGTGCTGAGCCATGTCATCGATTCCTTTTTGGCAGAACAGAACTTTTGCGCCTGAAGCTTTGACTCTTGCGACCATGTCTTTTAGCATTCTTGTCTCGTTGTCCAAGAAGGCCTGCATCTGGTTAGGGTCACGTATACGGATTTCTGCAGAGAATTCTGTTTTCTCTATTTCCAGAGGAGAGTCAAGCAAAGCAATTTTTGCGTTCTCGACACGTTTGGGCATACCAGCGTTAACAATTTCTTTGTCTACAATTATGCCCTTAACAAGTTCAGTGTCAAAGAGGCTTTTTCCTTCTTTCTTTACGCGCTGAATGTTGTCGATGTCAGCAACTACTTTGTCTCCACGTTTCTCAGCAATCAGCTTAACTGCATCAATAGTGATGTCAGATAGGTGACTGCTAGCATTGCCTACTGCTTTGCTGCCCATGCTGGTCATTGAAACTTTTTTGAGTGTTTCGCGGTCGTCAATTGAAACTGTTATTGCTAGACCAGCTAATGCTTCAACAGCTTTTTCGACGGCTTTTCTGTAGCCATTTACGATTACTGTTGGGTGAATGTTCTGGTTCATCAATTCTTCAGCTTTTCGCAGGAGTTCTCCAGCCAAGATTACTGATGTTGTGGTTCCGTCTCCCACCATGTCGTCTTGGGTCTTTGCTACTTCAACCATCATTTTAGCAGCCGGATGCTGAACATCAATTTCATCAAGGATCGCTGCACCATCATTTGTTATTGTTATGTCACCTAAACCGTCGATGAGCATCTTGTCCATACCGCGAGGACCAAGCGTAGTTCTCAAAACTTCGGCGATAACTTTAGCAGCCATAATATTGTTGGCTTGAGCTTCTTTTCCTCGTTTGCGTGAAGTCCCTTCCTTTAGAATAAGGACAGGTTGTCCACCTTGTGTAGTCAAATATGCCATACAAATCCTTCCTAAATATTGAATAAATTCTAGCTAATCCAGTTTCAACTGTGATATAAAGTTTTTCACTAACAAATAGAGAAGCTAATAGTTTGCCTCTAAGAGAAAAAGGGGAACGAAAAGGCTATTTTTCTAGAACTTTTCTTGCAGCGATTTCAATGTCTTCTGCTTTAACGGTTTTTCTTCCAGCATGCATTGCATAATCGATTGCTTCTTTAGCTATTTTGACGCCGATATCGTCAAGTTCTTTTGCTAAAGCTTTTGCGGCTGCCTCGCTTACTCTGCTTGCGCCCGCTTTCTTGCATATTCTGTGCATCGGAGCTATAGATAACTCAGGATTCTTCATAACATACCCCATCGTAGCGTCTTTTTTATTTTAAGACGTATTTAAGTTTTTCATTCGATTTTAGACCAGTAACTATCTTCTTTTTACGTTTAGCCGCCTTTTTTCGCTTAGAGAGTCTAATATAGTTTCATGTAAACGTTAATTACATGGTTCACTTCTGGTACAGGATAATAGCAAAACTTACCCAAATTAGGGCGAGTAGAGATGGTAACAGTAAATCTTGAAAAAATTTTTAGTCCAAAAAGCATCGCACTTGTTGGCGCAAGTGACAAGGAAGGCTCTGTTGGATACACACTAATGAAGAATCTGACCAAGCAAGGGTATGAAGGAAAAGTTTACCCCGTCAACATCAACAAGACACAAATTTTGGGCATCAAAACATACCAGAATATTGCTCAGATTCCAGAAACCGTTGACTTGGCAGTTATTGCTACTCCAGCCAAAACAGTACCAGACATTGTAGAACAGTGCGGTAAAGCAGGAATAGTTGGAGCAATTATTATCTCGGCGGGCTTCAAGGAAACTGGACCTGAAGGCAAAAAACTTGAAGACAAAATTCTTGAAATCAAAAGAAAATATAACATGCGAATAGTTGGTCCAAACTGCTTAGGAGTTATTTGTCCAAGCCTCAACCTTAACTCTACGTTCACTAACAAGCTTCCCAAGCAGGGAAACATTGCATTTATTTCTCAAAGCGGAGCATTAGGCTCTGCAATTCTGGAGTGGGCAATCCACGAAAACATCGGATTTAGCAATTTCGTTTCTGTAGGCTCCATGATAGATGTTGACTACGGAGACCTGATTGACTATTTTGGAACAGACCCCAAAACAAGAAGCATACTAATCTACATCGAAGGATTAACCAATGCCAGAAAATTCATGAGCGCAGCCAGACACTTTGCAAGAACAAAACCCCTAATTGTAGTAAAAGCAGGAAAACACAAAGAAACCGCAAAAGCCGTAGCCTTACATACAGGAGCCTATGCAGGCGAAGACATAGCGTACGGAGCAGCATTCAAACGAGTAGGAATAGTTCGCGTCCAAGAAATCGGAGACCTATTCAACTGCGCAGAAGTATTAGGAGTCCAACCCCTTCCAAGAGGAGCCAAACTAGCCATAATCACCAACGCAGGCGGCGCAGGAATCATGGCGGCAGACGCACTCATAGCAGGAGGAGGAAAACTGGCAAAACTAGACCCAAAAACTGTAGAAACCATCAGCAAAACGTTACCGCCTCACTGGAGCAAATCAAATCCCGTAGACATTCTAGGAGACGCAAAAACCAACAGGTACGAAACAGCAATTACTACATGTGTTAATGACCAGAACGTTGACGGTCTGTTGATAATTTATGCTCCTCAAGATTTTGCGGATTCTGTCAAAGTTGCAGAGACTGTCAGCAAACTTTGTGAAAGAAAAGAGTGCAGCAAGCCGATTTTGACTTCGTTTATGGGTTATCAGGCAGTTGAAGAAGCAAACAAGGTTCTTAATGAAAATCACGTGCCAACATATAATACTCCAGAGCAGGCAATCAAAACGTACCTTTACATGAACCAATACAAACGCAATCTTGAACTTCTCTATCAAACTCCCGAAGAGCTTCCTGTAGACAGTTCGCCACCAAAAAGACCCATAATTGTGGTGATAAAACAGGCGGCAAAAGAAAACAGGGAAAAGCTAACAGAAATCGAGTCCAAACAGATTCTAGAAAACTACAAAATACCTGTCGTCAAGACAGTGACTGCTGAAACAGAAGATGAAGCAATATTTGTTGCTGCACAAGTGGGTTACCCTATTGTGTTAAAATTTCTTTCACCACAAAATTTGGATGATTCCGAATTTGACGTAATTTATGACATAAAAACTGATTCTGAGCTACGTGAAGTTTTCCGCAAGGTCATGCAACAGGCTAAGCAGAAAACAGATGCACAAATTCTTGGTGTTACAATTCAGCACATGATACGAAAGCAGGGGTACAAGGTGAGGTTGGGAGCAAAAACTGACCAGCTTTTTGGTCCATTGATCCTGTTTGGAATGGACGATTTTGGAGTAGAAATTTTTGACGATACTACAGTTGGGCTTCCGCCACTGAACCAGACGTTGGCTAGAAGAATAATGGAAGAAACAAAGGGCTACAAGCTGCTGAAAGGCTACAAGAATGTTGCTGCTGCCAACCTTAAGTTGCTAGAAGAGATTATGGTGCGGTTTTCTCAGATGCTTGTTGATTTTCCGCAAATAAAAGAAGTTGACATTAATCCGCTGTTTATTACTTCGAAAGAGGCGTTAGTGCTTGATGCCCAGATAGTAATCGATAAAGAAAAGGCGTTCACAAAGTTTGTGCCCCATGAGCATCTGGTGATTAGTCCTTATCCGAAAAAGTATGAAACTAGTTGGAAGATGCGGGACGGCAGAACAGTTACGCTTAGACCGATAAAGCCAGAAGATGAGCCGATGTGGCTTGAGATGTTCCAGAACTTTTCAGAACAATCCATTCGCTACAGGTTCTTCCAGATAATCAAAGACACGCCACACGAAGTAAGAGTGCGCTACTCAAACATCGACTACGACAGAGAAATCGGCATCGTAGCAGAACTAAAAGAAGACAAACAACGAAAAATTCTGGGCGTTGTCAGACTGATAATAGAGCCAGATGGAAAAACAGGCGAAATCGCATTCATTGTCGCAGACCCATGGCAAGGACTAGGTCTAGGCTCAAAAATGGTTGACTATATGATAGAAATCTGCAAAGACAAAGGACTAGAAACAGTGTACGCCTTCATGCTGCCAGACAACCGAAGAGCAATCAATCTCCTAAAAAAGATGGGATTCACCCTTGAAAAGTCGCAGGACGTAACAAAAGCCACACTAAACCTAAAAGAATAACAACCTAGCGCCGTTGAATCAAAGAACTTAGAGCATCCTCAAAAATGCTTAATGTTTCTTTGTCGTAAAGGCAAAAAACCACATGCTCTAGCCCTGTTGGACCATCCAAGTAGGCTATTGTTGTTGAAAGCATGATGATGGCACAACGGTCTTTTGGAAAACCAAAAATTCCAGTGCTTATAGCAGGAAAAGAAATGCTCCGTAAGTCGTTCTTGTCTGCTAACTTCAACGAATTCAACGTCGCATCCTTGAGTTTCTCATCACCATGATCGTCTCCATGTATCGGACCAACAGCATGAATAACAAACCTTGCAGGCAAATTCCCACCCATTGTAATAACTGCGCCACCCACATATGTTCCACCTATCCTGTTGCACTCTTCCTGAATTGTAGGACCACCCCGCCTACGGATAGCACCTGCAACACCGCCACCTAACTGAAGAGCACTATTTGCAGCATTAACAATCGCATCTGTTCTCTGGTCAGTAATGTCGCCCTGCACAAGCTCAAGAACAGTATTGTTAATTTTGGTCTTCATGAATATCCAAACACAAGTATGACAGGAGACAGCTTTAGTTCTTACGCAACCAACTAGACAGGAATGTCCCTTTTCCTGAAAACCACCAAACTTGCAACTATCAATGCAACATTTATTCCAAGCAAGACAAGTGCGTCACCTGCAAGATTTGCGAAATTTCCTGCTCCAAAGACTTGTGCGGGTTTATAGTAGAACCATGTTGAGAAATACTGCAAACTTTCGCCTACGGTTGGGCTCATGATTGCTGAGAAGTCGCCGATAAAGAACATGACAAACATCACAACCACAGCCACAGCGGTGGTTCGTTTTGCATCAAGAAAGACTGTGGAGGCAAAAACTGCGGTCATGACTAAGGTTCCTAGATGGAGCGTTGCTATCAGGGAGACTGCGGCTAGCCGTTCCCAGTATAGTCCTTCTTGGATGAAAAGTTCTGATGAAGCCATGCCGAAAGCTACAAAGACGGTGATAATAGCCATGAGTGCTACAATGAAGAGGTAAACGAACATAATTTTGCCTAGGAGATATTCTTCGCGGGATACTGGCTTTGAAAGTGTCAGGTCGATTGTGTGGTTTTCTACGTCTTGGGGCAGTAGGCTGCTTGCCATGTAGACAAGAAAAATGCCGCAATAGAGCCACATGAAAGAGTAGAAGTATGAGTTTGTTAAGGAGTAAAAGTTGAAACCTCAATTAGGGAGCCACTGTTGATTATTCCTACACGGTGGGCAACCTTTTCCACATCTTCCAATTGATGTGAACTAAGGAACACTGTGAAATTGGATTTTGCCTGTTTTTCGGCGAGCAGTTTGTAGAATTCGTTTTTGATTAAGGGGTCTAATCCTGAGGTGGGCTCATCTAGGATGAGAAGGTCTACGTTTGGGACTAGGGTTAGTATGATTCCGATTTTTTGTTTGTTGCCTTTTGAGAGTTCGTGAACCTTTTTGTCTAGGTCAAGGTTTAGGTGAGAGGCGAGTTCTTTGGCGTCTTTCCAGTTGATTTGGTGGTCGTATAGTTTAAACATGTATTTTATGGTTCGTTGTGCGGTCCAGTTTTTGGGGAATCCTAGTTCTCCAGGGAGATATACGATGTGGCTGTGGATTTTCTGTGAGTCCTGTTTTGTGTCTAGTCCGAATATTGTGGCTTTTCCTGATGTTGGGTGTATCAGGTCTAGCAGCAGTCTTATTGTTGTGGTTTTTCCTGCGCCGTTTGGTCCTAGGAATCCGAATATTTCTCCTCGGTTTACTTGGAGGTTTAGGTTTTTTATGCCGATGCTTTTGCCGTAGTTTTTGGAGAGGTCGGTTGTTTTGATTATTTGGGTTGCCATTTTTGCCATCTGTTTCAAATTTCATGAATATTGAAACATATGTGTAGTCTACTAGATACATATTTAAGCTTTTTCAAAATTCATGAAAAATGAAAAAATTTATAGTTGCCACAAACAAACTAACATATAAAATGAAGCAAACCACCACAAAAACCGCTGAACAACAACTCAGAGAACTAGAAATCAAACTCGTCAATATAGTAGCAAGCTTAAGCTCTCTAAAAGGGCGATCTGAGAAAAATGCCAGAACAATAGCTTACATTTACATCCATAAAAAAGTCACACAAAAAATGTTGCGAGAAATCACAGGATACAGCCTAGGAACAATCTCAAACACATTAAAAACACTAGAAAAGATGGGCACCATCACCAAAACGCAAGACCCAAAAACAAGAGAATACACTTATGAACTCAAAGGAACCCTGCCACAATCAAGTGCATCCACACAAAGCACCTTTGAATATTTTGCTCAACTTAAAGACGCCCTCAAGAAAACCAAACACAAACTCAATCAACCCCAACTTTCAAGCAAAAAGGGATTTGAAAACATTAAAGAGTTTGTCGACAAAATGAGCAATGTTTTCCCCGCAATGGAGCAAACAATCCAAAAAACATGGACCACTTTTTCAGACAAAAGCGGATGCAACTGAACAATGAATAAAGACAAAAACAGCCAGGACCCTAACGGGTTTGCTCCAGAAATTGTTGCAATAGAACAAGAAATAGTGGAATTTTTTGCAGCAAAATCCTCAGAGTACACGGGACGAAACCCAATAATCGCTAAGGTCATGGCATATTTTTGTGCCAGAAGAAAACTGACACAGCACGATTTGCAGATTCTGACTGGCTATTCAGCGGGAACAATCTCAAAATCCGTTCATCAGTTGTTAGAAATGAATGTAATCACAAAAGAAATCATTCCAGGCACCCATACACATATCTATAAAATGGAGAAATTACCTTTCGTTTCTCCAAGATACTTTTTGAGAACTGAGATCGTGATGGATGAAAAAATTCGGGAGCTTGAAGAAATGAAAAAGACTCTTAATGAAAATGTTAAAGAAATGGAGAAACTCGAAGCTTATAAAAAAATTTACACGACGATTACTGAACTTTTGGATTTGTTACCTAAAGTCCATGTGTTTATTGAAAAACTCGAAGAACAAATAAAACAAAATTAAAGTGGAAAAAGTTGATGTTGCCGCCAAAAAGTTGCGGCTTTACTGGACTGATTCTACTTTCGTTACTTCAGGGATGTGCTTTTTCAGGAAGTTTTCGACGCCCCATTGTAGGGTCATTGCAGACATTGGGCATCCGCTGCATGAGCCTTTGAGTTTTACTTTTACGATGCCATTGTCGAATCCGACGTATTCGATGTCTCCACCGTCAGCTTGAAGTTGTGGTCTTACCTGTTCAAGAGCTTTCTTGACTCGACTTTCTATGGGTTCACTCATTAAATTCACCAATTTCAAATTTTGATTAGAGTTTAGAATATAAACCGTCCCAAAAAAGCTTTCCATTTTTGCTTTCTGATATAGTTATAAGGCATGACGTATGTCATATTATTAGTGGGTTTATGCAAACCAAACAACAGTTGTCGCTAGTTTTAATGTTATGTGGACTAGTTTTACCAATTTTTGCAAATCCGATAGTAATATCCGCTTATGCAACAACTAGTGATTTGGGTGAAGTGGAAATCCGAGAATATGAGGGACAGAATCTCTCATCGGTCGCTGATTCTTTCAGGGAGAACTCGATAAAAGGAGCACAATACATCGACAACGAAACTTACAGGCTGACAATTATTGGACTTGTAAATAACACAATGAATTACACCTACGATGAGGTAATCGGCAATCATCAAAGCTTCAAGAGAGTTGTCACATTGTACTGTGTAGAGGGATGGAAAGCAACAATTCTCTGGGAAGGCATCCTACTCAAAGACCTGCTTGCAGAGGCAAATGTCAAACCAGAAACAACCACAGTAATATTCTATGCTGAAGACGGCTACTCTACATCATTTCCGTTAGATTACATAATCGACAACAACATAATGATAGCATACAAAATGAACAACGTCACCCTGCCACCCGAAAGAGGCTACCCCTTCCAACTTGTCGCAGAAAGCAAATGGGGATACAAATGGATAAAATGGATAACCACAATCGAACTATCAGACAACACAGATTACAAAGGATACTGGGAAAGCAGAGGATACTCCAACACAGCAAACCTAGGAAGCCCATTCTATGACGACTACGGAAGAGATTACGGAGACTTCATTGACTTTGGCGATATTCCAGAATTTCCCACAGCAGCAATCTTGCCAATAGTCCTAGTAGCTTCAGCGGCTGCAATACTCTTCAGAAAAAGAATGTTAAAAGAGCCAAAATAAGCAAAAAAGGGCACCATGTTAAGATGGCAATGTTTCAATGGCTTTCTTTACCTTTGCGACAGATTTTTCAAAAAGTATCTGGGACTCTTCTGACAGCTTAAGTTCGATAATTCTTTCTACACCATTTTTTCCCAAAACAACAGGGACACCAATAGAAACAGCCGAACAGCTGTACTCTCCCTGTGGACAAGTAGAAACACTCATCACACGATTTCTACCCTTCAAAACAGCATCTGCCATCATAGCGATAACCGCACCGGGAGCATATGTGGTGGCGCCCTTGAGCCGTATTACATCAGCTCCTGAGGTTCTGGTTTTGTCTACGATTTTCTCGATTTGATTTTTTGAAAGCAATGTAGTGATGGGTATTCCTGAAATAGAGGCATACTCTACAAGAGGAACCATAGACTCGCCATGTTCGCCGATAACTAGACCATGTGTGTCCTCTCGGGAAACATCTAGTTCTTGAGCAATATATGACCTAAAACGAAGAGTGTCAAGAATGTTTCCCATACCAAAAACATGGTTCGGAGGCAAACCAGATTCTTTTCTGGCAATAAATGTCATCACGTCAACAGGATTGGTAACAATCATAAGCTTGCAGTCAGGAGCATAACGGGCAACCTCTTTGACCACAGAACGAACAATCTTAGCATTGCCATTCATAAGATCAATGCGAGTCATTCCGGGAGTTCTGCCGCGACCAGCAATCACTATTACAAGGTCAGAACCTTCCATTTCACTAAAGTCATCTGTTCCCTGAATTTTTCCATCAAACTCAATGGCGGGTGCAGCCTGCATCATATCCAGAGCTTCACCTTTTGCCAAATCTGCATTTAGATCAACAAGAACAACATCACTTATTCTAGATTTCAAGATATTAAAGGCAGCCGCACTACCAACCTTTCCAGCACCAACAATGCTTATCAAAAAAGACCCCAAACACATTGTACATTTAGATACTAAAGTAACTTTTGAAGACACATATTTTGGTGTTTTGGAAAATAACGTTTTTTAGGTGACAGACCAATGCAGTTGGTGTTAGGTTGGTCCAAGTGAAAGTAGGTTTTCATATCTCCATACACGGTTCTATTGATGCATCAGTAGACAGAGCCTCAGAACTAGGATGCAGCACATTCCAAATATTCACCAGAAACCCCAGACAATGGCAATCAACAGAACTCGACCCACAAGTAGCCAAAGCATTCGCGGACAAAAAGAAAATTCAGGGAATAGAACCTGTTTTTGCTCACATGCCTTACCTTCCGAATTTGGCATCCCCAAAAGAAGAAATTTACATAAAATCAGTCAAGACATTAACATCCGAACTCAAGAGATGTAGAATGCTCGAAATTCCATACCTGGTAACCCATCTGGGAAGCCACCTTGGAGCAGGAATGGAAAAAGGATTCACCAACTTGAATAACGGCATAAATCAAGCACTCAAGGACACAGAAAATGGGGTTGTGCTTTTACTGGAGAACACTGCAGGAACAAAAAACAGCATGGGAAGCACCCTTGAAGACCTGCAGCGCATAATTGAGCAACTGGATTATCCGGAACGTGCCGGAGTGTGTTTTGACACAAGCCATGCCTTTGCAGCAGGATACGATCTAAGAACAGAAGAGACCGTACAAGCCACACTCAGAAACATTGACTCCACAATAGGCTTTGAGAAGCTTAAACTCATTCATCTAAATGACTCCAAGGGTGACCTGAACTCAAGAATAGACCGCCACGAGCACATAGGTTTGGGAAAGATTGGAGACGAAGGGTTCAGAAGCATACTGGAAAGCAGGCTTGGCGGATTGCCGCTTATCATGGAAACACCCAGAGATGTCAGACGCGACGATGTAGGCAACATGGAAAAAGTAAGAGAATTGGCTGTTGGACTGTAGCTAAGTTCGTTTCTCTATTGGAACATATTTTCTTCCGAATTCTCCAGTATATTTTGACGTTGGACGAATAAGAACCGCATCTGAATACTGCTCTAGCACGTGTGCTGTCCATCCAGTTACTCGGCTGCAGGCAAAGAATGATGTGAAAAACTCTCTAGGAACGCCTAAAGCATGCATGACTAGGGCGGCATAAAAGTCCACGTTTGGGAAAATTCCTTTCTTGTCGCGTACTGTTAGCTCAATTTTTTTGCACTTGTTGTATATTTCCAGAGTGTCTTTTTGGTGGCACAGTTTTTCGGCAATGTCTCTAAGATGTTTTGATCGTGGGTCTTCAGAATTGTAAACTCTGTGACCGAAGCCCATGATCTTCTTTTTGTCATCAAGCATGGTCTGGATATACTGTTCTACTTCGTCGATGCTGTTGATTTCATAGAGCATTTTCATTACTCTTTCGCTGGCTCCTCCATGAAATGAACCTTTAAGTGTGCCAACCGCAGAAGTAATAGCTGAATACAAGTCTGAGCCAGTTCCTGCAGTCACACGAGCAGCAAAAGTAGAAGCGTTGAGTCCATGGTCTGCATGTAGAATCATGTAGCGTTCCATGGCTATTCTTTCTTGTTGATCGGCAGGTCGTCCACGGAACATGTACAGAAAGTTTTCAGCAAAACTATTTTCCCTAATAGGAGCAACAGCCTCTTGACCTGTTCGAGTTCTGTAAAGGAACGATATTAGCGTCGGAACTTTTGCAACAATCCGAATGGCTCGATTTTTGTTTGCTTCATCCGACATGTCTTCTGGTTCAGGGTCAAATTCGCCAAGATGAGAAATTTCTGTTCGCAAAACTTCCATTGGATGAGATGTAGGTGAGGCAGATTTGATTCGTTCAACTACAGGTTTAGGGAGTCTCATGGCAGAAAATAGCTGAGACTTAAGCGCATCTGATTCAGCCTGATTAGGCAGTCTATTGTTTAACAGTAGGAAAATTACTTCTTCATAGGTAGCTTGATCTACCAAATGGTCAATGTTGTATCCTGAATAGTAAAGGGCGCCAAGTGGGTCTACGAAACTGATTCGAGTTGTAGCTGCTGCAACCCCTCTTAGACCTCTGATTACAACTCGTTCATGATTTTCCTCTGCCATACTTATCAATTTCTCTTCAAGTTATTTCATCAAATTCTCTCGTTGGAGTGGATTAAACTTTTCGCTCTGCAAACTAGATAGAGCACAATATAATCAATAAATGTCTAAGCGGGGCAAAACATAGAAGATATGGCATATGAAAGCAACAATAGGAAAAGGTATTATCATACTGCCAGTATTCAGATGATTGAGGAATAGATAATTGCATGTTAGGACAGTTGCAGCAATTATTGTTTGGATTGCTGTTGTATTACTCCTGCTGAACAGAGTTCTGATGTCAGAATGGGTGCTCCCCACAGCGCTTTTTTTGACATTAATTGCCCTTGTCATTTACTTTAGTCCACGCCTGATGAAAAAGAAGCAGCCTACAAAATAAGGCTATGGTGTGACACCAAAAGTTATAGGCAAAATAGTCCACCTTAAAAGAAAAAATGGCGCGTGTCAATGTTATGAGGAAACATTTGATATTATCGATAGTAATTCTAATAGCTTTTTTACTTTCAGTCGCTCTTATTGCAGGTGTTTCTGCACAGCAGGATTCAGACAATGACGGAATCTCAGACGTACTAGAGGAGCAGCTTGCTAAAAGGTATGAGCCAGTTCTCCATTTTGCGTCTGGAGAAGAATTCTTTCCAACTGACGTCAACTATCATATTGACAATTCTGAGCTATACATGAAACTAGCCGAATCAAACATGCTTATAGATGCCAGCCCAACAGAGACAAGTATCGCCCAATATACAACAGAAAACTACTTCCTGAACAACACTTTGGGCGGTTCTGAAAGGATAGCACAGGACTATACTCAGAAACGCGGAATCTATGGGGACAAAATCTATGCACACGTAACAAGTGAAGGACAGAATATCGTTGTTCAGGTACCTGGTTCTTCTATGCCTACAATCCTGGAAGCCTGAACCAGCATCAAGGAGACTGGGAAATGATCGAAATCGTTTTGGATTCAAACGAAAATCCAGTGTTTGCGGTTTATTCTCAGCATCATGCGGGTGAAAAAGCTGAATGGCAAGATGTAGAAACAGTAGATGATACCCATCCAGAAGTTTATGTTGCTTTAGGCTCGCATGCTAACTACTTTAGGTACTATCAGGGCAAACTGGGAACAGAAAGTGATACAGTTGGAAACGCATACACGTTATCTCCAGAAGAACTTGAGATGGTAATTCTAGGAGAAATCGGCGAAGCAAATCATCCAGTTTCTCAAGACTGGCTGGAATTTGGGGGACGATGGGGAGACTGGGCAGAACTTGTTGATGCATATTTTGGTGCAGCTGGACCTAGCGGACCAGGACATGATGAAAACATGGAGAAATGGTATTATCCAGCATCTTGGGGAAGCGACAAGTTTCAGGTAACAGGTTCATGGTTTACTGCAAGTCTTGTCGTCTACTATCTAGCGTATATTATTGCCGCAATCATAGGCATTATTGCACTATACAAAATCTGGAAGATAATAAAACGACAAAGAGAAGGCAGACTTAATCTGATGAAAATTTTGCATTCAAAGGCTGCTCTTGGCATAATCATAGGAATCATTGGTGTAGCAGTTTACTTAGTTGCGCTCTTTTTGCCTTGGTACACAGTAACAGGAAACATTAACACTACGCTGATTGACACTGCAGGGACAACAGAAATTGTCCTGATCGACGGTCTTAACGGGCTCAGAATCAATATGATACAGGGCAATCAGGGTTTAACTACACTGTTTGGGCTTGGAATTCCATTTGGCATCATCTTTTTGGGCAACGTCATCATGAATGCACTGGACATTATTGGAGTCGAAAAACCAAAGGACCTTTCAAGAACGTACATAATAAGCGCATTCACTTCGTTGATACCACTTATAATCATAATAGCATTCATTGTTGCATTAACTGGAGTAGTCACATCCGTTGCAGGCTCAGTAACAGGAGGACAACCCATACCACAACAAGTAAACGATATCGTGTCAGCAATGTCATCAGCTCCATTTGGCGGCGGATTTACAGACACACTAGACTCGGTAGGAACCATAGACATAGCATGGGGCTTAGCAATCGGCTCATTCATGTTCATTGCCGCATCAGCAATCAAACTCATTGCAGGCATAATGCTTAGAGTATCCAAGGCATCTTAAATAAAAAACACAATACAAAGGAGCAAAATTTTCTGCTCCATTTTCTTTTGTTTTCACTTTATTGTTTAATTCCCAGAATTTAGGCTTCTGAATATAAACATGTCAAAACATTACTGATTGATACATTTGTGCAAAATTGAAGCATAGAAAGCGGAAAATTGATAGTAATTAGAGCGAATACGAAAACAGATAGAAAAGCTTCAAATCACATAAGGGAGAAGCAAAAATGAAAAAATCAGTTAAAGGACTAGCAGTTACGCTATTATTTACATTTCTTTTGAACGCAATTGTGTTTGTGCCATCTGTCTCGGCTGTGGAGAATCTTCCAACGGTTTGGGTTAAGGTTTAAAGGATACAAACATTGACAATATCGAAACTGGTCTTGAAGGAGAAGCAGACTGGCGCTACACGATTGCAGTGACCGACAGAGAAACGACGACCGTGACAAGAGAATTCAAATGCAAATCGAATATCGGCAACAATATAGTTGATAGATTGGATTCGTTTCCGGACATTCACAGTAAAAGTGTGCAGGTAACGATAACAGTTTATGAAGGCGACACAGGGGACTATGAAACTGCGGATGTGAGCAGTTCAGAAATGTCTTTTGAGTGCACATACAATTTGGTGTCGAATGCGTTGGGTGGAAATGAAACGGTTAATGACGGAGAATACTACAAGACGTCTGGCGACTATGATGCCAGTCTGCAAGCAGATGAAAATGATGCAAATCTGTGGTTTGCCATTTTTGACAACTATGAAGTTCCTGTCGCCGACGCTGGTGATGACCAGACAGTTTACACTGGAGAGGCAGCAAACTTTAGTGGGTCTCTTTCGACAGCATCAGAAGGAACAGCCATAGCTAAGTGAGTGGGATTTTGAAAATGACGAAGTTATTGACGCTCAAGGAGAAAACACCTCATACACGCATATGGCAAAGGGGCAGCAGACCTGCAGACTGGTTGTAACAGACACATAGAAATGACATCCCAAGAACACTTCTAGTAGACGTAATTAACAGAAGTCCAGAAGCAGAATTCACATTTACCCCAAACAATCCAAGCATCCAAGACCAAGTAAACATAACTGATACATCCTCTGACTTTGACGGAACAATCGTTTTCTGGTTCTGGGACTTTGGAGACGGAAACACATCTGACTTACAAGCACCAACATACAAATACGCCACATATGGAGACTACAACGTAACACTAACCGTAAAAGACGACGAAAACGCAATCAACACATACACAAAGACACTATCAGTAGACGAAGCACCCAACCAAGACGCAGTGCCACTATGATAATAGCAGAAATAGCAGTTGTAATCGCATCTGTAGCATTTCTGGGAATATTCTTCTGAAACAGAAGACAACAAAGCTTTTCATAAATGTTCACGGGGTCGGAAGACCCCATCAACTAAACGTCTTTAGACACTTTTAAAAAAGATTTTTTTCTTTTTAACGAATCAGAGCAGGTATTTTGCTTTCTTCAGTTATTTGAAGAGCCCTGTTAACTTCGTTGAAGTATTTTATTACTGTTCGACCTTTTTCGGTAATTGCATATCGGATCTTTGTTCTGTTTCTTCTTTTGGGAGTAATCTGTTCTTCAAGGAGATTCTGTTCAATCAGGAAATCTAAGTTCTGTTTGAGGACACTGCAGTTCACGTTAGCTTTGTACATCACATGAGTTAGTTTCATGGGTCCATTCTGAGCTAGAACCTTGAGTATATCGATATACATTTCCATTTTTGATCTTCGCATTTTTCAACCTTCTAGTTTGCCCATATTCCACACAAAGAAGCACGTTTTTGAGCATTTTGAGTGACCAAAAATCATCGTCTTCATTTATGTGAGTAGACAGCTAATAACAACAATTTTACCTAAAAGGTTTGTTAAGTCTCTCAGATACACTACAATATTATGTTCAACCCCAGTTGACGACAAGTTATTGGAGTAGCGGTGAAAGATTCAGGAAATTTGTTTAACAAATCAGACAAAATTTGCCACAGAAATGATAAAACAAGAAAAAAACTAGCCAAATAAAGGCACACAAAAAAGGAAAAGAATCAAAGAATAAGCCACAAAAGCCATTCTTTAAACCGATTGACTACAAAATGAACCTATTACCTGCATTGGTTTACTTAGTAGTCCACGAAGGGAATTTAGAGCATTTTTTGAAATTGACACTAAAATGGCTGTTGCTGGACCAGCAGAACAGTTCTCATAAACATCAGGCATTTCTAATTTTGCACACAAATTTGAGTCACTGGCAAGCACATTTACCTCATGAATGATACCTTGCGAACCAACAGGAATCACATCATGAACAAAATCAGAACCAATTAACTTCAACAAGTCGCCCAAATCGGCAATCTCACCACGCTCCTCCGCAGGAAGAACATCATCCTTAACACTAGGTTGCCCAATAGCAACAATCAAATCTTCAGGCACAGACAAACCAATCTTTAAGCCAGTTTTTTCTGCTAAACCAACAACACTGACACCAATTCCAGTCTGTTGTACAGAAACAATTTTTTCCATACTCCCAATAATGGTCAAAGATTGACCCAAACGGGCAACTTCACTTTTTATTCCTTCAACAATCTCAAGACCAGTTGGGTTAGGTTCAACACCCAAAGTGTTGGTTAAACAGACAGGCGTTGCCCCTACAGCCAAGACCTCCATCAAGGCTACTCGTGCAGTAAATCTGCCTAAAGTGTAGCCGCTGACTTTGACTGTATCTAGTGGTTTTGGTCCAATTCCGCCAGCAGAATCGCAGCCCACAACCATGACCATATTGGGGTTTATGTCAATAACTGAAATATCCCTAGCGGTTTTGATGGTTTTTGTGGACAATGAATCTAAATTCATGTTCTAAGCCTTCTGGCTCTGACACCAACATAGATTACTGATGCAAGTATTGCATTTAAGCTGGCTGCCAACAACAAGGGAGCAGTAACAACTGCGAAGGTTGTTGTCCATCCCAGTGTCGGAACCATTATCACGGAAAGGGCAGTGTTGATTGCTACTGCAGCTATTGTGGCGGGTATGAATCCCCATTTTTTGTTGGTTTTGTTTGCTAGTCCCATTGTGCCTCCGGCTATGGCCATGCCCAAGGCTATTATGTAGTGTAATGAACCCAAGGGAAAGCCGTTGATGAGTGCAGTAACGATGTGTCCTAGTCCTGTTATTATGAAGCCATCTAGTGCTCCAAAGTATAGGGCTGCAAAGAATCCAGGAGCTGAATCGAAAGCTATTGTCGGTATAAGTGGATAAGGAGTTATAAATGAGCCAATTACGCTGAGTGCCGTGAAAACTGCTATTCGTGCTGCACGCAGGGCACTTGTTTTTGAATCCATGTTTGATTGATTAGTCATGTGTTTTTTTATCTCCATTGTTGGACGATGAAGAAAAAAGTAAGTAATAAAAGACTTTGCATCTGTATTACAGGTGTAGTGTGAGTGAGGCTGAAATGAATGTCATAAATGTCCGCCTACCAGACAAAGTAGTCAAAGAACTAGAAAACCTAGCCAAACAGCATGAACTTAGTAGATCAGAAGTTATCAGACAGGCGCTAATCGTTTACATCCACTTTGTAGAAAACGTTGGAACACTACTAAGACCAACAATATTCAGAGTAAAACCTGCACAGATATCGTACTCAACAAGAGGCGACGTGTCCATAATGAAAATGCCAACAGGACACGCAATAGTAGTAGGATCATCCTCGCTAGGCGGAATTGGACCAAAACCCACGGATAAGGTAAAAAGCAGCGGCAACGTCGTGGGACAGTTTCTAGCCAGAGTCGCACTGATGGATGTTGCAGCTACAGGCGCGTTTCCTATCTCCGTGTCAGTTACGCTTGGTGTAGAAAAAGAGCCGACAGGAAACAAAATCGTTGAAGGCATACGCAAAGAAGTTAGAAGTTTAGGGCTAGAACCAAATCAAGTAATTAAAGAAAACACTGAAGAAAACATCGAAACCATACAGACAGGTGCAGGAATAACAGTTGTTGGCTTAGCCAATGAAGATGAGCTACGGCTTGGAAAAACCAGACCAGGAGACCTGATTGTTGCAATAGGAAAACCAAAAGTGGGCGATGAAGTTATTCCCGCAGAATCCAGAGGAGAAATTGCGAACCTCAAAGACGTTACATCGTTAGCCAGAAAGGCGTTTGTTCATGACATCGTACCCGTAGGGTCATTTGGAGTTATTCATGAAGCACAGATGCTTGCTTACAGCATTGGTCGACAATTAAGGATTATAGAGCAACCAGAATTGGACATTAAGAAGTCTGCTGGACCTGCAACAGTGGTTCTCACAACAATAGACCCCAAAAATCTTGACGAGCTTTCTTTCTTTATCCAGAAACCCATTAGCGTAATAGGAAAGATAGCCTAACAATTATCAAAGCAGCGATTAACAGGTGAAGTTCATTCAAAAGTGTGCAAAAATGGTTTATTCATAAAGGTAATGCTGTCTTGTAAGTGAAATCCGTGGCGATTCTAGGCAGACTCAAAGACGAGTTCTCGTTTATCAGAGGCAACATACTGATCAACACGGTTTCTTTGGCACTGATTCTAGTCACAGCTGCCATACCCTACACATACTACTCACTATACATTGAGGGACTAGGAGGAGACGCATTCATTGTCGGCGTTATCGGCTTTGTTTCAAACATTGCCCTAGCACTAGTCCAATTTCCTGGCGGATACCTTGCAGACAAGTACGGACGAAGAACACTCATATACATCATGACATTCGCATTTTCAGTCACCTACTTTCTGTTTGCAATCGCACCAAACTGGCAAATTTTCATGCTCGTCTCCGTAATCCAAAGCGTATTTCTAATATATCGTCCAGCCCTCCAAGCCCTAGTATCTGACTCAATGCCCCCCGAAAAAAGGGGACTCGGATTCTCCATCGTTAATCTTTTACATTACGTTTCGTTTCCTTCACCACTAATCGCAGGAATACTGCTAGTTGAATTTGGTCTAGTTCCTGCTATGCGTATCTCTTACATGTTACTAACAGGAGCATTCTTTGTTGCAGCAATTATGAGAATGAGATTCAAAGAAACACTAAAACAAACTGAGAAAGGAATGTCAGTAACTAACGCATTCAAAACGTTTCCAGAATCAGTAAAACAAAGCATAAGTGCACTAAAAAGTGCCCCACGTCCAATGCTATTTTTGTTCTTCACATTCGCCATCTACAACTTTGCATGGTTTACATGCTCGCTAAACATGATTTTCTATGCCACTGATATACTGAACATTACAGAATTTAATTGGGCAATATTGATGACATGGTATTCTGTTGTTAATCTTATATCTGCCTTGCCTTGCGGCAAAATTATCGACAGGTTCGGAAGAAAGAAGCCCCTGATTGTAGCATGGTTTCTTTTCATACCTGCAATGATCGGATTCGTCTACGCAGACTTAATCATCCTCGCAATATGTTACCTCATGTTAGGCGTTGCCTTGATTCTAACAAACACTGCATACCCAGCATTACTAGCTGATCTTGTAGTCCGAGACAACCGAGGAAAAATCATAGGAAGCACAAACTTCTTTTTCTCCATCCTAAACTCGTTTGGACAAATATCAGGAGGCTATATTTATCAGTATGTGTCTCCAGCGCTTCCCTTTCTTCTCTCGGCAATTCTGTATATACCTTGTCTAATCATAACTATTTTCAAAGTGAGTGAACCCTCCGAAAGACAAATCTAACAAACAATTAACAAAAGGTCATGAGAAGCCAGCCGATTTCAATTCATCAACGGATAACTTGCCATTATGCAGCACAGTAGCTACCAAAGCCCCAGAAACCCTGAGTGACTTAAGTTCTTCCAGTTCTTGGAGATTGTGTATTCCTCCTCCAACCATCAATTTAACTTCAGTCTGTTCCATAATATTTTTCATGAGAGAAAAATTGGTTCCATACTCGGTGCCTACACGATCCAGCTCCAAAAGTATGAACTGACGGGCACCTAAGTCCGAAAACTGTTTCACAAAAGAGACAGCATCCAATGAAGCAATCGATTCTGAGATACTAAGCAATTTGCCCTGCTTCAGGTCAATACTTACCACAACCTTTTCCGCACCAAAGTATTTGATTGCGTGAGTTACAAAATCTAAATCATTCAATGTTTCGGAGCCAATAACAATCTTTTGTACACCAGTTTCTAGCACGATTTCTGCTTTAGGAACGTCTGATATTCCTGCATCAACCATCAACTCAAGACCAGTCTCTGATATAATGTTCCTGTAAATCTTGTAATTAGCAGGCTTTCCCTGTATTGCATCCAAGTCCGCAATGTAAAGGTCACTAAAGCCCAGTGACTCAAAGGCAGACGCTATCTCTAGGGGGTCAACAGAGTTGCACAGGACGCTTTTTAGTGGCTGGTAATGTTTTCGTTCACCGCGTATGCCGTGGACAGCGATACCATTTAAAACGTCAATCACAGGAATAATTTTCATTATGGTTCACCGTAAATGAGATGCTGCGAGGGTGAAGTTTGAATCTTTTGATATTTGAGTATATTTCAGGAGGCGGATACTTTGGCCAGAAGCTTTCAAGCAGCATCCTCAGTGAAGCTTATGGCATGTTACGTTGTTTAATTTCTGACTGCAAAGCCGCAGGACACAATGTTACAACATTAATGGATTCACGACTAATAGCATTTGACGCGCCTATTGAAGCAGACAACATTGTTCCAGTGTATAGTTGGGATGAAGTCTATGAAAAGCTGAAAGAAATTTCAGGTTTAGTTGACGGATTTTATGTCATTGCACCAGAATCGGGTCAAACATTGGAAAAACTGCTGAAAACTGTTGAGGAGTCTGGAGGAAACTCGCTCAACTGTGAAAGTGATTCTGTAAAATTGGTTTCAAACAAGATGCAGGCATATCAGATATTTGAGAAAAGTGGACTGAGGGTTCCAGAAACAATGCTCGTTGATACTGATGAAAAAGTTGTGAATATTAGAAAATTAGTGAACGATTTGGGTTATCCTCTGGTTGTGAAGCCATTAGATGGGGTTAGCTGTGGTGGTTTAAGCATAGTAAAGGGTGAAAAGGAAATGGCATCTGCGGTGAAAAAAGTAGTACGTGAATCGACTAGTAAACGGTTTGTTGTCCAAAAGTTAATCAAGGGAAAAGCTGCCAGCGCATGTGTATTTTCTACTGGAGAAAAAGCAAGGGCTGTTTCACTCAATAAGCAGCATGTTATTTTGTTATCGCCAAATGGAGAATCTGCATACCGTGGCGGAGTAGTTCCATTTAATTACCATAAACAGAGAGAGGCACTGAAGGCTGCAGAGAAGGCTGTTGAGGCGGTGAAGGGGCTGAAGGGTTATGTTGGCGTAGATATGATACTTACAGATGGGGAGCCAGTAGTGATAGAGGTTAATCCACGGCTTACTGCTTCGTATATCGGTTTGAGCAGAGTTGCAAACGTCAATACTGCAGAGGCAATAATTGATGCGGTAGATAAAAGAAAATTGCCAAAGGATATTCTAACTAGGGGTTACAGTTTCTTTTCTAAGGTAGTTGTTCCTTCAAATCCTGTGGTTTTGTATAAAACTTACAATCTAAAGGATGTCATAACGCCACCGTTCCCAGTTGAAGAAAAAGAAGCTTATGCGTTAGTTTCTTCATATTCGAGGACTGTTAGGGGTGCCCAGTCAGCGTTTTATCGAACCAAAAGGCAGCTCCTGTCAGTGTATAAGGGTGAGTGAATTTGGTTAATGTTCTGGGCTTAGATATTGGAGGAGCTAATACGAAAGCAGCGTTTCTGAAATCTCAAAATGGGACAGTTAAAGAAATTGAAACATTACTAGAATATTTTCCTATATGGAAAGATGGAAAAGACAAGCTTCCAAAAGTCCTAGAAAAGCTAAAAACCAAATTGACAGGCACAAAGACAGTTGATGGCGTTGGGGTTACGATAACTGCTGAACTTTCAGATGCATACAGGACTAAAAAAGGGGGAATAAATCATGTTTTGGACTGTGTATGCCACGTTTTTGGTGGTGTGCCTCTTTTTGTTCTTGATGTGGAAGCAAATCTTTTGTCAGTTGAAAAAGCACGAAGAGAACCATATAGGGTAGCTTCTGCAAATTGGGCTGCAACAGGCTGGATGGTCAGCAAATTAGTAAAGGATTGTGTTGTTGTTGATGTGGGAAGTACTTCAACGAGCATCATTCCAATAATGGATGGAAAAATTGCTACAAAAGGTAAAACAGATTTAGAAAAGCTACAGAATGGAGAGCTTGTTTATTCGGGTTCTTTGAGAACAAACGTTGCAACTATCGTTGACAAGATACCAGTTAAGGGAAAAATGACACGGGTTTCTTCGGAGCTATTTTCGCAGTCAGGGGACGTGCACCTGCTTCTTGGCAATATAACAGAAAAGGAGTACACTGCCGAAACCTGTGATGGCAGAGGAAAAACAAGAAATGAGACAGCATCTAGATTAGCGCGGGTAGTGTGCGCAGACACAGACATGCTAACAGAACAGGAAATAAGGGGAATGGCAAAATTTGTTTATGGAAAACAGGTGGAACAGATTGCTGATGGTTTGAAGCAGGTTAGTGACAGAATCAAACAGGCTAAGATGGCTGTTGTAACAGGGCTTGGAAGAGAATTTCTAGCAAGAAAAGCTGCAGAAAAAGTAGGATTCAACAACATTATCGCTTTGGAAGAGCTTCTAAGTGTTGATGCAGCTGTGGTATCGCCGTCGGTTGGCATAGCGTTAATGGTGGCAGAACAATTGGAAGGAGAGATTGTGTGATGGAAGTAGTTCTAAAGATTGGAGGAAGCTTAGCAGAGAATCCTGACAGCTTAATTAGATTGTGCGAAGCGCTAAGTGGTTTAGCTAAGGTTTATAGAATTGTTGTTGTGCCGGGTGGCGGAGAATTTGCAGACAAAGTTAGGGAACTTGACCAAAGGATTGGACTTTCAAACAGAACTGCCCATCAAATGGCAGTGCTTGCAATGGACCAGTACGGATTGCTTCTTTTGGACATTGCCCCAAATTCTTATGCAGTTTCGAAAATTGAAAAACTCAACAACCCTGTTGAGAGGAAGTTACAGGTTTTTTTGCCATCGCAATACATTTTTTGTGAAGACCCACTCGAGAATTCTTGGGATGTAACCTCGGACTCCATAGCCGCCCATATAGCTGACGTGATGCATGCAAAGAAACTGATTCTAGTAACAAACGTAGATGGAATATTTTCCGAGAATCCAAAACAAAACCCAAATGCCAAGTTAATCGAGGAATTGCCTGCAGAACAGTTGCTTAGCTGGAACAAAAGAACAAGTGTCGACGTAACTCTTCATAAGATGCTCTTACAAACAGGGCTAGACTGCTATGTTGTCAACGGCAAACACCCAGAAAGAATCGAACAAATTCTAGAAAACAAAGAGACCGTTTGCACACATATTACACATTTGCGAGTTCAGTGACAAAATCTATTACTTTCTGTTTCTCAAGTTTGCCCGCTAAACGGTCTTTTTTGGCACAAACTGCACCACGCACACCAATTATGTCTGCGTCTAAACTGTATACGTGAGGAATGTCAACAATATCTAAAGAGCCAGCAAGAGCAGCCAACAGGTTTCGGTCATGGGCTTGGTTAACAAAAGCTTCTAGTTGACTGTCATTTAGGAAACTGAACAGGTTATCTATTCCGTTCTTAGTTTTTGCATCAATAAGCACACCGTCAGCTTCTGACTCATAAGCAACCACTGGCAGTTCTAGAGGGCTTATACATCCAACAGATTTGTAGTCTGCATATCCCGAGGCAATCGTCTTGATGTTTTTGTTGTAACATTTTACTGCTTTGACAACTTCAGTCATTAGTATCGTAGCTTCTTCGCTTGTTTTCACTCCAAAAAGGCCAACTTTCACATAATCTACTCCAGAAACGGCGGCGCCAAGAGCAGCAAGAGAAGCAGTTCCTGGAAGATAAGGCAAATCACCTATTGTTGCACTTAACTCAATGGGCTTTGGAACAACCTCCTTGACTTGTTGTATTACCCGCGGAAAGTTAGCTCCTAGAGCACCTTCTTTTGGATTTTTAACATCAATTATATGGGCTCCACCCAGTACGCTGTCAAATGCTTCGGCTCTGTTCACGACACTAACTAGCAGTTTCAATGAAAGTCACCCATTCAAGTTTGTTCTCATGCAATTAACTCTTATATTCTTTCAGTTTTCAAACAAACATGAACAAACCAATAAAGAGAAACCTTAAGGGTTTACAAAACAAACATAAAGATATGATTGTGTCAAAACAAACGCCTAGACCAAACAAGCAAGACAACATAGAAGTCGCCACGCTTGCTGGAGGATGCTTCTGGTGCATAGAAGCCGCTTTTGACGAAATACGGGGAGTCCTAACCGTTGAATCAGGTTACTCTGGCGGAATAACAACTTCACCGACCTATGAGCAGGTATGTTCAGGAACTACAGGACATGCAGAAGCAGTTCAGGTCACGTTTGATCCAAACGTTGTATCATTTCAAGATATTCTGCACATTTTTTTCACAGTTCATGATCCAACAACACCAAACAGACAAGGAGCAGACGTGGGCATCCAGTACCGTTCAGTAATTTTTTACCATGACGAAAAACAGAAAAAAATTGCAGAACAGGTTATCAAAGAACTTGAAGACCAAAAAGTCTGGGATAATCCAATAGTCACACAAGTTGTGCCTTTCAAGAAATTTTACCAAGCAGAACAGTATCATAAGCAATATTTTAGCCGCAACCCCAACGCGGGATATTGTAGGGTAGTTATTGCTCCAAAAATCGTCAAGCTTAGGAAAAAGTATCGTGAAAAGCTGAAAAAATAACTTCAGTAGTCAAATGGCTGAGACTAATTCAGGTGTAGGTGGCTATAAAGAGTCGCCAAGAAAAATTGAATACTTAACTCTCAGTGTTGGTGTTAGGTTCTTCTTCAGGGGCTAGGTCAAAATTTGGAAAACCGGTGAGGCGGATTCTGCATGAACATGTGTTGCATTGAATTACAAGTTCTTCCAAAATGTCTCCGTTTACTTTCTCTTCGATGATTGTGTAAACTTCCTCGCTTTCGTCTTCAGGAGATATTGTCACGCCACATGATGGGCAGGGAAAATCGCCATTTCCATCAATTTTGGTCAAGTCCAACTCTGTTAGTGTGTCTTGCTTTGATTGTTTCCCATTGTTTGCAGCTGCTTCGGACAAGATTTATTCCTCACTCGCCTAGAGAAATTGAAAAATGTATTACTGCCTTATTAATATGTAGGAAACACAGCCAAAACACGGATACTCACATTGGCGGAACCTAAAAGTGGGTGGGGCTACACTACAACATATGTTAACAAGAATACATTTGCTTTAGAATTCTAGATTTAGCTCAGGAGTGCGCATGTAATTTCGTTTGAAATGTTACATGGTTTCATCGGTTTCTGTTTCTGATCGGGCACGGATTACTCCTAGTAATACTATTGCTCCAAAAATGCTGATAGCGACTAGTGTTGGTGCCAAGAAAACTGTCATGAAATTTGTTGGCTTATTTCGCCGCCGACTGTTTCGTATGTTTCATATTCGAATGCATTTACAGTACCGATTAGAGCCACTGCAACTGAGAGAACTAGAAGTGTGATTAGCGACTTAGACAGTCTCATTTTTACCCTACCAATACACCCGTCATGGAACGTTTGATGAAGCCCCAATTCACTGCAAAAACAGATTAAGAGGCTGCATTTGCAAACACTTCTTTGGCTATACGAAAATATTGTTCGTCAGTGTGTTTTCCTACTGAATATAGTTCCGCTGTAAAGAAGAAAAGTTCATCTTCATCTAGTGCACTGTGCATACGCAAAACAATCAAATCATACCCATCAGACATGTTGCTCAGGTTTACGAATAAACGTCGGCAACTGGTTACAAGTGTAAAGCATCAAGTTCGACAAATTACGGTCAACATGGGTAATTTATAGTGTTGCCTAATATTGTGTATAACAGCCAAAAAGTATGCACTAAACAGAGGCTAACAAGAGAGTTGAAGAGAAAGTTAGTCTTGAGCTAAAGTTTTGGCATTACATAATTCTTCAACAATCTTTTTTCCCGAAGTGCCATCTCCAAAGGGCTGACTCCAGCCACCATTTTTGTTAACCATTTTTTTTGCGCATTTAATAATTTTTTCCGAATTAGTTCCAGCCAACATATTAGCGCCAACCTCAATTGTTTCAGGTCTCTCTGTGTTATCTCTTAGGGTTACACATGGAACACCAAAAACACAGGCTTCTTCCTGAACACCACCAGAATCAGTCAGAATCAATTTTGCATTGTTCTCAAGTTTAAGAAAACTAAGAAAATCAACAGGATCAACCAACATAACGCCCTCTGGCTGCAAACAAAACTCGCTCATCCGTTTTCTTGAACGCGGGTGAACAGGATAAACAACTGGAATTCCAAATTCTTTCCATATATTTTTTAGACCCGACAAAATACTGAAAAATCGTTTCTTGTCATCAACATTTTCTTGCCTATGAACTGTAACCAAACAATAGCCTTTTGGCACCAATCCCAAACGATCCAAAACATTGTTGTCCTTATTCAATTTAGAGCTTTTAGACAAAGCATCAACAACAGTGTTACCAACCACAAAGATTTTCTCTTCAGCGATTCCTTCGGTTAGCAAATGCTTTTTCGATACATCAGTTGGCGCAAATAAATAGTCACTGCAGTGGTCAGCCAAAATGCGGTTGATTTCTTCAGGCATAGTTCTGTCATAACTTCGCAATCCTGCTTCTACATGGGCAACTTTGATTCCAAGTTTTACAGCTGCAAGTGCACCTGCCAGCACAGTATTAGTGTCTCCCTCAACCAAAACAACATCAGGTTTGTCCCTTTTCAAAACGTCTTCTATTGCAATTAGGATTTTTCCAGTTTGTTCACCGTGCGAACCAGAACCCACATCTAAATTGTAAGTAGCATCAGGCAAGCTGAGAACATCAAAAAACACTTTGTCCATATTATACGAATAGTGTTGACCAGTGTGCAAAATTGAGTAGTCTAAGTTTTTTCGCTCAAGTTCCTGAATAACAGGGGACATTTTGATTATTTCAGGTCGTGTTCCAAGAATCACTGAGAACTTCATGGATTCACCAACAGTAACATGTCAAATATAAAGCAAAACAATTTTAGGATTGTGGATTAGGACTTAATACAATTAAAGAGAATGCAACTAAAGTTGAACTGGAAATTGATTTTTTCCACAATAGACTAATTTAGCAAACTTACAAGGCAATGCCAATACTAGATACTGGACAGGCAACAAAAATGTTGCAACTAATTTTTGCCACAAATCAGCATATAATTAACTCATGAATGGTCGCCTGTTAGGGTCTGGGCGTCGAGTAATCGGGTTTGAAGGCTCATATGGAACTGGAGGATTCAGTGGAACAACAGGAGCCAAACATTGTAATTCAGAGAATTGAATGTTCATTTTAGTTTCACTCATCAAGATTTATATCAGTATTAAAACATTGGCAATATTTGTTGACGAACAAAAAGCAAACTAGGTCACATCAAGGTAGTTTAGTTGTGTCCCATTTGGGAAATCAACTGTGTAATATAACTCATGAGCTGATGAGAAGCATTTAATGCAACATCTAAGTTGTTCTTGGAAATCATTTTAGCTTCAATGTTAAGATGTCCAGAAGAGAAAACAGCCGAGATTATGGTTCCACCGTCTTCTGTTATCCATTTTAGGGTTATACCATTTTCTGTTTCCGAGTAGCCTAACCAACGGTGCACACCAAACCATTTGCCCTTTAGATTAGAAACAAGGTTCGGTATCGAAACTTCAGAAGGCAATAAAGTTTGGAGAACTCGCAAATTATGGGATTTGGAATGACGTTTTAGTAATGGTTCAGCCTTTGCGGTAAGACGGTAGCCATCATTAGTTTTTTTGACGATTTCTTTGTCTGTTAATCTGGCGAGGATACGCGAAAGTGTTTCGGGGTGTAGTCTTAATCGCCGCTTTAGACCTTCAAATGTAAAGCTGGTTAAATTGTCTTCATCGATGGTTTGCAGAACATCCATGTCTCTTTCCTTGAAGTCAGAGATATCATCCAAAGTATCGTTCATTACTGAAAGCTTCTCCAACTACTTCTGAGTATTGGCTTCTTTTGAATGTTACCATTTTGTAATAATATTCGATTTATGCCAAACACTATTTTAGCTTTCGATTTTTTATATTAACAAATTTAGTTCCGTAAGCTCCAATATATCGCGATGTTGGACGCAAGAGAACCGAATCGGAATACTGTTCTAGTGTGTGAGCCGCCCACCCGGATATTCTGCTTGAAGCAAAAAATAGTGTGAAATACTCTTTTGGGATACCCAACGCATCTAGCACGATAGCAGCGTAAAAATCTACGTTGGGATATATTTTTTTCTCTGTGTGGACTACGGCTTGAATTTTTTTACATTTCTGGTACAGGTCCATTCGATCAGTGCGTTGACACAAGGCTTTGCCCACGGTTCTTAGATGTCTTGATCGAGGGTCATTTAATTCATAGATTCTGTGACCAAAACCCATTATCTTTTTTCCATCAAACAGCATTCCCTGAATATATGCTTCCACTTCATCGATGTTATCCACACTCAGGAGCATGTTCATCACTCTCTCGCTAGCTCCGCCATGTAGTTTACCTTTTAGTGTTCCAACTGCTGAAGTTACAGCTGAGTACATGTCGGATAAGGTGCTAGCGGTTACGCGTGCAGCAAATGTAGAAGCATTTAGACCGTGGTCTGCATGTAAAATCATGTAACGGTCAATCGCTTCCTTCTCTTCTTTATCTGCAGGTTTTCCTCTGAACATGTAAAGAAAGTTTTCAGCAAAACCGTATTCTTTTTTTGGGGAAACAATTTCTTGATTACTTCTTATGCGATAAATAGCTGCAACTAGAGCAGGAACTTTTGCGATTAAACTAAGAGCTCTTTGTATGTTAGCAGATTCAGATGTGTCTCCAAGATTTGAATCGTATTCGCTTAAGTGTGAGATTTCAGTTCGGAGTATTTCCATTGGATGGCTGCTCTTTGGAGCATTTTTTATGCTTTCAATTATTTGTGGCGGTATTTTCATCTCAGAAATGAGTTTAGACTTGATGCTTGCTAATTCGTTGTCAGTAGGTAATCTCTTGTATAGTAAAAGATGAGTTACCTCTTCATAGCAGACTCTGCCTAAGAGACGGTCAATATCATATCCTACATAATATAATGCTCCAAGTGGATCAACAAAGCTAATGTGTGTTTCACAGGCTGCAACATCTTTTAAACCACGGACATACTTTTTTTCAGATGACATATTCTTTTCAACTCAATTTTTTGTAAATGTCCCAGATAACGGAACCAATCATATCGTAACACAAAGAAATAAGCAAAAATAGCTTCTAGCTCTCTTTGCCACAAAACAGTCTTTGCGCGTGATTATAAAAGATTATGGGAAACATTGGTTATAAATGAATCTTGACAATAAAAATGTCCTGTGATTAACTAAGTTCTCAACGATAAAGCAAGTTTTAATCGTAGACCTATTTTACATAGCCTATACCGTAATATTTGAATCCGTATTTTTCTGCTTCTTTTGGGTCGATTATCCTTTTTCCATCAATAATTGAAGGGTTGTCGCTCATTAATTGCTTGATTTGAAAAAGGTCTAGATTTTTGAATTCTGCATGATCTGTGGCGATTATTATTGAGTCAGCACCTTTAACGGCTTCATTTACAGAAATTGCTTTTTTAGTGCCAAAGGTTTCCATGCAGTGAGGGTCATAAGCAATGATTTCGGAATTAAGTGCTTTGAGTTTTTTGATTATTTGTTCTGAGGGGCTGAATCTGGAATCTGCGACATTGGCTTTGTAAGCTGTACCGAGTAGGGCTATTTTGCTGTTTTCAATTTCTTTTCCAGAGTTCTTCAACGCTTTTACGGTTAATTGCACAATGTGTGTTGACATACTGTTGTTAATTTTTCTGGCAACACTAACAAGGTCATTGCTCGGATTGTTATACTGATAAGTAAGTAGGTAGGGGTCTTTTGTCAGACATGGTCCACCTACGCCTGGTCCTGGATTGTGAATGTTTACTCGAGGATGGGTGTTAGCAAGTTTAATTACTGATGTCACGTCGGTTTTGTATTGTTCACAGATTAATGCAAGTTGGTTTGCGAAAGCGATGTTGACATCTCTGAAGGTATTTTCGGCGGTTTTGGCAATTTCAGCTGTTGTTGCGTCTGTTTCAATTATTTTTTTGCAGATTGTTTTGAATAATTCTGCAGCTATTTTTGTGCTGTTTGGTCCTATACCACCAACTAGTCTGGGGTTTTCGACAAATTCTTCAAGGGCTTTGCCAGGAGAAATTCTTTCAGGAACATATGCCAGATAAAAATCGGTTTCAGATTTTAGTCCGCTCAAAGATTCTAATAGAACTTTGATTTCGGTTCTCATTGTTCCTGGAGGTATTGTACTGCAGACAACTATCATCATTTGTTCTGTTATTTCTTTACCAATGTGTTTTAGAGCACTCATTAGGTAGGACATGTTAGGTTTTTTGTTTTTATGTATTGGAGTTTGAACTGTAAGTATTATGACATCTTTTTTGAGGTCTGAATTAGAATTTAGTACGCCCTTAAGTTTGCCTTTCTTGACATTTTCTGATATAAGCTGTTGCAGACCGGGTTCATTGAAGGGACAGATTCCATTGTTCAGAGTTTCTATAACGGTTTTTTTGACATCTGTTGCAGTAACTGTGAAACCAGCACCAGCAAAAAGTGCTGCGGTAGGCAAACCGACTTGACCGGAGCCCACGACTGATATATGCAAGAGTCTATTCTGAATCTTTGTTAAGATTTCTCTCATGCTAAGTCCTTCATATTCATCGTTTATATTTTTTCAGTTTTAATGCCCAAACACACTCGTAACATAGGATGGAAAACTATTCTTTAGCTTCAGTGTTCATATCTAATTAATAAATCATGTTAAAGCTGAAAATATTCATTGACAAGGCAGTTTGTACATTTTTTATTTTCTTAAGGATGACTTAAGCCAATTGAAAAGTTTGAATAGTATTTTTTCGCTATCTTCTTCCCAAGACTTTGGTGTGGAAACAGGAGTTTTGCCGCGTAAAGCTTGAATGGTTGCATCGGCCATTTTGTTTTCGGTTACCAACAAATATTGGGTGGATTCGGCTATTCCACAAGCGACTATTGGTTTTCTAAAAGCCATATATTCACCAAGTTTAAACAGGCTTTCTTCATTGTAGAAATCGGAATGTTTTGAAGGGTGCCTTGGGACAATGCATACATCAGCGGCATTAATGAAATTGGGGATGCTATCGTGGGGTTGCCATCCAAATAACCTGACTCTTTTTTCAAATTTTTTCTCAAATCTCTTTAACATCGGCATAAGAGGACCGTCGCCAACTATCCAGAATACGCAGTCAACTTCTTTCAAGACGTCTTCGATAATAGAGGGAAACATGTCTGCACCCTCTACACGACTTAACTTTCCAACAAATAGCACAATTTTTTCATTTGTTTCAACATTGTTTTCTTTTCTAAATTCGTCTGCTGTCATTTGAGCTTTAAAATTCTTAGTTGGATAATTGGGGATTACAAATGTCGGTTTATCAAAACTATTAACAAACTTGGATAGTTTACCTGTGGTTAAAGTAACTGCGAAGGCATTTTTTAAAGCAGCATTTTCAATTATGGAAGCTAATCCAGCCAAAGGACCTTTCCCGAATTCTGTTTTTACTTCAACTGACCAAGGAGATCGATATTCTAAGATGTATTTTGTATTGCGCATAGCTAAGGGGATTGCAAAAATGTCTGGACAATTGGCAACCCAGCATATGTCTGCCCGAACGAAAAAAATTTGAAGAAAAAATGTCAGATAATTTGCTATTGCAAAGAGTAAGCGCTTTAATAGACCTGCACCTCGAGGAACAATCCTTAACTTGGGAAGCATAACCTCAAAATCGACCCAATCCATTTTTTTAAGACTAGAAACATGCTTTTTTATTCGTGGATATTTCAAGGGATCTAAATGAATGTAAACTACCTTCAATTTCGGATCCTCCAAGAGCCAATACCGCAGTTAGTATCTTCCATCGGTGGGCGCTAATAAGACGTTTGATCTCCAAAATTAGACATACTGCTATTTTTGAACAACCGTGGTTTTTGGGCGAGAACTGCGTTCCATGGAGATTTAGGTTTTCTGAAGACTTTGACATTTGTAAATCCAACAGATTCTAGAATTTGCTGAATTTCTGGAAGCGTAACAAGGTGTACATGAGTTTTTTTGATCAGACTGGCGTTTTTTATTTCATAGACCCCATCTTTTATCATTTCGTTTATCAGAAGCAGATTTCCGTTTGGTTTCAGAATTCGTCGAATTTCTTGGAAAGCATCTGAGAGGCTAGGCCAGAAATAATAAGTTTCAATAGCTGTTACTAAATCGAAAAAGTTGTCAGGAAAACTGGTCTTAACAACAGAACATTGTGCAATGGACACCTTTTTTTGAGCTATTAGGTTGTTGTTCACTTCTTTGGAGTATGCAACCATATCCTTGGAATAGTCGATTCCGAAAACTTTTCCCTCAAAGACATATTTTGCCAATTTTTTTATGGTTTCTCCTCCACCGCAGCCCACATCCAAGATCTTGAAAGCTGGTTTTATTTCGACATTTTTTAGACCCCAATCTGTAAGCTCACTGTGGTGTAGGTTCATAGATTCTGCTACAGTTCTGCCCTGAAAACCAGTTGGGCATTTATACTGGTCCATTAAACTTTGGTCTTTTTCGTCGGATTGCATTATTGGAATTAGAAAGTGTTTCAGGTTAATAAAAGAATGTTGATAAAAAAGATGTAATCTGGTAGTGAAGAGTGGAACTCTTCGCAAAAGTTGAGGTTATTTTTAGATGCAACCGCCGCAGTTGACGCATCCGCCCATAATTCCTCTGCACCACATTGGGAGATAATCTCTTTTGTAGATTGTTGGTTGTTGGGGGGTTTTTGGTTTTTTGGGGGATTGCATTTTTTGCATCTCACATCACTATTTAATCTAATTGCCATAGTATCGGTAGAACTTTTTACGTCGATTATGATACCAAAATGGATAACGGTTACAGATCGTGTGGTAAAAAATGGCTAGTTCAAACATTAATTTCGCACAAAATATGGATAGTTACAGTTAACGTGACTAAGGTATCAAAAAATCCAGTATATGTCGCCTAAAGTGATTGTCCAAAAAGGGATACAAAAAGACAATTGTCTGGGCAAGAAAATATGATTGAAAAAGTTTCCGTTTATGTAGCAGTTCTGTATGTTTGGTATATCACCTCAGCAGATTCTTTAAGATAGAGTTGTTCCTGAGGTGCCAATTTGTCATATATTGAAGGACCGATTGAGTTTCCCAAAGTTAGGGGTATGCTTACAAAAACGGGTTCATCTATTTCTTCAAATGGTATTGGAGCAGCAACGGGCAATAGACGATTTTCATCGTTTACAATTGCTCTAACTATATCTCTAAAAGATGCTGCAGGACCATATTCTGTTCCTCCAATATTGTCAACTATCAGCTTGGAAACAGACTTTACATAATTTTCAATCTCATCTCTTGACAAAGATTTCCCAGACGACTCAACATATTGTTGGATAGGCATACCATAAATTTTGACGGTCGACCACAGAACAACTGCGTTAGTACCATGTTCTCCGCCTACCCACCCTTCAATCGCAGTGACGGGAACATCCAGAGCTTTTGCAAGTCCTGCCCTGAAACGCAGCGTCTCAAGATTGGTTCCTGTGCTGATCACGAAATCTGCTTTGGAATATTTTTTGCAGACAATTGCCATTGCGTCAACGGGATTGGTTATCACCACATATTTTGCATCAGAATTGTTATGTGTTGTCGACTCTGCAATTTGTTTCACTAGTTGCCCATTTTGGGTAGCCAAATCTCTTCTGGTCATCTTCACTCCAGGAGTTCTTGGTTTCCCAGCAGAAACAAGAATAATATCGGCATTAGCTACATCTTCATCTTTGTCGCAGGACAAAATTTCAATATCTAGAGCTAAACTTACTGTTACATGTTTTAGTTCTTCGGCGAAAGCTTGTGCAAGCCCTGGTTTAGTGTCACAAACCGTTATTTTGTCAGCTAACTCTGAGCACAATATTGTGTATGCTGTGGGTCGTCCTACACGTCCGGTTCCTATTTGGGCAATATGCAATCTATTTTACCTTCCTTTGTTCACAGAGAGCTTTTCTGCATGTGTCCTTTTTCAGTTAAATATGCACGAAGAGCCTCTTGCCATTTTCTTGGTTCCATACCATATTTTGGCAGTTTTATGCTCTTCAGTGCTGAAAAGCGTGGACGTGTAGCCGGTCCATAATTTGGATCTGTTTTTATTGGTTTTAGTTCAGGGTTTAATCCGGTAATTTGGAAGATTTCTTTTGCAAACTCATACCATGAACAATAGCCCTTGTTTGTGGCGTGATATACTCCAAAAGGAAGAGCTGATTCCATAATTCTCTTCAATAGTGAAGCGGTGTCTTTGGTGTATGTGGGGCTCATCCACATATCGTCGACAACAGAGATGGATTCATTGTTTTTTGCTTTGTTTATCATTGTTTCAACAAAGTTTCCCCCTTTGCCACTTGCTCCTGCAACGCCAAATACGCTTGCGATTCTAAGGATGTAGTGTTTTGGATTTAATCGTGTAAAATGTTCAGCTGCCAATTTGGATATTCCGTAGGTGTTAATTGGGCAAGGGCAGTCATCTTCTGTGTATGGTTCTTTTTTTGAGCCATCAAACACGTAGTCTGTGCTGATGTAGACAGTTGTAGCTTCTATTTGTTTAGAAATCATGGCTACATTTTTTGCACCTAAAGAGTTTACACAGAAAGTTTTCTGGGCTTCATTTTCGCACTGGTCTGTTTTGTGAAATGCCGCAGTATTTACAATAACGTCAGGTTTATGTTCTTTTAGAATCAGGCAGCTTTCGTAATCTGCCACTTCAATATTACTATGGGTAAGACAGATAATTTCATGATCATGAGCGAAAGTTTTTACCAGATCTGTACCCAGTTGACCAGTAGAACCAATTATCGCTATTTTCATAATAATGCGCCATCAATTTCTGTGTCTTTAAGGAATTTTTGCATCTCCAAAATATGTTTGTACCACTTGACAGTAATCATTCGTTGGTCATCAGGATCTAGTTTACCTTCAGAGAGTGCGTCGAACACATTTTTTGCTCCCTGTTTGATGCTAGTTTGTGGCACATAATTTAGGGTGTCCCTGATTTTAGAGAAGCTTACACGGTAGCTTCGAGTGTCACAATCCCCATACCATTCATACTCAAAAGGCAAATCACAAGCTTCTGCAACCATTTTAGCTAAATCAAAAATTTGGACGTTCTGCTCATCACAGCCCACATTAAAAATTTGACCATTAACAAGTTCTGGTTCTGCCTCTAGCACCTTAATGAAAGCCAGTGAGGTATCATTCACATTAACGAAAGGTCGCCACTGGGTTCCATCACGCATAATAGGAATTTTTCCATTTTTAAAATAGCCCAAGGTCATTCCATTTATGGCTAAATCGAATCGCATTCTATAGGAAAACCCATAAACCGTAGCCTGTCGCAAAACTGTCGCAGAGAAATCTTTGTCTGCGAGGGGAAGAATCTTTTTTTCAGCCATTACACTGGCTTTTGCATAAGTAGTCAAAGGATTTAGATTAGATTCTTCATTTATGAGTGCATCCTGGAATCCGTATACGCTGCATGTGCTTGCGAACACATATTTTCTGATTCCATGTTTTTTTGCCAGAGTTGCTACTCTAACTCTTCCTTTGTAGTTTATGTCCAGTGTTTTTTCTGGGTCAAGCTCACCGCAGGGGTCATTTGAGAGTGCAGCCAAATCGAATATGGCATCTATTCCGTTTAGAAGTTCTGGGTCAAAAAATCGGATGTCATCTTTGATTAGAGTTATCTCGTCTTTAATGTCTTTTATTGAGTCTTTTCCGAAGAATAACCTGTCAAGAACTGTTACGTTGTAGCCTTCTTTTAGAAGGAGTCTTGACAGGATTGAGCCAATGTATCCAGCGCCGCCAGTTACTAGAACATTCATGGTTTTTCACATTCTATTTGTGGGGTGGTCTGAACCAGTCCCATGGTTTGCCGACACGGGGGTCATCTGTTTTGCCGTTTATTTCCGTGGGAATAATAGATTTGTCATTCCATGCTACTCTAAGTTCATCAGGATTATTGTATTCATAAAGCCTGTTGACGAAATATACTAGGAGTGATGGCTCATTGCTGACTGTTTTTGTTCCGTGTAAATATTTTCCGGGGATTCTTACGACTGTAGGTTTTTTGGCGCTGGTGATTATTTCAGCCATTTTTCCTGTTTTTTCATCGTATGCGCAGATTTTCATGGCACCTTGTATTACCAAAAAGTGGTCGATCTGTCCTTTCAGGTGTTTGTGCCAAGCTCTGATTATGTTGGGGTAGCTATAGCTCAGGTTTATCTGCTCTACCTGTTCGTCTTCTAGGAACTCTTTCCAATCGGTTCTTAGTGCTTCGCTGAAGAAGCCTCTTTCATCGGGCAACAATTTTATTTCGTATGTTCTTACACCGTCTAGAGCATATTCTTTCATATTTCTACCTCTGAATAATCGCCTACATGAAGGCTTAAGCAACCGTTCTTGCGGTTTTTTGTTACTTTTGCGTTTTTTCCAATCAAACTCTCTTTCAACCCTTCTACCCCGATTATTGATGCGTTACCTAGAATTACGCTATATTCGAGTTTGCTGTCAACAATCTTTGTTTCGTCGCCTATGCTTGTGTAGGGACCAATGAAAGAGTTCTCTATGATGCAACCTTTGCCGATTGCGCATGGTCCTTTTATGGTGGAGTTGATTACTTGTGTATTTTCTGAGATTGTGACTTTTCCTTCTATTTTGCTGTCTTGAATGTTTCCTTTGATGTTATGTTTTGTGTATTCATCTAGAACTTTTGCGTTGGCTGATAGGATGTCGTCTTTTTTTCCGGTGTCTAGCCACCAGGTGTCTAGGATTTCTGCTTTTACTTTGTATCCTAGGTTTATCATTTTTTGTATGGCGTCTGTGATTTCTAGTTCGCCTCTCCATGAGGGTTTGATTTGGTTTATGGCGTTAAAGATTTTTTTTGAGAAGATGTATGTGCCGACTATGGCTAGGTTTGTTTTGGGGTTTTTGGGTTTTTCGGCTAGTTCTGTTATGTTGTTTTGTTTGTCTAGTGTTGCTACGCCAAATTTTGTTGGGTCGCTTACGGGTTTTAGTAGGATTAGGGCGTCGATGTTTTGTTTTTTGAATTGTTCTACGTAAGATGTTAGGGTTTGTCCTTGTAGGTTGTCGCCCAGGCACATGATGAAGTCTTCGTTTTCGAGGAAGGGTTTGGCTGTTTTGACGGCGTGTGCTAGGCCTAGTGGTTCCTGAGGAATGTAAGTTATGTCAGTGTTCCATTGTTTTCCGTCTTGTATGTAGTCTTTTACAGTTTGTCCGGTTTCGGGGGCTATTATTACTCCGATTTGGGTTATTCCTGTTTGTGCTATTTGGTCTAGGACGTAGCCTAGTACTGGTTTGTTGGCTAGGGGGATTAGTTGTTTGGCTAATGTGAAGGTTAGGGGTCGTAGTCGTGTGCCTTTGCCGCCGCTTAACAGTAGGGCTTTCATTGTGTGCACCTGTTGTGATTGTATCTTGGGGTGTGGGATTAAAGTTTTGTGAGTGTTTTGTTGTTGTTGCTGTTCTGAAAAAATATAATTGTTTTTTTGTTGTTTGTTTTTTGGGTTGGTTTTTGGAAATAAATGAGAATATTAATGCGCGTGCATTTCCATTGTGTTGGGTATCTGTCATGGTACTCGTCACTGTGAGTGTGATGGGTTTAGGGTGAAGTGAGTTACAAAGTCACTAAGAGTTATGGAGCATTTACTATTCTTGTGTTCCATTCATCAAGAAAGCTGTCATCGGGATGTTGTTCTGTGTCTGGATAGGGGAAGCCGCTCATTCCTTGGAAAGGCAGTGGTTCAACTGTGAAATCAAATCCAAAGCCCCAATTGTCTTCTGGGTCTTTGAACCATGAGGCTACAAACATGAAGAAGCTGCGTTCCATTCCGTCTTCAAGCTCGGGAAGCTCAGTGGTTGGGAATTTGAGGTGCATTGTGTCTCCTTGCATTCCGATTACAAATTTGTCATCTGCTTCACTAAGCAAGTATGTGATATCACCGTATTTGGTAAAGTTCCCGGAAGCTGTAGAGTTTGTAGTGGCAAATAATGTAGGCTCGAGTGTTGCTGTTGGAAGAATTTCATTTACTGTTATGTTTTCTTGTGGAGAAACGTCTATTCCTATGTAATCAAAGGTTACGTTCCAGAAATTCGTGATTCGTATCTTGTAGTCTGTTATGCCTTCAGGAAAAAGGTCACTTAAGTCAACAGCAAAGGATCTGGAAACATAGTCTCCAGGAATCGGCATTTGCCTATCTTGCGGAACTCGCATCCAATTGCCTTGTGCATCCATAACTTCCATGTAAGCTGGCGGATTAATTTGGGTATTATTTGTGATCAATCCTTGGGCAGCTGCGTCTTCGAATTGGTCGATCCAGTCATAGTATGGTGGGGCTGGACCCCAATCCACCATTCCGTTAATTACCAGTTTAATTTCTGGAGCGTCAGATAGGTCGCCCAAGTCTAGGGTCAATTGGTTATATGTTATGTTGTCCCATGATGGGCTGAGAACTCCATTACTGCCCTCTGTGAAGACTCCATCAAGGTAGGTTATCTGCGGTAGAACATTTTCGCCTTTTTCGTTTGTTGCTGAAACTGGCGGTGTTAAGTTGTCCTCGTCTACTGTGTAAATGTCGCCATACAGTCCTTTATTGAGGTAATTTATCATGGTTGCATAAGCATCAGTATCATTTGGGTGGTCGACTACAACAAGGTATGCAGTGTCGGTGTAAAAGATTTCATTCCACTGTTGGTAAAGGACACAATCGTAGTATTCGTAGCCGTTTTCTGTATCTGTTACGGGTTGGAATTGACTTGCATCTATTTTGACGTGATCCCATGGGTTTCCTCCGCCAAAAACTATGTCTCCAGTTTCATTGATGTAGTCAATGTATCCGAGCCATCCAGCGTTTGAGACTTCTGTGATGTATAGATAGTCTGTGCCGTTCCAGACGTATAATGATGGACATGAAGCGTAACCGCTGATTATAATGTATTGTGCAATCAATTGCGTGTACGCATTAAATTCAAAGGTTAGTGTGGGGGTTTCGGTGCCGTCGTTCCAGTGATAAAACTCTACTACACCCGTTCCAAGGTCAACTACTTCATCAGTTTCAATCGTGTAGGTACCCACTGGCAAAAATTCGCGGAAGGGCGTCTCTTCTTCTACACCATTAAGAGTAAATATCATAGGAGTTGTTCCTCCGCCGGCTCTGATAATAGAAAGTGTATGATAGCCCATGTGAGCTATCCGGAAATATCCATGTCTAGTATTAGTTTTGTTGCCAAGATTCTCCAAATCAACGCTATAACCTTCAGTTGTTATTTCCGAAGGATTGCCTCCAGCAACGTCAGCGACAAATGAAAACTCAATAGGAAAATCAACAACTCCAGCTGCTACTGAAAAACTCTTAGTATCAGAATACAAAATAACATCATCTTTCTCTATCGAAAGTCTTACCATGAGGGTGCCAGCTTCATTAGCATAATTTGTGGCATTGGATCTGACGTAAACGGTGTCATTGTACCAGACTTCGTATGGGGTTACGGTCATCCTGTCCATTATTATGTCAGGTGAGGCATCACCCAAGCTTTCAACACTGAATGATCCGGATTGTTCATCAATTGCAACTGTATGTTCTCCAGAACCTGTTTCAATTACTTCAAAGGTAACAATCGTAGTGGCGCCACCAGACAGTTCTACAGAGGTTGTATCTCTTAAGGTGCCGTCAATCATGAGCTCAACAGAGTAGGTTCCAGTTTCTTCTCCAACATTCGTTATCTTAGCAGAGATTTCCACAGGTTCGTCATCCAGCACAGACTGGGGGCTGACCGTGAACTGGCTTACTTGGAACTCTGCAGGTTTGATCGGTTGAGCATTAGAAGTGATGCTAAATGAGGTTGTCAAATCGCCTATTGATACTTCATAAGTTCCTTCAGCGTTTTCAACAATTTCAAACTGGGCAGTTGTGCTTTCTCCACCACCCAAGGAAACAACTCTAGTTTCCTTTTGTTCCCCGTTCACAAGCAAGTTAAGAGTGAATTCGCCAGCCACATCCCCAATGTTAGTTGCAACAATAGAAACTACAATTGGGTCTCCAATTTCAGCTTCTTTTCGGCTAGTGGCCAGATCAGTTAATTGAAGTTCAGCGTCTTGAGAAGGCTTTTCTAAAGTAACCCTCACGGAGCCTGTGGCGTCCCCTATTGCAATAGTGTGGTTGCCTTCAGTCAAGTCCGTTGTCGTAAATACAACTGATGTACTTTCTCCTCCAGAAAGCTGCAAAGTTTTTGCACTTAAAGGAGTATCATCTACTGCAAGAGCAACAGATTCATTACCTGCCTGATCGCCCACGTTAGTCACAGTAGCAGACACTTGTACAGACCCGCCAACCTGCACCCACGTTGGGTTAATCACTAAATCTGTAACTTCAAATGTTGCAGGCTCTAAAATCTGTGAATCAATATACAGATAAGCGGGAATAATTGTAGCCAAAAGTATTAGGTCAGCTATTAAAAATATTTTCAGTTTAGTTGATCGCGACGTCAAGACCACTTCACACTCAATCTACTGATAACTTACACCCCCATTCAACTTGAGATACAGTTTTGAATATTTCGGTATTACACCATATAAAAAGAAGAGTCTTATGTTTGTTAATCAACTTCTGAGGGCTCCAACCAGTTGCGGGATTTCAGAACAGTCTTTGAACCCATATTCAATTTTAAGCAATCTGCGTAGGGGCACATCTCAACACATCGCAGACACAGCATACACATAGAGGTCATTATTTTTCCGCCCTTCTGCTCATAAACTTCAGTTACTTGAACAGGGCAAACCCGTTTACAGATTCCACATTTAGTGCACTTTTCTTCATCCTTGTCAAGATGCAGTATTGGAGCCCAACCAAAGCCTTTGAGCTTGTTCACTACAGCAATTGAAATTCCTGTGGGACAGAAACGGCACCAAACACGGCGAATAAACAATGAGCCAACAGCTACAAGAACTAAGAAAATAATTGCAGCAACCGAAGCAAGGTTTTCGCCTGAATATTTGATGACATCTTGAACATAAGGAAAGCTGAAATAAATTCCACTGATTTCTAACGGTCCTGTCCAAGGTACAATCAGGGGTACAACTGGACTAAGCAAAATTCCTAGATGTTCGAATGGTCCACCGAAAATTAGTGCCATAAGTGTAAGTCGGTCAAAGTCTGACGGCGGGTCCATTATAACAAAAATCAGAGCCAGTGCAATGAAAAAGGCAAATAGGACATATCTGAAATTGTGCAAGAATTTGTTAAGCCTGTCAGACAAGTTTACGTAACGTAATTTGATGGCTTTTCTGATCATTGTTAATATGTCCATGTAAAATCCGAATGGACAGATGTAACCACAGAAGAATCTTCCCAAAAACAGGGTTGCTACTAGAATGACAGATATCATTAGAAGCGGTCTTACAGTGTAGGTGTAAATGTAGAAAATTGCAGCCATTGACGCCAATTGGATGATTATTTTTGTGTAGGTTATTTTTGTTGTCCGATTTTTTTTCCAAATAAAAATAACCAGCAAAGCCGCAATTACGAGCGTTGCAAGCATTCCTATCTTAAGTAGTTCAGCCATAAATTGCAGAGTCATTGGTGTTTCGCCTCAAAAACCTATAAAACAAGTTGCTTTAAAATAACCTAATCCAACTGATTTTTGGGTAGCTATTGATTCAAGATGCATCAACGGCATATCATAGTTCCTGTTAAATTTTTGATTACAAGATAATAGCTGTGACATTTAAATGTTGCATGAAATTCTGCCTGAAACTGCCAAAAATGGCACATAACATAAGAAAAAGCACTTGTAACAAAAACTTGAAGTAAAAAGACGTTTAGGCAATCATTCTATTTTTGCAGCCATCTTTGGTTGTGTGCTTATTGGGGTTGCAATTCCTTCAACAGGCTTTTGAGTTATTAGGCGTTTTTGTATGAATTCGTAGCCGCAGTCACATTTGAATCCGACTATTTCGTCGTTTTCTTTTATTAAACCATGGATGCGTGATGAATTACATCCGCTTTGCTGTTTGTGTACTTTCCATGTCAGTGCGAGGTCATCGATAGTTAAGGGTTGAACAGTTTTTGCCTTAAAGACAAACCATAAAACGTAAAAAACTAGTCCAGTCCAGAAACCGAATACAAGTACATACAACCACATAATCATTCAACTTCTTGATTTTCATCCATATCAACAGGCAACCAGTGTTATAATTTTCGAGACTGTATTTAGACCTAAACATAGGTTATTGTACAGTTCACACTTTTGTCGTCTATCGGCGACTAAGTTACCGTTCAATTTGTTTACCTCTTTTTGTGACGCCACTGTTCAAGTTGCCTTATAGAAAATCGACAGTCGAAGGTTTTAAGTCATATGAATGCAAGGTCTGAATTACCATTAAATATTCATGTTTGGATTCTGAATTAGAACAAATGAAATCTGCCACAAGATAATGAAAAAAAGAAACAGCAAAACAACCCCCGACAAAACAAACCAATCAAAATAACATCAAATTGTCACAGATAGTCCCACAGATATAGATTAAAGTTACATCTAAAGTAACCAAAATCGAAAACAGAAATAATACCATCATTTTAGGGCAAAAAGGTAACAATTAATGTAACTAAATATTCCAAGAACCAAATTTTTTGACGTCAAATAATAACTCAAATGCTGACAATAAAATAATTGACAAAATCACGATTACACGAAATTGAAGACGTCAAGTTAGATCAAAAAATAGAGGGATAAACAAAAAATGAAGCACATCTATGCATTTTTACTGAACATACTAATCCTGTCCACAGTGATTTTTATTCAGTACAGTCCCTCAACCACCTCAGAAGCCCCCGAAGACGATACGCCATTCTACATGGGAGTCACATTTTGCGGCAACACAACAGCAGAAGCAAAACTACTGATCGACAGGGTGAAAGGCTACACTAACTTGTTTGTGCTTCAGTCAGGACCCATAAGCAAGAACGAAACTGCAATAAACGAAATATGCGACTACGCAGTCGATTCGGGCTTGAAAATCATCGTATATTTTGGGTGGTTTGATCATGATCATCCATGGCAGATACCGTGGCTAGATTATGCCAAACAGAGATGGCAAGACAACTTCCTTGGAGTCTACTATTATGATGAACCGGGCGGCATCCAAATAGACTACAACTGGTCACGCCTGTTCAGGAGGATAAAGCAGCAAAACTCCACAATGTATCAAGAATTTGCGTCCACAATAGAAAGCTATCTGCAGGACACATTACCAAGAGACTATGACGAAGCTGCAGAACATTTCATCAACTTTCTCCAAAACAACCCAGACCTAAACGAACTGAAAAACCGCTCAATCACAACATTCACTTCCGATTACGCACTCTACTGGTTCGACTATCTTGGCGGCTACGATGTCGTTTTTGCAGAGTATGGATGGAACAACAGCATAGTTCAAGAAACAGCATTGGTCCGTGGTGCTGCACAGATGCAAAACAAAAGCTGGGGCGCCATCATAACATGGAGATACAATGATGCCCCATACCTAGACACAGGAGAAAACATATACTCGCAGATGCGGACAGCGTACGAGGCAGGCGCAGAATACGTCGTCATATTTAATTATCCACAGGTCGGCGACAACCCATATGGAATAATGCTGGACGAACACTTTGACGCTCTAGAAAGGCTATGGAACGAAATAAAAACAAAACAGGAAATAGCAAGAGACTACGCAACACCTGAAAAACTGCTCGTTTTGCCCAAAAACTATGGATACGGAATGAGACACTCCGACGACAAAATCTGGTACTGGGGATCAGACCAAGAAGCAATTCAAATCTGGGAGCAAACACGCGACATAGTCCAAGAGTATGGACTGAAACTCAACATAGTCTACCCTAACCCATACTTTCCAGAAACAAACGAACACGTAATTGTACTGTAAACATGGGGACTGAGCAGGTCTGGTTAACAAAAAATTGACGAGCGACAAACCTACAGCACAAAAGGAATCCGCTGATTTTCACAACCTAAGCCTTGATTTTCTCTTTCTTTATCGCATTTCTAAAGCTCTTGCTGCAGTTTCCACACTTGTACAATGCAATGGTAAGCTGTAGTCGTTCACCATTTTTATCTGGTCTACCAGCCATCTGCCAAGTCTTTACAGGCTGTGACAATGTTCCGCACTCTGGGCACTGGGCAACTTCTGGGTTGCCTAAAGCATTTAGTAGTTCTAGTCGCAGTGCTTCGCCGGTGTTGTTCATGTTTGCGATTCTGTCAGCTAGTTGTGTTTCTTTGAAAACATCTCGTATCCATCGAGCAAAGTCTCCTCTGTTTTGATGAAACTCTAAGGAGCTGGCTGGAACTTTCTTTATTTTTTTCTTTAGGTCTTCCAGATTGAAGGCGGCTTCGAAGACGGGTTTGTTGAAGGCTTCGTAAAAGTAGAATCCCCACTCTGGAGTGACTTTTTCTTCCTGTTTTGAAGGAGTGTTCAATTTAGGTATGTCTCCACAATCCATGTTATATTCGTTTAGAAGATTCTTAACTGTTTCTTCCCAGTTGGAGGTATTCATCCGCCGATAGTATACTGTTTCGCGTTTGCGAGGGTCATCAGAAAAGTTTGTTTCAATGAACTGGCTGAAAGTTTCGCGAAGGTTAGAGCTTCCACCAACATATAGAATTGTTCTGTTTTTGTCGTAAAATGCGTAGACACCGCTCTCTGCTGGAACGCCTTTGGCTCGTTCTCCCCATAAGTACAATTTACCTTGAATCGGCATATTATCTCCCAAGATCAACAATAATGGTAAATTATATGATAAGCCATATTTATGAAGCCTTTGGCTCAACAGCCCCAAAATAGGCTTTTAAAATCATACCTGCAACATAAAACTAGAACCAACGGCTATTTCATCGAACAATTTCTTGATTTCCCCCTTCAAAGGAGATAGTTCGTTATCTTGTCTGCAACAATGTCGTGGAGTGTTGGACGGTTCTTGGGAGTTACTTCGATGATTTCTGTGTCATCCTTCTTTTTGATTTCCTCAATTATAGAGTTATTTAATTTGTAGTGGATTGTCCCAAACAGGGGTTTATTGCTGTTTACAGCTTGAAGTAAGGCGTTACTGAATGGTTTTGACAGAAGCTCCATTGGACCAATCTCATCTATTGCAAGTATATCGGCATTTTGAACAGCAGCAACAATTGAACCTGCTCCAATAAAACTAAGGTCAGTCAGGTTGACATGATACTTGCCAACTTTTGGACCTATAGCCTGATTTACGTGTGCCAGCCAGCCTCTTTGTCCTGTAACTAAATCCATGACCTCAAAGCCCACACGTAGCCCTCCTTCGCGCACCTCACGGCAGACCATCCCTCCTACAGAATAATTACGGTGATTGAGTTCCTTGACTGTCCGCCGAAGTACGCTTGTTTTGCCAATTCCTGGAGGTCCAGTTACAAGTATTATACGCTTCAGCACCATCACATCGCCCAGAGCTAGACTTAACCCTAATATCCTGTTATGATAATAAAAGCTTCACAACAGCTTAACAGGTGCATTGAAGTTTGAGCTTTAGTTACCCAACAGAAACAATAGCAGAAGGAAAAATCAAGGCAGTGGTACCCAAGCATTCTGCTTACAAGGAAAACCCAACAGATTATGCTCTATCTAAGGCTCCAGTATTCTATAATCCTGTGATGGAGCTAAACAGGGACATGGCAGTTCTAGCATTACAGGCGCATCAGAGACTTTTGGGAAGGGAGGTTTCTGCTTCAGAACCATTGACTGGCTGTGGGCTTCGGGGTGTGAGATTTGCCGCAGAAGTAGAGGGAATAGAAAAGGTTGTTGTGAATGATATCAATCCCAAGGCGACAAAGCTTGCAGCATATAATGCGGAGATAAATAGTGTATCGGGTCTTGTGGAGGTTGCTACTCAGGATGCTAATTTGTTTTTGAGCATTCATGCGGCTCCTAAGAAGCGGTTTGATTATGTTGACGTTGATCCGTTTGGTCCTCCTGTTCCGTACATGGATTCTGCTATACGTTCTCTGCGTAATGGGGGCATGATTGCGTTGACGGCTACGGATATGGCTCCGTTGTGTGGGGTTCATCCACGGGCGTGTCTGAGAAAGTATGGTGGGGTTCCCTTGCGTACAGAGTATTGTCATGAGTTGGCGGTGCGTCTTGTTAGTGGCTGTTTAGCGATGATGGCAGCTAAGCATGAGATAGGAATCAAAGTTTTGTTTAGTTACAGCATTAACCATTATGTCAGGGTCTATGCTGTTGTCAATAATGGGGCTAACGTGGCAGACAAGAGCATACAGCAGATGGGATATATTCTTCATTGTTTTTCGTGTTTTCACAGAGAACCTGTTTTGGGGATAACGTCACCATTGAAACGTGTTTGTCCAAATTGTGGAGAAAAGTTGAGTGTGGCTGGTCCTTTGTGGCTGGGCAGAATTTCTGACAAAAAGTTTTGTTGTTTGATGAAAAGGGATGGTGCTGATAGGGGTTTTAGTAAGGAACGTAAGATTTTGAAGTTGTTGGCTCTTATTCTGGACGAGTCTGAGGCTCCAGTGACATATTTTGCTGTGGATAAAATTTGTGACAAACTGAACCTTCCTGTGCCGTCACAGAACAGCGTTCTTGAAAAACTGAAAGATCAGGGGTTTGAGGCAGTACTTACTCATTTCAACAGCCGAGGTTTTAGAACAGATGCTCCCTCCAGCAGGGTAATGGAAGTTATTACTGAGCTTACAAAGCAAAAAGATTCACAGAAATAGTGTCAGAGAACTGTATTGGATTGGGAAAAAGGTTATCTTATTACGATTGTAATTTTGCATGTGTATCAAGTTTGAGAGAGGTCTCAGTGATTCTGCTTTCTATAGCTGTCATTTGTGGATTGTTTTTGATAACATTACCGCTAGGACATTCAACATCAGTTTCAGAGGGATACATACTATCAAATCAGTCCGATTTTAGCAACAACAGCAGAGATTACACCCAAGGCGATATGCTCTATGTTTGGGCATGGTCAACCGATATTGACCCAAACAAAATTGACCAACACTATTGTCAGCTCAGCTTAGACGGTTACGTCCATGAGTTCTACCTCAACCCTGACGAGACCATGGCTCAGCCAAACTCTTTCACGGGCTCGTTCAATCTGTCATGGCTAGAAAAACCAGGCAAATGGTCAGTCCAAATTTATTTGAGAACCTCGCCGCCAAAACCAACTACTTTTGAAAAAACAGACAGCATAACAGTTTCTGCACAAGCCCCACCAGCATACGAGTTGAATATATCGTCATCGCCAATCTCGAGCGTAACTTTTAGTCTCAATGGAGTTGATGTTGTGACTCCATTTTCTGACATTTCGGAAGAAGAAAGGTATACCGTTGTTGCGCCCCGTAACGTGACCAATAATGGCAACTTGTACAGCTTTGTTGAGTGGGACAGCAAAAGCACAAGCCTTAGCCGTACTTTTGACTTAACAGAAAACACTACAGTAACAGCATACTTTGAACTGGTTACCACTCCAGTTCCAGTGGAAGATTTGAATTCAACAATTACAGGAAAGGTAACGGACAATCAGGGACAGCCTATCGTTGATGCAAAAGTTACGGTTGTGCAAACAACAGATTATATGTACACGCTTTCTTCAGGAGAATACAGGTTCGAGAATCTGCCTCCAAACAATTACACTCTAAAAATAGAAGCGGATGGATACAATACCACACAGACTTCAGTAGTCACTGAGGCTAACCAGACGTATATCCAAAATTTTTCACTCACAACCGAAGAGACTGAGAATCCTCCACCTGAGACTCCGCAAGATTCTGGTTCTATTGAGTTGTGGCAGCTTGTTTTGGTAGCTCTTGCTGTGGTTGGAGCGGTTGCTGTGTTTTTGTTGTGGAGAAGCAGGAAGGGATTCTTGAAGGAAATAAAGGAGACAGATTATCGAAAGACTTTGGAGTTCGTGAGGCTGGAATCTAGGCTCAAAGAGTTGGACAATCTTTTGCAAAAGGGAATTTTGGGTAAAGATGAATATGAGCTGCTGAAAACGGAAACAGAAAATGAGATAGAGAAAATTTGCAGACTGGAAAGCTAGTGGAAAGCTAGTCTTCTATGTCCAGCAGCTTGACGAGTTTTTCGTGTTCTTTTAGTTGTTCGCAGACAGTTTCTGTTAGCTTTTGGTATTCGGTTCGCATCTTCTGGTATAGTGGTTCGCTTATTTGTTCTTGCTCAAAGTCTTTGTCGATTTTGTTTAGCACACGTTCCAAGCTTGTTTTTTGTAGATGCAGCTTCAAGACTTCAGACGGTATCGGAAAGTGTTCTCTGGGAAGTTCTACTACTGGTCCTACTGGTTCTCTTATGCTCTTTCCTGAACTGGACTCGACCCGTTGGGTTTCTTGGAAGCGGTAGCCGCAGGGCAGGTAGCGGATGTCTTTTTTTCCAAGAGATAGCTTCTCGACGATGCCAGATGGAATCAGAGTTTTTTTGATTAGCTGCCGCACTATGTCCATTTCTCGTTTTGATGGGGAAGGGTATAGGTCGTCTACGATGTCTCTTAGTTTTACTGGTTCGCGTTTTTCATTGACCGTTTTTGCTAGCGACAAAAGTATCTTGTGAGTCAGTAGCTCCTCTTGGTCTTCTTCGGCTTGCTTGACGTAGTTTATTGACTTTTCTGAAAGAGGTATAACGCGTAGCAATCTTTGGGATAGTTCTTTTTCCCAGGACATTGGTATGCAGCCTTTAGTTTTTGGGCGGTTAGCATGATGCTAACTCAATTGATATCAAAAAAGAACCGACATAAAGCTTTCTGTAAACAATTGGAAGGGAAAAGAATGCAGAAAAATAAAGCATTAAGCATACTTGCACTGATTTCTATATCGTTAACAGTTTTGTTCACGATACCGATACATGCAGAGATTACTGTTGAAATTACTCCTGGCTCTGGAGCGGTTGGAACCGAAGTAGTCGTAGAGGGTTCAATCGAGACTCAGGGAGGAGCTTACAGCATCTGGTTTGATGCCGACCATAACGGAGCCGCTGTAGGAGACACGCTTGTTATGACAGGTAATGTCTCCGAAGGAAGCTACGAGGTAAACACGACATTTATTGTTCCACAGTGTGCAGGCTCTGACCTTGGAACAGCATACAATGTAACTCTTCAGGACAACTCAACAGAAAATGCTCTTAACACATTATTCACGGTGATAACACTTAGAGAAATTACTGTATCACCTGCATATGCCCAAGAAGGCGACAATGTTGCAATTAACATGTCAGTAACTGGCGGAGTAGCAAACATCCTAAGCAACTTCACAATCACGGTTACTGACCCAGCAGGAACAGAATCCATGAACTATAACGTGTCATTCACCACTGACGCATTTGGTTCAGGATATAATGTCACAGACTTCCCAACAGCCTACTTAGCAGGCGCAACCACAAACTTCACCGGAACATACAATATAGTTGCTAACCAGACACTTCCAGACGAAATAGCAGATGCAGCAGCTGCAAGCTTTGACATTGGCTTGACAAACGCAACAACCTACAACAGGTTCCAGACAGTCAAAGTGAAAACTTCTGGATGGGCACCCTACCAGAACATAACAGTTACAATCAAAAATCCATCAATGGAAAACATGACAGTTTGGGATTCAGTAAATGCCACAGATGGAACATGGACAGGAGACTGGACAATTCCAGTTGATGCTCCTCAGGGAACTTACACTGTTGAAGCAGTCAACGTGACAGGAGACAACAAAGCTGTGGATTCTATCCAAACATTCACTGTGCAATCAGCCACACTAAATGTAGATGTTACACAGCAACCAGCAGCATATATGCGAACAGAAACAGTCACAGCAAAAATCAACATCACATACCCAGACAACACAGTCTACACTGACTCTGACCTTGGCATCATAATTGTCCGAGTTTATCAAAACGAAACAAATGTCGCAAACGTGACCTTAGCAGCAGAAGACTTCAATGCAACCACCAACGAATGGACAGTAAACTGGGCTAGCCCATGGGATACCGCACTGGCAGACGATTACAGATTTACAGTAAAAGCCAACGAGATAGAGGATGCACAGAATCCTAACAAGGGACCAGCAACAGACGTCAGCACAGACGACTTTGAGATAGTTGCAGCTTACTTGGATGTCCACAACATGAACACAACAAAAGCATCATACGAACAGGGCGAAGTTGTCATTGTATACTTTAACGCAACCTATCTAGACGGAAGCGCAGTAACAACAGGAAACGCACCAATCAATCTGACAATGGCAAACGGCACAATCATTCAAGTGACAGCCACATACGTTCCAGCACACAGCAGATTTGAAACAAAATGCACACTAGCATCAGAAGCACCTCTGGGAACATGGACTGCACTGCTAGAAGCACAAAACCTAGTTGACGCAGCAAACAACATGGGTCCAGACGAAGACAAAACAACAACCTTTGAAGTAACAGAAGAAACAGTCGAACCTGAACCAGAAGAACTAACAGTAGATGTCAAGATTACGCCACAGTCTCTCAACATGAAGAGCAACGGCAGATGGGTAATGGTCCACATCAAAGTAACAGGCGTAGACGCAACAGACGTAGACGTCTCCACAATAATGCTAGATGGCGCAGTTGCACCTGAATCAAGCCAAATTACTGACGACGGAAACGTTGTAGTAAAGTTCGGCAGAGCCGAAGTGCAATCATACATCCAAAGCACCTACGGAAACGCAGGCAAATTCAGCAATGTTGACCTGACAGTGACTGGCGAAGTTGCAGGAATGGCGTTCGAAGACAGCGACACAATCAAAGTCAAAAATTAAACAAATCTCAGAAAGTAGATGAAGAGAAGAGCAATCTCTTCTCTTTATTTTTTGTATTTTTTTGAAAAATCTTAGCAGATTATATTCCGAGTTTTTTGTAGATTTTCGGTAAGTTAGAATCAACTTTTGTTTGGACTGTTTGGAAAAGATTGCTTCCATGAGAATCGATTGCCACTGTTATTGGTCCAAAGTTTTCTACTTCGAGTACCCAGAGGGCTTCTGGCATTCCTAGGTCCAGCCATTCTACGGCTTTGACATTTTTTATTGCTTTTGCTGCCAGAACCGCGGCGCCGCCAGTGAATGCTCCATATACTGCCCCGTAAGTTTTCATGGCGTCTACTGTTTTTTGTCCCATTCCTCCTTTGCCAATCACAACACGAACATTGAAGTTCTTGATGAAATCAGCTTCGAAGGGTTCCATGCGGGAGCTTGTTGTTGGACCAGCAGCTACCACAGTCCATTTGTTGTTTTCTTTTTTTGCGATTGGTCCGCAATGAAATACTGCTAAACCTTCCATGTTGATGGACAACTGTTTTCCGTTTTTTTGGAGGTCTAGTGCTCTTTTGTGTGCAGAATCTCTTGCAGTTACTATTGTTCCTGTAATGTAGATTGTGTCTTTTACTCTTAGTTTTCTGGTGTCCTGTTCTGAAATTGGAGTGCTAAGTTTGTAGGTTGCCATGTTTTCACACCTTATGAGACAGATACTCCACTTTTCCGTCAGAGTCTATTCGTGCTGTTGCCCTTCTTGCCGCCCAGCACTGGACAACCACAGCAACAGGATAAGATGCAGGATGACGATACGCATAATCAATCTTGACATCCAAAACAGTAGTTTTGCCGCCCAACCCCATGGGTCCAATTCCAGTAGAATTTACAGCATTCTTTAGCTCCTGTTCCAGTTTTGCCAGTTCAGGCTCAGAATTAGGCTGACCCAAAGGCTTAAGCAACGTTCCTTTAGCCAATTTGACAGCAATGTCGGCTCCGCCTCCAACTCCTATGCCCAGTATTGTCGGGGGACATGGCTTTGCCCCAGCCTTAACTACAGTTTCCACAACAAACTTTTTGATTGCAGCAATTCCTTGACCAGGATTAAGCATTCCCAATGCAGACACGTTTTCTGATCCGCCGCCCTTTGGCAGCACAGTGATTTCCAGAGAGTCTCCGGGCACAATTTCCCAGTTGATGTAAGGAAAATGTCTGCCGTTATTGTTGCCTGTATTTTTTTGTGTAAAAGGATTAACAGCATTAGGACGAAGAGGTACCTCAACTGTTGCCCGTGATGTAGCTCTACGAAGGGCTTCCTCTATTTGGTCTAGTCCATCAAAGCTGCTGCCAGCTTTTACATAAAAAATTATGACGCCAGTGTCTTGGCACATAGGAGTGCATGTTTTCTCGGCTAGTTCAACGTTTTCTAGGATTGCTTTGAGCTGGGACATGCCCACGGCGCTGTCCTCTTCTTTGTAGGCTTGCTTTAGGGCGTCTTTAACGTCCTTTGGCAACTCTGTAACTGCCAGCCGCAACAGTTTGACTGCTACATCCTCCACAACTTGTCCAGACACCAAAATGGTTCTCTCCCGTGACAAAGTCTAGAAGATATGCCTTATACTTTTTGCTCAACACCATAAACGTTCTGAGAAAGATATGTGTGCAAGGGTGTCAGCGAACTCACTTTGTCGATAGACAAACCTTTCACCAAATGGCCATTGAATGTAGTTTCTAACATGATACTGAAAGATATGCAAGCTTGCTAAAAGATTGAAATCTTAGTTAGAAACGACCAGAAACATTAACTTCTGGTTTACTTTAACACAGTTTAACTTAAATATACACAATCCATTGCGTTTAAATCGGAACTGACAGCAAAATGACCAAAGAGCCTGCACAGGAAAAGAAAAGATACGATACTTTAGAAGACCTCGACATAGGCTCCGCCATGACCAAAAAACTGCGTGAACTAGGATTCAACACTGTCGAAAACCTTGCCATGGCTACAGCAAAAGATTTGGATGCAGCAGGCATGAACAAGAAAAATGCTGAAAAACTGATTCGACAAGCAAGACAAAGCATGCCTCTTCCATTCATCAGGGGTGACGAGCTTGTTAAGATGCGCAAAAACGTCCATCGTCTGACCACTGGAAGCAGTATGCTGGATAAATTGCTTGGCGGCGGCATTGAATCTCAGTCAATCACAGAGTTTTATGGCGAGTATGGTAGTGGAAAAAGTCAGATTTGTCATCAGTTGTGTGTTAATGTGCAGTTGCCTCCTGAGCAGGGTGGCTTGGATGGCGCAGCACTTTACATAGACACGGAAAACACTTTCAGGACTGAACGGATTTTTCAGATGGCACAGAGCCTTGGCTTAGAACCTGAAGAGGCAATTAAGAAGATCATTTTTGCTGAGGCATTCACTTCTGATCACCAAATTTTTCTGTTGGAAAATGCGGACAAGGTGATTAAGGAGAATAATGTTCGCGTGATTATTGTGGATTCCTTGACGTCACATTTCAGAAGCGAGTATCTTGGTAGAGAAATGCTTCAAGAGAGGCAGCAGAAACTCAACAAGCACATGCACATGTTGATTAAGTTGGCTCGCGGCTTTAATGCGGTGGCTGTTGTTACTAATCAGGTGATGTCAAAGCCTGACGTATTCTTTGGCGAGGCCATTCATCCTGTTGGGGGACACATAGTGGCACACACTAGCCATACTCGGGTGTTTCTTAGAAAATCTGCACGTGGACCTGTTCGGATTGCGCGACTTGTTTCCAGTCCATACCTTGCAGAAGGCGAAGGAGTTTTTAGGGTATCCGAAAGAGGAATAGAGGACATTAACCAAAATGATGAAGAGAGCTGAATAGTATGCCAATCTCAAAGATATTTGTGGTCAGATTTTTCCAGTTACTTAAAGCACGGCGCTTTGCTGAGGCAGAACGTGTACTTGAAAGAATAAGAAGCAGCACCAACGAGACAGAATGGAACAAAGGCTACATGAGCGCACTAGACGGGGTACTCCTAGCCATGAAAACAAACGATACCTACGCATTTCTCTCCAACATAAACTTCGAAGACGAAAAAGAACTCAAAAAACACAGAAAAGTGTTCCTGAAAGAATACAAAAACAAGATTCACACAGACTTTGACCGCGGCTTCTTTGCAGCATGGGCAGACTATATGCTAATATCAGCAAGGGACACAACAAACGCAGAAAATGCAGAAAACAAAGACAACAAAACTCTCGAAACAGAGAAAGAAGAGCCAGAAGCTGAACCCGCAAAATAATTGACAGCACACAAAAAATCTAACAGTTTTTCACACTTCCACGCGCCATTATTAGGAGCCTAATAGCAGTGCTATGTTGAAAACAGTCCTTTTTACAAAAATCTACAGCAAAAAGAAAATCAGAATTATGAAGCATAGAACAACAAACCTATATTCATCAGCAGATATCGTTGAAGAGCTAGCAATGTTGGGGCATGAGTTATTTTTCCTTCAGCCAACAGCTTTTCTATATCCGCGATAGGCACAAGCTTCACGTTTATCTGCTCAGTCTCTTCCAGCATTTGATTGCCTTTTTTCAGGTCTTTAGCCAGAAAAAGGTGGGCTTTTTGGGTGCTTCTAGACAATGGATTATACGAAAACATAGGCTCAAGATGCTTGGCGCTGTAACCTGTTTCTTCTAAAAGTTCACGAAAAGCACTTTCTTTTGGCGTTTCTCTCTCTTCTATATGACCGCTTGGAATCTCAAGGCTCACAGCATTTCTGGGATAACGCAAAATCTCTATCATAACAATTTTGTCGTCAACTGTTGCAAGAACGGAAACAAAATCTTGCAGCCCAATCGTGTTATAGGATATCTGTTTTCCAGTAGGCAAAACGACCGTATCATCGAATATGGACAAAAAGCTTGAACTGTAAAGAAGCTTCGATTCAACTGTTTTCCACTTTTTCAAAGCATTCACGTTCCCGTGTTCTAGACGAATAAGAAGAGATATTAAAATGTGATTCCGCTCCAATAGAATAGATAACATTCATGGAAGCTAAATGCGATGAGCACGACATTGATTTCAAGTTACAAAAAGCTGCTAGAGAAAACCAAAGACATTGTCACTTTGGGCTCTGCAACCTCCATTCTGCACTGGGACATGGAAACAAAGATGCCCCCAAAAGGAATCAAAATGCGAAGCATGCAGCTTGCGATGCTAAGCAAAATCTTGCACAAAATGAGCACAGACCCAGAAATAGGAAAACTTCTAGAGGCTATACTTAAGCATCCAGACTATGACAACCTAGACTCAGTTCATAAGAGAAACCTGTATTTGATAAAGAAAAGCTATGATGAGCAGACAAAACTTCCTGAAAAGCTTGTGGTCGAAATCTCAAAACAGAAAGCCCTGACAATTGACACATGGAAGAAAGCCAAAGCATCCAAAAACTTTAGCAAATTCAAGCCTGAACTCGAAAAACTGTTCAATCTAAAGAAGCAGTCAGCAGAAATACTGATGAAAGTTAAAGAAACAGCCACACCATACGATGCATTGCTGGACATTTTTGAGCCCAAAATCACCACACCAACAGTCACCAAAATATTCAATGAACTAAAAGAAGGCTTAACATCAATAATCAAGAAATGCGAAGAATCTCCAAAGCAGCCTGACGCATCCATTCTTTCCCGCAACGTTCCTATTGAAACTCAAAAGAAAATTGGCGAAGCGCTTGCTGAATACATTGGCTACGATGTTACATCTCCAGAGTCGGGAGGAAGAATTGACGAGACAGAACATCCGTTTACGACAGGATATTATGACGATGTAAGAATCACGACGCATTACTATCCAAACAAGTTTGCCTCCTCAATCTTCTCTGTTCTGCATGAGGGCGGACATGCCCTGTATGAGCAGGACCTGAAACCGGAATGGATGTTTCAGCCCGTAGGCGATGCGTGCTCTATGGGATTTCATGAGTCTCAGTCACGTTTTGTAGAAAACATTGTAGGACGGTCACATGAATTCTGGACATACTTTTTGCCCAAACTAAAAACCTTGACAGGCAATATGCTCTCTGATGTTGGGTTGAGTGATTTTGTTCATGCAATTAATCATGTGAAGCCGTCAAAGATTCGGGTTGAAGCAGACGAGGTCACGTATGGGCTTCATGTTATAATCAGGTTCAACATTGAAAGAGACCTGTTCGCAGACAAAATATCAGTAGATGAGCTTCCGCAGGTCTGGAACGAAAGCTACAGCAAATATCTGGGCGTCAATGTTGAAAATGATTCGGAGGGCGTGATGCAGGACACTCACTGGGCAAGCGGGCTATACGGATACTTCCCAAGCTATGCACTAGGAAACATCTACAGCGGACAGTTACTGGCATCGATGGAAAAGGATATTCAAGATTGGAGAAACCAGATAACAAAGGGAGATTTCGGAAACGTGAAACACTGGTTGGCAACAAATGTTCACAGCCATGGCGACCTCTATGATCCACCTGAACTAATCAAGCTGATCACAGGAAAAGAACTCACAGTGGAGCCGTTCCTAAATTACCTTAACGCCAAATATTCCAAGCTTTACGGCTTCTAGAAACAAAGTTATTTCATTTTTCCTCTGCCTAACGGAATAAAACGCTGAAACTCCTCTATCGGGAGCGCCGTAACACTTCGTTTCATGTCCTCAGAAACCATTGTAGACAATTTGTGTCTGATGTATTTTGAAAGTTGACCACTTTTCTGGTCTCCTGGAAGTAACTCAACAAATGCACCTGTTTGCGCGTTAATTGATTTCACGGGTCCTCCGATTACGCTGATTGTTTCATCTTCAATTTTGACTCCCACGGCAACACGTAAAGAAACGCCGCGAACAAAATGTTTGGAGCCATGAATCATAAACGAGCCCTTCGTTAGAAACTGACCAGAAGGAGGCGTCTTGCTCACCTGCTCTGGGTTTATCCAGTACACGTTCACTGCGCTCAGCATTTCTCCCCAAGCCCGGGAATATGATGCAGCAGCCTGTGCAGCTTCGCTGATTGTTTGTTCGGGTATGGGTTTTCCTTCAGATTTGATTACAACAAAGGGTGCGCCCACGATTTCGGCGTGGAAAACAATGTCACTGGGTTCCATGTGCTTTTTTATCAGAATCTCGTTTGTGGTCGCGTCCCTGCCGCCGAGGACAAGCAGCCCGTCAGAAGAGTAGAACCACCTGAATTTTTCGTACCATTCTTTCTTTCTTCGTTTGGCAAGAGGCGTCTGGCTCTTCTTTGCTTGGGTAACCTGCTCTTTGGCTTTCTCAATTTTTGTTCTGGTTTCTTCAATCTGCTTCTCTGCGCCTCGGAGCTTTTTTTCTGCCTTTTTGGAACGCAGATAATAGTTGTTGGCATTGTCTTGGATTGATTCACGAAGATTAAGAGAGAACATGTTGTCGTCTACTGAGACATGAAGAACCTGAGTTTTAGGTTCCAACGAATGAAAATAAACGTCTGGATGAACAGAACCTTTTTTCCCATGTTCTAGAATTGCATCTATTTCTTTCCAGCTTTTTCCTGTTCGTTTTTGGTTCAAAATCTTTTGGAGCAATGATTGAAGGTCACCAAAGTGAAGATAAATCAGGTCTCCGATTGCCTTGTTCTTTATTATCGGCTCCTTCAGTGTCTCTAACGCTTTTTCCTGACGCTTAAGAATTCTCTGATAACGGGCAGCCTCATCCTTGACATCTTTGGTTGCCTCAGCTCCCCTCTCTGTATCACCTATTTTTGTGTAGTACTCATCAAGCGCAATGTTGAAGCGCTCAAACTTTTTTGATTCAAATTGATTGTATTTTGTCAGCGGCACAGGAGTAACATCAACCGCAACAGCTTCATCATCAATCACGATACGTGGCTCTAGTTGCCCAGATTCGATGACAGAAAGAAGCTGTTTTAAATTGTTGTAGAGATGTTCAAGCTGTTCGTCTGTCAGATTTGTGCAATTTGTTTTTTTGTCGATGCCTGCTCTGAGCAAAATTTCTTCGGCATATGTTCCGCTGATGCTCAAAAATCTGGTTAAAGCTCTCACAATGTCTCTGTCTAGGGTTTTGATTTCCTGAAACTCCTCAAATGTGACAAACAGTGGGTTTTTTCCTCTTGTGGGCGGATGCTGGAAGGGTTCGCCTCGCAGAATGTTTCTGTCTCGCATTCGTTTGTAGGTCATGGCTTGCAATATTGTGCTTTCTGGGTCAACTAGGATGGTGTTTCCGCCGCCAAATAGTTCTATGATTAGCTGGTAGTCGCCTTGTCGGGTGCTGATGTATACGGTTACAATTCGCTCGAATTGGTGCTGTTTGACCTGTTTTATTATTCCGTTGTCTAGGTATTTCCGGAGTGACATGCAGAAGGCGGAAGGTTTTTGTGGGGTTTCATGTGCGTAGGATGTTAGGTGTATTCGTTTTCCTGCTTCCATCAGGAGCTGGATTTTGGGCATGTTTGGTTTTCGGAGCCTGAAAAGCAATGTTTGGGTGCCTATTTGATATATTTTTGACACAAAAGCTCCCTCTACTTGTGTATTGATTTCGTTGGTGGCTGCGGCTACATCGAAGCTTGTCATTACGTCCTTCAACATTTTTTCCTCCAGACATGAACAGGTTTCTAATTTGAATCAAGAGCCTGTGTTCTACTGTTGTGTGTTATTGTCAGGGAATAAAAAGAGTGCCGTTTTACTGTCAAGGGTTTAGTGGCTCTGAGATGCCTAGGCGGAGTTTGTAAAAACTTATGAACAGAAGACTGCTTTGTGTTGTGTTGAAACCCTATGAAATTTGCATGGATTATCCTGTTAGCTATTCTGCTAGTTGCTGCAATCGGGATACCTGTAGTCTATGACGGATACATCAAAAACGAAAACCGAGATGAATTCTTTTTTGGAGTCTCCTTTGGAGGAAACACTACAGCCGAAGCAAAGTTGCTCATTGACAGGGTTAAGGATTACACTAACTTGTTTATAATAAATTCTTATGACATATCCATCGATGAGGGTTCACTTGATGAAATTTGCCAGTATCTGGTGGATTCTGACATGTATTTTATGGTGTTTTTTGATTGGATTTCCAGACAGTGGTATCTGTGGCAGCAGACTTGGTTGGATACTGCAGAAGAGCGATTTGGTGACAAGTTTTTGGGCGTATACCTGTATGATGAGCCGGGCGGCAGACAGATTGATACAGGTTTTTGGAAAGGAGACGACAATCCAGGATATAATGAAACAATCTTAGATTATAGTGAAGCTGCAGAAGCTTTTGTTACAAGCATAGGCTCGTATAACAGCACAATAGATGTGAAAAGCAGGAACATACAGATGTTCACTTCTGATTATGCGCTTTACTGGTTTGATTACATGGCAGGCTATGACTCAGTTTTTGTTGAGCTGGGATGGAACCACAGCAGAACCAAGCATATTGGATTGTGCAGGGGAGCAGCAGAAGTTCAGGGCAAGGACTGGGGTGCAATTATCACATGGACATACAATGAGCCCCCATATCTGGAGAATGGAACAGAGATGCTTCAGGACCTGATTACGGCTTATCGTGCTGGCGCAAAATATGTGACGGTCTTCAATTATCCGTATGACACAGCTTTTGGTGTTCTGACAGATGAACATTTTGAGGCGATGGAGACGTTTTGGCACATGACAGGGTCTCTTGAGAAGGTAGAGGCGGATGTGGCGTTTGTTCTTCCAAAGGATTATGGTTGGGGAATGCGAAATCCAGATGACCGGATATGGTTTCCGTGGTGGGGTCCAGATGAGTATTCCGCTCAGATATGGAGTAACCTAAACAAGCTGCTGGACAGGTATGGTTTGCGTTTAGACATAATCTATGACAATCCTGCGTTCAGTTTTGGGGAAAGATATTCAGAAGTTTATTACTGGAACAGCCAAATCGACTAGCAGTCTGCTTAAACATCAACCAATGAGAGGTAATGTGGCATGTGGAAAGCGAAAGTAAGATAAACCACAACTGGAAAGTTATGGTGTCTACTGAACCGCGGGATATAATTTGAAGACTTTAAACGTTATTTACATTAGCAGAATCGGTTTTGGCATTCTCGCTGCCGTAGTTGCCGCCTTGGTTGTTCCCCTAAATATCGGTGACCCGCTCCTAAACGGCATAACTATTGGATTGGCAGTTTACCTGATTTCTTACTATCTTCTGAAATGGCGTTTCATGAGCAAGGTTGACCAGCCCACCAAGATACTCACAATGGGAATAGGCATATACTTTCTCACATTCATCATGTTCTGGGTGCTCCTAATCACTCCCTCGCTTGCAGCACCTGTTGCCGCATTTACTGTTGAGCCACAAAATCCTGCAGTCGGAGAAACAATAGCATTTAACGCCAGTGACAGCTTTGACAGTGACGGATATATAGTAACCTACAGCTGGAATTTCGGAGACGAAGGAACAGCAGAAGGCGAACAAGTCACACATTCATATAACACGGCTGGAGACTACATCGTTATACTAACCGTAACAGACGACTACGGAATAAGCATGAGCACATCAGTAACTTTGCCAGTTTCCTAATCGGTTTAAAATTGATGGATATCTTTCCAGTGCTGCAGTTTGTGAAAAAATGTTGTTTTCAACATTCTATTTCTATTAGGATTCTAATATGATTGTTGGGTTTTGTTTTTGACATTTTTAGTTAACTTAGTGGTTTTGATATATCGGTTTTTGATATATTTCTTCTAGGGTAGGATGTTATTTATTCAGAATTAAGATACCCTGTCTAGTAAGAGAGGGTTATGATATGACGTATTCAGTTGAGATAGAACTTCCACTTTCTGGAACGTGGTTTAGATATTTCACAAATGTGGATTCCTTAGAAGAGGCTGAGAGTATTAAACAGGCAGCAGAGGGAACAATTAAGGCAAGAGTTCTGGAAAACTCTTAACACACCTGCTTTTTTGTGCCTGTTCCAAAGTAAGCTATTTTTTTACAGATTATTCTGTCAAAGTTTTCTGAAGACAACTCTCCATATACTGGAGTTGTTTGCACGTTCTGAGACACGCAAGTGCTTTTTTCAGTGGACCTGCTACTGCGGAAGGGGTTAGCCATGACCATGACAAATTCCCCAGCGGAACTCAAAGGTTTGGAGAAAAGCCAGATGAGTATCGAAGATATTGTGGATTCGTTACGGAGCGTTTGGGATGACATTGCGCAGATTGTCAAGCTAACTTCGGAAGAAAAGGTTTTGGTGTCAGATTTTCTTTCGGTGCTAAAACAGGTGCCTAAGCGGATGTTTTCTGTGCCCGTTTCCACGTCTGGGCTTCCTGCCCGAATAAGGGCATTCACGCAAGCACGTATAGACTCCACAGGACACCTGATATTGACGACTGAAGATGGACGCATTGTAGTCATGGACCTTAGCGAAATACAAAATCGTGACATCATGATGGCAGTTGTCAATGACATTATTCCCAAGTTCAAAGACTTGGTCACCCAACTGGAACAAGAAAAGCTCCGCAAACCTAAAAAAGTTAAGGAGAAAGCAGCACCTAAGCCGCCAAAGCCAGTTCCAGGAATCGTCAAAGAGGAAGAACTACTAGTAGAATTGCCTGTTCGCCTAACAGAACTGGATGTTGAGTTCATGCTGGAAGAAGTGCAGGTTGGTTTGGTAGATTTTGATTCTGTAATCATTCAGGAAGAAGTGCCAGAGCCTGAACCAGAACCTGTGCCAGTTAAGCCTGTTTTGGAGAAACCAAAGCTTGAGGATGTTGTGGCAGAGACTTTGGAGTATCTTGACATGCTTGGAGATGAAGTGTTTGATGACAAATCTCCTGTCAGCGTTTGTTTTGATGACTGGCTGGTGAATCTTCGGCAGGTCATGGTAGCGTTTGAATCCAATGAGGCAGTGACTTTAGATGAAATCTTCACCGACGAATGCGAGCAAATATACAACGACATAGAAGAGGAGCTGGGAAACAGGCTGCTAGAAGAAGCTGAACTGGAAGCATCATCAAAGACTCTGGAAGAAAAAAAATACATTCTACGAGAAATGGACGACGAGTACGCCGCCAAAAGCAATAACATGCAGGTCAAAGGAAAGAGCGCTCTTGATTTTATGATAAAAAACGTTCAGCGCCTAGAAGACGAAATAGCCAAAACACAGCAAATCAAAACAAATAACATCATCAAAAGAATTGCCCTAAAACAAAAACGGTATACACTCGGTCAGAAACTGAAATCTGCAAAATACAGACTGTCCTCAGCAATGGAAAAAGCTGCAACCAAAGGCAACAAACCTGAAAACATTGACCCCACATCTGCAACAAACATCGAAATAAATGAAAACAGTTCCAAAGTAGACCTAACAGGAACCGTCAAAAAACTAGAAGAAGAACTTTCTGAACTAAAAAATGTCAAAACAAGCTTCCTTCAACCTCAAAAGAAAATCGCCCAAGACCAAAAAATATCCGAAATCACCCAAAAACTGGACGAAGCAAAACATTTGCTGAAATTGGCAGCCCAAGAATCCGAAGTTGAAAAACAAAAAATCCGCGAAGAATATGAGAAAAAGAAGCAAGACACAATCAAGAATGTTCAAACACTAGAGAAAGACATTGCAACCAAAAGAACCGACACCTCCATAACTGTAAGAAAAGAGGCAACCAAAGCATTGGCGAACGCAGTGAATTTACTTATTGAAAGAAGCTCTGAATCAAACTCTAAATAAATAAAGAAGTGACAGTTTGTTTCTTTGTTCCTGGTTCAGAACAAAAATGATTTAATCTGCTCTCTTCCATTTACCTTAGGGCGCGATTGATGGCTGTTGCACTTGAGAATTTACGAAAAGATGCTCGGATGCAGAAAGACTCTGACAGGCAAATGTCAAATGCATGGCTACTCGTTTATCTTGTTCCCATAATTGTTGGTGTCATATCGACCATAATTTTTTCTGTTCTGTTTGTAAACACGTTTTCTTCAATCTATCCCACAGACCCATACAATTATTCTTTTGACAGATTTCCCGTAGAATTTACTGTAGCAATGACAGTTATTGGGCTTGTAGGCTTAATCAATGTCGCAGTTTCAATAGTATTCATGTACATTCTGGTCAACAGGCGTTACACACACTTTAAGCGCCAAAAATTTCTCTATGAGGACATAATAGCTGCGATAGGTTCCTTGCCAAAATCTGACGAAGCTGATGTGGATGTTAGTTTGTCGTCTCTGGAAAGAACTGTAAGAGAGGCAAGCGCTGAAGAGATAGATAAAAGTGCCATACTCTGGTCTATCCTGTCGGCGTTCATTCCTTTTGTGCAGTTGTATGTGTATTATTTTCTGATGAATGACTTCTATAGGCACGAAAAAAGAGAAGATGGATTCTGGACGGACACAAGCAAAGCATTGAACACATTGGGCGTCAACTTTTCTGTGCCACGAAGAACAGAAGCTATGCCTTACAGAAACTTTGTGCTATACCTGATTCTCCTAATAGTAACCGTAGGATTGTTTGGAGTATACTGGATTTACGTCCTCATAAAAGACCCAAATGAACATTTCAAATATCATATCGAAACAGAAAATCTTCTAATCAGCAGCATTGAATCTGCTCAAACGTAAGTCCTTAGAACAACAAAGACGCTTTGACTACATTCCAAGAAGAAATGGCGTAACATACGTCTCGATAAGCGCCGCAACAAAAAGCATCACAATCGAAATTACTGCAAGAATTAATGCATCACGCAAAGCCAATTTCATATTAGACGTGTCTAATCTTTTTCCTCGCAATTTTTCAATGATAGCATCAGTGATTGTTACCTGCCAAATTACAATTGCAGAGAGTTGAAGCAGGAAAGCGGGCAATTCGATTATGCCATGGGGCACCAATCCCAGTATCGGATACGCAATGCCTTTTGTAGCACCTGCCATGACTGCTATCACGCCTATAAGCCCACTGTTGAGCAGAACTTCAAACCCCAACAGTAATGGTCCAACAAACGGAATCCACACAATCATTCGGATTGGATTCCAGAAATGTCCAATGTTGTTTAGAAAAATTAACGAGAAAAAGGATTGTGTAAAGGGTTCTGGAATATCCCCGTAACCTAGCATTGTACCTGTAAAGGAGCTTATTTGGTCTGAGAGTTCTGGAGCAAAAGAGAAAACAACTATTGCTGCCACGATTGCGACAGTCAGGATGATGAAGAAAGCTAAGAATGTTGCTGTTAGGATGAGGCTGTTTCGATGAATAATAGCCTTGAACCCATCTATGACTTTAGAGAATAACGATTTATTCTGCAGAAACAACAGCCTCCAAAACTCTGATAACGATATAGTGATTAATATTTTTGGGTTTTCTTGTCAACGAATATGTTTTAAACTGGAAAATGGTTCTTAAAAGAGAATTCTTTACTCTGAATTACGGAAAGAGAACCATGACAACAAAATTGACTGCCCAACAAAAAGAGGACATTCTAGAAAAATGCGCATGTATTGCTGGTTCTCGCGAAATAATCGCTGTCTGCATTTATGGTCCATGGGTCTGCGGATACGCCGACAAAAACACTGACGTAAACGTTTTGATGATTCTCGGCAGCTTCAACATACGCCTTAACACGTACCATGAAACAATTGACGACATCAAAGTTTCCATCTTAACTGTCAATCGCCTAGACTTTGAAAGAGACGTAAAGAAAAACTGGATGGGCGAATTTTTTGCAGAAAAACTCACTGTTCCCTTTGAACCACTAAAAAATGAAGAATATCTACAACAAAACGAAGTTAAGATAAAAAAGAGGCACATCTTGGAGCTTCTTGAAAACCTCATTATAGAATTTCCAGAATCGTCCAATGAGATGCATATCGAAAACGAGTATTTCATGTACGAAACCATGATGCGGCAGGCAAAACTGTTTCCGCCTTTGACTTACAGCTATCTTAACATGCTCAGAGGAACATTTGCAAAGGAAAACAAGGAAACAATTATGGACGGTTACCTGAAAGCACTAAATCAGCTAGAACAAGAAAACATAATCTGCCCTTCAGATGGTTACATAAAAATCAGCAAAAACCACATTGAAGCCATCAAAAAAAGTAAAATCAAGCTTTCTCCAATCATCAAAATGATACAAAGACTGGCAATTCCTCCAGTGCTAAGCGTCATTTCAGAATCCGCAACAGCATTCATTCAAGACCAACGAATCTTCAATAAAAGCGACCGAAAAGCAAATGCCAATGGGCTACTTTCCAAACTGGAAGACCCAAAAAAGCACATTCTGCTTCCTACTCCTCTGGGGTCAATTTCTCTTGCAGACACCTCAGGGATTACGGACATAGCAAAAAAGATGATTCCAGACGCCGAACTGTCAAAAATGAAAGCAAAGAAAATCGGCGGAGTCTTCAATGACGTTTACAGCCTTACTTTGAACAAAGATGGAGTGGAACAAAAATTTGTTATCAAACAGTTTCTGGACTGGTCAAACCTCAAATGGCTACCCCTATCACTGTGGGCTTTTGGAACCACAACATTCTCCGTGCTTGGACAGTCCAGACTAGAAAAAGAGTACGCAATAAACAAGTTTTTGCACTCCAAAGGTTTTCCAGTTCCAAAAATATTCTATGTCAGCCACCAAAAACGGATGGTCATCGAAGAATATATCGAAGGAACAGAACTGGTAGACTACATCAAACAGATAATCTCATCCAGCAACAGCAACCAGAAATTTCCATTGTTAAAGGAAGTTGGACGAAAAATTGCATTTGCCCATAGCCTTGGAATAAGTTTAGGCGACTGCAAACCAGAAAACTTCAGAGTCACAAAAAATGACATTGTATTTTTGGATCTTGAGCAGGCAGCAAGAGAAGGAAACAAAGTCTGGGACATCGCAGAATTTCTGTATTTTGCTGGACACTACAACCCGCCTATGTCATCGACTAATGGCGCCATAGCAATAGCAAAAAACGTTATTGAAGGCTACCTAGAAGCAGGAGGAAGTAAAGAAACAGTAAAAACTGCTGGCTCAACAAAATACACGAAAGTGTTTAGCATCTTCACGGCACCCCATGTCCTGTTTGCCATCGCTAACGTGTGCCAAAATGTAGGAAAAGAATAAGGCTATTGTTCTTTTTCGCCGTTTTCGTTTTGGAATTCTACTTCGTCTTCTGATATCCAGCCTTCTCCTTGAAGTTCCACTATTCCCCGTTTGACTGCAACTTTCCGTTCTGTTGTGCCCAATATGTTGGCTTTGATTCCTGCATCAATTATCTCCTTTTCAAACACAGGATTCTCTTGAGTCAAATCAATGAGCCTGTCAACAAGTGCCGCGATAGCTGTGGAACGAGACTGAAGAAACGACTTCATTTTTCCTGCGCCGAAAACTCCTTTCAGTTTTGTTTTGATTCCCAAGCTGTCTATCGTGGACGGCGGATAGATAACATATCGTTTTCCAACCTCTGTTTCGTAACAAACAAAATAGACAGGAACATAAAGAAGAGCCTGCTTTCTTCTTCTTTCCTCAAAACCCATTTCTTCTATTGCATCCAGAGTGGCTTCTTTCTGCTTAATCATAGTATCAATCTGCTTGATGATGGATGCAGTCAAATCCTCAAGAGTCACAAAGTCCTGCTCTTCCAGTCGGGCTCGGGCTTCTTTTGCAGCCTCAACATCATGAAGACACTTGTTTGCTTCTTCGATACGATCGTTAGGCTTTGTTCTGGCTCTGGATACTTCAATCTTCTTTGCATCCTCGACATTCTCTAGTTCCCTGTCGATATCCTTAATTTCCTTGTTTAGCTGCGGAATCCGTTTCTTTATCTCTTCAAGATTCTGCGATAACTGGAACTCGCCAGCCTCATCCTTGTTATCTCTACATGCCTTTATGTTCGCATCAATACGATCAATCTCAGTTGCAAGCCGCTCAAGAGTCTTCTCTGCTTTAACCCTGTTTTGATGAAGATCACGAAGCTTCCGATCATACTTCTTGGAAATTCTGGTGACTTCTTCATCACGTTTCTCTTGAATCTTCTTTATCTTCGCCGTAACCTTGGGCTGAAGCTTTGCAATTTTTCTGTCAAACTCTTTCTCGCTCTTTTTCATTTCGGCATGAAGCGCCTTAACCTGATCTCTGGATGCTTTACTAAGAAGCTTCATACATCCACCTAGGCTACTGATTTCTTCTTCAATCATGCTCTTTACGTCAGTAAGCTTCTCTAAAGAAACAGAAACCTCAGACTCATCAAGCATAGGATCCAAAACAGCTTTAGTTGTCTCAGCCTTACCAATATCCTGCGCATCCGGAAGATACTCAGTAATATCATTCACAAAGTCAGGGAACGTTATAAGACCCTCAATGGTCTTCTCTTCCTTTCCCGCAAAATTCTGGAAATAGCTAGCATTCTGAGTTAACGCCGCAATGTAAGCTTCACGAGATTTTGAACTAGCCAAAACATCTGCTTCAAAAGCTTTGATGTTTGGAAGCACATTATAGGATATTGTTTCGTTCGTGAATTCTAGCCCATCAAAAACTAGTGTTCTTCCACTCCACGGTATCAACCACAACGGATAGCATGTTTCTGCTATAAACAGCAGGGTTTCTTCTGGCTTTTTGAGGACTCTTCTTTCTCCCTTTTTTCTGTCTCTTTCAGCGAGGTAGTATATTGCTGCCATTTCCATGTCTTTTGTAAATGGTCGAAAACGTTCTTTTGAAGGGACAGCAAATGGTAAGATTAGACGTTTTGTTCGTTTAGACATGTTTCACACCTGCTCTATAGCCCACTTTGCTTGAAGTTAAGTGAAGTATCGTGATACTTAAGTGTCATTACTTGAATCACTCATCCCAGCGGGGGAAATGAAATCGATTTTATTCTAATTCGGATATGTTATTTAGGCTTTATTACATTACGGGGAACCAACATAAAAAGATAACACAGATACGGTACACATGCCCTATATGGTATATATTGTCGGCAGAGCAGGGCTTTGGTTCGGAGCATTTAAATGGGCGATAAAATATTTGCACTGGCGGTAGATAACTGTGAATTATTTGAAAGATATTCCCGTGGGTTCTAAACCCCCAAAAATGTTGAATGCCGTCCTAGAGGTTGTAAGCCAGTCAAGGGACAAATATGAATACAAGTCAGAATGGGAAGCTTTTGTTTTAGACCGCATGATTCCATCGTCTGTTGTTTTTCCTGTCGAGTATGGTTTTGTTCCGCAAACATGGTACGACGACAATGACCCTCTCGACATCATGGTCATGAGCTTTGAACCCCTAGAAGTAGGCTGCGTAGTCCGTGTTCGAGTTATCGGTGTATTGATGATTGAGGATGAGAAAGGTCCTGACCCAAAAATTTTGTCTGTTCTTGCTGACGATGCACGCTTTGAGGGTGTCGATGAAATCACTGACATTCATATCCACAAGCTCAGGGAGATACAGGAGTTCTTCGAAACCTACAAACGATTAGAGCCACACAAATGGGTTAAAATCAAAGAGTGGCAAACCGCAGAAACAGCATTCGAAATTGTACAATATGCAGCCAACAAATACAAAGAACACAAAAACCAAAAGTAAAAGCTCCCTCATTTTTTACGGGAGACAGTTTGTTAGTTGGAACCAAAAAGAATTTTTGAGCAACAAACAGTAGTGAAGTGATGATCCATGCCTCTGAAGGCTGTGCTCTTTGATTTGGGTTTAACACTCATCGGGACAGCATCTTTTCCAGAAATCTACAGGCGAATTCTTGCAAAATTTGAGATTGAAGTCTCAGTTGAAGATATTGTTCACGCCCAGAAAGAGACCGAAGGCGAGTTTGACATGTCAACATATGATGAAAAGCATCGTAAAGAGTTCTGGACACGATATAATGATGCACTGCTTGAAAAGCTGGGCGTTACAGAAAACAGGCTTTTTGTGGCATCTCAGATCGATGAGCTGTGGTGGAGTTTTTCTCATGTTCAGGTTTTTCCTGATGCAAAACCTACACTTTCAACGCTAAAAGAGAAGGGACTAAAGATTGGGCTTGTTTCTAATGGATTTAAGCAGGACCTAGACCACGTGCTTGGCGAGTTAGATCTCGAAAAATGGTTTGACACAATAGTCTGTATTAATTCCTGTAATTGCAGCAAACCAGACAAACGAATCTTTTTGTATGCTCTAAACAAACTTGGGATACAACCCAGCGAAGCAATTTTTGTCGGCGACTCGGTCTTACAAGATTACGTAGGCGCATCACGGGTTGGCATCAAACCGTATCTTATAGACAGGGAAGGAAAACTTCCAAACAACTACGACACAATAAAGAGCTTAACTGAGTTGCTTGCAAAAGTTTAGAAAAATGGGGCTATTCTGGCAGGTCTTCGAATACCTGTTTCATGTTTTTCCGGTATTCCTGGAAAGCTGTTCTTCCTTTTTTTGTGAGCTTTAGTGTGGTGTGCGGTTTTTTGTCGATGAACTCTTTTTCTACTGCTATGTAGCCTGCGTCTTCTAGTTTGCGTACGTGTGATGAAATGTTGCCCCAAGTTAGTCCTGTTTGGTGCTGAAGGAACAGAAAGTCTGCGCTGTCAACAACAAACAGGTGAGCCATGATTATGAGGCGTGCAGGTTCGTGTATCAGTTTGTCAATTGTTGGAATTGAGGGCTGTTTGTCATCGGTTTTTGGGGTCATGTGTTATGCATCCATGGTTTCACTGCTCTTGGATATTTGCTAACGAAACGAATCATCATTGCCAATCCGATTACCATTACTAGAATTCCGAGTAGGGTTAGGTAGTATTGTAGTGGGAAGTAAATGAAGTGTCCAACGCCGAAGAGTGTTATGCTGGCCAGAGCGTAGATGTACATCCGTTTTGTGCGGAAGGTATAACCAGCAAGCACGAACAGCCCGGAAATGATTAAGCCTATTGTTATCATGTAGTTGTCGATTAGCAGCTGTAACCAAGCTGGTGTGCCTTCGCCTGTAGTTTGTATAAAAGCTAATCCTGCAAATAGTAGGGATAGAACTCCCAGACCTAGCAGCGCTACATTGATTCTTTGGGCTCTTTGTGTGGGAAGCTTGACATATCCGATTCTGGGAACTGTGAGCACTTTTTTTGCTGCCGCATAGAATGACATTGCTACGATGCCGAAGGTTCCTCCTAGCCATGGCAGGTCTAGGATCATCATAATTCCGAATGCTATGATTACTATTGAGATGGTGATGTCTAGTATGCCGTCTTGGTGATATGATGTGTATGCTTTTTTGGCGATATCTTTTAGGTTTATTTTTTGGTTCATTTGAATTACCTATCACATACACTATGTTCTGTAATATATAATACTTTGCATCACAAAGTACTTTGTATCATAAGGAGAAGGAAAACAACCAAAAAACATCAACCCAGCAACTAGGCAATATCGGAACCTGAATTTCACAATGCTTTGTGGAGTTGTGAACATTTAGGTTAAATAGGGTGTTGTGTCAACACGTTATAGAATTCGCGTGATAATGATGACTGAATTAATTGCTGAAGGCAGTGACGTTTTCCTTTACTTGGACACCAAAAGAACATACTTGGTTAAAGTGGAGCCTGAAAAGAGCTTTCATACACACAAGGGTTTTGTCCAGTTAGGCGACCTAATAGGAAAAGAGTACGGAACAAGAATACCCAGCAGCATGGGCGTAGACTTTGTTGCTTTGAAGCCTAATCTTCGTGACCAGATTTTCAAGACAAATAGGCGAACACAGATATCGTATCCAAAGGACATTTCTCTCATCATTATGTACAGCGGTATAGGTCCAGGGAGCCGTGTTGTAGAAGCAGGCACAGGAACAGGTGCCCTAACAACAGCAATCGCACATTATATCCGCCCCAGTGGTCGGGTTTATAGTTATGAGATTAGACAAGAGTTTCAAAAAAATGCTAAAAAAAACTTGGAACGTGCTGGTCTTCTTGAGTATGTGGAGCTAAAAGAAGGAAACGTGACAGAGGAAATAGAAGAAAAAGATTTGGATGCCGTAATTTTGGACATGGCGACTCCGTGGCTTGTTGTTCCCCATGCTTATGATGCTCTGAAGGGTAGTGGAGCGTTGGTTTCTTTCAGTCCGACTATTGATCAGGTTGTGAAGGTTGTGGAAGCGCTAGATGAGCATGGTTTTGTTGGAGTTGAGACTGTTGAGACGCTTATTCGGTTTATGCAGGTGGCTAGGGGCAAGACTCGCCCCCAAACCGTGATGACTGGGCATACGGGATATCTCACGTTTGCCCGTAAAGCCATCAACCTGCCGCTGGACAGTTAGTTTAGTTTAGGTCTACTGTGTTTAGTTCTGCTAGTGTGTCTAGGCTGTTAATCTTGACTTTCATGTTAGATATTGTGTAGAGTACGTTGTCGATGTAGAGTGTTCGTTCAATTTCGTAGTTGTAGTAGCCGTAGTAGCGGAAGTTTAGGTCAAAGTTGTCAATGTGTGTGATTTGGCCTTTGAGTGTGATTCCTTCTGGGGATATGTTGAAGATGTATGCTCCTTGCCAGACGTATTCGCCGTATGCGTTGTCTGGTACTCCTTCAGGATAGTTGCTTTCGTTGATTTCTGCAACCGTAACTGGGATTACTAGCAGGTTCTTTTCTCTGTCGAACAGCAGAGACTTGTGGTCGTATAGTACTGGAGAGTTTGTTCCTCTGTCGCCGATTTCGTATTTTGCTATTTCAACTGGATTTGAGACATCGCTTACATCAAAAAGGGAGATTTTTATTCCTTGGTACCATGCGAAATCTTCTTTTGCGTCGTAGATTGTTTCTTTGCCGATTCCGATAAGCAGGTTCTCATCGTATGGATGTAGGTAGCCTGAGTATCCAGTTACTTTGAGTTGTCCAAGAACTGTTGGTGCTGCTGGGTTTGATAGGTCTATTACAAAGAGAGGGTCAACGTTTCTGAATGTGACGACGTAGCATCTGTTGCCCATGAATCTTGTTGAGTAAATTTGTTCGCCTGGCGCTAGGTTCTCTAGTGTTCCTACCGTGTTTAGGTTCATGTCAAGAACGTACACGTTGTTTGTCGATTGTGGTTGGTCTTCTGCGAATGTTCTCCAGTTAAAGTCGTTGATTGTTGTTGCGATCCGGAAGTTTCCGTTGTATTCGTCCATTGAGAACTGGTTAAGGATATATCCGGGGACTTCGCCTGATGCTGCAAAAGTCATTTTGTCGGCATCTATTTGGATTCTTTGAATTGTTGTTTTCATTGTGTCATTTTCTTGCCACCAGTTGTAGTCTGGGAATGTGAGATAGATGTTGTCTGTTGATACGTAGACTGAGCTTGTGCTGCCCATTACTATTGTTTCGTGGGTTGGTTCTTGGGCATCGTTGTTTATGTTCAATGCGACAAGTGTTGTGAATGAGTATGATGTGTCTGAGAAGTTGTAGTAGTAAATGTCTTTTGCTTCTATTACCTGTGTTTCGTTGTCTTGTTGGATTCTTGGTAGTGCAACGTCTGTTGCTGTGTATAATGTGTACATTGTTGATACAATGTAGACGTAGTCTCCGATCATTCTTGAGCTGAAGTATGTTCCGTCAATGGAAAAGTCTCGGGTCATTACTGGGTTGGCTCTGTCTGAGATGTCATAGACTTTGACTGTGGTCGTGGGTGGTTCCCAAACGATTGGTTCTTCAGGAATTCGGATTGGCTCATCTGGAGGCAGTAATGGTACGGGTTCTGGTTCAGTGACTGGTTCACTTGGTTCTGTTTTGTTTTCAGGTGGAATGTCAATATCTGTGACATTTACATCTGCTGTTGCGGTATCAATTTCTGGTATTGGTGCAGTTTTTACTCCGCCTGCAAAAAGATAGATCATGTATTCGTTAAGAAATACGGCTAGTTTATCGCCGTTGATGTATATTCCCATTATAGTGCCGTCAAAGGTATTTTTTGAGACGACTTTGGCTTCTTCTGGTGGATATGCTTTTACGATTGTCAGGTTGTTGTCTGAGACTATGTAGATGTATTCGCCATCAGTTTTTACTATGTCTGCCTCGTCAACGCCCTCAACTTGGATGTTGGTTTCTGAGTAAGCAAGGTCCGATGTGCCACCATCTTGTGGAGACGCCTCAGCCGCTGTTGGAGCAGGCTCTGGCGCGGTAGGCGCAGCTGCAGCTAAAGAATCTTCTGCTCCAAAGCTTTGTACGCGAGCGTTATCGAGAGTGTAAATGCCTCCTTTTGATTCGGTTTCTAGGAATGAAACTAGTTCTTCGTATGAAGAGAATTTGCTTAGTGCGCTGTCAAGTTCTGGAAAATCTGAACTTTCGGGAGTGTTAGGCGCTGTCAGGTAGATGGATAGTGGAACTGATGATATGATCAGGATTGTTGCTAGGAAAGAGAAGATAAACCATTTTGAGTTATTCATGTTTTTCACCATTTCCTTAATCTTTGTTTGTTAATAACGCTTATCGCGTGTAGACACTTAATGCTAAGCTTTAGAACATGGTGTACAAAAAATAGAACACTAAACACGCTTCTTCAGGTAAACAAATACGCCAACTGCGATCAAGAAGCTGGGAACAATCATCAATCCAAGCGAGGACAGACCAGAGACTAGTTCTGATTCAGTTGAAATACTGTATGTTCTAACGCTTTCCGCATCCGGCTCTTCTGGAGACGCTGATTCAGGACCCTGAGCTGAGAATTCAGGAGCAGATGGTGCGGGCTCTGGAAGCTCGGGTGCAGTTACTGTGCGTTCAGCTCCGAGCGTGTCTTTTTCGGGGCTAAGGGCGGTAATGTTTGAGTTGTCGGCTGTGGTTGTGGTAAGCATGTGCTGTTCTGGTGGTTCAAGCAGTGCTAGGGGGGCGATCATTGTGACTGTGCCAAGCAAGATGGCGAGAAATGTGTAGACTAGGATTTTGTTCATTGTTTTCTTCCATCCTTACCAAGAATGTGCCGTGCTTTTAAGTCCACAGTTTAGAACACTCCAAACGCTGTTTAGAACGGCTTTTCTCTCCACAATCGTATGGTTTCAACCCACAGAATTATGGTTGCGACGGCTCCGAAGAGTATTGCCGCAAGGTTGTGAACAGAAAACGTGGGCTGATACAAAACAAAATTGTATACTATCAGGTAAATGGCAAACATTGTGGACACAAAAACCGCATAGAACAGGTGACGGGGAACAAGGAATCTTCCCATCCTGCTAAAGAACTTGAGCAACCCCACTTTGACCTCTTGATTTACCAGGTATTCTCCTCTTACTGTTTTTTCTACCAGTCCAAGAGCCAGCAGCTTGTCCAGATGGTGCGCAGCTACGCTGGGACTTGAAAGCTCCAGTGAGCGCTGAACTTCGCGGACTCCCACGCTGCTGTTAGGGTCTCTTAGCAGATACCAGTATATCTGAAGCGTTTTGCCTTTCAGCTTGGACTCGATTTCCGCCAAATCAGAGGAAGAGAGATCAGACATCAAACTCGCCAAACCAAATATTCAACAATCACATATAATATAATTCTCCCAAAAAAGCCTCCAACACCACATACTCTAATGTAATTGTGAACATTTTTTGCTAGAAGTGTGCAGCGCTACAGTTTTCAGAAAAAATACTGTTTTCAACAATGTACTTCTATTAGGATTCTAATAGGCTCCAAATAGGATTCACACAAGTGTGAAAAAATAGTGGCTACACGTTTGATTTTTTGTGTGTGGTGGTTGTTGTGTTTTTTGTCGATTTTTGTCGTTTAGGTATGTTTTTTGTATTTTTGGTGTAAAGGTTTATTAGTGTTGATATATTCTAGAATCTGGAATATGTCCGAAAATAGACATATTGTATATGGGTTCAACCCAACAACAGTTGAACAAAAATACAATGGAGGAAAAAAACAAAAATGTTGGAGTTAATAACGAGCAACATCTGGATCGTAATTGGAATCTGGCTCATCCTAGGAACATACCTTCTCTGGTACTTCTTCAAGGCAAAAACCATACAACCACTAACCCTAGACGCCCTCGCCATAACCTGGAAACTCCACAAAAAACAGACAGGATGCAACGCACCACACGTAGACTCTATACTCGTAAACAACAACAACGTCATCGGATTCAAATGTGAATGCGGCTACACATACAAACAGCAACGATTAGTAACACAGAACATGCGATCATACCCAAAAACAAACATAACATCAACTAGCCCTCACCAGATCAAAAACCTATCCGACACACAGAACACTCTGGACCAGATGGGACTCGAATACGTGCATGTTCGAAAAATTTAGGTTGACAAAAAATTGTCGGGGCTTGGCTTTTTCCAATACCCTAGTTTACTCATTTTTGTATTCTTTGGCAACAATCATTGTTGTTGTCAGAAAAATGTCTGAAAGCGATCTGAGTTTGTCTGTTAGGAATTTGTCTAGGTCTGCCAGGTCTTTGACTTGTACTTTTGCGATTGCGTCGTATTCTCCGTATAGTTCGTCTACTTGGACTACTTCTTCGAAGTTGGCGACCTTTTCACAGACGTCTCTTTCAGCGCCTGACTTCAACGTAACGAGGATATAACCATAAACCATCCAAATTACCTCTCCACAAACTACACCAACACCAAAAACTTAAACCTATCGTTAAAAAACAACCAGAACAACATAACCCATAACCTAACAAACAGTCCCCTTTGTAAGCCCCTTTCTAGCAACAACCATCACGAAAGTTGCAACTAAAAACATAGGCAAAACAATCCATGACTCAAACTCTGGAATTTCGAGATTTTTAGATGGTGCTTCCGGGTTTGGTTCAGTTAATAATGGAACGAAGTTTACTTTGCCTAAATCAAAATCGTATTTGAAATCGCGGATTGTCAAGTTGATTGCTTGCGTGTCGGTTGTCCCCCACCAATTATTTGTTGCATCAACATCTGATAAGACAGACGATAAATAGACACTGTTTTGGGTGTAGTTTACGATGTTGTTGTATGCTATTGTTGCTGTTGGAGAGTAAAGTTGAATCCCAATGCTGCAATTAGAGAGTGTGTTGTTAAGGATCGACATTTGTGAAGAAACAACGATTCCAATCGAATTGTTGAATAATAGATTTTGTATGATAGTTGACGTGCCGCCTTCGCTTCCACTACTAATAGCCACACCACCACCTGTGATTGTGTTGTTCCTAATTATTGAGTCACCATGGCCATAATCGATTTCGTAATATGCATTAACATGGATGTGGCCAACCTGTATTCCTGTTCCGACAAGAAGATTATTTTCTATTAGCGCATCGCCGGCAACTCTAACATAATTGTGGATAACGTTACTTGAAACGTACGTATACCCTGACCTAATTAGGATGCCGTAGCCGCCAGTTGAACTGAAGATGGTATTAGCGACTATGGAAGAATCTCCGTTAACAGTGACTGCAGAGGTGGAATCTTGTCCTCTTCCGCCCCAATCTGTGAAAGGTGCTCCACCTGAAATGATATTTTTCATGATGGCAGATGAACTTGCTTCGACTCCGCCAGAAATTGTGTTGTTTATGATTTCTGATGAGTCATCAACTGTGAGAGCAATAGTGTATCCGCCGCCACCCGGTGGTTTAGGATAGAATCTGCTACCATTTATGATGTTGTTCAAAATTCTGGCAGATTTCCCTGTTGTAATGTCTCCCTTAAGTGTGTTGTTGGCAATTATGCACGAATCACCAACAGAAACATCGCCCGTAATTTTGTTATTTAAGATAATTGTTGTGCTTCCTGTAGTAACAGAACGTAAAATGTTGTTGCTGATAAGTTCAGATGAGTCTCCGACAGTAATTTTTTCATTGACTGTGTTGTTATTCATTTTGAGGGGATTGCTGCTTGAAATTGTTGAATTAATTACAGCGTTTTCAAAAGCAGAACCAAGCCCAGCTTGGTGGCTATCACCAAATGTTATGGTTCCACCGCTGATCTGAATATTGTCCGAGGCAGTACCTATTGCACGTAAAGTGCCATTAACCCGCAACTCATAACCATTGAGGTTCACGCTGGCGCCTGCTTCTATCGTCAACGTAACTCCTTGGTTAACAAGCACTGGACCTGTAAGCTCATGCGGGTTATCTGCTTTAGTCCATACTGTATCAGAACCAACTACAACAATTACTCCGGGTGCTTCCCCAAAAACCTGTACAGCGCCAGCCAACACTAAGCTACTAGCCAGAACAAAAAGCAAGAATACATTCGAAAATGAATTCATTACTTTGTGTAACCTCCAATTTTCTTTCTAACAACCACAACCCCAAGACTTGCCACCAAAATATTGACCAAAAAAATTGCTAAAACTGTTTGAACAAACAATTTCTTAATGGTATTCATCTTAGTTTTAACCATAAATATACTAGCTTTGCTACGCTGAAAAGCGTTTTTATCAATAAACTTTGACCAAAAAGTTATCAAATATCTTTCAGTTTAGTCAAGAAACTTTGACCAACAAAAAGCTCATCTAACTGGACAGCTGTTTTTCGTTCTGGCGTTTCTGTTGGACTTCTTTTTCGCTTACCCAGTAGGCTTCTTTGGCGCCTGTTTCTTTTATGATGTGCTCTTTTTTGAAAACTGGAGCTTCATGCTTGTATCGTTCTACGGCTTCTTGCAGAACCGCAAAAAGGTTTTGTCTATGACTGCCAGCAACTACAACATAAACGAGGTCTTCACCTAACTCAAATTTTCCAACAAAATGATGAATCTGAACATCAATAATATCGTCACGCTTCTTTAGGTTCTCGCAGATGTCGCCAAGGACTTTGTTGGCTTGCTCCTCGTAAGCCTCAAGCTCAAGACTTTCCACGTTTTCACCGTCCAAGCTTGTGCTTCGAACAACCCCAACAAAAGACACTAACGCCCCTATTCTATGAGAATCATCTTTGGCTTTGATAGAATCAATCAGCTCAGAAAGAGTAAACTCGCCTTTCTTGTGGATTCCAACATAACCCAATCTAAACACCACCTGTACAGAATGCTTCGCACATCTTAAGCGCTACGGAAATTGAAAAACAAACATAATGAATATTGTTTAGTTTTAGATGTACTTTTAGGATTTTTGTAAATTTTCATAACTGTTATATACTCTCGTTGTGCCTATTGAATCATATCGAGGTTAAAAAAATGAATACAAAAACTATAGGCGCAATAGTAGCCATAATAGTTGTATGTGGTGTTGTTGGAGGATGGTACCTCTACAGCCAAGGAACAACAGGAAACAACCTAGAAACCAAAACAATAATTGATTCAACAGGAAACTCGGTTGAAATCCCCGCAAACCCAGAACGCATAGTCGCACTTCGTTCAGGCATCATAGAAACTATGATAGCTCTAGGCGCCGAAGACAAGCTAGTAGGAATTGACGAATCAACCAAAGACGGAACAGGTTACGGCGAATTCCCAATCAGACTCAGCCCCGAACTCATCGACCTATCATGCCCTGTTTCAGGTAGATCACCAAACATCGAAGAAATTATTGCACTTAAACCAGACGTCATACTAATCGGCGGATACGGCAGACTGTCATGGCTTGACCAGCTAAACCAATACAACCTCACAGTAGTTGTCGCACACTTTGAAGAATTAGGCAACTTTACACGCGACCTAAAAATTGTAGCCGAAGTCGTTAACAAACAAGAAAAAGGCGAAGAACTAGCAACATACGTGGACAACTTTCTCGCAGACTTAGACAGCAAAGTCGGCAACATACCCATAAACGAAAAAGTAACCGCATATTACTGCGGACACGACGCATACGGCGTTTATGGATGCACAACATTTGAGCACGTACAGATAGTCACAGCCGGGGGAATCAATGTAGGAGAGAAAATCACAACATGGTTACCAACAATTTCCGCAGAACAGCTCATCGCATGGGATCCGGAAATCATCTTTACTCTAGAGGGAACAGACACTCAGGCAATACTTACTGACGAGCAGATTCAATCAGTTACCGCAATCAAAAACGGCCAAGTGTATTCTATACCTGAAGCCGGATGGGACTTTGGTTCACTACGGTCAGTTTTTGCAATCGAATGGGTGGCATCAAAACTTTATCCAGAAAGATTTGCTGGAGTAAACATAACCAACGAAGCAACCGATTTCTATCAAGCAATATGGGGAGTCAACTACGATGGGAAATCCCTTGACCAATCCCTTGACTAACAGAATGCAACAAAATGTGGACTGGCACCAAATCTGGAAAAATACAATGGAAAACTGCACGGGTTTAGGACACGAGTCAGGAACCCTAAAGCAGTGGACAGTCAGCGAAGCCGAAAGATTCCTGAAAAAGTCAGGAGAACAATACGTTGAACTGCTCATACAAAAAATCAAAGCCACTTCAGACGACAAGGTCATGGACATTGGATGTGGACCCGGAAGACTGACAATACCGCTAGCAAAAATTGCCGAAAGCGTCACCGCAGTTGATACGTCACCAGGCATGCTAGAGGTAGTAAAAAGACGAGCAAAAGAAGAAGGACTCGACAACATCGCATACGTCAACAAGTTTTGGCTAAAAGTCGTGCCAGGCAAGGACATACAAAAAAGCTACGACATCATTCTTGCCTCAAACTGCATAAACTTGTTGGCAGCCAAAGAAATACAAATAGACAACCAAAAGCAGTTAGACTGGGACCTAAACGAAGCATTACAAAAGATTGATGCTGTCGGAAAAACCAATTACTTGACAATGCCGGTGATGCATCACAAGGGCTTTCCAGAGATTCATGAAATACTGGAGAAGGAGTATCGTCCTTTTCCCAGTTTTATTCATGTCCACAATGTTCTGTACCAGTTAGGCATTCGTCCTGAAATTGACTATTTTAGTACGCACTGCAAGAGGCAAAGCAATCCAGAAAACGTGATTGAGCGGCTCGGATGGGTTCATGACATCACTGAAGAACAGAAGAGAATAATCAAAGAAAAAATCTTCAGCAATGTAAACAAAGCAGACGATACAGGTCTGCAGGTTTGGGCGACGATTAATTGGAGCCAGAATCAACTGAACTGAAAACAAAAACAGGCAGAATACGCTATGACGCTATTTTACTTGTTTTGATAATTGTTGCCTTTGTTCTTTTTTTGGTTTCTTTAGGCTTAGGAAGATACACGATTTCAATAGATAACATAGTGAAAACGCTTTTAATGCAGCCAAACATTGAGCAAGTAATCAAAGATGTAATTTTCAAAATCAGGCTACCAAGAGTTGTAGCAGCAATGTTTGTAGGGGCAACCTTGTCAATATCGGGTGCATCATTTCAGGGCGTCTTCAAAAATCCGCTAGTATCATCATACATTTTGGGGGTTGCATCTGGAGCAGGATTCGGTGCTGCAGTTGCAATAATTTTAGGACTAAACATTTCGCTGGTACAGATTTTTGCGTTTATATTTGGAATAGTTTCTGTTGTAGCCAGTTTTGGCATAAGCAAACTGTATAAAAGTTCGTCAGCGCTCAGCCTTGTTCTCTCAGGAATTGTTGTCAGCTCATTCTTTTCTGCTTTAGTATCATTAATGAAATACCTTGCTGACCCGCGCGATACACTTCCTGAGATAGTTTTTTGGTTAATGGGAAGTCTTGCCACGGTTACTGTTGATGATGTTATCAAAACAGTGCCCGTGATTGTAGCAGGAATAATTGGGCTTTTGCTGATAAGATGGAGAATTAACATCATTTCAATGGGAGAAGAAGAAGCAGAATCATTAGGCGTAGACGTAAAAAAACTGAGAGGAATAATAATCGCCTTAAGCACAATAATCACAGCAGCTGCCGTAGGAATCAGCGGAATAGTCGGCTGGATTGGGCTAGTGATTCCTCATGTGGGCAGAATGCTGGTTGGTCCAGACTACAAAAAACTTCTTCCAGTTTCAACAGTTATTGGAGCAATCTATTTGCTGATAGTCGACAACATCGCAAGAACCATAACCACTGGCGAAATCCCACTAGGCATCCTCACCGCACTTATCGGAACACCATTTTTTGCATATCTGCTTTGGAAAAGTAAGGTGAGCTGGTCATGATGTTGGACATAAAAAATGCAGAATTCTCTTACAACAAAAAAGAAAACGTGTTTGAGAACATCAACTTTTCTATACAAAAAAATGATGTACTTATGCATTCTTGGTCCTAACGGCTCAGGAAAAACAACATTGCTCAAATGCTTGACAAACATTCTGCGGCTAAAAAACGGAACAATAAACCTGAACAACAAAAACATCAGGTCACTTAGCAGGCAAGAAATCAGCAAAAAAATAGGTTATCTGCCCCAGACACATGCCGCACTGTTTCCATTTTCTGTGCTTGAGGTAGCAGTAATGGGACGATCCCCCCACCTGAAAATCAGGTCAGTTCCAACACAAGCAGACTATGAACTGGCAAAAACAAACCTTGAACTACTAGGAATTTCTCATCTAGCAAACAGACCATACACAAAAATCAGCGGTGGACAACGCCAACTTGCACTAATAGCCATGGTTCTAACACAGCAACCTGACGTCTTGCTCTTGGATGAGCCCACAGCACATCTGGATTTCGGAAACCAAGTGCGGCTACTTGAACTGATACAAAAATTGTCCACTAAAGGGTTAGCAGTTGTTTTTACGTCCCATTTTCCTGACCACGCATTTCATCTGTCCTGCAAAGTAGCATTGATGAACAACAAACATCTAATGAAAGTCGGAAAATGCGAAAACGTGTTAACCAAAGAAAACCTCAAAGAAATTTACGGTATAGACGTAAGTGTAGCCTACGTCGAAACCGCTAACAGTAAAGTGTGTGTTCCAGTAAAAAAGAACACAGAATAGCAGAAAAAATCTGTTATCCGCTACATTCCGCCTTTGTGTGGATGCCCATTTAGGTCAACAGTTCTGTATACTGGATGCTCCTTGAAATGCAAGGTTGTTTCTGAGGTTTCGATGGTTCCGCTAGGAAGTCTCGTACAGAGTGAACTTACCATGGCACCAGTCGAAGTGAAGCGCACACCATCTAACAGTTCGCCTTTAGTAACACCAGAAGCAGCAAAAACAAGCTCATTTCCTTTTGCTAGCTCATTTTGGTCATAGGTTTTGTCCACATCCACGCCAACTTCAATTAATCGGTTCATTCTGTTGGCATCGTCCTTTTTGTCTCGCCAAACATTCACAAGCATGGTTCCGCCAAGGCACTTTACGGCAGTTGCTGCAATTGTTGCTTCTGGTCCTGCACCTGCGCCTATAAGAAGGTCAACACCACTGTCTGGAATGCATGCAACTACAGCTCCTGCGATGTCGCCGTCAGGAATCAGAATAATTCTTACTCCAAGCTTTCTTAGCTTGTTCAATAGTTGTGTATGTCTTTCTCTTTCGAGCATGATTACTGTAAAGTTTTCGATGGACATTCCTTTGGCGTCAGCTACCGTGTGTACAATGTCTTCAACGGACATGTCTAAGGAAAGCTTGCTCATAGAACGGTAGTCAGTCGCAACTTTGAAGAAGTATCCGTCATCTGGTAGTACCCTGAAAACATCCTGCTGGTGCGCATGCGAGGGCGGAGATTGCGTCTTTTCTGCCTTTGGCTGTGGCGGTTGTGCCGTCGACAGGGTCTATTACAAATTCTACTTTTGGTCCTTTTCCTGTGCCTACTTTTTCTCTGTTTAGGAATGCTGGTGCATTGTCTTTGGGTCCTTCACAGGAGATTACTTCACCGTCGATTTCTGTTTGGTTAAGTACTGCTCGGGAGAACTCGACAGCCTTTAGGTCTACCAAGTTTTTGTCTCCTTGTCCAATGTGCATTGCCGCGCCTACGGCTCCTGCGATTGTGATTCGGGTTAATGAGGGAGCTAAAGCTCTAAGAGATGCCATTTTTACACCACCACCTACTACGGGTAATCGATTGTAAAATGTTTTCGGACAACAAAAACTGATCACCAATAAAAACGTAAAGACCCCAAAAGGAAAATGCATATGTAGCTTCATTTCCCTCTTCTACAGTGAAGCCGCCAACAGCAAAGCATGGTGATATGAAACATGATTATAGGAATATTGTCTGACACCCATGACCGCCTACCAGTAATCGACAAAGCCGTAAACAAACTAAACGAACTAAACGTCGAACTTGTTCTGCACTGCGGAGACTTTGTCTCACCTTTTGTAGCAGACAGCCTCAAAAAATTGAGTGCACCAATTATCGGAGTATTTGGCAACAACGACGGCGACAGAACCACACTAAAAAGAAAGTTTGCCGAGTTCGGAGCCGACCTTCGCGGAAGATTTGCATTCGTACTAGTCGATGGGCTACGGATTGCACTGCTACATGGAGACGATTCAGAGCTGATGCGGTCACTTCTCGAACTAGAAAGCCATGACGTGGTTATCAGCGGCCACAGCCACGTACCCAAAGCATATAGAAAAGGAAACACGTTAGTCATTAATCCTGGTGAAGCTTGCGGTCTCTTAACTGGAAAACCTACAATTGCAGTTCTTGACACTGAAAGCCTTGATGCAAAAATAATCGAATTTAGCGTGTAGTCCTTTTGCAGTTCTTCCATTATTCGGTTGTAACTATTGGAATGTTTGCGTTAATGTAGATTTGTGCTTTTTGAGATGTTAGTTGAAGTGCGGCTTTTTGGTGCATTGAAAGGTCAGCAATGACTGATAGGCTTTCTGCGTTATATCGTTCTAAAATGAAGTCTAATCGTATTGTGCTGTGTCCATAGTCTCCAACGTCGGGTATTGTTGATATTATATCGTTGTTTTTTTGGTAGATTTGTGAACCTTGAAAAACTGATGTTGAGGCTTCTTTGTATATTTGGATGTTTTTTGTTCCTGCAGAAAATGTTAGCGTCAAGGAATCCACTTCAGTCTGGTTGTATGGCGATATAGAAAAAACCATTTTGTGGTCCATTTGATTCGGCAAAGAGTGGTCAATTCTGAAATATACGTTAGCCAATATTTCGCCATCATCATCGGTTATTGAGGTGCTGTATGAACCAATATTCGGGTCAGTTCTAATTTTGTCAACATTTACATTTTCTGAAAACAAAAAAATCTGATTAAGCGACACAACAACAAATGACAAAACAATCACAGCAACAAAAACGATGACAATGCCCATTTTCTTTTTTTGCTCCATCTTGCACCACTGAGGTTATTTTCTTCGTCTTATTACGACAACCAGAAAGGCAACAATCAGTATGATGCCTACGGCTATTAGGAGCACTCCCAATCCTTCTTTTGGTGCTGGTTCCTGAGGTAGTTGCTCATTTGTGGTCAAGTGGCAGTATGCGGTGACTGTGGGGTCATGCTCGATTCGGTATCCGCCATATTCTGGGTATGCGGTAATATAGAAGTAGTCTGCATAGTTCATGTCGAGCAGATGGTCTTTAGCCTGCGCATACAGTTCGGGGTCTATGCTTGCCATGACTGTTGGGATAAGTTTCATCAACGATGTGTGAACAGCAAATATTGGGTTTCGTGCAAAGCCTGCAATTTTTGTTGTTCTTGTTGTTACGGGATAGGTTTCGTAGCTTGTTTCTGTTGGATCAAGCGTGTAATTGAACAGGTTATAGGTTTCTTTTGCGGCAAAGTTTGCTTCTAAGATTTTTTCGCCATCATCCGCAAACGTATCTATTGTTGTGTCGTCAACTATGACTTCATTGTCTTGGACGTTCGTGCCTTGAGATTCAAAATAGGCAGTATGATTGAGAATTGCTGTTGCCTGAAAGTTTACAGTGCTCATCATGATTCCCCGATTTTGAAGAAAATCATGAATCGTCTCCGTGGAAAGTTGCTGCTGCCCTTTCAGTGTGTAGCATCCTGTTGAATTATAGTGACCTAGGGGGATGGGAGGTACAAGTAGCCATGTGAAGAGCCATAGGTCTCGCATTTTGCCGATGTCGTAGTTCATGTTTAATGTGGCTTCTCCTGTTTCTGGATTAATCTCCAGCTTATACGTGAATGTCAACTCGTCATAGACGGTCAATGCTATTGGTCTAGCGTCACGTGATGGATTGTCTGGGTCTATTGATGTTTTCCACCATAGTGCGGCAAGGTCAGTGTATTTCATGCCCCACGTCCAGACCAGCCCATTTTCGGTTGAGGTTAAGGGGATGACCTCTGTTTTGCTGTTAAGGTCAGGTTTTGAGTCTTCAAAAAGCTCATCCAGATCGTAGCCCAAACTAAATGAAGCATACAAGGTGTCGTTCCTGTCTGGGGACTGCTCAAAAATGGTGTTGCCTGTTTCGTTGAATGCCATCAACATTACGAAGCTAGAGGCAGTTGCAACATCTTTCAGTCCATCCTCTGATGTGTAGTGCATCATTGTGGTTTGGATAGGTATTGTCACAGCGTTTTGTTCATCCGTGATGTTGAAGAGTCCAGCCGATAGAACCTGAAGCCCTGAAGTGTTGATGTAAGCTAGGTTCAGGTATGCGTGGTCGGTTTCTTTTGGCGGTGTCTTGCCGTGAAGTGCGGCATATACTCTTACGTAATCGAAGAAGTCTATGTTTTTGCTCCAGCTGTCCTGCTCAAAATCCGAAGGCACCAAAGTGTCAACGGCATAGACGGGCAGAGCACTGGTTATCAAAAGAACAATTACGGACATTACCAAAATCTGTTGGATGCGCTTAACCATATTTGTAACCTTACTCAAATGTCACTATAAAATACGCTAAAAGCTTTGCGAATCCCCACTAGCGCGCAACATACAGTCTTTTAGCATCTTTTTAAGAGTAAACCTGCCCCAGCAACTACGAAGCTGATTGCCCAGAACTCGGTTAACTGCAAAAACGCCATATAAGAAGAATTCACGGACGCAACAAGAATATAGATGACAAAATATGCGCCCATCAGAACAAAAACAAATCCTGTCATTTTCTTGTTTATGGCGGCGGTCTGGGTTCTGATAACAGGAGCCAATGTAGCCAGCAATATAATCGCCGCTGCAAGTATTGTCAGACCAGAGTTAAGTAAGCCAATAACCAAAACGGAATTTGCCAAGTCTATCGGAAGCGCATACAGATTGAATATGAAATGTTTTACCCATAACGAAAAAACAAAAGACACAGCCGCTATTGCTCCCCATTTCAGAATCTGGGGATTGTACGTTTCTTGATTTCTCATTTTAAAATATAACACTATAAAGCTGCTAGAAACAAGCACAGTTTGGATTGTATATGAAACTGCTGTTTCATAGTACACCCTTAGCACAGTCGGGTCGCTTGCTGGACGGATTAATAGATTAATTATGAAGGGAACATAGAACAGGTAATGTGTGCCTTCCAGCAAAACTGCTTTCCTCAAAAGGGAAAATGAAAATGCCTTCTTTCTTAGAAGAATCCAAGAGAATACGACAAGCAGACATGCTCCAGCAAAACGTATTATCAGTCCTATTTCGCCTGATGCTTCTGAGAAAAACCAGAGCATATTCCAAGAATTCACGTCTGCTGCGATTATGGTGTATATTCTGTGGAGCGCAGAAAACGAGTTGGCTAGTAGGAATAGCTGGTAAGTGAAAAAAGAGGCAAAAATAACCGTAATGCACTTTGGCATGTTTTGGAAGAAGTCGCTCAGGCTAGGTCACATCCCGTGTGTTGTTCAGGTTTAGTGTTTGGTGACTACTTGCTTATAATTTTTGAAAAACTAAAAAAATGCTATTTTTTCTTGATTCTTTTTCTGTAGATTGCCGTAAGAGCCGCTGTTGCTATAACTGATACGATTAGGGCTGCTTGTGATGGAAACTCTGGTATGTTTCCTGTTCCTTTTATCAAGATTTGCTGGGATGATGCCAACTGTAGGTATTTGAAAACAAGAATTTGATGTGTTGCGTTTTCGAGTTCAGTGTAGTTCCAAGTTGTTTCATTTTCGGGGGCGGTAGGTTCAGTAGTGTTTGTCCATGCTCCGTCCACGTTTACCAGCAATTTGTCTCCTAGCTCCAAGTCTTTTGGATATGTGATGTTGCATGTGCCTAACGTGTCAACTGGACCTGACGTTGTGATGTTAATTTCTCGTTGTGGGACGTTTATATTAAAGTCGAGCAGATTTGAGTTGGTCATCTGCACCGTGATGCTGTTTTCTTTGGTGGACATGTTAAAGTCTAAACTGAATTCGCTTTTGGCGTCATGATTGTATCGGTTCAGGTATGGCGAGTATGTTTTCACAGAGATTTTGTTATTAAGAGGAGAAAACTGCAGTATTTTGAGCCAGCCATCTCCGCCGTTTGGCTGCTCCTGATAGTCAGATATCATCTCATAAACTACATTGTCGCCTATGAACTGTGTTCGTGTATCTACCTCTTCTATGTGACCGCAAAGAACAAGAAGAATCTGGTCTGCATGAGGTTTCACAAGTTTTTCGTAGACGTTTTCCCCAATACTTGAGTGCCAAGGTTTCCAGTGCCAATCCACATACTCATGAGTCGAGATAATGACATGCCTTGACGGATAAGAATCAATAACATTTCCTGCCCATTCCAATATGTAATCATTAGGGTCATACTGCAGATGAAGAAACAGGAAATCGGTTCCTCCTGCAGAAAATAGCTGATAGCTGTCCTGGTTTTTGTCGCCAAAAGAGCCTCCGTACCAGCTTTCGTTTTGGAATCGTTCACGCCCAAAATATGTTTCGAAGTTGTTTGGCACTGCATCGATGCCGTCATGGTTTCCTGGACATACACCCCATGCAACTTTTCCGTCTAGTTTGCTTAGGCTGTTGTTTGCGTTTATCCATTGCCATACCTTGTCTGCTTCGTCAACTACGTCTCCGAGGTGTGTCACGAAAACTATGTTCATCTGTTCTATGTTGTCTGCTATCCATTGTGTTTGGTTGTCAAAGACCGCGGGAAAGCTTTCGGAGTAGTATTGCGTATCTGGAAGTACTATGATTGTGAAGTTTTCGTAGTTGTATGGGGAGAATTTCCAGCTTTCGTATGTGGATGTTACAGAGTTTTGTGTTTGGGCAGCTATGGGAACAGTAATTGTGAAGCCTAGCATAGTTAGGTGTATTAATGTTAATACAATAAAAAGGGCTGTGCGGTTCATTTGATGTTTCATTGTTTTTAGGGTATCGGGTTGATAAGAAGCTTTCCAAATTGGCTTTTTTATTTGTTTTTGTTGTTGTTTGTTGCAAGCGGTGGATGCTTTCTTGTTTTCCATCGCCAGAATATGTTCATAGTTTTTTCTATTTTTAATATGAATTTTCATAAAAAACATAAGTTTAATATATTTCTGTATATCATTATGATAAAATGTTGAATGGATGTGAAGATGTATGGCACCAAGAAAAATGAGAAAACCTGAACGCCTAACAAAAATAGAAGCAATAACAATCACTGAAAACCTGTCAAAACCCTGGTACTTCAATCACATGTAACTGTTAACAAAAGGAGATGCATGAAAAATGAAAACAAGATGTAGCCTAAAACCAAGAGCAAACATAGAATCATACACAGACAAAGAAACAAAATGCTTCGTATGCGACAACTCAATCTTCAAGGTCGCCAGAATCACACCAGAACTCGTAATGATGAAATGCACAAAATGCGGCGAAATCCACATGATAGCCGCAAAATCAGCAGACGAAGAAGTCACAGCACTAACATTCTGGGACTCAGACGCAGGACCACTAATCTAAAACAAACAAAAACAATCCCACTTTTCCTTTCCTTTTCCCCACTTTTTAAATCAAGATTTGTCAATTTTTGCTAAAACATAATTTAGCTTAAAGGAAAAAAAGTGCAGATACTGTTAGGTACAGGTATGCTGCAAATCGTAACTGCAATCGTCCTGATAATTATCATTCTCTATGTAGCTTTTGCCTATTTTCTTTCCCGAACTGTAATCCACTTGGACAGACAGCCTGTGCCAAAAAATCCAAAAGATTACGGAATGGAGTTTCAGAATATCGAATTCCAAGCAGAAGACAAGGTTAACCTGAAAGGCTGGCCCATACCCGCAAAATCAAACAAACTAGTCGTTATTACGCATGTTGGAGGCTTAACCAAGTATGGCTCCACCAGAGAGTTCAGCAGTTTTTCTAAACTCTACAACGAAGAGATTGAATTCCTGAAAATATCTCGCCATCTGTATGATGAAGGCTACAATGTGTTGATGTTTGATTTTCGCAACCACGGCGAAAGCGACCCCAACCCAAATGGGGGCAAAGCAGCAATAGGTCTGGAAGAGTACAAGGACGTTTCCGCCGCAATGACATACATACAAAATAATGAGACCATCAAAGACATGGATGTTGGGTTTGTCAGTTTCTGCACAGGAGCAAACTCAACAATAATTGCCATGAGCAAAGAGCCAAACAAAAATAGAAACGTCAAATGCCTTGTTGCTATTCAGCCGACATCCATGGAGGTCTTTGTCCGAACATATCTCAAGAGAAGATTCTCGCCGCTGGGCGCTAAACTGCTGTTTCATTTGATCAAAATTTTTGTCAAGATACAAAGCGAACATCGACTTGAAGATATGTCTCCTGCCGACTTTGTTAAGGACATCAAAGTTCCCACATTGTATGTTCAGACAAGAAATGACCCGTGGACTGAACCAAGCGATATTCTAGGATTCTATGAGAACACATCTGCCCCAAAAGAACTATACTATCTGGAGGGCTTGTCTCACAGGTTCCATGGTTACCAGTATTTTGGTGAGCATCCTGAAAAGATGCTTGAGTGGCTCAAAAAGTATCTCTAGAAGAATAGCAGTTTGATTATGTAAAGCAATGTTAGATGGGTAGGATAAAAGGCGTAGAAGAAGTATTTTCTCCAAAGCGGGATTCCATATTCTTTTATGGTTTCTCTGGATATGTCAAGTGAACCGTTTTGGTGAAGAAGAACCAGAGGAACAGCGGCTAAAGACAGAACCTGGATGTTCAACGGAAACAGAAACAGCGTGTTAAGCAGAACAATGGCAACGGCGCCCAATTTTTGGTTCTTTGTTAGAATATACATGCATCCTATCACTGCTAGACCGTAGACGCCATAATCGAAGGGTATGAAAAAAGAAATCAGCAGTGGAACAAATGCAATCACTGAGCCTTTTTTTAGGTAGTAGACAAACATGAGACCAAATGCTAAGGTGAAGAAAATGTTTAGCAAATCGATTGGCCCCTTGTCAATTGCCAGAAAGAATGGTATCTGGGAGATTAACGCAAAAGCGAACAATCGAGTAAAATATTTGCTGATATTTCGTGTGCTTTCCATTCCCAGCACAAGTATGTATGCAAACAAGGGAAAAGCGAGCCTGCCAACCCAGCGCAGAACTTCATATTCTGGATAAAGAACTGCACCAACGTGGTCAATGGTCATTGTTATGATGGCAATCCACTTGAGCATTTCCCGTCCATAATCAAAGACCTGCATGCGTTTTCCCTTCAGCCATTAGCGATGTTACATTCTTTCTGGTGCTTCTATTCCAATAAGCTTTAGGCCATTCCTGAAAACTATCCGCGTCGCATCAACAAGAGCCAACCGAGCATCACTGAGCCCCTGCGAATCAGCCTTCAACACAGGCAGCTTCGTATAGAACTTGTTGAACTTATCAGCCAAACTGTTAACATAATCTGCAATCGCGTTTGGTCTAAGATTGTTTGCAGAATCCAAGAACACCTCTGGAAAACGAGACAAAGTCAAAACCATTTCCCGCTCCATCGGATCAACCAACAGCGAATAGTCTGCATCATCTGGGGTTCTGTCGGCTTTTCGTAGAATACTTTGCGCTCTAGCATGAGAATACTGAATATACGGTGCGCTGTTCTTTTCAAAATCCAGCACACGATCCCACGTAAAAACTACAGGCTTGGTAGGGTCAACAACAACCAGCGCAAACTTCACTGCGCCCTTGCCTACAAAGACAGAAATCTGCCGTTTTTCCTCCTCTGAAAGGTGCGGAGAACGCTTTGAAACCTCTGCGTAGGCTCTTTCGGCTGCTCCATCCATTACTTCATCGAGCGTGATGTATCGTCCTCTTCTGCTAGACATCCTATGCCCGGGCAGCCTGACCAGACTGTAAGCAAAATGCGTCAACCGACCAATGTAGTCGCTGTGTCCCAGTGCACTTAGTGCAAGCTTTAGCTGAAGCTGAGGAAGAGTCTGCTCCATCCCAATAACATTGATGACCCGTTCCGCCTGCGTGAATTTCCAAAGATGATAAGCAATATCCCTTGTAGTATAAAGAGAAGTTCCATCACCCCTAACCAGCGTCAATGGCGGAATTTCATTATCCTCACTTATCCCCAGAGTCTTTTTGAGGTCAAGGTCATCTGCAACTTTTTCTGCATCAAACTCCAGAACACCATTCTCCTCAAAAACATAAGGCGTACTCTTCAGTGCCTCTAAGGCGCGGGTGACATTGCCGTCCCAGATAAGGTCGCTTTCCCAGTCCCAGCAATCAACAGAAATCTCCATACTCGCCAACGTTTCCTTGAAGCCTTCAAGACAGAGAAGACAAACCTCCCTAAGAAGCTGCTTAGCTCCTTCTTCGCCTGCCTCGTATCCACGTATCAGCTGTCCTACATGCTCCTCAGGGTCATCATCTTTGCTGATTGCTTCAAAAAGTTTGGAAAAAAGCTCAGGAAACCGATTCTCCATATCCGCAGAAATAGACGTCCATTCGTCAAGGTCTCGTTGCAGTTTTGTCAGCTCCTGGGTTTCAATATTACTCGAATTAACTGCTTTTTTTAGTCGCAAAACTTCCATAATACAGCTTGTAACCGCATAAACTCCGCCTATGAATCGGTCAGGTTTTCCTTCAGGCTTTGGTTTCCCAAGCTTGCTGTAGCCATACGCAATAACGGCGCTTTGGCGTCCTACATCGTCCACGTAGTAATGCCTTGAAACCTTGTGACCATGATTAATCAAAATTCGCGACAATGCGTCGCCTAGCATGGGGTTTCTTGCCTGCCCAATATGTATAGGATGAACAGGGTTAACGCTGGTGTGCTCAAGCAGAATATCCTGTGGCTTAGCCGTCTTAACATATCCATATTCCGTGTCTAATTCTCTAACAGCTTCAATAGTTAATTCTGGGAAACTTTTCAGATTTGCATGAAAATTGATGTATCCTACGCCAGCAGGTTGAACCGACTCCACCAATGGAAAACCACTAATATTCATAACATCAATGGTTCCCGATGTTGCTAATCGTGGATTTTTCCTTCTTATTTAGCAATCTGAAATCCTATAGAGAGGATAATTCTCCAAAGTTAAGGTTAGGCGGAATTTCGAGCGAAACGGAAAATAGAAAACATGCATGTTTTTCTTTTAAAGCCTTTTTTAAAACAGTCTCGCATTCGGAATATAAATCCTGAAATGGATTAATGGAAACCATTCAATTTTCTTCCTTTAGGTGGCGGGTCCGCGGGGATTCGAACCCCGGAACTCCGGCTTCGCAGGCCAGTGTCCTAATCCAGACTAGACCACGGACCCTTCACAGAGGGGACAACAACCACACATAATAGGTTTTTCATTTAATAAAAAATGAACCGAAACAAAATCTTGAAAATTACGGAAAAATGGCTGTGCAGATTACTCAGAATATCTGTTGGTTTATGTTGTAGCGATAATTTGTGTTTTGTTATAGAATTTTTGTGTATGTTTTCTATAAAATTTGTTAATTTAATAACAGGATACAAATTTTTGTATATTGTGTATTTATGTTCTACACTTCTACGATAATACTTATTAATAATCAATATCCTCGATAAGTATTAGTGAAAAATATGCCCACCCCAGGTCAAGAATTATCAAGCATCGATTTTGAATCGATGATAGGCGGTCCACTGGTAGCAGTAATTAATGCACAAGCCCAAGCAGCAATGTCAACAGTCAACTTCATCAAAGAAGTAGGCTTCAAGAAACCAAACACTGAAGAAATCGCAGGAGGAGACAGCACAACTGAAGAACCCATCTATGTCACCTTCAAATACCCAAAAGAACTCAGCCCATATCAACCCGCGACTCCAGGAGACCCAGAAGCAACACCTCCAGTTCCCCCAACCGACGCTGTTCCTGCAGTGTATGAAACACAACAACTTCAGGTTCCCATATTGACGCTTCTGCCTATTCCGTTTATCAGAATCGATGAAACCACAGTTGATTTTAACGCAAAAATCAATTCTGTGTCATACAGAAAAACCGACACAAACCTGAAAATTGACACCTCAACAGAAGCAAAAGCAGGCTGGCTGTTCGGATCAGCCAAACTAAAGGTATCCACGTCTTTCCAGCGCACAACCCAGCAAGGCAACACAGTCAACAGAACATACTCGCTAGCCGTGCACGTAAAAGCAGTCCAAGACGAAATGCCTGCCGGAATGGAAAAGATGCTAGGCATTCTCGAAAGCGCAATAACATCAACCCCAGCAGCAAGCGCATAACTCTGTTCTTAACATCCCCCACCCCCATTCTCTTTTTTGCATCTTAGGAGGAAAAAAATTTACCAAATCTCGGCGATTATTTAGGTCATCTAATTTCAGAAATCACAATTGCCAGAATGCAGGCAGACATTGAGGCAGTTAGAGTAGCAGAACTGTATTCCAGCCATCCGCTGCTACGAAATATGCCGATTCCCCATTTCCGTTTGCCCACAGTAGAATTGGATGTTCCTGTTGCGGTAAAAAAGATGGAAGAACCACAACTTGAGAAGGCTCCAAGAGGCACACCAAGTCTTTCGGAAACCCGCGTAGTATTCGATAAAGTTTTGGCTAAAACACTCAGCGAAGAACGCATACGCTTGAAGCCAGAACAGACTAAAGCATTGAAAAAGGCACTTGACCGAAAAACGGTTTCTTTGACTCAGCCTGCAGAAGTTGCTGTCGATGTTAACCGAGTAGCAAAGGAATTGAGCAGCACCGCATCTAAAACGCTGGTTTCTTCAGGCTTAGACGCAAAGACCAAGTCAAGTTTGGAGCAGAAAATCAGTGAATTGGCTCGGATAGAGTTTTTGAAGCTTCGGACGCCGCCTACAAGGTTGCAGGTTATGGTTAACACTTCGGAGATTCGTGAAGCTGGACCGCCAGAAAATATTACCCGAATCCATTTGAAGATAACTGAAGAAGCCTTTGAATGGACATGCATTGAGTCAGACGGAAAAAAGGAAGACCGCTTAGTCATAGAGTAGAACTGACATGTTGCGCATCGTTAATCTGGAAGAAATCCAGAACCTGCTCTTGCGCGTATCCGGCATAGTTGAACTCAGCGAACAACGAGACATCAACTTCGTACCCGAAACAAAAAAGTGGCTAACACAGCTAGAGTGCACACTCAAAAACAATCAGTTGCCCGCTTCAGCAAACATTGCATCTTTGCGTGGAAACATAATTTCTGCAGAGCAAGGAAACATACCCATGGGAATCTGTTTCGAGGGTCGCGCAACAAAAAGAAAAATCAAGAACGCAACAGCAAACCAATCAATCAACCAAGCAGTAGACATCATAACAGCTAGCATCCAGAAGGATGTTGAAAGGGTCAATGAGGCTGAAAGGATAGCCCGCCAGTTGGTTTCTATAGCAAAAAGCAAAGGATTGATTACAGAGCTGCCTCAGGGAAAAAATTTCTCAGCCATTCTACAGCACATATGGAAAAAGATGTCTGCAGACCAAGTTTTATCACAAGGCGTAGTGAGCGTAGAGGGGCTTGTTGGTCCCAATGATGCACTTCTAGTTTTAGACCGTACAATAACGGCAGACAAATAAAGTCAACTTTTAGATTTTTTCGTTGAGAAAATCTAAGACGTCTTCTTGGAATTGTTTTCGGTTGTCAAGCCATGCATTGTGTCCAAATTTTTTGTATATAATCAGTTTAGCGTTTGGGATTCCTTCTGCAGTCTCTTGGATGGGATAGAAGTAGTCGTCTTCGCCGCCAATCACTAAATGGGCACATTTATTTCTTTTAGCAGGTCTTTGAAGTTATGCTTGTCTTCTGCCTCAACAGTTATCACATAATCTGACGAGTCTTTTGGCTTGCTGAAAGTTGCCAATAATCCACATCATTAACTTGAAAAAACGCTTTTTTATTCCACCTTCTGGATACAGGCCATCAATCATGGAAGTGTATACAGGTCTCCATTTGCCTTTACGTGCCATATCCGCGGAATGCATCTGCAATTTTTTTCCGTTTTCGCTGTGTATAGCCTGTGCTTGCCAGAACCAAGCGCCGAACAAGTTGGGGATGGTCAAGGACAAAATATTGTGCGATTGTTCCTCCTGTGGACAGCCCCAGTATGTCTACTGGGGGTTCTAGTTCTTCTTTTATCATGTTTGCGTAGTCGTTTGCCATGTCTCGTGTTGAGTAATCGTCTGGAAGGTCTGGTTTTCTTCCCACTGAGTATACTGTGTATTCTTTTGTGAATCGTTTGTAGTCTCCGGCGGTAAATCGAAGCTGAAGACCTGAAGGCGGCTTATTTTCGAATCCTAAACCTTCAAAGACGAAAAGAGTGCGTGGGCTGTCTCCGATACAAAAATATGGAAGACCGTTTTCGGAGTATCCTGTTTTTGCTTTAAGTTTAGTGTCTTCTTTTTCTTGGCTCACGAATCTGTCACCATCAATTACGAATTGGTTTTGTTTTCGTATTGTAGCATGTTTCTTAATTCATTTTTTGCTTGGGCACGATAATGTTTAACAGCAGATTATTCATATTCTATTGTGGGGAAAAGTTTTGAGCGCAAAATATCAAGTTTATAAAGATGTTGCAGGAAAATTTAGGTTCCGTTTACGAGCAGCAAACAACAAAATCGTGGCTGTAAGTCAAGGATACGAAAGCAAGGTCGGATGCATAAACGGCGTAAAGTCTGTACAGACCAACTGTCAGTCTCATGTGGAAGACAAGACGGTTGGAGACAAAATGCTTTCTGACCCAAAATATGAGTTGTTTGTTGACAAGGCGCTGAAGTTCCGCTTTAATTTGATTGCGGCTAATGGACAGGTGATAGCTTCCAGTGAGGGTTATAACAGTAAGCAGGGTTGTATGCGGGGAATTGAGGCAGTTAAAAACAGTTGTGATGCAGTTATCGAAGATTTGACGGGCAGTCAGCCTGCTGAAATAGTTGAGGAACCCGTCACTGGAGTCATGGATACGGGCATTGCGATGCTGGCTCCGTCAAATGTTGTTAGTTCAGGCTCAGAAGTGACTTTTGAGGGCTGGTTGATGGACAGCAAAACAGGCAAAGGCGTACAAGATGCAAAAATCAGCATCATAGAGCATGACAGGTCCTTTATGGCAGACAAGCTCTTAGGCTCTGGAGAAACAGCAAAAGACGGCAAATTCAACATTGCGTGGACTGCAAAACAGCAGGACTGGTGGGACGACACCGTTGAACTGTACGCAAAGTTTGGGGGAACAGAACACTATAAACCTGCAAGAAGCGCAAATTACACGATAAAAGTCCTATGGTTTGCAAAGCCAAAGAAGTAGCCCGAAACAAAAGTTCGGGGCTTCTATTTGTTTTTGATATAGGCGAGCATTCCGCCTGCTACTATGATGTTTTTTTGTCTTGTTGACAGTTCATAGTTTACTTCGAATTCTGTCTCTTTTGTGAGGTTCTTCACTATTACTGGCTCGTTGTTTTGTATCCGTTTTCTGATGTTTGGTATCTCTAGTTTGTCGCCTTGGTCGATTTTGTCATAGTCTTCTTCTGTTTTGAAGGTCAGGGGGATGATTCCAAAGTTTATGAGGTTTGCAGAGTGGATTCGTTCAAAGGTTTTTGCGATAACAGCTTTTACTCCAAGGAACATCGGGCACAGTGCAGCATGTTCTCGTGAAGAGCCTTGTCCATAGCTCAGTCCTGCAACTATGATGTTGTGTACTCCTTTATCCCTGAACATTGTAGCTCTCTTCGCAAATGTTTCGTCGACTATTTCAAACACAAACTCGGAATATTTGGGCACGTTAGAGCGGTATTTCATTCTGGCGCCCGCGGGTATGATGTGGTCTGTTGTGATTTTGTCTCCGACCTTGATTGTTACAACGCCGTCTATTGTTTGGGGCATGGGGTCGTTAGATGGTGGTTCTCCGATGTTTGGACCCCGATACACGGTGACCTGTTCTGGATTGTTTGATGGCGGAATAATCATGCTGTCGTCTGTGTAGAATTTTTCGGGCATTTTTACGTCAGGATAAGGCATGGATAGGTTTCTTGGGTCAGTGAATTTTCCTGTGATAACTGCGGCTGCGGCGGTTTCTGGGCTTGTCAAATACAGGTTGGCTGTTTTGGTTCCTGAGCGACCAAAAAAGTTCCTGTTAGATGTGCGGATGGATACGGCGTTTGTTTGTGGTGATTGGCTGTTTCCTATGCAGAATCCGCAGACTGGCTCTGTGATTCTTGCGCCTGTGGAGTAGAGGTCTGCTAGTGCGCCTTCTTGTGCAAGGTTTTCTATTACCTGTTTTGAGCCCGGAGAAATAACAAGGCTGATGTCTGGGTGAACGGTTTTTCCTTTCAGAATCTTTGCGACAGTCATCAAGTCTTTGTATGAGGAGTTGGTGCAGCTTCCAATACACACCTGATTTACAGGCATTTCTTCTAGTTCTTGTACGGTTTTGATGTTTCCGGGACTGTGAGGAGTTGCAGTTAAAGGAACAATCTGGCTAAGATCAACATCAACTATCATGTCGTATGTTGCGTCTTTATCGGCTTTGATTTCGGTCCAGTCTTCTTCTCTGTCTTGTGCTTTGAGGAACTGTTTTGTTGTTTCGTCAGAGGGAAAAACAGATGTTGTTACTCCGCATTCAGCGCCCATGTTTGTTATTGTTGCACGTTCAGGAACAGAAAGTTTTTTCACTCCTTCTCCGCCGTATTCAAACACGGTGCCAACGTTACCTTTTGTTGAGAAAATCTCCAAAACTTTTAGAACAACATCTTTTGCAGAAACCCAGGGCTGAAGTTTTCCTTTCAAATTAATCTTAACAACCTTTGGGCATGTGAGATAGAATGGTTCGCCAGCCAAGGCAACTGCAATGTCTAGCCCTCCTGCTCCGATGGCTATCATTCCTAATCCGCCCGCCGTCGGGGTGTGGCTGTCAGAGCCCAGCAGGGTTTTTCCGGGTTTTCCGAACCTTTCAAGATGGACCTGATGACAGATTCCGTTTCCTACTCTTGAGAGATAGATGCCATATTTTGCGGCAATAGACTGAAGGTACCTGTGGTCGTCCGCGTTTTCGTATCCGACCTGTATTGTGTTGTGGTCTATGTAGCTCACAGAAAGCTCAGTCCTGACTTTTGGGATGCCCATTGCCTCAAACTGAAGATAAGCCATGGTTCCCGTCGCGTCCTGTGTCAAAGTTTGGTCAATCTTAATCGCAACCTCTTTACCAGGCTCAAAAGCAGCCTTAACAATATGATCTTCCAAAATTTTCTGAGTAACACTCTTCCCCATACACGACTTCTCCATCAAGCATTCAAATAAAAAACGTAAACTAAAAATCTTTCATTTTCGCGTGTGTCGTCTTGGGTTTCTTTCTCTAACGACTCCTGTTTTAATTTGTTGCAGTAGGTAACATTTCCAAAAAATGGTTGACTTCAGTTGAATTTTTGAAGAATCCTTCGTATCCCGATAAATCTGGGGGTGCTGTTTCATAATATTTCCATGGTTTTTTGTTGCGGGGGAAAAATTTCTTTCACCCTTTCTTCAGGTATTTTGAAGTGTTTTGAGAAGCGTTCAACGTAAACTCTAAATTTTAAGCCTTCTTCTAGACTGCTTTCACCGGGAACAAGGCTTAATATGATACTTCTTTTTCCATCAAATATCCCTTTGAAACCGATTGTACTTCTTGTTGGTCGCCTAGAATAGAAGGGGCGTTAGCTTATCCAGAAGGTGCTTGTATATTTCACCTACTTCATTCTCATTTGCAATAATTTGCAGCTGTTCTTCAGTTAAATTAGGTAACCTCTTTCCTGGTCTGGATTGAGTCTGAACCGCTGCTTTTGAAGGTTCAATCAAAAAAGTTCTGGTTAGATATTCACAAGTATTGTCATTAAAATAATTGAAAGTGAACGCATTTATCGCAACGCCATAGCTTTCGGATAGATAGTTAATTATTCTTTGACTTGAACTATCAATTTCAGTGCCAACAACTAACATTGAATGTTGCTGGTTTAGCGATTCAGGAACATCTTAATTAAATTTTGATTCGAACGCCTCTTCCAAATCACTGTTTAAGTATGTTCGGGCAATTTCTTGAACCTGATCTGCAGTGAGATTTTTTACCCATGAGGCATAATCAAGAACTTGTGCCGTTATCTCACGGGGTGTCTTATCTCTTTTTAATTCAATAATTACTAAATCTCCGTTTTCATCGATACATAAAATATCGATGTATCCTCCATAACTTGTCTCTACTTGGCGTCCTATAACAAGTAATTGTGATGAAATTATTGAAATATCAGTTTCAATCCAATCTTCAAGTCTTTCCTCTAAATCAAGCTTAGATTTGGATACTTCGCGTAAACCTGCATCTTCTATTTTCCATAAGCGAATTGTTTGAATCGATGAACGTGAATCATTTGTGGACGTCAAATATTATCATCAAATACTATCAGTTTGATTTTAGTATTAACAGAAGTAATTAGATTTTGTCGTTTAAAACTATGATTCCTAAATTATGATGTGTTTTTAGAAAAAAATGAAATAAAATAAAGAAAAGGGTGGGTGGGTTTAGGGGTTGTGTGTTTTGTGTTATTGTTCGTCTGTTGGTTGTGCTGTTGCTGGTTCTGGTGTTGTTGTTCCTTCCATGTATGTGAGTGATGCTGAGCGTGCTACGAATACTGCGAAGAGTGGTCCTAGTATTAGCGAGAGTAGCCATCCTATTACGGGGATACCTCCGATTGCAGAGATTATAACTGAGATTATGAAGATGACTATGAGCCAGACAATGTAGCTACCCCAGCCAATTTTTCCGATTACGTTTAGGATTTCTCCGAAAGCAAATGCTTTGCCGAAGCTACCGTGTTTGACCATGTTAACGATTGCCATACCAAGTATTATTGAAAGGAAAAATGCTAATAACACGCCTATCAGTAGCATGACGATTGCTAGAAAGCCGCCGATCGTTGGCAGAAAAGACACATCTATCCATGTTGCTATCACAAACAGCACAACGGATGGTCCTATCAGGATTATTGGAATTATCATGATGATGATTGATGCGACAACAATTTTTAGTCCTTGAATCCACAGGTCAACGTAGTTAGTTAATGGCGGCAGTTCTTTGGAGTCTTTGGATTGTTTAATGACATTCGCAGCGTATCCGGCAACAATAAAATTGACTATGGGAATAATATCAAGAATGATCAGTATCAGTAGTCGTCCAAGATCGTTAAAGAGCATTTTTGTATAGTCTATCGAATCTGTCAGATTTACCTCAAGTTTCAAAAAATTTCCCTCAAGAACCTTTGTTATGACCTATTAGCTTAAGGCTTTTTTCATCAGCATCCAATCAAGTAAAAACATGTATAATCTTGTTAAAAACCAACATAATAAGAATACAAAAACCAGCTTTTCTCCTTAAAATTCAAGCACAAAAGAAAAGAACCAGCAAAAACGCAGAAAATTCACACGTTCATGCTGTCATATTTGGAGCCTATTAGGATCCTAATAATAGTTCATTGTTGAAAAATAGCTTTTTTCTGAAAACTTCTGCGCTGCACACTTTCACAAAAAAAGTTCACAAGCACACAACGATACTAAAAAACAACAAGGGTCTAGCCACGCAAGTATTAAATGTTCATACAGCACAAAATAGGCATACACAAGATTGGCTTCTGGTGAAAAAATGGACTTTGGTATTCTAGTCAACAACGCCCAATACATCCTCATCATAGGCGGCTTTATCGCAATGTCATGGTTCCTACAAAGAGTCTTCAAGCCCGTGCCAGTGGTAGGAACAACCGCAAGCATACTGACAAAAATTGTCTCATTCTTCGGCTTCTTTGTCGGAATCGTCCTAATCATAACAGGCGCAGCAGCATGGAAAGCACAAGCACCAAACATAGACACATACACAGTAATCCTATTCATCGTCGCCGGACTAGCACTCATGCTAAAACCAATCAGAGACTTCCCATGGGCAGCCCTACTCGGACTGATAGCAGGCACGTTAAGCGCAGGCGTAGTCTACTTCTTCTTCACACTACCTGCAACAATCTTCGGAATCGATGCCATATGGTTCTACGTCGCAATCTTCCTTATACCCGCAGTAATAGTCTACATGGTCTTCAAATTCATAGAAGACGTCCTAAAACTCCTCGGACTGCTACTAGCCTCAAGACCAGTAACACTCGTAATTGGCGCAATCTGCATAACACAAGGAATACTGTTGATTCTTGGGATGAACCTGTTCACAATACTGCTTGGATAGGAAAAATATTTTCTAAAAATTCGAAAACAATAAAAAATAAAGAGAGAAAAAAGGGTCTCTTTAGCCCTTTACGGTGATTTCTTTGACTACACCAGCAGCAACTGTGGTGCCCATGTCTCTGACAGCAAATCTGCCGAGCTCGGGGAAATCGCTGTATGTTTCAACAGAGATTGGTTGAATGGGCTCAAATCGCACAATTGCACCGTCACCAGTCTTCAGGAAAGAAGGATTCTTCTCAACTATTTGACCGGTTCTGGGGTCTAGCTTCGCAACAAGTTCCTTGAACCTGCATGAAACCTGACCAGTGTTAGAGTGCAATACAGGAGAGTATCCTGCCGCAATTGCAGTTGGGTGGTGTATTACAATGATCTGTCCGAGGAATTCTCGTGCAACAGTTGGTGGGCTGTCAACATGACCTGCAACGTCGCCCCTGTGAACATCCTTCTTTGAGATGCCTCTTACGTTGAAGCCGATGTTGTCTCCTGGAAGAGCCTGCTTGACAACCACATGATGGGTCTCAATAGATTTGACCTGACCAGTTGCCTTGGAGGGCATGAAAATCAGGTTGTCACCTTCTTTAAGAACACCAGTCTCAACACGACCGACAGGAACAGAACCAATACCAGTGATTGTGTAGATGTCCTGAATTGGAATCCTCAAAGGCTTTGTTGTTGGCTTTGCAGGAACTTCCATTTCGTCAAGAGCCTCAAACAGTGTTGGACCCTTATACCAAGGCATGTTCTCGCTCCTCTTAGCAAGGTTGTCTCCAGTCCAGCCAGAAGTTGGAACGAAATGAATCTTAGCAGGATTGAAACCAGACATCTTCAGAATTCTGGTCATCTCCTCCTTAATTTCATTGTATCGTTCTTCGCTCCAGTCAACTGAAGGATCATCCATCTTGTTGATTGCAACAACTAGCTGGTTGACACCCAAAGTGTAAGCCAAGAAAGCATGCTCACGGGTCTGACCGCCTGGACCAATTCCAGCCTCGAATTCTCCACGTTTTGCAGAGATAAGAAGAATTGCAGCGTCAGATTGGCTTGCACCGGTAATCATGTTCTTAACAAAGTCCCTGTGTCCGGGAGCGTCAATGATTGTGAATTGATATTTTGGAGTCTCAAATTTCAGATAAGCAACATCTATGGTCATACCACGTTCGCGTTCTTCTTTGAGTTTGTCCAAGACCCAAGCAAACTTGAATGTCTCTCTTCCTAATTTTTTAGCTTCTTCCTCATATGTTTTGGCAGTTCGCTCATCTACTGCTCCCGTTAGAGAGAACAGGTGACCTACGGTTGTAGATTTACCGTGGTCGATGTGACCGATTACTACCAAGTTCAGATGGGGTTTTTCTTTGTTACTCATTCTCTTTTTCTCCTAGTTTTTTGTAATCTTACCCTTTCGTGTAAGTGGATTCGTAGAGAACACAGTTGCTTCAATTATTTTAACTTTTTGAAGGAAAGCCAACACAATAAAGCACCTGTTTCCCACACAAAATGCAAAAACAGCAAACGTTCCTAACGTGAGGAACGTGCTATTCTTTCCATCTCATTACGCTTCTTCACAGCATAGCTCTTAACATCATTCTTAGATGCCAAGGCCAGCTCTTCTGCAAGATACTCGTCCAAGGCTTTTGGGTTGCCAAAAGATTGGTTTCTTGCACCTTCGGAAAGAAAACGTAATGCGAGGTCAACTCGTCTCTGCGGAGAGATGTCTACCGCCATATGGTAGGCTATACCACCGTAGCTGATGCGGGTAGTATCTTCTCCCGGGGCAGTGTTTTCTACCGCAGTTATTAGAATCTGTATAGGATTTTCTCCTGTACGCGCATTTATTATGTCAAAAGCGTTGCTGACCAAAGCCATTGCTCGGGTCTTTTTTCCTGCACAGCTGCCAGGGCGCATAAGATTGTTTATGAGACGTTCAACAATGCTGACTTTAGCTTTGTGGAATTTTCCATGCTCGTGTCTTCCCATGCTGTGGGGAACGAATACGGGTTTAACTGAAATGTATTGTTTGAGCCCAGGGTCTTCTACGTTAATCCCTTCAAAGCTCCATTTTCCGAACAGTTTGATTTCTTGCATATTACTCAAACGAGACACCTATCAAAGCTTTAACGCATGGGTTTTTCTTTTCTACCAAGAACCAACTCGTTAAGGGAAACACCGTTAACAGTTGACACTTTCCATCGAACACCAGGAAGGTCACCCATAGCACCGCCACGGGAACCGCTGATTCCCTCAACAACTACTTCATCGTGCTCATCAACAACATTAAGCGCGCCGTCGCCTGGAAGAAAAGCAGTAATTACCCTGCCATTCTTAATCAACTGAGTGCGCACACATTTCCTGACAGCACTGTTTGGCTGCTTACTCTCAATACCAACCTTTTCTAGTACAATCCCCCGTGCCATAGGAGCACCTTTCAGGGGATCAGATTTAACATCAAGTCTAAGAGTTCTTCGCTTGTAGTACAGATCCTTCCATCTGAAATTCTTTCTTTTTGCAAGTAGTTTTCTTGCCGCAAGTTCGCCTTTAGGTGATTTAGAGCCCATGCTTTTCTGTCCTCTAACAACTCATTTGGAGTTCTTATATTTAAACAGTCCAGATTCACACACTCACATAAATATCATTCGCGAATACTTTATCAGAATGACATTCTAGACACAGGTTTTGGCACCACAAACAGCCCAGAACATCAGAAAATGCCTGTTTTCAAAAAATCAAACAGAATCTATCGTATAGTCTTCCTCAAACAGAACTTCGTAAGGCGATTTCTTGTATCCCAGCACAGGTTTTGTAGTGACAATGAGTTTTTCCCACCTTTTGCGTTCTATGTCGTATCTGAAGTTGTGGCTGTTTGGTTTTAGTAGGCATCGGTAGCCGATGTATCGTTCGTTTTTGAATATTAGGCGCATTTTGTCTTTGCATTGGGGGTGTGCGCAGGGGAGGGTTTGAGACAGCATTTTTATCTAATCTAGTAAGATATACTAAACAAACTTTTAAGTGTAACGAATAAAACAACCGAATTCAGAAACATGAAAAATACAACTAATTTTCCGAAAGAATAGCCCGCGCTCTTTCAAGAATTGGTTCAAGTTTGTTTTTGTGTATTCCTGTTTGGTGTTTAAGTTCTGTTAGGCTTTTTTGGGTTAGCTGTTTTAGTGTTATTATTCCGTTTGATGTTAGTCGATTTCGGGTTTGTGTGTTTAGCCCTCTTAGGATTGTTATTGGGTAGAGTTTTTTTGTTTCTATCATTGTTTGTAGGTCTTGGTTTTGGGGGCTGCTCCATCCGATGTGACTGATTTTTCTGCAGTCTGAGTATTGTTTTGCGTAGTCTGAGAGTTTGGTGTTGCAGACTATCATTGCATAGTCTATTTTGTTGTTGTTTTGTCCGAGCTGGTGTCCTTCTGTTATGTCTTCTAGGACGGCTCTTGCGATGCGGGGTATGTCGAGGCCTGTTGGGGTGTGGTATTTGATGTGGTGTTTGACTTCTACGAAGCAGGTTCTGTTGTTTTTTGTGGCGATGGCGTCGACTTCGTGTTGTACACATTTTCCTTGTATTATCTGGTTTGGGGTCACCTTGTAGCCATGTTCGCGCAGTAGCTGCTGGATGTATTGTTCAAAATCTGGCGCAGACTTCAGGAGGCTTAATGCATCGCCGTAGGTCTATTTGGTGTTTTAGTGTGGGCTTGTGCTTTTTTAGTCGGGTGTATAGCATTTGTAGGATTTTTCGTGTGCTTATGCCGTCGTATGCTTTGTTTTCGATTTCATCTACTATTTGTTCGGCTGCTTGTCTTGTGGCGCCCATTCTTGTTGCGGTTCGAATTATTTTTTCTCTGTTGAAGACCTGTTTTGTTCCATCATACTTTGTTACGTTGACTGTCATGGCAGGGTCATCCGTGTTATTTAGAGAGGCTTGTTTGATTTAAGGTAGTTATGTTTTCGGGAAAATGTAAATAAGCAATAAGTTGTTTGAAAGTAAAGAGCCATTGTGTGTGGCCGGGTTGAGGTAGTCTGGTAGCCTATAGGCCTGTGGAGCCTAGCGCCCGGGTTCAAATCCCGGTCCCGGCCCTTCCTATGCTTTTGTTTCTTTTTCTTTTTGCCAATCAGCTACCTGTTTCTCTGTGCCCCATCGTGTTTTGCCATCAGAGTCAACGAATTTGATGAGCCCTTTTTCTTTTTGTTTCCATTCGAAAACTTGCTCAGGCGTCCCCCAAGTAATATCTAAAGGAATACCGTTGGTTTTTTTCCATTTGTTGGGAAACTTGGACATAAACTCTGTTGAATGCCCCTCCGCGCTCATCAACTCTCGTATTTGTAAACTGACAGGAACAAATTTTACGAGACCTTTCTTCTGTTGTTCTTCATCAAAGGCATGTTCATCTTCTTTTTTCCATTCAGCTACTTCTTTTTCAGTTCCCCACTTCACTTCCCCTTGACGGCTGACAAACTTGAAAGGTTTCTCGGTTTGTTTTGTTTCCACAACTTGTTCTTGTGTCTTAGGAACTTGAGTTGTTTTTTGTTGTTTTTGTTTCTGTTCTTCTTTTTCGATTAGCTGCTGTGTTTTGTCGATTTTTTGTTTTGTTTCTTCTAGCTGTTTTGATAAATTATTGACCTGAATTGAGTTTGATGAAAAGCTTTTGAGATTTACTCTTGAAACCATAAAGAAGACAATCCAGATGATGACAAGAACTGAGATTACAATCAGAAACAGGTCAGAGTATTGGTCAAATTTGTCGAGGACTAGAGTCAGGATTATTACAGCAAACAATGCAAGTGAAAATAGGAAGATCAAAACACCAAAAAGACCCAGAGAAGCTTGGATTGATTTTCTGGCAGAAAATTTCTTGTTGATAGTTTCTATTTTGTTGTTCAGGTCATCGGTACTGTTTGGTAAGTTCGGAGAGTTCAGTGATTAAAGAGTCTTGATCCAAGCTGAATTCCTTCAATAACAACTTGTTTCTCATCAATATTTAACAGTTAACAGATAAATTTTAGCAGCGCAGCGATTGAGCAGATGGGGAGAATTTTTTCAGTAAACAATTTTGTCCAAACATGATTTAAAACAGAAATGCCTAAATTTAGCTTCTATCATCAAACAAAGACACATAACATGTGGGCCGATAGTTCAGTCTGGTATGAATGCCTGACTTGCACTCAGGAGGTCGCGGGTTCAATTCCCGCTCGGTCCACCACAAACAATTCTGATTTGTTACAGATGCGCATGTGAATATTTTTCCTGAAAGTGTGCAGCGCAGAAGTTTTCAGAAAAAAGCTATTTTTCAACAATGAACTATTATTAGGATCCTAATAGGCTCCAAATAGGCAGCATGAACATGTGAAATTTTGAAAGGTTGACTAATTCTTTTTCTTTTGGTGGGAATTTCATGAACAAGTGTGGTTAAATGTTGATTGGTGTTTGTTTTTTGTGGTATTGATTTTGTGGTCAGAATTGTTTTAGGTTTGGGAAAGGTAGGTTTTTTGTTTGGTTGGTGCTGGGTTTGGTTTGTTTTAGAAGATTTTTGGTTTTGTTGTCGATAGTTGGTTTGTTGTCGGTTGTGTTTTCGGGTTTGGTTTTTGCTCAATCGAGTATTGTGGGCGTTTCCGAGGGTGATTGGTTTAGTTATGATTTTAGTTTTGATTGGTATTCAGAGGACGAGAACATGACTGCTCCTGATGATTCTGATTTTGATTATTTGCTGAAGGGTGATTGTCTTCAGTTTGACATTTTGGATGTTTGGGGTTCAAATGTTACGGGTCAGTTTACGGTAAATTATGAGAATGGCACTGAGCAGGTTGCGGCTGGCTGGGTAGATATAGCAAACGGCGATGGCGAATTCAGTACGTGGCTTATTTCTTCTGGTCTTGCTGAGAATGACTTTACGTATGCTTCAGATATGGGCGAGCGGATAAATGAGACTTTGATGTATTCGACGCCTCTGGGCGTTAGGGAAACAAACCATGTTGAATACAGCATGGGAAACGTGACAAGTGACGACTATTACCTGTTTGGTCTAAACATGTATTGGGATAAAGAAATTGGCATTCTTGTTGAAATGTCAATTGAAACAGAAATGATGATGGATGGAAACCTAACTTCAGCATCAGGCGGATGGAAACTTGCAGAATCAAACGTGATGACAGTACCAGAATTTTCTGCTTCAACATATATTGCATCAATTGCCGTTGCATCAGTTGCATTGCTAGCAATAAAGAAACGAATGTATGTTAAAAAAGAATGAAAAATAACAGGTTCAATCAATTGGAAACTGTTACATATCCTCGAGCATTTTTTTGAGGTCTTCTGCTTCTTCTCTTAGTTGTTCTACTTCTTCTTCTAGGGAGTCTGCTTTTTCTTCTGCCTTTTCTCTGAGTTCTTCTATTTCGGATTTAAGTTCAGATTTTTCAAGTTCCAGTTTTGAAATTTTTTCTCGTATTTCTTTTAGTGTCTGCATTTTTTTTCTTGTCCCCTTTATTTTCAAAGCAGTCTAGACCAGAATCTGCAAGGGTAACAATGGTCGAAAAGATGCTAAATACTTTTTGTTCAAAACCAGAACCATCGAAAGTTCGGGAAAGCTTTAAGCGCTTACCCTAAAAATATGGTAGTGGGAGCAATACAACCTTGAAGATGCGTACTTTTTTGGCATATTTTAACTTGATTAACTTCTTGGTTATGATTGCAGTGACAATCTATGTTCTGTTTAGCTCCGGCGAAGAGCTGGGGGGCTGGTGGACAGCAATCTATGCATATTATGTAATACTGGGTTGCTCCGGAATAGTCATGGCGCTGTGGATAGCCCTAGACGGAAAACGGCTAGAAAGATACGCCAAAAAAATAAATAGCTTAGAAAAGAAGCTCACAGAACTGGAAAAGAAAATCAGACTAATAACAAAATAGTCATGTGGACTCTAGTATCCAAGGATACTTTCTGCTAATCAGCTCGCTGATGGAGTGTGGGGGTATTATTCCTTCTTCGCAGATTATTCCGTGAATGAAATCGCGTCTTGTCACATCAAAAGCAGGATTTCGTATAATCAAACCATGCGGAGGAGAACTCCAAACCTCTTCTGTACCCCGTTCTTCTATTCGTTCATAGGAGCCAAATACTGTGACAGGGTCAAACTTTAGGAGCTCCGTAGCAACATAAAATGGTGTTCTAGCCTCTTTGGCTGCAAGAGCAATCATACTGGTTCCAATCTTGTTCACAACATTGCCCTCAGAAGTAATCGCATCCGCGCCTACAACAACAAAATCCACCTGATTCACAAAATGGCGCACCGCAGAATCCACAATCATGGTGGTTTTGATTTTAGAATCCAGCATCTCCTTTGCAGTGATTCTGCCCTGAAAAACAGGTCGGGACTCGGTGCAGACCACTTCAAAGATTTTCTCATCAGCCTTAGCCTGTTTTAGCATATTCATAACAGTCGAAGAATGACAGTGCGTAAGAACACGAGAATTCTGTGAAATCCGTTTAGACCCAATGGAAGCAATTTTCGCTTTTGATTGCTCTAGGCGCTCCAAGAACTCTTCTGAAACACTGGAAACCACTTTAGCCAAGTTTTTGACGTCTGTCTCGTCACTTGATTCAACAGCCTGAACAACATAACGCACACCGTTTCGCATCAAAGGCTCTGTAGACCTAGAAGCAAAAAGAACCTCTTTAGCTTCAGAAAGCTCTACCAGAAGTTCTTGTTTGGTTTTAGCCTTGGACTCGGTTGTTGTCGCCTCAACAGATTTTATGGCAGCTATGGCAACATTTCGGGCGCCCTGAATCTCAAGCCGCTTTATCTTTTTTGCTACATCTGAAATGGAACTGTGCAAACAGAAACCCCACAGTAACATAGTATCATGTGGTGGCTTAAAAGCGTAAAATCAAACAAGAAAAAGAAGAAAAAATATTCTTACTTTTTGGATTCGACGTGGGTTTGGATGGCTTTTATTACTCCCTCGCCCTTCTCGACGATTGCTTCATGAGTTTGACCAATACTGTGCGGAGTAACAATCACGCGCTCGTTCTGAATCAGCTTGCTCGCAACCTTATCATCGAATGGAGTCTTGGAAACAAGAACATCCAATGCAGCTCCAACCTTGCCAGCCTCTAGCGCTTCTAGAAGTGCTTTTTCGTTTATGATTCCGCCTCTTGCAGTGTTAACCAGAAATATGCCGTCCTTCATTTTGGCGATTTCGTCTTTTCCGATAAGGTCTCTTGTGCCGCCTGTCAAGGGGCAGTTAACGGAAATAAAGTCAGAGCTGCAAAGAAGCTCATCTAAAGAGACAACAGTAACTCCGGGAGCGTCCTGAATACAGGGATCAGAAACAACAACATTCATGCCAAGAGCTGAACCAAGCCGTGCAACTTCGCGTCCGATTTTGCCGCAGCCAACAATTCCCAACGTTTTTCCTGTAACACGGCAGCCAATAAGAGAGGTCTTTTTCCATTGGCCCCGCTTCATGGACCTGTCACCTTCAACAAGGTTTGTGGCATGCGCAAGAATGTATGCGATAACGCCCTGTGCAACATCATAGGACTGGGCAGGAACATTATAGAATTTGATTCCATGCTGGTCTAGGCAATCTAGGTCGATGTGGTCAATTCCGTGAGTTGCGGTTATGACGCACTCGAGGCTTTTCATGATGTCAACTAGTTCTTTGTTTACCTTTGTTTTGCTTCGAACAACAAGTATGGTTACCTTGTCCAGAGGCAAACTATAGTCTACGTCACTGGACTGAAACACTGTCCCAAACTCTGATAGACGATCAAGAAATTCTTGACCAAAGTTGTCGCACACTAGGATTGTATGATCGCTCATCTTCTTATTCACACACTAACCATTTGCTGAAACTGTGGCAGACAAGACGGGTTATCCCATATTGTTATTTGTCGTGTCAAACAGCCTTTAGCTCTGGGAGAGAGAGCAACGCATTATTTAAGCATTTATGGATTGATTAAACTCTTTACCTAGCACTTCCAGCCAAGGTCAGACAGCACGGCTCCAAGAGCCTGTAGCATAGATTCAATGGTCTCAAACGGAATATAGCCCATGTTTCCAATCCTAAACGTCGTATTTTGTACGCTTCCATAGCCTTTTGCAAGCTCAAACCCTTTATCTCGCATCTTCTCATAAATGGCAACACCATCAACGCCAGCAGGAGCATTTACGCAGTTCACTGTTGGGCTTTCGTATCCGCTCTTGGGAAACATTGTTAGCCCCAGCTTCTTTACGCCTTCCCGGATGCGTCGGTTACGTTCAGCATATAGGTCAAAGAACCACTGCTTTCCGCCTTTCTCTTCGATCATGCTCAAAATTGCATGCATCCCCCTAATCTGAGGAATAACCGAAGTCATCGGAGTGCCCTTCTTTTCCTGATATTTCTGCCACACTTTGAAGTCAAAGTACCAGCCCTTGTTCTGTGCAGTCTCAGACTTTTTCAGAGCATCCGCACTCACGCTTCCGACACTAAGACCGGGTGGTACTCCAAAACATTTCTGGGAACTAGAAAAGCATACATCCAAGCCCCACTTGTCAACATCGATAGGGGTTCCGCCCATGGAACTTACACAATCAACAAACAACAGCTTACCATGACTCTTCACTACATCTGCAAGCTTCGCAAGAGGATTCATTAACCCAACACTTGTTTCGTTATGAGTGATAGAAACTGCTTCAACATCCTTTGTTTTGGACAATTTCTCGTCAAGCAAATCTGGAGTAACTGGTTCACCTAAAGGAACTTCCAGTGTTTCTACCTGTTTTCCGTTTGCGGTTCCTGTCTCTGCGAACCGTTTTCCGAAGCTTCCACATACACAGGACAACATTTTTTTGTTTACACAGTTAAGCACAGACGCCTCCATGAAGCCTGAGCCAGTGCTAGAAAACAAGAACACCTCATTTTGTGTTGCCATGAACCTTTGCAGCATAGCTACAGTTTCAACGTGCAGCTTCTTGTATTCTGCACTACGATGACTAACCATTTGCAATCCCATCGCCTTCAACACTTCTGGGTAGCAGGCAACAGGACCAGCAGTAAACAACTTCAACAACATTCACCTAACAGTTGTAAAAACAAAGAAAAGAAGTATTAAACCTTTCAGCCCAAGCTAACGCAAACAAGCCTTAGTCAATTCGTCTCTATACAGGAATATCTCTGGTAAGCCTCCTGTGTGGAAGAATACTACGTTGTCGTCTTTTTTGAAGAAGCTTTTTTTGATTAGGTCAAGTAGCATCACCATTGCCTTTCCGGTATAGACGGGGTCGATGAAGATTCCCTCTGTTTCAGCTACAAGTTTCATGGCTTCTATCACAGGCTGATTCAATATTCCGTAGCCTTCTTTGATGTATTCATCAAAAACCGTAACATCTTCTGCAGACACAGAAACATCGACACCATACAGTTCTGCTGCACCATTAACAAACTTAGCAATGGTGTTAGTGGCATCATTCTTGCACGCAAAGACGCTGGCACCCAAAATATCTGCTTTGACATTTAGCAGCTTGGTTCCAAAAAGAAGACCAGACTGAGTTCCTCCGGTTCCGCAAGCACAAACAACATAATCAATCTCCTCGCCAATGTCTTTGAACTGGTTGACCAGCTCATCCATTGCCAACGCATACCCGGGTACAGTAGATGGAAGGGATGCGCCAGCGGGAACAACGTAGGGCGTGTGACCCTTCTTTCTGTATTCTTCTGCTAACTTGTTCATGTAGTCGTCAACATGCGGACCATACCCTTCTATGAAATGAATCTCTGCAGAAAGCAGCTTGTCAAGAAGCAGATTCGCATCATACACATCTGGCTCGTCTCCGACAAGAACCAAAACAGGCTTAATGCCAAGACGTCTAGCAGCCGACGCAACCATGCAAACACAGTTTGATTGAACAGCGCCCACAGAAATTATCACGTCAGCCCCCCTGTTTTTGGCATCCTGAAAAAGAAACTCAAGCTTTCTTGCCTTGTTTCCACCAAAAGCAAGATCAGTCATGTCATCTCGTTTAACGAAGAGTCTAGGACCACCCAGAACCTCAGACAATCTGGGCATCCTCTGAAGGGGGGTAGGAAAACCTGCAAAACTCGTCTTCTGAGAACGCATCTTTTCAAAAACATCCTGTTTGCTAGATTTGACCATACTTTTCTGCTCCTTAGGTTGATACACTTACTAGTGTGTGCTGCTTGAATCTGTAAGTTTCGGTTAAAAACACATCATATAAAAAAGAAACAAAAACTACGCAGAAAGAATTACGCCAGTCACCGTTGCTAATTTTTTGGCAGAGTTATAGTCCAGCTTTTTAGTATCTAGAATCGTGTAACGTTCTGGACGAATAGTGCAAGCCTGAACTAACGCCTTGATTACAGATTCGGGTTCGACTCCAAGCTCTTCAGCAGTTGTCGGAGCACCTGTCTTCCGAAGAGTCTCTTTGATGCCCTTCCAGTCGATGTCGTACAGGTAAGCCATCATGATAGTTCCAACACCGCACTGCTCGCCATGAAGCGAACCGTTTGGCTCAATCATGTCAAGAGCATGACTAAAAAGATGCTCAGAACCACTACAGGGCTTGCTGCTCCCTGCAATGCTCATGGCAACACCACAACTGATCAGAGCCTCTAAGATAAGTCGTAAACCCTCCTCAGACCCTGGCTGAATAATATCTGCATTCTTTGTAATCAGCCGAGAACTCATCAAAGCCAAACTGGCAGCATACTCGCCATAATATTCATTTTTAACATTGTGTGCAAGCTCCCAGTCCCTAACAGAAGTAAACTTGGACACAATGTCTCCACATCCGCTTGCAGTAAAACGATAATCAGAACGAATAATGATATCCGTATCCGCAACAATCGCCATGGGCGACTGAGCCATCACAGAATAAGGTTTACTCAAACCCTTAACAGCAGCAACAGGGCTTGCAATACCATCATGAGAAGCTGTTGTAGGCACACTAATGAAAGGCAGATTCTGTCGAGTGGAACTCAGTTTGGCAACATCAATCTTAGTTCCGCCACCAACACCAAGAACAACATTGGGCTTCAATTCCTTGATTCTTTCCTCAACAGCATTAACTTCCCACAAAGTAGGAGCGTTGACAACAAAAGAGGAAACATCCAATCCGCTGTCGCTGAGCATATCAATGACCATGCGACCGGCAATATTCTGGGTATCTGGACCCGTCACTACAAGAGTTGATTCGCAAAAGCCCAATTTCTTGCAAATCTCGCTTAACAGAGATAAAGTTTCATTTCCAACAACAACTTCGCGAGGAAGCTGCATTTGATGTAACTGCATTTTAGATGCAATCACGGATATGATCAGAGGCTCCATATTAAGTTTCAGGGTTGCCGCAGCCCAACAAACCAGTAGGAACACCAACAAAAATGCGGTTTCATGTCGTTTCGAAATGTTTTTAAATACGACAAAGATGTATATTCACCACTGACTTCTCCCGAGTCATTCTATCAGTATATCCATTTTCGGGGGCATCAAAAAATTGCATGAAAATATAGAGAAATTGGCACTAAAAGGAACCACAACAGTCGGCGTAGTCTGCACCGACGGAGTCATTCTATCATCAGATACACGAGTTACAATGGGATACTTCGTAGCCCACAAACAAGGCAAAAAAATCTACCAAATAGACGACCACATAGGCATGACAATCTCAGGCGGAGTCGCAGACGCGCAATATGTCGTTGAGATGCTCAAAGTAAACGCAAAACTGTACAAACTAAACAACGGCAGACCAATGCCCATTAACGCAGCAGCACGATTAGTTTCAAATGTCCTATTTTCTGCACGTGGAGGACTGATGGCCCAAATACTTGTAGGCGGAGTTGACTCTACAGGTCCTCACGTTTTCTCGTTAGATCCATTAGGCAGTCTATTGGAAGAGAAATGTGTCGCCACGGGATCAGGTTCTCCAATAGCTTATGGTGTCCTGGAAGACAAATTCAAGGAAGGTTCCACCATCGAAGAAGTTTTACCAGTAGTTGTACGTGCCGTTGACTCAGCAATGAAAAGAGACATAGCAAGCGGTGACAACTACGACATAGCACTTATAACAAAAGATGGCTATCGATCGCTGAGCACTGAAGAAAAGAAGGAAATTCTTGCGGGCTCCTGAGGAGCGAAAAATTAGTTGAAATCAAATGGAAAAGAACAGGTTGACATAAGCCAACACATTCTGGAGAAGATACCAGCAGAGGCTGAAGTCACACGAATAGAATATGAAGGACCAGCTCTTGCTGTTTATACCAAAAAACCCGAAATTTTAGTTGAGAAAAGTTTTGTAATCGCAGAGATTGTCAAACTTATTCGAAAAAGGATAGTCGTGCGTTCTGATCCATCTATAAGGGCTAAAGAACGGGAAACTGAAAGAATTATCAAAGAGATTGTCTCCGCAGAGGCAGAGATTACGAACATAAATTTTGATCCAAGCCTCGGAGAAGTAATTATAGAGGCAAAAAAGCCTGGAATAGTCATCGGAAAAAATGGCGAAGTTCTTCAGGAGATAATCAGAAAGACAAGGTGGCGCCCAAGAATTCTAAGAAGCCCGCCTATACCATCCAAAATTATTGCTCACATGAGACATTTTCTGTACTCAGAAAGCAAAGAACGTGAAAGAATACTCCGTTCTATCGGTGAACGAATTTTCAGACCCCCAGTCTATGAAACTGGAGATGTCCGCCTAACTGCTTTGGGCGGTTTTCGTCAAGTTGGGCGATCAGCAATTCTTATTCAAACAAGAGAAAGCAACGTATTACTGGACTGCGGAATCAACCCCGGTTCCACAAGCTCCACAGTTGCATTCCCAAGACTGGACACCCCCCAGTTTGACCTTGACGCATTAGACGCAGTTGTCATAAGCCATGCGCATCTAGACCACTGCGGATTTCTGCCATTTCTCTTCAAGTACGGCTATGACGGACCAGTTTATTGTTCAGCTCCAACATCTAGTCTTATGACGCTGCTTCAGCTAGACTACTTGGATGTTGCTAACAAGCAGGGAATCATGCCTCCTTACAGCCAGAAGGACGTAAGGGACACTGTAATGCACACTATCCCATTACGGTATGGTTCTGTAACAGACATAGCGCCAGATATCCGTTTGACATTACATAATTCTGGGCACATTCTTGGTTCGTCAATTGTTCATCTTCACATAGGCGAGGGACTACACAATCTCGTCTACACTGGAGACTACAAGTTCGGCAAATCTATGCTTCTTGAGCCCGCAGTTGCCACTTTTCCACGAGTAGAAACAATAATAACAGAAAGCACCTACGGAGCACCGGACGATATTATGCCTACAAGGGCAGAGTCCGAGCAGCAGCTCACAGACATAATCAATCAGACAATGGACAGGGAAGGAAAAGTTTTGATTCCTGTTCCCGCCGTAGGAAGAGCACAAGAAATAATGCTAATCATCGACGATTACATGCGACGAGGACTACTAAAAGAGGCACCAGTGTTTGTTGAAGGAATGATTTCTGAAGCAACAGCAATCCACACAGCATATCCTGAGTATCTGGCCAAAAACGTAAGAAACAGTATACTCTATGAGGGCATCAACCCATTCCAGTCAGACTACTTCACCATTGTTGAGCACCCAAGTGCAAGGGAAGAAATTGTGGACGGCGACCAGTGCATAATCTTGGCAACATCAGGAATGCTAGAAGGCGGACCAGTAATCGATTACTTCAAACGTCTAGCAGGCGATAAACGTAACACAATCATCTTTGTCAGCTACCAGATCGACGGAACAATGGGTTCAAGACTTCAAAAAGGACTAACTGAGGCACCGCTCATCAACAGCAGTGGCAAGATGGAAGTAATGCAAGTCGAAATGCAAGTGGAATCAGTTAGAGGATTTTCGGGTCACTCTGACAGAAGGCAGTTAGTGAATTATCTTCAGCGTCTGAAACCTAAGCCTGAAAGAATTATTGTGCTTCACGGCGAAAAATCAAAGAGTCTGAGTATGGCTCATATGTTCAAACGTAAATATAACGTGGAGTCTCTTGTTCCAGAGGTTCTGGAAACAATTAAGCTGCGGTAGGCGCCTTTTTAGAGACGTCAGTTGTTGGACGCCAGATTTTGATCGAGTTGGGCACTACAACAACTCGTTCTTCTCCTAAGCTGGCAATGTCGCCTCCGATTGATTGGACAAAAACGGAGAGGTCATTTACTGCTTTTTTGACGTCTTCTATGCTTTTTCTGGCCAAAGGAGTGATTTTTAAAATTAGCACGTTTCCTATATTGAGTTCATGTTTGATAACTTCGACGTCGGCGAGGTTTCGTAGGGGCAATGCTTTGAGGTAAGGTTTCTTTTGATTTTTTTCGTTTTTTCGTTCTGCTGTTGACAAACGATGTCACTTCCGTAACTAGTTACAAGAGTTTTATTTTAAACGTTTCCGCTTGATTCAACTGCTAAACTTCAAAAAATGGGGCAAAGAAGTGGTATTCTGTAGTCTTTATGAGATGAAATTACTGAATTTTCTAAACAGTCAGCTAAAATGGACAAAAATGGGTTAAGAGCCCTTGATGTGCTCCCACAGTTTGTCTCCAACATAGTGTAGGGTTTTTATCACTTTTCCGCGATCAAGAGTTTTCATTTCTTCAGAACCGTACAATACTGACCCTACAGCCAGAGGCTTTCCGTGACGTTCATCAACAATAATAACAAGGTCATCCTGCTCAAAGTCGTTTTTGATGGAACGAATTCCAGGCGACATCACATCTGCACCCTTACAAACGTAGGGCACCGCACCCATATCAACAACTATTTTTGGAAATGATGAAAAAATTTCCTCAAAGTCCAATGTAAAAAAGAGTTTTCCATCTTGGCGGGCAAGTAGAGCGCGTCCATCCAAAATGTAGATATCAGCGGTTTCAGTTTCGTTTACTTCAATGCGAGTTTTTGCTCCAAATAGCTGTTCAAGATCTACTCCCAATTTGTTGGAGACTTCTAAAAGGAACTTCTTTGCATCTTTAGATTTCATGGTGTATTTTCTGCATTTCTTTGACATAATATGAACCACCCTAACTATCAGGCTAACAGAAGAATAACTCTTGTGGATTTGCAACTTGTTTGTTAATCAAAAGGTCAGTTAGGGCTTTTTTGGTGTTGGACAAACGTTACATGATTCTGGTATGTCCAAGCAGTCTTTGTGCCAATCACATATCAAATCGTCAGACCGCAAAGCTTCGCATAGTTTACAGAATTGTAGCATTGCATCAAAAGGTGATGTTTTATTTGCGGCTATTCCTTGCGCGATGTCTTCAACTATTGCCCGTACAGAAGGTGAGTCTTCAAGCTGTTTTACCATTTTTTCGCCTCTTTTTGAGGCTAGGTAATGGCTTATGGAGGCTTGTGTTGTTCCTAATTTTTTGGCTGCAGCTACTTGGGAGAAATTGAAGTTTTCTATTAGGCTTCTTGCTACCAAGGAACGAAAAGCCGGTAGAACTGATCGGACAACAACTTCGCATGGAGGTCGCAACTGCATTCACAGAAGTATAACGGCGTTATTACTTATAAACTAAGCGTGGACTTCAAGAGCAAAGAGATTTGTCCATTTTAGAGCATCTACGGCATAAAAAATGAATAGAGATTTGACAGAATACATTTTATATGAAATGTCATTCGATTTCCGATTTGGAATCTGTATTATGGCGTCGTAAAAACTATCTATCTTCAAAAAAATAGTCAGGTTACAAGATGGCGTAGAACCGAAAATGCTTCCAGACAAAAAAGGTTTGAGTCCAGTAGTCTCAGCAATAATTCTGATTGCCGTTACAGTAGCTGTAGCAATAGCAGCAGCAACATGGTTAGGCTCAATGACACTAGGGTTCATGGAAGTAGACAAAATAACCATAACCAGCCACACATGGGCAACAGACAGCGCATACATCGATTTAACAATTCAAAACTTTGGAACAACTTCAGCCAAAATAATTGACGTACAAGTAAACAAAGAGACAGCAAGCAGTGCATCTTATCCAACAGGAGACTCGACGCTAAGTCCAGAAGGAACAACAACACTCAGAATAACACAGACATTTACACCCTCACGGCGATACGAGTTCACTGTCATCACCTCATCGGGCATAAAACTGATACACGTAACCACAGCACCTTCGGGACCAGCCAAAATATGGTATGACCAATCATGGAACAAAAGAAAAGAAATTACAATAGATAATAACCTAAACTCAGAAGATCTAATTGACTATCAACTCGCAATCAATGTACAATATGATTCGGATATGCTAAATGACTTTTCTGACCTGCGATTCACATCAAACGACAAGCAGACAACAATTCCTTACTGGATTGAAAACTATGTTTCATCAGACCATGCAACCGTATGGATTAAGGTGCCGTCAATCGCAGCATTGTCAACGGAAACGATTTATATGTATTATGGAAATCCGTCTGCATATCAGAAAGTAATCCAGACAACACGTTTGATTTGTTTGTGGACTTTACTCGAGATGGAGTAACAAGCTATGGAGGTTCTCAGGACACAAACCCCACACAATGGGAAATCATTGATGACACTACATTGAGGATGTGGGGAAACAACTGGAAATGCGTGATGAAAACATTAGATGTTGCTGGGGATGGAAGCCAGTCAATCTGTTTTGATTTTAAGAGTGATGGAGCTCAGGCTGAAATAAATGGAGCGGGACTGGATGACAACAATGACATAAGCGATAATTGGTTCTACAGGATATATGGAACCCAAAGCTGGGGACTAAACGACCACTACGGATACTCAGGTGGCGGAGACTGGCAATCATACACAATAGTTTTGGACAACTTCAGCCACGAATTTGACCGAATTGTCCTAAACAACGATGCAGATGCTGGACAAGCAACAAACGTCTATTACCACAACGTTCGAGTCTGCCAATATTCTGCTCAAGAGCCATCAACTGAAACATCAGCAGAAGAAAACAAGTAAAGTTGAGAAAATTAGATTACTGTTCTTCCTCTGAATGACTGATTACCTGTTAAACCATGATTTTTTGATGTTGTATGGAATTGCCGGTTTTGAAGACCAAGAGCTACCTCTATGAACTCAGGCAATGTTTGATGTTTAAATTCAGCAGTAGAGTCTCCCCAACGTAGGCCATAACATTCAGGGTCAACATAAATGAAAAAGCTGCCTCCTCTATAGGGATACATTGCTTCGTTTGCTCTGCCAAACTTAGGTTTGTCATGTACCTTGAACGGCCATATTTTGCATGCCAAAGGTTTCATGCTCTGGAGCCCACAAAGAGACGTTTTACCATTATGCATGAGGAAGCGGCAGGTTCCGTCACCATTTTTTCCCAGAAGCAACCTATTAACACTGGACAACGTAGAATCTGCACCAAAGTTTCTTACGATAGTAGCCCATTCGTTAAAGTTCAGAACTACATGATAGTACCTGCAGCACATTCCGCAGCCAACACATTTCCAAGACTTTACGTTTCTCCAAGGTACAGGATTCATTGTTAACCGCCAAAACACAGAAACAAATCTGCACGAACTGAAAAAATCGAAATATATTAAACGTCTCTGTTTTTGTCCAGCTCCAAGCAAGCTCAAAGGGTTAGACTTCATAGACATATAGCGTATGAGAGGGATACCCTAGCTTGGGGTTTTCGCAGAAATTGTCCACCTTTTTGGCTTTCCAGCCCAGAATCTCATAGTCGTGAGAAACAATACGGGTGCCTGGCTTTAGTTCTGCATCCAATTTGGGCTTGATTCTTTCATTTGCACTGGTTGTCAGGTAAAGAAAAACAACATTTGCAGAAGACAAATCAACCGTGAATATGTCTTTTTGAATGATTTGGGTTTTTTCATTCAAGTCAAGTTTATGAATGTTATCGAGTGCTCTTTTTGCTAGGTCGTCTCTTAATTCTACACCTACAGAGGTTGCTCCAAAGTCTTGGGCAGCCATTATAACTGCTCGACCGTCTCCGGAACCAAGGTCAAACAAAATATCTCCGGGCTTAAGCTCTGCAAGAATAAGCATTTGGCGTACTACTGGGGTAGGTGTTGCGACAAAAGGTGCTAGAAACAAATCAGATTTCTCCTATTTTGATTGTGTACAGAATAAGCGCCTGCTTTTATATGGTTTTCGTGAGAACACTAGATACAAACAAGGTCATTTAAAGAAAAAACTAAACGAATTCAATGACCGACTAGATTAAATCTCACCATTTACATTTTTAGTTATAGTGGGGGAGACACTTTTGACCAACAAAACAAGTGAAGGCTACAAAATAGTTCTAACGGCAGATAGAACACTGATGAGCGAGTACCGTGGGGGAATTTTTCTAGGATTTAGCGCCTGTGCACCCAAAGGTCTAATTCCAGATTGGCTATATTTTTCAATGCTTTGCCCATCTGTTCCAGTAAACAAAGACGGCTCCGTTAGATACGCCCCATGCGGAACCAGAAAAGTTGAGGCAGCGTTGCTTAACAATGGCTTCAAAAAAGAAGACATCATGGTTGCCCATCCTAACCATCTGGACAAGGTCGTCGGCCCCAAAACCAAAGTAGTTGGCATCACAGAAACAGACCCATTGGGAACAGCCCCAGCCACATCAACGTTCACTCAACTGTTCAATGGTCAAGCATACATGAACATCAAATTCAAGGAACTACTAGACAATCCCGCCGTCAAGAAATATAAGCCAAAAATCATTGTTGGCGGACCAGGAGCATGGCAACTGGAAAACAACAATTCCCGAAGAAAACTAGGAGTAGACTGTGTTGTCGTGGGCGAGAGCGAAAACATAGTAGGTCCACTTTTTGAGAATGCAGTAAACGGAGCAGAAATACCTGAGATTGTCCACGGAGAAGTTGTTGAAACAGAAGAAATTCCGCTAATCAAAAACCCAACAATAGATGGAATAATCGAAATAGCAAGGGGATGCGGACGAGGCTGCGACTTTTGTGTGCCCACTCTTCAAAGATATCGATGCATTCCAATAAAGGAAATTCTAAAAGAAGTTGAAGTAAACCTGAGAGCAGGAAGAAGACCACTGCTTCATGCAGAAGATGTTCTCAGATACAAAGCCAAAGGTCTAGAAGTAAATCAAGAAGCAGTCATTGACCTCTTCAAAACCGTCAGAAGCTACCCTGGAGTAGATGCTGTTGCCATGAGCCACTTTGCACTCTCCTCTATCGCAAGCGCCCCAGAAGCTGTAGAAGAAATATCAAATATTCTCGGTGCCGGAGAAGAAAATGGCTGGCTTAGCGGACAAACAGGTCTAGAAACAGGCAGCCCAAAGCTGATTGAAGCAAACATGAAAGGAAAATGCAGACCCTTTGAACCCGAAGACTGGCCACAAGTCGTCGTAAACGCTTTTGAGATAATGTCTGAAAACTACTGGGTTCCCTGCGCCACACTGATTATTGGGCTTCCAGGAGAAACAGACAAAGACTTAGACTTAACAATTGATCTTCTAGAGGAGTTGGCTGGTTTCAAGAGTTTGATTGTGCCGCTGTTTCTTGTTTCTATGGGTGGACTGAAAGATAGGGCAGAATCCTTCAAAATCGAGGAAATGACACCTAAGCAGGCAGAAGTTTTTCTAAAATGTTGGGAACATAACATAGATTGGGGACAGAATCTTCTTCAAGAATATTTTCTAACAAAAAATGGATTCAAAGGTTATGCACTGAGATTTCTTTTTTCGTATGCCACCAAGCAAGCAAATAAACTGATACAACAATGCAAAAATGAATACAACTACGATATAACATCTATGATAAAAGATGAAAGAAGCGGAAAAGCATCCATTGGACCGGCACCAATACGATTCATCTACAAGTACCTGCACTCAAACCAAAGAGAATAACGCATTTACCAGAATTTGCGTTTCAGCGAATTTTTTTCAGCCTCGATAACTAACTCAAAGAAGCGGTCTGAAACTTGGCTCTCTTTTTCCAGAATTTCTTCTGCATCAGAGATTCGAACATTTCGTCCCGCAAGAGAAACAGCGGCGGGCTTTCCATATTTAGAAATTAATCTGGCGGTTCTCAGCGCACGGTCATGAATTTGTTGTTCAGTTTTTGTCAACTTTTCGCCTCTTTTGTCAATCAACGACTGAACTGCAGATGGTTCCGTGCGAAGCATTCCCAGCGCTGATGAGCCACATTTGGGACAAACGGGATTGTCAGGCAAATCAGTTAATCGCATCATTTCCAGATAATCCCAGCAGTTTGTGCAAACAAAAGTTCGGACTTCAGTTAGTAGTCGTGCCCGTGCAGACTCCACCAAAAGGAGCTTCATTCTTTCAGGAGGAATTAGGTCAGTTTTCATGCTGACTTTTTCTATTCCAGCTCGTGCAATTGGAGAAGCGTCGCCACTTGTTGTTTCTACCTTTTGCACAGAAATTGTTCCATCATGAAAAGCAGCCAGCACGCTAATTGCTCTGTCTAAATCTAGGTCTTTTCTAAAGATTTCTTTTAGTGCTTCATCGTAGATTGCAGTGTCTTCGAAGCTTTCCATTAGCTTTCTGAGGCTTACTTTGCTGAGGTCTACCCATTTTTGTATCGCACCAAATCTTCGTGCAACATGGAACATGCGCCGCTTAAAGAGTCCAGTCTTGACGGTTGATCGTATCATTATGTCTCTTATTTCTAGTTCAGTCATCTTTTTCATGGAGTCAAATAGTGCCAGTATTTTGTCTGCGTTGACTGCGCCCATCGTGTTCACAAAAATACGGTAGGGGTCATGCTGAACTATAACACTGTATCCAGTCTGGTCAGACAAGAGGTGTCCCATCAGTTGAGCCAAAGCACGGTTAGCCAAAGAGCCAAAGTTAGATTGCAATATCACAAACTCTTCCCAGTCCTCAACAAGAACCCGCTTATCCGTTGGAACAGGATAGCCCTTTTTGACCTGCTCGACAGTTTCACGAATCGTCCTTTCAATGGTGTCGGCATCAGCAGGATACTTCTGGGCTAAAGTCTCGGCAACTTCAATTGCTGTTTTTCCTGTTTCTATTTGTTTTTCTACAAAAGCTCTGACTTGTCCAACTTCCTGAGCCACATCAAAGGGAACGGGTATCTCTTCGCCTACCCAACTTGGAATAGCTCCTGTTGGGTCTTCAGTCTGTTCTACATGAATTTGGTCACCAGAAACGCTTACAATCTTCCAAGGTCTGCCCTGAATAATGAATTTGACACTAGGCTTGCCATACTCCGCAACAAAGGCTTCATCCAAAACACCAACCGCAGAATCTTCGTTAACTACCAGAAACCTCTTTTCCGCGGGAATCATCGACAAATTATCAAAATAGTACTCATACAACGCCTTTGTTTTTCGGGGCTTAAACACCATTTTATCTTCTTCAGAAACCCATGCAAACCGTGGAAAACGCCGACTCATATAATCCAAAACATTTGCTACATCATTCTCTGTGAGGTCAGCATAAGGAAAAGCCTTGGTAAAGAGGCTCTGAATTTCTCTAAAACTCCACTCTTTCTGCTTGAGAAGCAAACCAGCAATCTGGTGATTAAGAACATCAAATGGCTTAGAAGGAACATCAAGAGGCTCCAGCTCCTCGTTTATTGTTCTTCGGGCGATAACCATTGCCTCTAATGTGTCATCGGAGTCCATGGTGATAATAACTCCTTTTGGCGTACGCCCAACACTGTGCCCGCTTCTGCCAATACGCTGAATCATACGCGTAACCTGCCGCGGACTCATATACTGAATCACCATATCAATGCGTCCAATGTCTATTCCAAGCTCCAGCGAAGACGTGGCAACGAGTCCCTTTAACTCACCATTTTTTAGTCCCCGCTCTGCAGCCAGTCGGGAAGGCTTCGCCAAGGAGCCATGATGAATAGAAACAGGCAAGTTCGCATCCCAAACCTTGAATCTGCTTGCCAAAACCTCTGAAATAGAACGCGTATTTGTAAAGAGTAAAACTGATCTGTGCTTTTCAAAGTAGCCACGGATAATACGAAGACGTGCAGCAACCTCAGGATGCGTAAACAACGAAGCCGCAAGCTCATAGTCCTCCTGCGTGGGCTGAGGAAAAAGTATCCTCAAATCAAGTTGCCGCGCAAGAGTAACCTGCAAAATTTCAACATCACGTTCAGAGCCCACAAGAAACTTTGCAACTTTTCGTGGACTACCAATAGTAGCAGATAAGCCAATACGCTGAAACTCTCTTCCTGTTACCCGACGTAGCCGCTCAAGAGCCAAGGACAGCTGACTTCCACGCTTACTGTCAGCCATTTCATGAACCTCATCCACTATAACCCATCGAACAGCACTAAGATGCTGTCTCATCAGTCTTCCAGGCAAGATAGCCTGCAAAGTTTCAGGAGTCGTAATCAGCATATCAGGAGGACTTCTGGACTGCCGTGTCCGCTCCTTGGTGTCGGTGTCTCCGTGCCTAACAGCCAATTTAATGTCAAGATTATTGCACCACCACTCCAGACGCTCAAGCATGTCCCTATTCAATGCCTTAAGAGGAGTAACATACAAGACTTTGATCCCTTTACCGCGTTCAGGATTTCTTAGAAGCATGTCAAGAACAGGGAGAACAGCAGACTCTGTTTTTCCAGTTGCTGTAGGAGAAATAATTAGAACATTTTTTCCCTCAAGAATCCTTGGAACAGCTTTTGCCTGAGTTTCAGTAGGAGTTTTGAAGCCTTTTTGCTCAATCAGCCTACGAAGGGGCTTAACAAAATCTTCAAAAACATTTCCAGAGGTATCAGGCAAAGTCTAGACGCACCAAAGCTGAAAAGGTAAAGCAAACCCGTTTTAAAAAGCATTTTGGAGCCAAAAATAAGTGTTTCAGATTAAAAAATTGTATATTTAGAAGGTTATCACGTTCGTCACAGCTATTGAATGGATGGCAAATCTTTTATTCATAATTGATGAAATAGAATACGACATTTAATGGAGGAAAATGAAATGGCTAAATGTAAAAACTGTGGAGCCGAAGTTGCCAACCCCAGAAAAACCTGGAAGATGGCTGGTCGCCCAGACAAGGCAGGAAAGAAGACCCAATTGACAATAGGACTTTTTGACTGCTCCAGCTGCGGTAAATCCTTCAAGGTCGTCCTAAACAAACAAAAGATCTAATGCGCCAAGCTCTAGGTCTGTGTGTCAACGAACACAACCAAACAACAATTGATTTCAGGTATTGCCCAGAGGCAAATCCAAACAAACGCTAAGCCAACATATTCCCCTTCTTTTTTATTGACTTTGCGTTAGGTTTTTATGTTCTAGAACAAAGAAGAAACCTAAAACATTCTAAGATTTACCGGAGCCAAGAATTGCCATGGATTTTCCTGATGTCCTAAAGAAGAGCTATGTACAAACAGCCGTGATGATAATAATTGCAATACTTGCGGTCTTAGTTTTCTGGTATGGATTAACTGTTGTTTTCAAAACACCCAACCCAATTTTGGCAGTTGCATCAGAAAGCATGGAACCAATTCTATACAAAGGTGACCTCATACTTATTGAAGGGATAAATCCCGCCGACATTTATGCGGCAACCAAAGAGGCCAATCCTCCAGGGGACATAATCATATTTCATAGACCATATGGTCCGGACGAACTGATTGTACACAGAGCTGTCCAGAAAGAATACGTGAATGGGACATACAGCTTCAAAACGTGGGGTGATAATAATGCTGTCAGGGATGGTTGGACAGTTGATGAAAGCCAAGTTGTTGGCAAGTATTTGGGGAAGATACCGTGGATTGGAAACATTGCATTGTTCTTTACTGACACTGATGTTAAGATAGCATTTATTGCTTTGTGGGTCGTTGTGCTTGTGGCAATAGAGGTTTTGCCGTATTTAAGGAACAAAATGAAAAATAAAAACGATGAAGAAAGCCTTTATAAATAACTCCAACAATTTCATGGTGTTTTATCAGGGAGGTTTTTGAGATACCCGAAGTTGTAGCATCTATTCGAATAGAAAATGTTGTGGCATCTGCATCTTTAAATCAAAAACTTGACTTGAACGCTATTGTTAAAGGGTATCCTGGAGTTGAGTATCGTCCAGAACAGTTTCCGGGACTGGTTTTCAGACTAAAAAGACCCAAAACAGCCACGTTAATTTTCAATTCTGGAAAGATGGTTTGCACTGGAGCAAAATCTGAAAAAGAATCAAAACGGGCAGTCATGAAGGTCGTCAGGGAATTGAAAAAGAGTGGAATAATCATTATCGGAAAACCTGACCTCACGATACAGAATATTGTTGCTTCAGGAAACCTCGCAGGACTAATTGATCTTGAAAGGTCCGCATATACGCTTGGTAGAACAATGTATGAACCAGAACAGTTTCCGGGACTCATCTACAGAATGGATGAACCCAAAGTGGTAATTCTCTTATTTGCAAGCGGAAAACTGGTTTGTACAGGAGCTAAAAAAGAAGAAGATGTTTACGAGGCAGTGACAAAGCTTCACGAAACACTTGAACTTGAAGATCTCATATACTACGAATAAAAAAGCAGTCTTCTTTTCATTTCCAAATCAGCTACGGAACAGTAATTATTTTTCCGAATTTTGGACAATGAATTTGCCGAACAGACTGCTGCGAGCGAATCCCACCCAGAAAAGGTCGCTTCTTCTTTGGGTATAACATATCCTCAGTGCTTGCACTTGTAACAGTTGGAGCATTTGAAAAAACTCCATAACCGCTCTAGCATTCCCACCAAGGTACCCTGTAGTGAAAGGCAACAACAACCCCTTTTTATAAATGATGAAACGAGAATAAAGATTCAAAAAAACAGAAAAACATAAGTGAAATCAAAGTTTGTTAGGGACTATTTCTTTTTGGCTCGCTTCAATATCGTGTTTAGTTGTTCTTCGTCTATAACTTCCATTTGATATAGTTCTTGGGCAAGTTGGCTCGTTGTAAGCAGATAATGTAGTTTGATGCCAGCATTTGCCAAGTTAGTTTTTCCATTTTCTTCTCTGTCCATCAATACAACTGCATCAGTTACCAAGCCGCCTTCGGCCCTTACTGATTCGGCAGCTTTTAGTATTGACCCGCCCTTGGTTATGAGGTCATCCATCAATAAGACTCGGTCACCTGGCAGCAGTATTCCTTCTACTTGTCTTCCTCGTCCATGTTCTCGTTCTGTTGTGCGGACATAGATGAAGGGCTTTTGTAGGTAATATGCGGCAATGGACGCAAAGGATATTCCTGCTGTTGGGATTCCTGCGATTCTGTCAAAGCCGTCGATTCCAACTTCACGTTTTATTAGTTCAATGTAGAAGTCGCAGATTCTTCTGAATGCGTCGGGAAAGCTTGGAACAATTCGTAAATCCATGTAGTATGGGCTTATTTCTCCGCTGGTAAGTTTGAAAGTTCCAAATTTTAGGGCTCCTATCTTGTTTAGAATTCTGCCCAGCTCAGTTTTCATTTTTTCTGCCTCCAAAATGCATGCTCTCCGTTCTGTAAATGATTATATGGACGGTTACGTTAATGTTTCGCCGTTACTTTTAAATGAAGCACAAAGAAAACGTTGTAGCCAGTCAGAAGTGTCTTTTATGGTTGATGTTTGGATTCCGTATGGAAAAACCGAGGTTTGTGCAAGAATACCCACCCGCAACTATTTGGGTACTATCGAGCCTAAAGAAAAAGAAGCAGTTGCAGACCCTAAAGCTGAGATTGAAAGAGCATTAAGTCAGCCAATTGGAACACAACGGCTAAGAGAAATATCAAAAGAAGGAGACAAAGTTGCCATTGTTGTTGATGATGCAACACGGGCAACTCCAAGCCATATGATGATTATTCCCTTACTTGATGAACTGAACAAGGCTGGAGTAAAGGATGAGGATGTCACAGTTATTTTTGGATGCGGCTCTCATCGTCCAGTAACTTCTGCAGAGATGGAAAAACTGTTAGGAAAAGAGACTCTGGAAAGGGTTAAAGCAATAAACCATGATGCAAATGCAGAAGACCAAGTTTTTCTTGGAGAAACATCTCGGGGAACCAGAGTCATTGTAAACAAAACTTTTGCAGAAGCTGACGTTAAGGTTCTAGCTGGTGACGTAAACATGCACTATTATGCTGGCTATGGCGGCGGAAGAAAAGGAGTACTTCCAGCGGTCTCAAGTACAGAAACTATTCAACAAAACCATTCATTGCTTGTAGACCCTAAAGCTGCAACTGGAGTGTTGGAAGAAAATCCTGTGCATGAAGATATGATGGAAGCGGCTAAACTGGCAAATGTTAATTTTATTTTGAATGTTGTCACCAACAGCAATAACGAGTTGGTTAGGGCATTTGCTGGCGACTTAGAGCAGGCTTTTCTTGAGGGCACAAAACTTGTAAATGAAATGTACAAGATTCCTAATTGAACAGAGGGCAAACATTGTTGTTGTCAGCGCAGGCGGATACCCTCATGACATTAACTTGTATCAGGCATCAAAAGCAATTCATAACGCATTAGACGCAGTGAAACGAAGAGGCATCATAATTCTAGCGGCAGAATGCCTAGAAGGACACGGCAACGAAGTATTCAATGAGTGGATGGAAAAGTACACTGACATAAAAAGGCTGGAAAGGGAAATAAAGAGACATTTTGTGCTAGGCGGACACAAGGCATACTACCTAAACAAAGCATTACAAAAAGCCACAATCATTTTGCTGTCAGTTATGCCTGACTGTTACGCAGTAAACACATTCAAAATGAAAACAGCAAGCGCCATGAACGATGCCATAAGAGAAGCGTTTGAAATAGCGGGCAAAAATGCAAAAGTGTACGTAATGCCCCACGGATGCACTACCGTTCCTGAATACACATCAACTGACCAGAATGACACAGACTAGCCAAGTTATAGATTTTTGAATTTTGCAGTTATTTTAGCGATTTCTTCAAACTTTGTTAGGACAGTGCCGATTTTTTCGCCCATTCTGTAAGTGTCTTTGTCGAGCCTTCCTTCTGGGTTCAGTTCAGATAGCACATTGGGCTTGTTTAGGTTGGGGTTTTTGTGTGCATAAGGCCATAGCCTAAAGGAGCCGCCAGTGATTTCATCAATCAAGTATACTTCGCCTTCGATGATGCCATACTCCAGTTTCATGTCAATTAGCTGGATGTCAAAGTTTGCAAATGCTTTTTCAAGATGAAGAAAGATTTCGGCATTGAGCCTTCGCATATCAGCATATTCGGTGCCATCTTTTGCCTTAATTATGTAATCGACGTATTTGTAGTCCAGCATCGGATCATGAATCGGGTCATCCTTGTAATGGAACTGGGTGATCACTGGATCAAATCTTGTTCCTTCATCGATTTTTCCCCATTTCAGTATAGAGCCCGCGGCTACTCTTCGGGAAACAACCTCAAGATTTATTTTGCGATCAAGCTTCTTGACAAGTGAAACTTTCTCTTTTAGACTAGAAATGTAATGTGTTCTAGCTCCTTCGCGGTTAAGTAACTCAAAGATGTCTCGATTTGTTTTCCAATCCACCAGTGCCTTACCTGAAATAACATCATGTTTTACGCCGTCTCCTGCGGTTATGTCATCCTTAAAGACCATGAATGCAGTTTTTGGGTCATCAGGATTTTCGTAAATTATCTTGGTCTTACCTTCTGCAATTTTTTTCAGGAAACTAAAATCAACTGACATAAGATTTACTCTCAGGTTTCAGGTAATGTGAAAAAGATTATTTTAAGTTGTCTAACAATCCGAATCAAACTGCGACTTCTGACACGGTCAACTGTAGTATCTTTTCAAAACTTTTAGTGCATTCAAAGTAATCCATTTGCTTGGCTTACATTTCTGCTCAATATTTGTCTGAAAACGGCCATTAAATGTATTTTCAAGATTCCACCGTCCTAAACCGTCTTGTTTAGAAAGCACTAAATCTATTGCTTCTTGCATCCGATCATCTCTGTAACCAAGCATCGTTAGAATATCCAAAAGTTCCAAGACATCAGTCTGATACATGAGAGGAAAACCAAACTTTAGCCAACCAGGCTTAGAAACACGCTTAAGATCATGGCTTCGTTTGTGTATATGATGAATCAAAAAATATTCAACACCAGATTCAATAGTACGTTTAACATCTTCGGAACGTTTGTCAACAGGAATAGCCACTAACGCTTTGAGTGCTTTTACAGCACCCATGTGACAGGAATGTTTTGAGAAACAACTTGTAGCATTGTCATATGGCCAACCCTTAGGAACAACAGCTTTGCCATCATCAAATCGTTGATACGTGGTAATCCATTTTATTGCACGTTCTAGTCTTGGAGCGCCAAAGTATCCTAGTTTGATAAGGCTCCAGACCATGTTGCCGGTTAAGCAGGGAATAACTCCACTGTGTCTGCCGCCACCAGATTTTACGCTGTGCCAGACGGAAAAACCGCCGCTCTCAGGGTCCTGAGAGTTTTCTAAAATGAATTCGCATGCTTTCTTGATTCGTTCGTCGTTTTTGTCGGCTCCGAGTTCTGCCAGAATTATGAGTTGCCAAACTGTTCCTTTGTACTTTGCAGTGTAGAACTTGTCGGGTGATATTGTCGTGGTCGCCTGCGGGGCCATCAATTCGGCCGCACTCCTGCTGCGGTCGGCCGATGACAAACATCCCGACGGGCTGGCCAACAGTTCCGGCGTCGTCGGCCGGCATTATATGTGCCACAACAATTCGGCGCTGCTGGCGTCGATCGGGTCGAGGATATTGCCTTTGGATTTCGACATTTTCTGGCCGTGGGAATCGCGCACCAGGCCGTGGATATAGACCTCGCGGAAGGGCACCTCGCCGGTGAACTTCAAGCCCATCATGATCATGCGCGCCACCCAGAAGAAGATGATGTCGAAACCGGTGACCAGCACCTTGGTGGGATAGAAGGTCTGCAGCTCTGGGGTCTGTTGCGGCCAGCCCAGCGTCGAGAACGGCCATAGCGCTGAGCTGAACCAGGTATCCAGGACATCATCGTCCTGCTTAAGTAGGATGTCGTTTGTCCAGTCCGTGTTTATCGCGGATCTCCGCCTCGGAACGACCGACATAGACATCGCCCTTATCGTCGTACCAGGCCGGGATGCGGTGGCCCCACCAGATTTGCCGTGATATGCACCAGTCTTCGATGTTGCGCATCCACTCGAAATAGGTGTTCTTCCAATTGTCGGGGACGAATTTGATGGCCCCGGTTTCCACGGCGGCGATGGCCGGTGCGGCCAGCGGGCCGACCTTCACGTACCATTGATCGGTGAGCAGGGGCTCAATAACCGCACCGCTGCGGTCGCCGCGCGGCACCATGAGCTTGTGCGGCTCGATCTTCTCCATCAAGCCGGCGGCTTCGAGATCGGCAATGATCTTCTTGCGAGCCGCGAAGCGATCCATGCCGCGATAAGGCTCCGGAATCAAGTGCACAATAACTTCGGTGAATTCGCCGTCAGCGGCAATCATGCCGTTTGCATCCGGTGCCTTGTGGCCGAAGCTGAAATCATCTACCTCGCCGGATTTGATGCGCGCGTCTTTGGTGAAGATGTTGATCAAGCCGTTGTGCGGCAATTCCTGCAATGCGCTGGTGTCGCGGTGGCGTTGCCACACGCCGTAATCGTTGAAATCGTGCGCGGGGGTGATCTTTACGCAGCCGGTACCGAACTCGGGATCCACATAGTCATCGGCGATGATGGGGATGCGGCGACCGGTGAGGGGTAGCTCTACCAGTTGGCCGATGAGGTGTTTGTAGCGTTCGTCGTCGGGATGTACCGCCACGGCGGCATCGCCCAGCATGGTCTCGGGACGGGTGGTGGCCACCACCAGATGCCCCGTGCCGTCGGCCAGGGGATAGCGCATATGCCACAGGTGGCCGTTCTCCTCCTCGGAGAGGACTTCCAGGTCGGACACCGCGGTGTGCAGCACCGGGTCCCAGTTCACCAGGCGCTTGCCGCGATAGATGAGCCCTTCTTCGTGGAGGCGCACGAATACTTCGCGCACCGCTTCCGAGAGGCCTTCGTCCATGGTGAAACGTTCCCGCGACCAGTCCAGTGAGGCACCGAGGCGACGCAACTGGCGGGTGATGGTGCCGCCGGATTGTTCTTTCCATTTCCAGATCTCGGTCGATGAATTCGTCACGGCCGAGATCGTGGCGGCTCCTGCCTTGGGCGGCCAACTGCCGTTCCACCACCATTTGCGTAGCGATGCCGGCATGGTCGGTCCCCGCCTGCCACAAGGTGTTTTCCCCCTTCATACGATGATAGCGGGTCAGGGCATCCATGATGGTGTCCTGGAAGGCGTGGCCCATGTGCAGGCTGCCGGTGACGTTGGGCGGCGGGATCATGATGCAATAGGCCGGGCCCGCGCCCTGGGGGGCAAAGTAGCCGTTTTGTTCCCAGGTCTGATACCAGCGCTGCTCGATGCTGTGGGGGTCGTAGGTCTTTTCCATTGGTGGTTCAGCCGTAAAAGTAGAAGCTTATAGATTTTTCTGTCGGGCTTGAAGGTTTAGTTGTCTTTGCCCAGGGTCTGCTCGATCAATTCTGGTAGCTTTTGTTCTAGCTGCTCATGAATCTGTTTCTTGACACTGGCCGCGACTTCCTCCATGGCCGTCTGCAGTCTCTCATACACCGCGCCGTCGATGGCGTAATCCAGTTCCCGGTTCAGGGTGAGCTGCAGGGTATCCGCGATCTCCGCAATACGTTCGGTAGTGATGCCGTTCTTAGGCCTTGGCAGGGTGGGGAGGGTAACGACAAGACTTGCATCCAAAATTGGAATATCCGCATTTTCAAATGGCTTAACGACTTCATGCAGCACGGGAATGCCGTCACCCGCTACTGAATCGCCAGGCGGAGGTGGGGCCGAATTGTCGTAGTCCTTATGCATTGTCCATTTGCGCGGTCAAGGTATGGGTTTCCAAAGCATACCCCCGCTCGCGGTAAAAGCGAAATCTCTCGCGTCCCGCCTGCTTGACGGAGGGGTCTTGGTTGACCACCTCGGCCACTCTCTCGAAGCGGCTGAAAAAATTGGGCACGCTAACGGCGAGGTTGATCAGTACCTCATGACCGCTGTCGGGGACACCGTCATGGCCGATGAGTATCGGGGTTACTGCCGCCGCCTCGGAAGGATGGAGTTCATGAGGGACGAAACTCCCGGCCTGGAAGGTCCACAACAGCTTGTCGAGGGCTGTGGCCTGATCCTGGGATTGCGTATAGACATAGACCCGTTGACCGCGCCGGTAGGCGATGTCGGCCAGGCGGCAGGCGAATGTCTCGCGGCCGCTGGGCGCGCCATCGGGCAGGACGTAGAAATCGACCCGGGTCACGTCTTCTTTTCCTCGGCATTGGCGCGTTGCTCCATCGCCCGATCGATGAGGTATTGCGTAAGCAAGGGCACGGGGCGCCCGGTGGCGCCCTTTCTGTCACCGCCCAGCCAGGCGGTCCCGGCGATGTCCAGGTGTGCCCAGTGGAATTTCTTGGTGAAGCGCGCCAGGAAGCAGGCGGCGGTGATGGTGCCCGCTTCACGCCCGCCCACGTTGGCCATGTCGGCAAAGTTGCTCTTGAGTTGGTCTTGATAATCGTCCCACAGCGGCAATTCCCAGGCGCGGTCGCCGCTGGCCTTGGCGGCATTGAGCAGGTCATGGGCCAGCGGGCTGTGATTGCTCAATAGTCCCGAGGCATGTTTCCCCAAGGCGATGACACAGGCACCGGTCAAGGTGGCGATATCGATGACGACGGCGGGGTTGAAGCGTTCGCTGTAGGTCAAGGCATCGCAGAGGATTAGACGGCCTTCCGCATCGGTATTGAGGATTTCAATGGTCTGCCCCGACAGGCTCTTGACGACGTCTCCGGGTTTTGTGGCATTGCCCCCCGGTAGATTTTCCGTGGCGGGGATTACACCGGTGACGTTGATGGGCAGGCCCATTTCAGCCACGGCGGTCAGGGTACCCAGCACGCTGGCGGCGCCGCACATGTCATATTTCATTTCATCCATAGCGGCGGCGGGCTTGATGGAGATGCCGCCCGAGTCAAAGGTGACGCCCTTGCCCACCAATACCACGGGATGGTCGTCTTTTTTACCGCCGCGGTAGTGGCTGACGATGAATTTGGGCGGCTCCTTGCTGCCGCGCGCCACGGAAAGGAGAGAACCCATGCCCAGCTGCTCCATATCGACCTTATTCAGGATTTCCGTCTTGATGGCCTTAAAGCGTTTGGCCAGATCCTGGGCCTGGTCCGCCAGGTAAGTGGGGGTGCAGATGTTGCCGGGAAGGTTGCCGAGGTTTTTGGCCAGGGTGACGCCGTTGGCGACGGCGGTGCCGATATGGACGGCCTCCTCGCCGCTGGTCAGTTCGCGGCGGCGCGGGACACTCAGTACCAGTTTACGCAACGGTCGGCGCGCCGTGTCTTTCTTGCTTTTCAGCTGGTCAAAGCGATAGAGGGCGTCGGTGACCGCTTCCACCGTGTGGCGCACTTTCCAGGCGACGTCACGACCCTTGATAGTCAATTCGGTCAAATAACACACCGCTTCCATGGCGCCGATGTCATTAAGCGTGGTGGCTGCCTTGGTGATGATCTTAAGGTATTGACTGTCACCCAGTTCCCGTTCCCGCCCACAACCGATCAGCAAGACCCTGTCGCATAGGGTGTTGGGTACGTTATGCAGCAGCAGCGTCTGCCCGAGCTTACCTTCGAGATCGCCGCGGCGGATGAGATTGGATATATAGCCGCCGGTGATTTCATCGAGTTTTTCGGCTACCGGCGACAGGCGCCGGGGTTCGAACACGCCGAGCACGACACAGGCCGTACGTTGTTTTTCGGGATTCCCACTTTTGACAGTAAATTCCATAATGACTCCTAAGCAACGCCTGGGTGATATTCCGGCAAGAACATTGTTCAACAATTCGTTATTTTTCTATGATATAAATCCTTACAGCTGCCGTCGGCGCCTGTCAGCGAGGGGCTGTTATTCCGGGAGGCGGCGCTGGGCTTAAATTCGCATTTTTACAGTTTACCGGATTAATAACGGTTTTCCATCCGAAATTGGCACTTTTCTCTAGCGAAGGGTACTGTTCTTGATCATCAGCCGCTATCTATTGCGGGAGATCATATTGGCATTATTCGCCGTGAGCGGCGTGCTGTATGTCATCTACGTCAGCAACCGTCTCATCCGTTTTTTCAGCGATAGCGAATCGGGCGGTTTGCCGACCGCGGCGATTCCCCAACTGCTGGCCTTGAAGTCCCTGAGCAATCTGATGATGTTACTGCCCTTGGCATTCTTTATCGCGGTATTGATCGCATTGGGGCGTCTCTACAAAGACAACGAGATGATGGCCCTGGCTGCATGCGGTGTCGGGGTGGGGAGATTGCGGCGGACCATTTTATGGTTGGCCTTCGGTTTTGCCGGAGTGGTCGCCGCACTGTCTCTATATGCCGGGCCCCTGGCCGAGGAATTGAGCTATCGAATTCAGGATCGGGTCAAGGCCGATGTGGATGTGACCAGCATAGCCGCAGGGCGCTTTCGTGAGCTGCATAGCGGCCAGATGATATTTTACGTCGAAAGCATGAACGATGATCATAAGACCATGCAGAACGTCTTTGTGCAGACCCGGCGCAAAGGCATATTGAATGTGATAACGGCGGCACGAGGCCGCCAGCAGCTCGATCCCCGAAGCGGCGATACCTATTTGATCCTGGAAGACGGCTATCGCTATGAGGGGCAACCCGGCGATCCCCAGTACAAGATAATTCACTTCGCCACACACGGCATCTTGCTCGAAGAACAGCAGATAACACCTACCGCGCGCAAGGTGGTGGCCAGTTCCACGCCGGCCTTATGGGGCAAGTCCGGTAGTTATGAAAAGGCGGAGTTGCAGTGGCGTATAGCCATGCCCTTGGCCACGATCCTGTTGGCGGCCTTGGCGGTGCCGCTCAGCCGCTCCGGGCCGCGTCAAGGCCGCTTCGCCAAATTATTCCTCGCCGTCGTCATTTACGCCATATACATGAACTTCCTGGCGGTGGCGCGTTCCTGGGTGGAGCACGGGGTGATTTCCGCCAACTGGGGCTTGTGGTGGGTCCATGGCGCCTTGCTGGCGGTGATCGTCGTGTTGATGGTTCGCCAGACGGGGGCGCCGTGGCTGATGTTGCGCCTCTCCGGCAAGGCGCCGTCGATATGAAGTTGCTGGATCGCTATATCGGCGTCACCGTTGCCGGCAGCACCTTTGTGGTGTTGCTGGTGTTGCTGGCCTTGTTTTCGTTCGGTTCCTTTGTGGCGGAGTTGGATGCGGTGGGCAAGGGCGATTATACTTTGACGGTCGCCGCCGAATACGTGCTGCTGACCTTGCCGCGCATGGCTTACCAGTTGTTTCCCGTGATTGCCTTGTTGGGAAGCGTCATCGGCCTTGGGGTATTGGCCGGTAATAATGAATTGCTGGTGATGCGCGCCGCCGGTGTATCCGTCGTACGCATCACTTTGTCGGTGATGAAGGTCGGATTACTGTGGACGATCTTGGCGCTGATCCTGGGGGAATATGTGGCGCCGATTACCGATCGTATTGCCCAAACCATGCATAACACCGCCTTGATCGATCGTTTTGCCATGACCAGCCAAAACGGTTTATGGGCGCGTGACGGCCAAAACTTCATTCAGATCCGCGATGTCTTGGACAATGGTCTGGTGAGCGGGATCACCATTTACGAGTTTGACGATAAACAGCGCTTGCTGGATGTGACCCAGGCGCGTACCGGACAGTTTGTCGGCGGCGAATGGGTGTTGCATCAGGTGGAACGCAGTCGCATAGATCCGGCGGGGGTTGAGACTCGCAAGCTCAAGCAACTGGAATGGCGGTCGCTGCTGACGCCGGAGCTGATCGATGTGGTGGTGGTCAAGCCGGACAGCCTGTCGTTTAAAGGCTTGCTCGATTATATCGCCTACCTGCGCGACAATGGCCTCGATGCCGAACACTATAAGCTGGCGTTCTGGCACAAGATCGTGTTGCCGTTGACCACCGCGGTGATGGTGTTCTTATCCATACCGTTCATCTTCGGACCCTTGCGTTCGGTGGGAATAGGTCAGCGAATCTTCGTCGGCGCCCTAGTGGGGATCGGTTTCTATCTGCTTGGCCAGTTGTTCAGTTTTGCCGGCCTGCTCTATCGCATGCCGCCGTCGCTGAGTGCGGCCTTGCCCACCGGTCTGTTTTTTATCCTCGCCGTATTTCTGGTGCGGCGGGTACGCTGACATCTACGATTAATGCCTGAATTCCGCGGGAAGGGGATAGTCTTATTTCCCGATTTTGACTGGCCGCGCGGTATTGGCCACGGTGCCGTCGCCAAGCTGGCCGTTATAATTTCCGCCCCAACTCCAGAGCGTGCCGTCCCGCGCCAGGGCCATGGAGTGGACCTTGCCCGCGGCAATGGCCACGATCTCCGTGAGCGACTCCACCCGCACCGGGCGGTTACGATTGACGGTAGTGCCGTCTCCTAACTGCCCACTGCTGTTTTCACCCCAGGCCCACACCTTGCCGTCGCTGCTCAGCGCCAAGGAATGGTTGTCTCCCGCGGCCACGGCGGATATCCCACTGAGATCCGGAACCTGGATCGGCACGGCGCTGTCGGCATTGCTGCCGGTACCCAGTTGTCCGCTGCCGTTGGCGCCCCAGCTCCATACCTTGCCTTCGGCGGTGACCGCCAGGCTATGTGCCCCGCCGCTGGCGATGGCGATGATGTGGTCCAGGCCGTTGACGGCAAGCGGTGTACTGCTGTCGATGGTGATGCCATCGCCCAGTTGGCCGTTCTGATTCGAGCCCCAAGCCCAGGCCTTGCCGTTATTGAGTACCAGCGAATGGGTACTGGCGGTCAAACTGTTACCCGGCGTGGTTGACGGAACACTTGTGGTGCCGTCGGGAGGGATGAAGCTGACACTATATTGTTTGAAGCCGCCCTGGGTGGTGATCGTCACCCGATACTCGACCCCGGCAGTCAACACCGGTTCGGTGCTGCTGATGATTTGCAGATTGGTGTCGGCAAAGGTTTGGCCGTGGGTGATGGGGGAGGGGATGGTGTCGGTAGCGCCACGGCTATTGACCCCCCATACCGGGTTAAGGGGGTCGGCGACCCGCACAACGAATAGGGAGGAGATATTCCCCACCACCCATGAATATTGTGGGGTCGTGCCGGTCCCGACCTGGATATACGAGGTGGGAGCGCCGGTGGCCTCCGCGGGAATCAGTTCGCTACCGTCACTCAGGCCGAGGCAACCGCTCAATGCCAAGGGCATAAATACGTAAAAGAGTAGGGCAATCGGAGAGTGGCTAGCCTGGCGCAGCTTGTTCATCATCATTGAGATTCTTTATCATCGATGCGAATTGATGGGTCCGCACCATAGGGGTTGGGACAATACAGAAGACCCTGCGCATAAATAAAAATCATGTTACCACACGTAGCATACTGCGGAGAGGACGCCGCCTATCGCCACCCCGGGGAAAGATATGTATAACAAGCTGCGGATGGTATTAATTTCACCACTATGCGCGCGAATTTACCAGCTTAAGCTGGGCTTAACAGGTCGCTGCCGTTCCGGGAGTTGCGCGAGGAGCTCTTAATGGCTTACGTCGATTCGGGATCGTCGCCGAGCGGGGAAAATGGGATCAATGGATATAGTTAAGGCATTAGTGCGCTGGCTGTTGACCCGCCTCTATCGGGTCGAGGTCAAGGGCCTGGAATACTATCAGCGGGCGGGCGGGCGAGTGTTGATCGTCGCTAACCATACATCTTTTCTTGACGGCGTGCTGTTGTACGCCTTTCTGCCCGATAAGCTGACCTTTGCCATTAATACCTACATCGCCAAGGCATGGTGGGTGCGCATGGGTCTGGTCTTCGTCAATTTTCTTCCTGTTGATCCCAGCAATCCTTTATCGGTGAAGGGTTTGATCCGTCACCTGCGCCGGAACAACAAGGCGGTTATCTTCCCCGAAGGCCGCATCACCGTAACCGGGTCGCTGATGAAGGTGTATCAAGGGCCCGGCCTGGTGGCGGATCGCTCGGGTGCTGCCTTGCTGCCCCTGCGTATCGATGGAGCGCAATACACGCCGTTTTCCCTTTTGCGCAGCGGCGAGCGTCTGCGCTGGTTTCCGCAGATCACCCTGACCATATTGCCGCCGCGCCGCTTTGCCCTGGCGGAAGATTTGAAGGGCCGCGCCCGGCGCAATGCGGCGGGTCAGATGTTGGCGGATCTCATGACCGAAATGATGTTTGCCACCAGTAATTATCGGCGCACGGTTTTTCAGAGCCTGATCGATGCGCGGCGCAGTCACGGCGGCCGGTGTATCGTGATGGAGGACATCGAACGTAAACCGCTGACCTACAGCCAGTTGATCATGCGCGCCTTTGTGCTCGGAGAGTACATGGTCCGCGAGACGCGGCGGGGTGAATACGTCGGAATTTTATTGCCCACCGCCGTCAGTACGGTGGTTAGTCTGATGGCGCTCTATGCCCATGGCCGGGTGCCGGCGATGCTCAATTTTACCGCCGGGATGCGCGGCATGCACGCGGCCATCACCGCCGCGGAGATCCGCACGGTTTATACGTCGCGGCAATTTGTTACAGCGGCAAAAATGGAAAACGTCGTAGCGCGCTTGGGGGGTAGACTGCGAATCGTTTATTTGGAAGACATCCGCGATGCCGTCACATGGATGGATAAGGTCCGGGGATGGTGCGCGGCATTGCTGGCACAACGCAGTTTTACCCGACACGCCGGACATGTCCGGCCCGATGAGGCCGCGGTGGTGTTGTTCACCTCCGGCACCGAAGGGACACCCAAAGGGGTGGTATCTGTCTCACGCCAATCTGCTCGCCAATCGCGCACAACTCGCGGCACGCTTTGCCTTCAGCACCCAGGATGTGGTGCTCAATGTCATGCCGCTGTTTCATGCCTTCGGGCTGAGCGCCGGTACCTTGTTGCCGCTGCTGTCGGGTATCCGCAGCTTCTTTTATCCTACGCCTTTACACTACCGCATCATTCCGGAGATCGCCTACGACATCAATGCCACGATCATCTTCGGGACCAATACCTTTCTCGCGGCCTATGCCCGCTTTGCCCATCCCTACGATTTCTATAGCCTGCGGTACGTCTTCGCCGGCGCCGAGAAGCTGCAAGAGGAAACGCGGCGACTGTGGGCGGATAAATTCGGTCTGCGTATCTTTGAAGGCTATGGCGTTACCGAGACCTCGCCGGTATTGGCGGCGAATACCCCTATGGATTATCGCGCCGGCAGCGTGGGTCGTCTGATCCCCGGAGTGGAACATCGTTTGGAGCCCGTACCGGGAGTGGCGAAGGGCGGACGCTTGCTGGTGCGCGGACCGAATGTGATGCTGGGCTATCTGCTGGTCGATCAGCCGGGGCAATTGCTTCCGCCCGCGCACGCTGATGGTGAGGGATGGTATGACACCGGGGATATCGTCGACATCGACAGCGAAGGTTACGTATGGATCCTGGGGCGTGCCAAGCGCTTCGCCAAGCTTGGTGGCGAGATGGTGTCGCTGGCGGCGGTGGAGCATCTGGCCGGCAAGGCGTGGCCGACTGCCGCCCATGCGGCGCTGAGCCTGCCCGATCCGCAAAAAGGCGAGAAGGTGATCCTGCTGACCGAGCAGTCCGACGCCACCCGCCAGCGTTTGCTCGAGCAGGCCCGCGAGGAGGGTGTCAGCGAAATCAACGTGCCGCGCCGTTTGTTCCGGGTGCGCAAACTGCCCTTGTTGGGCACGGGGAAGATTGATTACGGCGCGGCGCGGACCTTGGCGGAACGGCTCGATGGCGGGGAAGGGCCGCCTTCATAAGCCCTTATTCCGTAGCGTGGCGAATGGCGAAGGACAAGGCCTCGCCAGGGCTGTCGTCCAAACAGTACACCGCATGCCAGGCGCAATGCGCTGTATCTTGTTGCGGCAGCAGGATGATGTCGCCGGGATTTAAGATGTAGGCATGGCCGCGCTCGATCAGCCGGCGGATAAAGGCCGGGGTACGATTGATGAGCTGCTCCAGCGGGTCATTGTCACGCCTGTTCAGATACTCCGCCAGGGCGGCGCGGTCAGCGGCGAGTTTGATGAGCTCATCGCGAGTCTTTTTCAGCTCGATGGTATTTGCCATGGCTTTATCGGCATCGGGTTGCGCCAGGAAGTTCTGAATTGCGTCCAACAACTGTTCGGTGGATAAGGTCAACCATGCGGTGCGGCCGGAGAGCTGCGCAAACACAACCCCCAGGTGTCCGCGTTCCACGTCATGATGAAATTGGGCGCCACCGTCCGGGGCGTTGAAGTAGACGATGCGTTCTACGTAGACCAGGTCCTTTGCCTGCAGCACGTCCCGCAGGAAGTGCTGCAAACGGGTGTCGGCGCTGATTAGTGCGGATTCCGGGAAGAGTGCTTCGGTGAGGGCGGCGGCATAGGCCTGGCGCTGCGGGTCGGCGGCCACATCTTCATAACTTTCCATGCCGAACGAAAAGCGAAAACGCAAAGACCCATCATGTTCCGCATAGGACAGCCATGACAGTTTCACCCACAGGTTTTCTGCAATGAGCTCATCGCCCTGCATGACGTCGAATTCGATCTTGACGATCTCTTGCGGGTCGCCTTCATCGTAGGTGGCCGCAAGCAATTCGAAGCGAGGCGCCAGGTATCCGGCATAAGGCTCCTGCAGTAACAATTCCTCGCAGTCCTCACCGTCCAGCACCGCTCGCATCAATGATGCCGCCTGGGCGATGTCTCGACTATGACCGGGAATGCCGTCGGCAACGAAGCCGGGTAACAAGATCGGTCGTGCCGCCAGCCAGGCATCACGTGCGGCGTCGAGTCCGGGTAAAGTCGGGCGCCGTTGCTCGCCTATCCAGCCTAAGCGGGATTCCCGCTGCGACAACCAAAATACCCGGGAAATGCCCTGCTCTTCGGCGACCCGGCGGGCCTCCGCGGCGGAGTGGCCGGCGTCCAGCACATAACGGACTGCTGAGAGTGTTTCAGGTTCTAAACTGGCTACCATGGCAAATCTCAAGTGTGGTATAGAGGTGCAGCGGCTATAGCCGGGCGCATTGTATATCCATTTCCGCCATTGGTGAATGGTGGCGAGTCCTATTACTGTAAAATGAATATTCCACTAGCGACCATGAATCAGGAACTATGCGTCTAACCACTAAGCCGATCATCTCCTGGTCGCTGTATGATTGGGCCAACTCGGCCTTTGCCACCACCGTGATGGCGGGGTTCTTTCCGGTATTCTTCAAGAGCTATTGGAGCGCCGGCGCCGATGTGACGGCCAGCAGTTTTCGCCTGGGCCTGGGAAATTCCATCGCCGGGATCGCCATCATGATATTGGCACCCTTGCTGGGCGCCATCGCCGACAAAGGGGGTGCCCGTAAAAAGTTCTTGCTGTTCTTCACCGTTATGGGCGTGGTGATGACCGCCGGCCTGTATTTCGTGCAAAAGGGTGCGTGGGAACTGGCGGTATTGTTGTATGTGGCGGCCTCCATCGGCTTCAACGGAGGGACGATCTTTTACGACGCGCTCATCGTGGTAGTGGCGCCGCGCGACAAGCTGGACGTGGTGTCGGCCATGGGGTTCGCCTTGGGTTATCTCGGCGGAGGGTTGTTGTTCGCCCTCAATGTGGCCATGACCTTGTGGCCGCATGCCTTCGGTCTTGCCGATGCGGCGCAGGCGGTACAGGTGTCGTTCGTGATGGTGGCGGTGTGGTGGGCGGTATTTTCCATTCCGGTGATGCTGTTTGTCGAAGAGCCGCCGGCCGTCCAAGGTCACAATGCCTTGCAGCTGATCAAAGACGGCTTTAGTCAGATCCTGGCGACCTTCCATGAGATTCGCCGCCTGCGGGTGATCTTCATGTTTCTCATCGCCTATTGGTGCTATATCGATGCCGTGGACACCATCATCCGCATGGCCGTCGATTACGGCCTGTCCCTGGGTTTTCAGGCGCAAAACCTGATCGTGGCGCTGCTCATCACCCAGGTCGTGGGTTTTCCCGCGGCCTTGCTGTTCGGCAAACTGGGAGAGCGCTTCGGCGCCAAGACGGGCATCTTCATCGCCATCGCCTTCTATATCGCCATCACCCTGTGGGCGATGCGCATGGATAGGGTCGTGGAATTTTATGTCTTGGCGGCCGCCATTGGTTTGGTGCAGGGCGGTGTCCAATCCTTGAGCCGCTCGCTGTATGCCAGCATGATCCCGGCGGACAAGTCGGCGGAATTTTTCGGTTTCTACAATATGCTGGGGAAGTTCGCCACCGGTCTTGGGGCCGGTATTGATGGGTGTGGTGGGGCTGCTCACCGGCAGCCCGCGCCTGTCTCTGTTGGCGGTGGTGGCCCTGTTCGTAATCGGCGCCGTGGTTCTGTATTTCGTCGATGTGGCCGAAGGGCGGCGGACGGCGCTCCAGCTGCCATGAGCAGCTGCCGTGTCCACTTACTTGCTCACTTGTATAGGCACGTAACTGGTATTGGTGTTGCCGTTTCCAAGCTGGCCGCAGCTATTGGAGCCCCAGGCCCATCAGTGAACCGTCGCTCTTGATGGCCAGCGAATGATCGCCATCTCCGGCAGAGACCGCGGTGAATATATACCGCTGCCGGCGCAGAATCTGCTTGGGATTACGGGACCGGGGTGGCGGCTGTTGTCCCCCAGTTGGCCGAAAATATTGTCGCCCCAGGCCCACAGGCTGCCGTCGCTCTTCAATGCCAGGGAATGATAGTAGTAGGCCGTGTTACCCAGGACGCTGAATTTGGAGGCCGACAGCCCCGCCATATCCGGCTTAAAGCCGGCACCGATTTGCGTAGGCACCGTGATCCGCCTAATCGGCCGGTGCCCAGGTCTCCCTTGGCGTTGTTGCCCCAGGCCCATTAGGCTGCCGTCGGTCTTGATGGCCAGGGAATAAAAATAACCGGAGGCGATCGCGGCATAGCTTGAGCTGCTGTCGATGGCCTCAGGAACGTTCTTGTTGCTACACACGGTCTGGCCGCTGTTCGTATCCACGCTGCAACCATCACCTAGTTCGCCGTGGTTATTGTCGCCCCAGGCCCAGAGTGAGTCGTCTGACTTCAAGGCCAGTGCGTGGCCGGTGCCGGCGGAGACGGCGATATAACTGGTGTCGCTGCCGATTCGGACTGGAACCGTGCTGTATGCAGGGCTGCTATCACCAATACCCAGTTGTTCGAAACTGTTATCGCCCCAGGCCCACAAGGTGCCGTCCGATTTTATCGCCAGTGAGAAATTCAGGCCGGCGGACACGGCTTTGTAGGTATCGGAGCTGCTACCGATGTGGATTGGCACGTCCCTGTTGGTGGTCGTGCCGTCGCCAAGCTGGCCGAAGCTGTTGTCGCCCCAGGCCCACAGCGTCCCGTCTGTTTTCAACGCCAGGGTATGGCCGTAGCCGGCAGAGACCGTCTGGAAATCAGTGCCAATCTTAACAGGCAATACGGAATTGGTGGTCGCGCCGGCGCCCAGCTGGCCGTTGATATTGCTGCCCCAGGCCCACAGCGAGCCATCGTCGGTGACGGCGAAGGAAATACGGGCCGCGGCAGCGATGGCCGTGACGGGGGAACTGATCTGAGTTGAGTTTGGGGCGGCGTTGTTACAGGTGCTGACGGGATTAGTGATACCGCTCAGGTCCAGGGTGCCGCCCCCCCCGCAGCCGGAAAGCAGAAGTGCGAGATATATCGGAGCGGTTACCGCAATCCTTCGTATGCGGCGAAACGAGTACTCCATTTAACCTCCAGTATTAACTATTGATGGGTGTTAGATAATTTTGCATCTGGCAAGTTCGCCTAGGATAGCAGGATGAGCATGCGCCGGTCCGGTCGTAAGATTCAGGTAGGCGTGGAACGCTTCCGTTTGTCCGACTAGGCGTGCAGCACCAGATTTTGATTTTCTCAGAATGATGAGGGCAGGAAGTTCAGGGTATGGCCATGACCGCTCACCCTCAGATACCAGAAAGCTTAAGAAAAAGCTTAGGGATCATCTGATTTATTCACCCTCCCCTTCAAGGGGAGGGTCGGGGAGGGGATGGGGTTTTTAAACGGCTACATTACATTCAATTAGTTAATAACCCCACCCCCATCCTGTCCTTCCCCCTGAGGGGGAAGGAACGAATTAATCAGGGTTTACTTAGGCTACAACGTCGATCAGGCTGCCGATGGTTGTGTCCACGGTCTTCATGATCTTGGCGGAGACCTCGACTTGCAATCGATTGTTTTGCATGTCCACCAGGGGTTGGGCGATATCCGCGGGATTTTGTGAATTGAAGGACTCGGCGCTGGCGATTTTCGCCGCGTTCTTGTCCATGCCGGTGAGTCCCTTCTGAATTCCGTATAGTGCATTGCCCAGTGCGGAACTAATTTGCATGATCTCACCTCGCTGCGCTGAGAAGATGTAGCGCTTATTGTCGTTATCGGCGGTTCGGCGAGGGGCTTTACCCGGGGGTAGATGGGGTCGGTGATTGCACTCATCCGGCGCTAAGATCGCTTAATTTCCCCGCATTCTGCATTCCCGACAGATTTTCTTCAGTATCTTCCCGTACTTGCTCGGATGTTTTCCCGTTATTAAAGATTTTCCGATTCACAGCCGAATACCTACCCAGTTGGGACTAGGTTAAACGGGGTGGGTCAGCGTGATATCTTCAAGAGTGGGTATTCTCAAAGCTATGATTGGAAGTTTGAAATCCGGCTTGTACGGCGTTCTTGCGCTGCTATTGATGTCGGTGGCTTATGCGCCGGCACAGGCGGCAACGCTCAGTACGATTGATATCACTCCGGCCAACCCAACAATCAATGTCGGTCAGTCCCAGGCCTTCGTTGCCACCGGTACATTCAGTGACATCCCTACGCAGGCTTTGGAGTCGGTTCCCACGGCGATTGCGGCCAGTTATTACAACGGTTGTACATTGCTCGCCAGCGGCAAGGTGCAATGTTGGGGATATAACCAGGATGGCGAGTTGGGCAATGGTACGACCACCTCATCAGCCACTCCGGTCATAGTGAGTGGTATCAGCACCGCTACCGCGGTCGCGACAGGCTACTATGGCGGTTGCGCGTTACTCGCCAACGGCCAGGTGAAATGTTGGGGGGGTAACCTCTATGGCCAGTTGGGCAACGGCACGACTACCCAATCCACCGTCCCGGTAACGGTGAGCGGGATCAGCACCGCCACGGCGATTACTATGGGCTATGGTCACACTTGCGCACTGCTCGCCGATAAGACGGTGAAATGCTGGGGCTACAATTATTATGGCCAGCTGGGTGACGGCACCACCATCCAGCGCACCACCCCGGTCACCGTAAGCGACATCGATGGTATTAATGTGAAGGCTACGGCGATTGCGGCCGGATATCGGCATACCTGTGCGCTGCTAGATACTCATGAGGTGCAATGCTGGGGGAATAATTCTAATGGCCAATTGGGTAACGGCTCAACTGACTCATTTAACACTCCGATCCCGGTGGCCGGAATCACTACCGCCACTGCGGTTGCGACCGGCTATCATCATAGCTGTGCGCTGCTCGCCGACAAAACGGTACAATGCTGGGGGGAAAACGCCTATGGCCAGCTGGGCAACGGCTCGACTACCCAGTCCATCACCCCAGTACCGGTCAGCGGCATCGATGGAATTACCGTGCAGGCTACGGCGATCGCGGTCGGCTATCATCATAGTTGCGCGCGGCTGAGCGCCGGCCAGGTGCAGTGCTGGGGAGATAATTCTTCCGGCCAGTTAGGTGACAATTCAACCGTCAACTCCAGCATCCCAGTAACGGTGAGCGGGATCAGCGCCGCTACGGTGCTGGCATCTGGGTACTATCATAACTGCGCGCTGCTCACTGATGGTCAGGTGAAATGTTGGGGATATAACCAGGATGGCCAGCTAGGCGCCAGCATACAATCCACTACCCCGAGTACCGTGAGCGGGATCAGCAGCGCCTCGGGGATCACGGCCGGAGACAGCCATAGTTGCGCGCTAAGCGGAGGCGCGCTGCAATGCTGGGGATTGAATCAAAATGGTCAAGTGGGTCACGGCACGGCCGTTCAGCAGTACACGACTCCTGTTGGCGTAACCGGGATCAGTGCCGCGGTGGAGGTCAAGGGCGGTGGCTTATACACTTGCGCACGCCTAAGTAACGATGCAGTGCAATGCTGGGGTTACAATCTAAACGGCCAGTTGGGCAACGGTTCGACTGTCAAAGCCACGTCGCCGGTTGGGGTGAGCGGCATCGACGGCAGCGCGGCGCATGCTGCGGGGATTGCCACAGGCTATGCGCATGCCTGCGCACTGCTTACCGACAACACGGTGAAATGCTGGGGAGATAATTCTTCCGGTCAGCTGGGTGATGGCACGACCATCCAGCGCACCACCCCGGTCACCGTTACCGGCATCACTACCGCCACGGCGCTCACCGCGGGGTATTTTCATACCTGTGCCCTGCTGGCCAGCGGTTCGGTGCAATGCTGGGGGTATAACGGTGCCGGCCAATTGGGTATCGGCACGCTCACCCCATCAACTTCCTCTACCCCAGTCACCGTTACCGGCATCACTACCGCCACCGCGATTGCCGCGGGACGCTTCCATACCTGCGCGCTGCTCGCCGACAACAGCGTGAAATGCTGGGGCCACAATCAATACGGCCAGTTGGGTGACGGCACGACCACCCAATCCACTTCCCCTGTCGCCGTGAGCGGGATCAGCACCGCCACCAAGATCGCGGCCGGAGGCCAGCGCAGCTGCGCGCTGCTCGCCGGCGGTCAGGTGCAATGCTGGGGCGATAATTCTTACGGTCAGCTGGGCGACGGCACGACCACTCAATCCTCCACCCCGGTCACCGTGAGCGGGATCAGCACGGCTACCGAGATCGCGACAGGCTACACCCACAGCTGCGCCTTGCTTGCCGGCGGTACTGAACAATGTTGGGGCGATAATACCAATGGTCAGCTGGGTAACGGTGTAAGCGCGATTACGCCGACGCCGCAATACATTTCCGGAGCGCCTAAGGTGGTATGGAGCAGTAGCAATACTGCGGTGGCAAGTATAGACGCTACCGGTCAGGCCAGCGCC
>CAVYYP010000013.1:0-775960 GCA_963772765.1 Candidatus Bathyarchaeota archaeon | reverse complement strand
TCGCCACAGTTCATCATGAAGCTGTTCGAGCTCGAAGTGCCGGAAATCGAAAAAGGGGTCGCTCGAAATCAAGTCTGCCGCTCGCGACCCCGGAATCCGGGTCAAGATCGGCGTGCACTCCAATGACAAGCGGATGATCCCATCGGCACCTGCGTAGGCATGCGCGGCTCGCGCGTGCAGGCCGTCACGCAGGAGCTGGCGGGGGAGCGCGTTGACATCGTGCTTTGGTCGGCGGATCCGGCGCAATTCGTGATCGGCGCGCTGGCGCCCGCGGAAGTGTCTTCGATCGTGGTCGACGAAGAAAAGCATGCGATGGACGTGGTGGTCGACGAGGAGAACCTCGCCATCGCCATTGGCCGCAGCGGACAGAACGTGCGGCTGGCCTCGGAGCTTACCGGATGGCAGATCAATCTGATGACCGAGGAAGAGTCCGCCAGCAAGCAGGCTGAAGAGAGCGGTCGCACGCGCAATCTGTTCATCGAACGGCTGGATGTCGATGAGGAAGTTGCCGACATCCTGATCCAGGAAGGTTTTTCGACCCTGGAGGAAATCGCGTACGTGCCGATCAACGAATTGCTCGAAATCGAAGCGTTCGACGAGGATACCGTAAACGAGCTTCGCAATCGCGCGCGCAACGCGCTCCTGGTCGCGGCGATCGCGAACGAGGAGAAGGTGGAGGGCGTCGCCGCGGACCTGCTCCAGCTGGAGGGCATGGATACCCAACTCGCCGCCAAGCTCGCGGAGGGCGGCGTCAAGACGCGTGACGACCTCGGCGACCTGGCGGTCGACGAGCTCGCGGAGCTCAGCGGGATCGACGAGGAGCGCGCGAAGACCCTGATCATGGCAGCACGTGCGCACTGGTTTGCGGACGAAGCCGCCACGGATCAGGCAGAGCACAAGGAGTTCTCCAGTAGAGCGTCAGAAACTGGAACGAAGGGGCCAGAAACTTGTTCTATGTCTTTGGATTGTGTTATATAGCGTCCAACAATTATGATATCTGCTCCGTTTGCTAATGCTTCAGGTGCTGTTTCTGGAGTTATTCCGCCTGCAACTGCTACCAAAAACTTTTGGTCTTTAAATGTTTGGCGCATTTCTTTGATTATTTCCCACCGTGTTTTGCCTGTTTTCTCTGCATCTATGGCACGGTGAAGTATTGCAACGTCAGGAAGCCGTTTTAGTGACTTGAGTTTGGCAATTGGATCATCAACGTTCATCAGGTCCATTATTGCGTAGACTCCTAGTCTTTTTGCTTCTTTGATGAACTTATCGATAGTTTCGGGTGTTGCTAGTCCAGCTACCACTACTGCGTCGGCTGTTTCTTCGAAGGACATGTCAACTTCTACTTTTCCGACGTCCAATGTTTTCAGGTCAGCAACGATGAACATGTCTTTAGCTACTTTTCTCAGGTCGCGTATGACGTTCACGCCATACTTTTTCAGCAGGGGTGTGCCAACTTCTAGGATTATTCTGTCGCTTTCTGGCAGTTCGCTTATTATCTTCTTTACGCGGTCTAGGTTAGGAACGTCCAAAGCGATCTGCAGGTAGGGGGGTCTCCAGAGTCTTGGCACATTGAATCCCATTATTGGATGCTTTGCCCTATCTTTATCATACATAATTTTCTTTAGTGACGGATAATTATCTAAGGCCCTAGAAAGAGCCAGTTTTGTTGCGCCATAATTATAGTGATAAATGCTGCGATAGTCCTTAGCTTGAGGATGAATGAATACGCTGCAGATAATTACCCATTCGTCAATTTTGTCCTCAGGAATGATGCCTTCCTCAACAGAGTCTGCAACTGCCTTTGCCACAGCAGCCTGAGCAGGACCAAAAATCTTGCCCGTGTCTTCCATGTTTTTTACAGTAACTTTTGGAACAATGAGTGTATGTGGTTTAGGCGGAAGATTCGGACGAATAACTGCCAAAAGCGGAGTGTGACCAGCAGATAGGTTCGTCAAACCGTTGGCAAATGCTGCTCCAATTGGGCCATCCTTGTTTCCCATCATCAAATCTACATGAGCAACTTCTGTTCCTTCACCCATCAATGCTTCACCAATCAAATATGTCGATTCCTGACATTTTGCAGTGCTAGAAATCATTTCTCTTTCGTCAACATCTGAAAAATCAACATCAAACTCTCTCATCCACTGATACAATGTGTCACGGTGGATTCCCATTATGTCTGCAGTACCTTTAATTGTCGGTTTTGTTGATCTGCTTCCCTTTAATCTCCTTGCTTTCCTTTCTTCTTTTTTGGCTGAAGCCAGTAATTTAATAAATTCTTCTTTTGTTTCAGGTTTTTTACCGTCATATCCCGACACATTAACACCCTCAATGAGATGGTTTCAGCCAATCAGATATAAAAATATGTCGGAATAAAACAGAAATACCCCGATGAATCCGACACTTTTTTGAAACAACATCTTTTCAGAAAGAAATTTTTCCACAATTTATTGTTCTCTTTACATCCCATTGACCAAAAAAATGGTAAGAGTAAATGACACATAACTTTTTGCCTGAAATAGACATGATAGTGCAAAATAAAATTAACAAAAATTCAAAGTGGATGCTATGTTGCGTGTTTCTTTGTTTAACTTTACGGATCACACCGGTGTTCTCTTCATTTTTTGTTGTTTGTTTATTTTCTGTGATATTTTTCTTCGCGTTTTCTTTTTTCGTCGACTGCTTCGCGTATCCATTCAGAAGGTTTACCAACAGTCCTCAGGTATTTTAGCTGGTCAGCGGTTAGCCGAACTCCGTAGTGGAGTTTCCGTTTACTCATAGGTTCCACCGCTTTAATCGGTATTGAAAATAAAGAAAAGGTTTATGAAATCACAATATTAACCCTCAATAACTGGTATTGTGTTAACAGAAACTGCGTAAGCTTTCAGCAACATTTTGGAAGAAATATAAATAAGTAACGTAATGCTCAGAAAGCAACAAAATGCCCTTAGGAATTGTTTGGGAGGAAAGCGGGCGATGGAAGATGACTTCTTGAAATTGGCTCTAGGCTTGCTGAAAGCTAGCGAAGACCATGAACGTTACCGTGGAAAAGAGTGCATAAATCTGATTGCAAGTGAAGGACTCAAATCATCTGCAGTGGATGAGCAGCTAAGCTTGTCAATGGACCTTGAATCCAGATATGCAGAGGGAGAAAACGACCTTGAGGGACACGTCAAAGCCCGACACTATCAAGGTCAAAAATACATGTCAAAAATCGAAGACTACACAACAGACTTGATGAAAAACCTGTTCGGATGCAACTGGGCAGACGTAAGACTAGTCTCAGGAACACACGCAAACCTTGCAACATTCAAAGGGCTCTCTTTAGCAACAAAAAATGATCGCATGGTCGTCTTGCCCCTTAGCGCTGGAGCACACATCACACACGACTACTCAGGTCTTGCAGGCAGAGTCCTAGGATTAGAAACCATCAACCATGCCTATGACGCAGACAAACTCAACATTGACCCAGAAAAATCTGCAACAATAATCGACGCAGCCAGACCCGGAATAGTAACATTCGGCGGCAGCGTTTTTCCGTTTCCACATCCAGTCAAAGAACTAGCAAGCGTCGCAAAAGAAGCAGGTGCCTACATTGTTTATGACGCAGCCCACGTCCTAGGCTTAATAGCAGGCGGAGAATTCCAAGACCCATTCGGAGAAGGCGTGGATTTCATAACAGCGTCAACGCACAAAACATTCCCTGGACCACAAGGTGGAGTCATTCTCGCAAACTGTGAAGATGATCGCATGAAAAAAGCCATCAAAAAGGTTCAGCATGCAGTATTTCCTTTGAGTGCATCAAACACTCATCTTGGTCGACTACCTGCTCTGGGCTTAGCTGCACTAGAAATGAAGCTGTATGGAAAAGAATTAGCTAAACAGACTATCAAAAATGCTCAGACTGCGGGAAAATGCCTGTTTGAGCATGGCATAAAGGTTTTGGGACAAAAGTATGGGTTCACAAAATCACATCAGATTACAGTTGATGTCCGAGAATACGGTGGCGGTCAAAAGCTTGCTTTCAGTCTTGAAGATGCCCACATTATCCTGAACAAGAATCTTCTGTCATATGATAACCAGCACAACCATGGTGACCCTTCAGGCTTGCGTATCGGTTTCCAAGATGTAACCCGTAGAGGCTTCAAAGCAGAAGACATAGAGCAACTGTGTTCTCTGATGGTTGATGTTGTGAAAGGCAACAGAACCTCTGATGAAGTCAAAAAGGACGTTATCAAACTACGGCAAAACTTTGACGAAATAAAACACGGATTCCAGAGCGTCAACGAAGCAAAAGAATACCTAAGAAAATATGTCTAACCATTCATGAATTTGGAATAGACGTACTTTGAAGTCGTCTTTCCAGTCCATTTTTCTGTTACGATAATCTTTTATATAAGAAGGAAGTTCCTAAATTTCAATCAAGGAAACTGGGCTTATGGATAGCTACTCGACGACTTCCACAACTTCTTGGCAGTTCTATAGCTTTAGCTATTTCTTTTATAACTGAGCCCAGCTCGCTGAAATTTAACATCTTTTCGCTTTCTGGGCTTTTGGAGGGTTTATTTGTAAATGAAAGAAAATAAGGAAAAAAATTGCAAAAGAATCGTGGTTAAATTTGGAGGCTCTAGCCTAGCCGACCACGAGCGTATACTTAAGGCAGTTACGGCAGTTGCTAAAGAAGCAAAAAAAGGCACACAAATCGCAGTTATTGTGTCGGCTATGGGAAAAACAACCGATACACTGTTCAATGCAGCAAAAAACAGTTCCAACGGCAAGTTGCACAAAAAAGATTTAGATGAGATTCTGGCAATGGGAGAAAGAACCAGCATCAGAATCATAGCTGCCGCATTGAAAGCACAGGGAGTAAACTCCAGATACGTTGATCCACATGACCCAGAATGGCCTATAATAACAGACGAATCATTCTCAGATGCAAACCCGATCCTGAACACCTGCTATGAGAGAGTTAAACAGAATGTGCTTCCAATCGTTGAAGATGGTATTGTTCCAGTGATTGCGGGCTTCGTTGGCAGAACAGCAGACAACAGAGTAACAACTTTGGGGAGAGGTGGCAGCGACACAACCGCATTCATCTTAGCAAAAGCTCTAGACGCAGACGAGCTTATCCTTGTCACAGACGTTGAAGGAATAATGTCTGCTGACCCAAAAGTCATAGATAATCCACAACGGATTCCAGAAATTGACGTCAACACTTTGGTTGGCTTGGCTGATTCTGGCACAAAATTCATTCACAGAAAGGCACTACAGTACAAGGAAGCTTCTGTAAAGGTAAGGCTAATCAAGCACAGTCACGGAGACCTAAATGCGGAAGGCACAATGATTGTGGGAGCACTATCAAACGACTTGAATGTCGAGTTAACCTGTCCTTCTCCTGCTATGCTAATTACGGTTGTAGGCGAAGGTGTTTCGGAGGAGCCTCAAGTTATACAGAAGTTGACTGAAACCGTAAAAAATCATGCAGACCTGCTTGGGCTTTCAGTTAACTATGACTCTTTGATACTGTATGCTTCAGAGAATGAAAACTCGAACACGCTCCTTGAAAAGATTCATGAAATAATACTTTCGCACCCTGAAACGTTGGCTATGTCTGTCAGAAAGCAGTTAGCCTTCATTACTGTCAAGGGTGTTGGGTTAGAGCAAACTCCAGGTCTTACAGGAAGAATATCTGAAGCCCTGAGACTCAACTCTATAAATATATTCGGCTTGATGACAATAACTTCAAGTATCCTTCTGTTTGTAGAATGGAAGGAAAAAGAGAAAGTCCTAAACTTGGTTAAAGATGCACTAAAAGGTGACTAAAATGTTGAAAGCAGCTGTATTAGGCGCAACAGGAAACGTCGGACAAATATTCGTCCAATTACTAGAGGGACACCCCTGGTTCGAGGTCACAACTGTTGCAGCTTCAGAAAGAAGCAAAGGAAGAACATACGGCGAAGCCTCAAGATGGCGACAAACAACACCAATTCCTGAAGCTGTAGCCCAAATGGAAGTCGTAGACATAAACCCCAAAGAAGTAAAAGATGTAGACATTGTCTTTTCAGCCCTGCCCTCAGACGTGGCAGGCCCCGTAGAAGAAGACTTTGCATCAGCAGGATACGTGATAGTAAGCAACGCATCAGCACACAGAATGGACCCCGATGTCCCCATGTTAAACCCCGAAATAAACTGCGACCACATTAGCCTCATCGAACAGCAACGCAAAAACCGAAAATGGGACGGCGCAATCGTAACAAACCCCAACTGCAGCACAACAGTCCTAACATTACCCCTAAAACCAATCTATGACGTGTTTGGTATAAACAGCCTCATAGTGTCCACGATGCAGGCAATCTCAGGCGCTGGCTACCCAGGAGTAGCCTCCTTGGATATAGTGGACAACGTTGTTCCCTTCATTGGAGGCGAAGAACCAAAAATGGAATCTGAAACACAAAAGATTCTGGGCACAGCCACAAAACCTGCAGACTTCAAAGTTTCATCCAGCTGTCACCGCGTACCAACAATAGATGGTCACCTAGAGGCTGTTTTTGTTTCGACAAAAAAGAAGGCAGAACCCAATGCCGTAGCCGAGGCTATGGAAAACTTTGTTGGAGAACCTCAAGAGCTTAAGCTTCCTTCTGCCCCAGAAAAACCAGTTATTGTCACATGGGAAAAAGACCGCCCACAAACACGGTTAGACAGAATGGAAGGAAAAGGCATGAGCACAGTAGTGGGCAGAATCCGAAAAGACCCAGTAATGGAAGGTATAAAATTCATCGCATTAGGACACAACACAATCAGAGGAGCCGCAGGATGTGGCGTCCTTAACGGAGAATACTTGAAAGTAAAGAAACTCATCTAGGAGATGAAAAACTTGGAATCAGGTAAAAAGAGGCGACTAAGACGAATCTTCCGAGAAGACAACAAAACCGTAATTGTCCCCATGGACCACGGCGTCACTATCGGTCCAATCAAAGGACTAACAAACATGCAAAACATCGTAGACAAACTGTTGCTGGGCGACGCTGACGCAGTCGTAATCAACAGAGGAATCGCAAAAACAGTAGATACAGGAAATGCTGGGCTGATTATTCATTTGTCTGGAATCACTGCCCGATGTCCAGAACCAAACAACAAGGTGCAGATCTGCTCTGTAGCCGACGCTATTCGACTAGGAGCCGACGCTGTATCGGTACACGTTAACATGGGAGCTAAACGTGAAGCCCAGATGATAGAAACAATGGGAAAAATAGCCTGCGAATGTGACGACTACGGAATGCCCTTACTGGCAATGATGTATCCCAGAGGACCAAACATCAAAGACCCCCATGCCGTAGATGTAGTAGCACATGCTGCTCGACTAGGAGCAGAGCTAGGCGCAGACATAATCAAAACTAACTACACAGGCGATGTTGACTCATTTAAAGAAGTCGTTGACAGTTGTCCTGTTCCAGTTATTATTGCAGGTGGACCAGTAATGGATACCAGCAGAGACGTTCTACAGGTAGTGAGCGATGCTATAAACGCTGGCGGAGCAGGTCTTTCAATTGGACGAAACGTGTTCCAGCACAAAGACCCCACAAAAATAGTCAAGGCTCTTTCAGCAATTGTTCACAATGGAGCATCAGTTTCTGAAGCGATGAACATTCTGGGTGAGTCCCAATGAAGGAACTCTGGCTTGAATTAGATGTTTCGCTTCCAGAAAACCAAAAAACCAAACTTTTAGCCTCAGCCGCAGAAGCCTGCGATGCTGTGCTTGTTGACGAAAAAGATTTAGTAGATGCAAAAAAGTCTGGACTCAAAGCTGCTTCTACATCCGAAAATGCGGACATAGTTGTTCTTTCAGTGTTTGATTCTGAGAAACTCAAGGCATTGAAAGCCGAAAACAGGACTGTTGCAGTAAAAATAGTGATTGAGGGAAAAAAAGATGAAGAAACAGCCATAGAAGCGGCTGAGCTTTTATGCGATTACGTTATTGTTGGCACTCCAGACTGGAAAATCATTCCATTGGAGAATCTGATTGCTAAGACCAGAGGAAAAACCAAGCTTCTTGCCGAAGTGAACAGCACAAAAGAGGCAAAAGTTGCCCTAGAAACCTTGGAACTAGGTTCTGATGGCGTAGTCCTAAAAACCTCTAGCTTAGATGAGTTGAAAGAGTACTGTAGATTTTGCCAAGAAAGAAGCTTCTTCGCTTGAGTTGGTTGCTGTTGATGTTGCGGCTGTTAAGGAGATTGGAACTGGCGCCCGAGCCTGCATTGATACCTGTGAGCTTATGAAGCCTGGAGAGGGCATGCTTCTTGGCTGTCAGTCTTCTGGGCTGTTTTTGGTTCAGGCTGAGGTTCATGAGAGTCCTTATGTTGAGACTCGTCCTTTTAGGGTGAATGCTGGACCTTTGTCTTTGTATGCTCTTACTTCTCCTGCCCGGACGAGATATTTGTCTGAGTTAAAGTCTGGAGAAGAGGTTCTTGTTGTGGACCGTCAAGGAAATGTCAGGTTAACTAACGTTGCTCGTGCCAAGATTGAGTGGCGCCCAATGCTTCTTATAGAGGCAGAACATGGCGGCAAAACATTGAAGCTAATCGCCCAGAATGCTGAGACCATTAGAGTTGTTACTCCAGATGGTTCAAAGGCAGTAACTGACCTGCAGAAGGGCGACAAGATTTTGGCTCTTGTAGAAGAGGGCGGCAGGCACTTTGGAACATTAGTGAAAGAAGAAGCCGTGATAGAACGTTGACAATAAGAGTCTGCGTCTCGATTCCTCCAAAAACCGTTGACGAAGCTTTAGAGCTCATACAGGAAGCGGAGGCTCAGAACGCGGACCTAATCGAAGTAAGACTTGACAGCCTAACAGAACATGACAAAATCTCTGAAATTGCAAAATGCACAAAAACTCCTCTGATTGCAACAAACAAATCAGTTTCGCAACATGGCGGCTTTTCTGGAACAGAAACAGAACGCCAAAAAATTTTGATTGACGCAGCAAAAAACGGCTTCGAATACGTGGACGTAGACTTGGAAACACCAAAACAAAAAAAACTAATCAAAGACATTCATGATGCTGGAGTAAAAGTCATTGTTTCCTTTCATGACTTCCAAAAAACTCCCGAGCTGCAGCAGCTTGAAAAGGTTCTTGACGAAGAAGTTAGCTTAGGGGCTGACATATGCAAAATAATAACAACTGCCCAAACAATGAAGGACAATTTAACAACCTTAGATTTTGTTTCAAAGGCTTCGAAGAAAGTTAATCTTGTTTGTTTTGCGATGGGAGACCTTGGTACGCACTCTAGGTTGGTGTCTCCTGTTTTTGGTGCTTTCTTCACTTTTGCTTCTCTTAACGAAAAAAGAAAAACAGCAAAAGGACAATTGACCATTAAAGAAATGCAGCTTGCATATGATGCTCTGGGGCTAAAGTAATGGCAATCTCTGGAACAACAAAGGTTTGTGCAATTATCGGCGACCCTGTAGACCATTCTTTAAGCCCAGTAATGCATAATGCGGCATTCAACGAGTTAGGGCTTAATCTTGTTTATGTTGCCTTCACAGTAACTGCAAACGAATTAAAGGATGCCATGTTGGGTGCAAAAAGTTTGGGTCTTCGAGGATTAAACGTGACCATGCCCCACAAAAATGCTGTAATTGACTATCTGGATTTTGTTGATTCTACAGCCGAAAAGATAGGTGCAGTAAATACGATTCTCAATAATCGAGGAAAACTCACAGGCTACAATACCGACGGAAGCGGCGCAATGATTGCCCTGCAAGAAAACGGCGTGGACATCGAAGAAAAGAAGATGCTTCTTCTTGGAGCTGGAGGAGCAGCAAAAGCCATAGCCTACAAGGCAGCCGAAGATGTGGATGAGCTTGTTATACTTAACAGAACAGAATACAAAGCAAAACAATTGGCAAAACTGCTAAGCAGCACCTTTGACTCCAAAATAACAAGTGGAACCCTTTCGTCGTCTGTTCTAAAGGCGGAACTAGAAAATGCCGACGTTTTAATCAACGCCACCTCCGTGGGCATGCATCCAGACATTGAAAGCAGTCCCGTTCCATCCGACCTGTTACACTCAAACTTATGTGTCATGGACATTATCTACAATCCCTTAACAACTAAGCTGCTAAATGACGCAAAATCTGTAGGCGCCACGGCAATTTCTGGTCTTGAAATGCTAATCTACCAAGGAGCTGTTGCATTCGAAATCTGGACAAACTGTCCCGCCCCAGTTGAAGTGATGCGCGATGCGGCGATAAATGTGCTTGAAAAGCGGGGGGTTCATTGTTGACGGGGCACGCTGAGGCAATAGCTCATGGTGCAGCAACAATAATTAATGCAATAGCAACTGGTAAAGGAGCAGCAGTGGGCGTTGACCTTTGGACAAAAGCCTCTGTAACCCTCACAGACGAAAAAGGTCAAGTGGACGTCAATATTCATTTGGACTCTTCAGAGAACCCTGCTCTAGCACAAAAAACTGTTCAGCGTATTCTGAAACATTTTGGTCTAGAAAATCAGTTTGGCGCCAAAGTGGAAACAACATCAAACATTCCTGTAGCACGAGGACTAAAAAGTAGTAGCGCAGCAGCAAATGCAATAGCTCTGGCAACAACTGCCGCACTAGAACGCACCTTGGACGATGTCATGGTTGTTAGACTGGGTGTTGACGGAGCGTTAGATGCAAAGGTTACCATAACAGGCGCCTTTGATGATGCCTGTGCCTCATATTTTGGCGGAATAATAATCACTGACAACTTGGAAAGAAAAATCATAAAACGCTTTGAACCAACTGAACCGCTAAAAGTGTTGTTTTTCGTGCCCGCTAAAAAGACTTACACAGCAAGTTCAGATGTGAAACGAATGAAAGCCATGGCTTCCGCAGTCAAAGTAGCATACAATGAAGCGCTAAATGATAACTATTGGGCAGCCTTGACATTGAATGGCTTAATTTTTTCATCAGCACTGGGTTACGACCCTTCTATTGCAGTTGATGCGCTTACTGTGGGTGCTCTTGCTTCTGGGCTTTCTGGAACTGGACCTGCAGTATCTGCCGTTGTTTCTGAGGAAAAAATTGATTTAGTTAAGGAAGCTTGGCAGAGCCGTGAAGGCGACATCTTAGAAGCGAACATTAACCAAAAGAGAGCCAAGGTGGTCAGCTAAAATGGATGTAACCGTCCGGAACACAAAAAATCTGGATGGTATAGTCAATGCGCCTCCATCAAAAGCCTACACCCATCGAATGGTTATAGCAGCATCCCTATCAAGTGGAACCTCAAAAATCTCAAACCCCCTAGTTTCTGACGACACACAAGCAACACTGGATGCCATAAAAGCGCTTGGAGCAAAAACCGAAATACAAGAAAACTGCTGGATAGTTCATGGCGAAGAAACAATAAAAACGCCTGACAAACCCATTGACTGCAAGGAATCAGGTTCAACTCTTCGTTTTATGATTCCAGTTGCAGCCCTTGCTTCTGGTCCTTCAACATTTCTTTTTGGAGCCTCATTTGAGAGAAGACCTGTGGCGCCGCTTCTTGAAAGCCTAAAACAGTTGGGAGTAGAATCTTCGGTTCGAATTGACGGTTCATCTGTAATTGTTTGTGGTGGAGGCATAAAGGGCGGAAAAACGGCTATAAGAGGCGACGTAAGTTCCCAGTTTATTTCTGGACTACTTTTTGCCTGCCCCAAGGCACAAGATGACACAGACATCATCTTAACAACAGCTCTTGAATCTAAAGGCTATGTTGAGATGACACTTGAAGTATTGGTCAAGCATGGATTTGATGGAGCAGTGAATCCTGATCTTTCGGGTTTATGGATTCCAGGAAATCAGACTTTTGTTCCATGCAATCATACTGTTCCAGGCGATTTTTCATCTGCAGCCTTTCTCTTAGCAGCGGGGGCAATTACTTCATCGCGGATAATTGTTGATAACCTCGTATTCCAAACTGCTCAGGGAGACAGAGCAATATTGGATATTTTGCAAAAAATGGGTATTCCAGTCATGATAAGAGACACTTCGATTGAGGTTAAAAGCGGCACACTTTCTGGCGTTGATATTGATGCTAAGGATATTCTTGATTTGGTTCCTGTTTGTGCTGTTCTCGCCTGTTATGCTGAGGGAAAGTCTACGATATTTAATGCAAAGCGGCTACGGCTCAAGGAATCAGACCGTCTGGAGTCAATAAGTACAGAACTTCGAAAAATGGGGGCAGACATCGTAGCTACAGAAGACAGTTTAACAATAAATGGTGGACGCCAATTGCATGGAGCTATTATTGATCCCCATAATGATCATAGGATTGCTATGTCTTGTGCTGTTGCGGCTCTTGGAGCAAAGGGAGAGACTAAAATTCAAGATATTGAATGTATAAATAAGTCGTATCCGCAGTTCTTCAGTGATCTGCGTGTGTTAGGAGCGGATATCGTTGGGATCTAACTCTATCGGAAAAGAATTTGTGGTCACCTGCTTTGGCGAAAGCCACGGCAGATGCGTAGGCGCAATCATAGATGGATGCCCTGCAGGTCTTCCCCTTGCTGTAGAAGACATACAACAAGAAGTGGACAAACGGTTGCCCCAAAAGAAGGAAATTGCCTCTGCCAGAAGAGAAGAAGACACTGTCGAGCTTCTTTCGGGAACATATGAGGGCTTCACTACAGGTGCTCCGATAGCAGTTTTGGTCTGGAACAAACAAACCAATTCAGAAGACTACGAAGCAATAAGACACACTCCCAGACCAGGACATGCCGATTATCCTGCTCGAATCAAGTATTTGGGATTTAATGATAATCGTGGTGGCGGACGGTTCTCTGGTAGATTGACTGCTGCCTATGTTATGGCTGGTGCAGTTGCAAAAAAGCTGCTGGAACTTGCAGGAATTGAAGTGTCAGCATATGCAACAGAGATTGGGGACATCAAAATGAAGGCAGGTCTGTCTCTTGAGGACATCAAAATGAACACGTATGAAAGTTCTGTGAGGTGCCCTGATCTGAAGGCTTCTGTGAAGATGGAGGAAGCTATTCTGAAGGCAAAGAGTGAGGGCGATAGTATAGGTGGAATCGTCGAATGTGTAGCTTCCAATGTTGTTGCGGGAGTTGGTGAGCCCCTATTTGATTCGTTGGATGCAGAGTTGGGAAAGATGCTTCTGGGTATTCCTGCTGTAAAGGGTGTGGAATTTGGTGCTGGCTTTGAAGCTGCACGAATGAAGGGCTCACAGAATAATGATCAGTATGTGATGCATAATAGCGAAGTTGAAGCTGTAACAAACAATGCTGGCGGCATCTTGGGCGGTATGTCCTCTGGAATGCCTATTGTTGTTAGAGTGGCAATTAAGCCTACGCCATCTATTTCTAAGGGACAAAAGACTGTGGATCTGCTAGAAATGATTGATACAACAATTGAAGTTAAAGGCAGGCATGACCCTTGTATTGTGCCAAAGGCTGTTCCTGTTGTGAAAGCCTCAGTTGCCTTGGTATTGGTTGATCAATTAATTAGAGCAGGTTTGATACCTAAAGTGCTGGGAGTTGAAGCTGTTGGAGAATATAGTGACGCTACGGAAGAAGATTGATACTGTTGACGAAAAAATAGTCCTTCTCTTGAAGGAACGAATGGACCTATGCAAGAATATAGGTGCTATCAAGGCGCAAAACGGTCTGTCCGTTAAAGATCATAGACGAGAAGATGAAGTCTACTTGCATGTGATGGCAAAAGCGCTTGAATCTGGTCTTGACCCCCAAAAAATTGAAGCAATCTTCAAAGACATCATTGCCTTGGCTGTCTTTGTTCAGGGTGCAGAATAAGAAAGTTTAAAGGATTATTACACAATTCTTGATGCAAAAAAGCAGTCCGTTCTCTGTCCGTTGGATGTTGACCAAATATGCTGTATGAAATAAGTGAAAAAGCGATACAACTAGAGAATCAGGGAAAACAGATTATCAAATTTAATCTAGGTGACCCAGACCTGCCTACCCCTCCTGAAATAATTGAAGCAGCCTACGAAGCTATGAAGATGGGAAAAACAAAGTATTCTTCTGCTGCTGGAGAAAAGAATCTGCGAGAAGAACTGGCAAGTATTCATGGAGTTTCTGCGGACAATGTTGTGGTTACTACGGGTTCAAAGTGGGCACTCTTTTCATTGCTGTTTCTGACGCTAAAGAAGGGAGACAATGTTGTTATTCCATCTCCTCACTGGACCAGCTACGAATTGGCTGCAAAAAGGGTAGGAGCTGAGTTGCATCTTTTAAAGCGAGACCTTGAGTCTGACTGGAAGGTTGACCCCGCCCAGCTTGAAGCTTTAATTGACGATAAGACACGAATGATAATACTAAACAGCCCTAACAATCCAACAAGCAAAGTTATTGATGCAAAAACCTTTGCCGAGATTGTTGAAATTGCAGAACGAAAAGGCGTAACAATTCTTTCTGACGAAATCTACTCTGACATCAGCTTCGTTAAAGCTAAATCTATTCTCGACTTTGGAGATGACAACATTCTTGTCAGCGGTTTTTCGAAAGCATTTCTGATGACTGGATGGAGAATTGGATACGCAGTTGTCCAAAAAGACCTTGCTAAACAGATGATTAAACTAATCCAGATGACCACCACATGTGTTCCCGCGTTTATCCAGTATGGCGCTTTGAAAGGTCTGGAGTCAAGAAAAAAGATTGCAGAAAATGTCAAAGCACAATTTAAGATAAGAGCAGACACGGCATACAGTGTTCTTTCCAAGACAAAGATGCGGTTTTCGCGTCCTGATGCACCGTTTTATCTGTTTCCTAAGGTTGATGGGCTGGATTCTGAGCGTTTTGCTTTAGACCTTCTTGACAAGGGTGTTGCTGTTGCTCCTGGAACTGCTTTTGGAGATTACCGTGAATTCTTTAGGATAGCCTTAACTGTTGGCGAGGATAAAATTAGAGAGGGCTTGGAGAAGCTCTGTGAGGCTCTACCTTGAAAGTAGCAGTTATTGGCGCGGGAAAGATGGGAAGATGGTTCACACGGCTATTTGTTGATGAAGGTTTTTCTGTAGTAGTTTCTAGTCGAACCAAAAGCAAGGCAGACGCATTAAAGTCAGAGTTTGGTGTTGAAGTAGCCCAAAGCAACGTAAAAGCCGTTAATGGTGCTGACTGGATTTTGCTATGTGTGTCCCTTGGCAGCTTGGATGCTGTATTGGCAGAGATAGGTCCTCATGTCAAGAAAAATCAGGTTGTAATGGATATCGGCTCCATAAAGGAAATTCCAGTAAACCTGCTACACAAACATGTAACTCACGGAATCACTTTGGGTATCCATCCAGTTTTTGGTCCTGGCGCAAAGAGCCTTGAGGGACAAAATTTTGTTCTCGCTCCTGTTGAGCCTGAAGAGAAACGGTTTGCAGGTGAGTTCAAGGATTGGCTTGAGAAACGGGGAACAAAGGTGTCTGTGTTGTCGCCCCGAAAACATGATGAACTGATGTCTTTGGTTCTTGGTTTTCCCCACTTTGTAGGACTGGTCGCAGGCGACACACTGGCTGACAATGCTAACTTTGTTGGTGCAAAAGCGGTTGGCGGAGCTACATACAAGCTGTTGTTGACGTTGGCTGAGGCTGTTGCTTCTGAGGAGCCTGTTTTCTATTCGAATCTTCACATGAGTTTGCCTGAAATGGAACAAATTGAAGGACTGTTTCTAAGCAAAATTGAGGACTGGCTAAAACTGGTGAAAAACAAGGACTGTAGCGGCTTTTCTGAGAAGATGAGGCAAGTTAAAAAGCGGCTAAAAGAACTGGACCCTGAGTATGAACGCGCCTATGGGACTATGTATCGGCTTTTGGATGATGAGTCTTAGAGGCTGAAGTTGGGCTTTTTTGCTGCCTTGTATGAGCCTAAAATTTTGATGAAGATTGTTTTGTCTTTGATGCTTTTTAGTGCTTCTTGGCATTTGTGTTCTGTTCTGTGTCCCTCAAAGTCTAGATAGAAGTGGTATTCCCATGGAGTCTGCTTGGTTGGTCTGGACTCTATCTTGGTTAGGTTTATGTTTCTGTCAGCAAATTCTCCCAAAATCTTGTACAGCGCACCGGGAATAGATTTTGTTGCAAAAATTATCGACGTTTTGTCCTCTCCAGAGTACGGAGAATCCTTTTTGTCTAGCACAAAAAATCGGGTCGAATTGTTTTTGATGTCCTCTATCTCTCTTGCAAGTATGGACATGTCATAGATTTGTGCTGCTCGTTCGCTGGCTATTGCCGCGGAGTTCATCATGTTTTTTTCTTTAATCATTTTTACGCTGCCTGCAGTGTCAAAAGTAGAAATTGCTTGTAGTTTGTGTTGTTCTAGGAATTTTCTGCATTGGGCAAGTGCTTGGGGATGGCTGTAGACTGTTTCAATTTGGTCTATGGTTGCGCCTTTGTGTGCGATTAGGCAGTGGCTGATTCTGATTATTATTTCGCCGCATACTTTCAGGTCATATTCTAGGAAGAGGTCGTAGGTGCGGTTTACGCTTCCTTCAATGGAGTTTTCGATTGGGACAACACCATAATCTACGGTGCCGGCTTTTACGTTTTCGAATACTTCGTCAAAGCTTTTGCATGGCTTAACTTCAACATTCTGCCCGAAGAAGTCGTAAACTGCCATTTCGCTGTATGCGCCAAGTTCTCCTTGGAAAGCAATCTTCAATGTAAGCACGCTCTTCTGTTGTTCTAGTAACTTTCATTAGTGCAAAGATAAAACAGTTTAGCATGTCCTTTTTGTTTAGAATGGGATGTTGTTATCTGGGTTTTTCTTGGGATGTCTGTTCTAGTTTGGTTTGTTTGTTTAGTTTTTGCATGTAGAATAGTGCGAGGGATGGTATTCCTGCGCTTATTGTGAAGACTATTTTGAATGTTAGGCTGTTTAGGTTGAGGAAGGGGGCTACGGAGTTTGCTATCATGTAGATTCCTATTAGGATTATTATTGGTATTGCGACGAAGTTTTCCACTGCCTCGTTTAGTTGGCTTTCACCCACCTTTTTAACCCATATATTATATCGTATATCTTACTAAAAAATATTTCATTCGCGATAATCATAAATAATTTCCAAACAAACATTACTACGTGATCGTCTTGGCAGTAAAACTGGATGAAAAAGACAAACAAATCCTGAACATACTCCAAGAAAACGGCAGAGCATCATACCTACAAATAGCAAATGAACTAGGAATCAGCGAAGCCACAGTTAGATACCGCGTCAAAAAACTGATCGATCAAGAAATCATCAAAAGATTCACCGTGCTATTGGACCCCACAAAAATCGGATACCCAACCGTCGGCATATTGATGGTAAAAATTTCTCCAGAACGATTTGAACTAGCCTCCAAAGAAATCTCTGACCTTGAGGAGACACGTCATGTGCTACAAAATACGGGTGAATATGACATCGTTGCTGTTGTTAGGGCACGTGACCTAGACCACCTAAATGAACTACGAAAACGAGTCGAGTTAATTCCAGGCGTAAAGGGAATATCACTTTCTGCCGCTACTCGCCTGATAAAGATTGACCCGTCTTTTGAATTATAACCAAAATTTACGAAATTCGTAAATAATTTCAGTATTTTTCTTGAAAACAGCAAACATTTTATATTCCAATCAAACACCCCTTACTGCTATGCAACCAGAAACCGAAGCTCCCAACAAAAGCAACAAAAAAGTTGTTCGAGCACTCTTCTTCATTGCAGGATCAATAACACTTGCACTGGGAGCCATAGGAATCGTATTACCCGTTTTACCTACCACGCCCTTTCTGCTTGTATCGTTGGCGTGCTACTTGAGAAGCTCCGAAAAGATGACCCACTGGATGTTAACCAATAAATATTTCGGAAAATACATCAAAAACTACAAAGAAGGCAAAGGAATTCCCATGAAAACAAAGATATTTGCAATATCCCTTCTTTGGATAACAATAGTTTACTCCGCGTTTTTCATAGTGCCCATATGGATAGCCCAGATAATCCTGTTTGCAATAGCAACTCTAGTCACCATGCATTTGGTCAGATTGCCTACATACCATGCTGTTGCGGCAGAGTTGTAACAAAATTATTGTGTGCTTCTTGTTCTTTGCCTGTGCTTTACAAGTTCTGGAAGTTTTTTCAATGATTTCTTTAGGACTTCTATGCTGTCTAGGTATTCTTGGATGTCGATATGCTCGTTTGGTGTGTGGTCTAGTCGCGAGTCTCCGGGTCCGTATGTGACTACTGGAATTTTTAGGGCATTTCCGAGGACGTTCATGTCGCCTGTTCCTGTTTTTCTTGAAAATGAGGCATAGTTTAGTGTTGTTTTTCGTATTCCCCATGCTAGGGCTCTGACGATGACTGATCTTCGGTCTGCTTCAAATGCTTTAGCAACGTCCACTGTTTCTACAGCTACTGTGACTTTTGGGTTGGTTGCGTTGTATCTGTCGATTTTGCGTTTTACCTCATCAAAAACCTGTTCTGGAGTGAGCTGAGGTGGAATACGTAGCTGAACAAGGATTTCACAATGCGATGGAATAAATGAGGCAGAGGTGTTGCCGCCTTTTATTCCTGTCAAGCAGGATGTTATCGAGTAGAAGCGGCTTTTCAGTTTCTCTTCACGTAGATGGAGTTTGTTTATTTGTTTCCAAAAATCCATGGCTTTCTCTATTGCGTTGTCAAAAAGCCAAGGAGCAGCAGAATGTCCCGAAGGTGTATCAACAGTGACTTTCACGGTCAAGATTCCCTTGTAGCCAAAAACAACTTTTTCCAAGCCGCTTGGCTCACCGAAAATGGCGTAGTCTGGCTGTATTCCTTCTTCAACAAAGTGCTGTATGCCTTTTCCTGTGCCCTCTTCATCAACGACTCCGACAACAAGAATCTTGCCTGGATAGCCAGCGTTTACAAATGTTGAAGCGGCTACAAGCATAGCAGCCAAGGGACCTTTTGCGTCCACTGAGCCTCTACCATATAGTTGTCCATCTTCGACATGAACTGGAATTTCTCCTTCAACTGTGTCCATGTGTCCACAAAGCAAGACAACTGGAGCGCCCTCTCCTATTTGCCCAATAACGTTTCCTACTTCGTCTCTGTGAACCTGAAAACCAAGCTTTTCCATCTCTTCAGCCAAGAAAAGCGAGATTTGTTCTTCTTTACCTGAGGGACTGTAAACGTTTAGCATTCGGGTCAAAAGGTCAAGCGCGTAATCTTTGCTCATTTGTTCTCTTGCTCCATAACAGCATCCAAGGTTTCGACTACCCTGTCAATTTGCTCTCTATTGATAATCAAGGGCGGCAGGAACCTCACAACATTCCTTCCAGCATCCAAAACAAGAATGCCCCTTTCCATGCAGCCAACAAGAATACTGTAAACGTCAAATCTCATCTCCATTCCAAGCATGAGACCTAAACCGCGAACTTCCCTCACAATATTGTTCTTCTCAGCTAATGCCTCCAGTTTGCTCTTGAAGTATGCTCCATTGGTCTCAGCCTTTTCAGGAAGTTTCTCTTCAACAAGAACATCAATTGCAGCAGACGCCGCAGCACACACCAGAGGATTGCCGCTGAATGTGCTAGAATGCTCTCCACGCTGAAAAGCTGACATAACCTCTTCTTTTGCAAACGTTGCACCCATCGGTAAGCCTCCTGCGATAGACTTTGCAGAACACATGATGTCAGGAACTATGTCCCAGTGCTGACAGGCGAAAACTTTTCCTGTACGACCAAAACCCGTCTGAACCTCATCAAAGATAAGAAGGACTCCTTTTTTGTCGCATAGTTCGCGTAGTCCGGGAAGGAAATCGTCTGTAGGTAGCAGAACTCCGCCTTCTCCTCTGACAGGTTCTACAAGAACGGCTGCAGTCTTGTCTGTGATGGCGGCTTCTATTTTTTCCAGATTGTTAGGTGGAACGTGCTTAAAGCCCGGAACCAAAGGCATGAATGGTTCACGGTACTTCTTTTTCCATGTTGCAGAAAGGGCACCCATGGTTTTTCCGTGAAATGCGCCCATCATTGCGATTATTTCGGGTTTGCCTGAGTGTTTTCGGGCTAATTTGATTGCGCATTCTACGGATTCTGCTCCGCTGTTTGAAAGAAATACCCTGTCAAGTCCTTTGGGGGCTATTCCAATAATTTTTTTTAGCAGCTCTGAGCGTGTGTCATTATAGAATGAGGCGTGGCATGCAATCAGTTTTTCTGACTGTTTTTGGATTGCCTCGACAACCTTTGGGTGGCAATGTCCAACAACGCTTACGCCATAACTGCTTGTGCAGTCTATGTATTCGTTGCCGTTTATGTCCCAAACAGTTGCTCCCTTGCCCCTTGTGATTACTAGGTCTCGTTTGGCGAAAGTCTGTGCCATAACATTATCTTCAATATCTCTGATTTCTTTCTCATTCACTGCTTATCACCGTACCACCATCATGCTTCAAGGCAGAAGAAATAGGATTACTCCTTACTCCAGAGCAGATTACTACTTCTCCAACGCCATTCTTGAGAGCTTCCTGTGCAGCAAAAACCTTTGTTATCATTCCACCCCCAATTTTTTTCAGCTTACTCTCAACGTCTTCGACTGACAGTTGTTTTACGAGTTTGCCGTTAAGCATCAAGCCTTCAACGTCTGTTAACAGGATTAGCTTGTCTGCTTTTAAAGCTCCAGCTATGTTGGCTGCGGTTCGGTCAGCATCAACGTTTAGGGGTTCAAATTCTTCGCTAACTGCAACAGGAGAAACAAGTGGAACGTAACCATTGTCTATTAGTAGCTTTAGCAATGAGGCGTTGACTTTCTGAACTTTTCCAGTGTATCCGCCGTCGATTACCTGTTTTCTTCCTTGTTCATTCATTATTATCAGTCGCTTTTTTCGTTCTGCCTGCAAAAGATATCCGTCTAAGCCTGATAGACCTACAACTGGTATTTCCTGTTTCTGAAGGGCAGAAACGAGTTTCTTGTTGATTTTTCCAGCCATGACCATTGTGAAAATTTCCATGGTTTCTTTGTCTGTGTATCTGCTGCGGAAACCTGTTGGAGAGAACACAAACTTTTGTTCTTTGCCAAGTTTTGAGGCAATTTCTGTTACGCCTTTTCCGCCGCCATGAACTAGGACTAGCTGGTGTTCAGAAAGAACATTCTTGATATCTGAAACGATTTCGGGTGGCACCTCTTTTAGGATGCTCCCGCCGACCTTTATTACAATCAGCATCTTTTTTTATCACATCGGATGATAGCCTTGACATTCTAGCCCAGTTGTTTCTTCGAAACCGAGCATAAGATTCATGCACTGCACACCTTGACCAGAAGCGCCCCTCATCAGGTTGTCAATTGCAGAAAACGCAATAATCCTGTTAGTACGTGGGTCTAACTCGAAGCCGATGTCAACAAAGTTTGAGCCCATCGTAATCTTCGGGTCAGGAAGCTGATATGGGCCTTTCTTGAATTTGACAAAGCGTATGAAGTGCTCATTTTGATACATTGACCTGTAGAACTTCCAAACGTCCTTTGTTTCTAGTGGCTCCTTTAGGAATGCATGAATTGTGGAAAGTATTCCCCTGATCATGTTTACTGCATGGGGAGTAAAGCAAACTGTAACTTTTTCATCTGTCAACAGGTTCAGTTCCTGTTCAACTTCAGCTACGTGGCGATGGTCGTTTACTTTGTATGGTCTTACGCCGCCTGCTCTTTCAGGATGATGAGAAACAACTGTTGGCTTTGCGCCAGCACCAGAGGAACCAATCTTTACGTCAGCAACTATCCTGTTCTTTTCTATGACTCCTGCCTTTACAAGAGGTGCTAGTCCCAAAATTGTGGCTGTAGACATGCAGCCTGGGCAGCCAATCAGTTTTGCTTTTTTGATTTCTTCGCGGTGAAGTTCAGGGCAGCCATAAACGGCTTCCTGTAGCAGGTCTGGGTGGGTGTGTTTCCATTTGTACCACCTGTCGTAGTCTTTTGGGTTTTTGAGGCGGTAATCTGCGCCCATGTCGATGATTTTTACGCCTGTTTCAAGTAGTTGTGGAACTATTTCCAGCGATTTGCCGTGGGGCATTGCAGTGAATACTAGGTCGCAGTCTTCTGCAATTTGGGAAATGTTTGGAGGAGTGAATTTTAGTTGTGTTGCAGCTCTGAGGTTTGGGTGAACTGTAAAAATGAATTCTCCTGCATTTGCGCGGGATGTTACTGTAGTTAATTCTACATAGGGATGGGGAAGCAAAAGCCTTACTAGTTCTCCACCTACATATCCTGAACCGCCAATTACTCCAACCTTTGTCATTCTATGTTTCTCCTATTCGGAATCGATTATGCTCTGGGCACCTTTTAACAGTGCCTCTGCCAAATTAATGCCCCCACCTAGTCGGGTTTGCTCCCAAAATTCGGGACAGGCATTAGTTTCATGGAAAATGATTTTTTCTTTGTTCATTTCCATGCTCTCTTCGATGACTTTTTTGATGTTAAGATAAGCTTCTTGATTCTTGAAGTCCTCAAAAGCGCCTTCTAGCTTCTTGTTCCATTCCAGAAAGTCTGTGCGCTTTTTACTATCCAATTTCACTTTCTTAATAGCATTAAATGGAGCTTCAAGTTTTTCAAACTCTGCCTTTAGGTAGTCGTCGTCAACGTTTTTGTTGTCGCCGACTTCAACCATGGCATCAACTGCCAGCAGGTATGATTTGCTGTCGCCACCCATGGCTGTACCACATTTAGCTGATTCTTCTTGAATGTGCTTTGGCAAGTTTACTCCAATAACTGTGTTTCCCAAAAAAGTGTTTGTCCTGAAGTCTTTGAATCCTGCCCTTGCCAATGCTGTGGGATAACAGTATGGCTCTTTTCCCGCTTCTTTAGTTACAATTATTCTTAGGTCATAGAACCATTTTTCAACAAGATTCTGAGCCAAAATACCAATCGGATTAATGATTGAAGGTTCAACTTCTCGAATAATGCTCTCTAGTTGTCCCCTTTCTTTAGCGAGTTTTACGCTTTTTCCATGAGTTCCAGCGTCTGGTTTGACTACAATATCTGTTTGTAGTTCTTGCTGCAGCAAATCTGCAATGTCTCGTTCGTTGTGGATTTCTCGTCCATCCAACGTTTTTTCTGTAGCATCAACTGGAACATAAACTGTGTCAGGAATTCTAATTCCTGCTTTCCAGAAATGGAGCAATGTTCTTACCTTGCTAAAACAAGCATACTCGACACACTGTGGATTTATCACATGTTTTCCAAAAGCTTCCAGAACATTGGCTGCGAAAAGCCTTCTATTCTTGCTTTGTGCACGGTTTAGAACTACATCTATGTCTTTGAGTATGTTTGTGTAATCTTTTCCTCTTGTTCGGAGCTTGTATCCGTTTCCATCGAAGCGAACAGCAACTTTGCGGAATGGAATGTAAACTAGGTCTATTCCCATATCTTCCGCTGTCATTTTGATGCCTTTCTCGTCGGTTTCGGAGCTCTCAAATAAAATACCAATGCTCATTTCTGTTGTTCAACTCGTTACAAATGTTATATAATGCCTATTTTTTCTTCGGGGTACTTGATTGTTTCGATTTGAATATAAAGAAAATGTTGAGGGGAACCTATTCGCCCCAGTCTTCCCCTTCAATTCCTAGTTCTTTTAGTTCGACGCAGTCGCCTTTGTTTTCGGTAACTTCTAGTTCAAGACCGCAACTAGGGCAACTTAGAATTTCTCCTTTCATGACATCGTCGGGAACTTCGATTTCTGCGTCGCAATCGGGACAGTTGGCTTTCTTCACAACTTACACCTCTCTGGTTTAAAGTGAGCCATTATAGAAAATGTTGCTATTTATAAGAATTTCGGATTATAAGATGAAGGTTTTACGATTTTTCCAGCTTATTATACGAAATCCGTAGAGCTTTTACTGTAACCGCCAAACAAAAAACATCTGCTTCCTGCCCTTTGTCATGGTAGGAAAATGGGCACCGTGGTGCGGAAATCGTTACAAAATTGCTGTGAAAAGTTCAGAAATCGTTAAATTTTTCCGTAACTCAATAAGGATGGGTGTGTAGATGATGGACGATACAGACAAGACGATAATCGAAATTCTAAAGCATGACGGAAGAGCCACGTACAGCGACATCGGAAAACGAATCGGACTATCTGAAGGCGCAGTACGAAAACGAATCAAAACCCTTGTTGACGCTGGCACAATACGACGATTCACTGTCAAAGTGGGACTCAAAGAAGGCGCAGAAGCCATTGCGTTGCTTTCTGTTAATCCTTCGTTGCCGACTTCCGACGTATCCAAGGCGCTCAAACAATTTTCTAACGTGGAAACAGTCTATGAAATAACAGGAGAATACGACATTGCTGTTACAATATCGGGTCTAAATATAACAGAAGTTAACGAATGCCTTGAAAAAATACGGCGCCTGAAGGGTGTTGGCAACACGAATACTATGATCGTCTTGCGAAGCTGGTAACTGATTACACCATAATGTTCGGTTACGGTTTCAGAAGTTATGGTAATCTTTTCGTAGTATGAGCCAGCAATTTTTACATAAACTATATATATTTGTGCGTTTTGTATTCTTCCGAAATCTATTTAGTAGAAACAGTGTGAAAAGGAAGGCTCTAAATTGGAATACGATTATGTTAACGAGCAGGGGCAGAAACTGCTAGAAAAACTGAGGAAAAGAGGCGTTCTTCCTAGCCCCTACAATTTCGCTAACTACAAAGCTCCCAAGCTAGACGAGTACATTGTTCACGACAGTACTCTAAGAGAGGGAGAACAAACCCCCGGCGTAATATTCAGCATAGAAGACAAGCTGAAAATCGCCAAAAAACTAGACGAGGTAGGAGTCCCACAGATAGAAGCAGGATTCCCCGCAGCCTCAGAAAAACAAAGAAAATGTGTCGAAGCACTAGTCGACATCAACCTAGATGCACAACTATCCTCGTTTGCGCGGGCAAAGAAAGAAGACATTGACGCCGTAGCCGACGTGGGGGCAGATGGCATTGTGGTGTCGCTTTCTATTTCGCCTTATCACAGAAAATACAAGTTCAACGATATGAGCAAAGAAACTTATCTGGAAAAGCTGGAAGAGCACATCAGCTATGCAGAAAGCTACGGACTATACGTTATCTACAGCGCAGAGGACACAACAAGAGAAGATGATCTAGACTTTCTGAAGAAGGCGTACAAGACCGCAGAGGAAGCAGGCGCTGACAGGGCAAGAGTAGTTGACACTCTGGGTTGCGCAAGCCCCAAGGGAATGGCATTTCTAGTCAAAGAAATAGGAAAGGAACTAAGCATTCCTATAGAAGTTCACTGCCACAACGACCTTGGCTTGGCCATAGCCAATTCATTAGCATCCATAGATGCTGGTGCTTCTACTGTTTCGACTTCTGTTAATGGTCTAGGTGAACGTGCAGGTATAGCAATGACTGAAGAAATTATTCCAGTTATGCACATGCTGTACGGAACAGACATCTTTGAGATGAGCCAGCTAACTTCATTATCGGAACTGGTTCAGGAAATTTCTGGAATTAAGATGCCTCCTCATAAGCCATTGACTGGCGACAACGTGACTGCTCACAGTTCAGGTATTCATCAGCATGGAGTATTGGTGAATCCAACAACGTATGAGTTCTATCCTCCAAGAATGATGGGACAAAGAAGAAAAATTTACATCGACGAGCTGGGCGGAAGACACGGAATCATCTATGTGGCGAAGGAGCTTGGCTTAGAAATCTCTGATGAGACTGCACGAAAGGTTCTTGAACGCGTAAAGGCATCCTTTTCTTCTGGAGAACGAAGAAGCTCTTACACTCCTGATGAGATTAAGCAGATAATTGATGAAGTAGAAAAGTGTTGAAAAAGATGGCATCTACGATAACTGAAAAAATTTTGGCAAACGCTTCTCACAAGAAGGAAGTGGTTCCAGGAGATTTTGTTGTAGCAGACGTAAGCTACGCCATGGCTCATGACTCAACTGCGCCGCTGGCAATAGAGGGCTTTAACCAAATCACAGACAAAGTCTTCGACAAAGACCGCGTGATAATAGTTTTTGACCACTTCTTTCCCGCGCCGACAGTAGCAGGAGCCACATTGCACCAAAAATCAAGAAAATTTGTGATGGAACAAAACATTTCAGGATTTTTTACCAACGGTGTTTGCCACCAGCTATTGGTCGAAAAGTTTGTATCGCCAGGAGATGTAGTGGTTGGAGCAGACTCTCACACATGCACAGAAGGCGCCCTAGGAGCGTTCACGACAGGACTTGGCTCAACTGATATTGGCGGAGTTTTTGCTACTGGAAAATGCTGGTTTAAGGTTCCTGAAAGCCTGAAATTCAATTTGACTGGGTTCAACACAGAAGGGCGTCTACGCAAAAGACGTTATTCTGAGTATTGTTGGTGATGTTGGAGCTGCGGGTGCTCTTTACAAGGCTTGTGAGTTCACTGGCGACTATGTGAAAGATGCCAGTATTTCTTCTCGTCTGACTTTGTGTAACATGGCAATTGAGATGGGCGGCAAAAACGGAATAATTGAAGCTGACCAAAAAACGATTGACTTTCTGAATGGAAGAACAGGAAAAATCTTCAAGAGCGACAAAGATGCAGCCTACGACGACGAAATCGAAATCGATGTTAGTGAGATTGAGCCTCAGGTTGCTCTTCCTCCAGTAGTCGATAATGTGGCTCCTGTGTCTGAGGTTGAAGGAAAACCGATTGACCAAGCATTTCTGGGAACATGCACCAACGGACGACTAGAAGACATTGAAATTGCCACAAAGATAATTAGAGGAAAGAAGATTGCCAAGAATGTGCGTTTGATTGTTACTCCTGCTTCACAGGAAATCTATTTTGCAGCATTAGAGCGTGGTTACCTGCAGGATTTGGTTAATGCTGGTGTTGTGGTTTGCAATCCGACGTGTGGTCCTTGTGTGGGTCGCCACGGCGGAGTGCTGGCTGAGGGCGAGGTTTGTCTTTCAACCCAGAACCGAAACTTTAGCGGAAGGATGGGTTCTCCTAAAGCGGATATTATTTTGGCTTCTCCGGCGACTGTTGCAGCGTCGGTTTTGGCTGGAAAAATTGTTGACCCGAGGGATTATCTATGAGAGCATGGAAGTTTGGAGACGACATAAACACTGACGTCATCACGCCAGGAAGATACACAGTAACAACAGACAAAAAAAGGCTAGGCGAAATAGCCTTCATAGAATACAGACCAGAATTCGGCAAAAACGTCAAACAAGGCGATATAATAGTTGCAGGAAACAATTTTGGCTGCGGCTCTAGTCGTGAGCACTCTCCTGTTGCAATCAAAGCTGCAGGAATCAGCGCAGTTGTTGCCAAGTCGTTTGCTCGAATCTTCTTTAGAAACTCAATAAACATTGGGCTTCCTCTGTTTGTGTCCGAAGATGCTGACAAAATCGATGACGGAGACGATGTAGAAATCAACATCAAAACAGGTGAACTAAAAGACAAAACAAAGGGAATCACTCTCAAAGCAAAGCCTTTGCCCGAGTTCATCCAAAGGATTGTTGAAAAGGGTGGCTTAGTTAACTTTCTGCGAAGCGGTGGCTATGACAACCTATAAGCTGGCAGTAATTCCTGGACCTGGAATAGGCGGTGAAGTTGTTCCTGAAGCAATCAGGATGCTTGAGAGCACAGACTTGAGTTTTGATTGCAGCTACTTCGAGATAGGATATGAGGTTTTCAAGAAGACGGGCACTCCTGTTCCTGATGATGTTTTGGATGGTGTGCGTGAAACTCAGGCTTGCTTGTTTGGGGCTACAACTACTCCTGTTGGTGTTCCAGGATACAAGAGCGCAATCATAACCTTGAGGCGTGCTTTGGGTTTGTATGCTAATGTTAGGCCAGCAAAAAGTTATCCTAACCAGAAGGGCATGAAAGACGTTGACCTGGTTATTGTCAGAGAAAACACCGAAGGAATGTATAGCGGCATGGAGTTTGAGTTGCCCGATTCAGCTTATACTATCAGGATAATTTCACGAAAGGCAACTGAGCGTATTACGCGGTTTGCTTTTGATTTGGCAATGAAACGCACCAAAAAAGTGACTGTGGTTACTAAAGCTAATGTGTTGCGAATGTCTGATGGTCTGTTTCTTGAGGTTGCGCGAAAAGTTGCGGAAGATTATCCTGATGTGGAAGTGGAAGAGGCTTTTGTTGACGTTACAGCAATGAGGTTAATTCTAAAACCAACAATCTTTGATGTGATTGTGACTTCAAATCTTTTCGGTGACATTCTATCCGACGAGGCAGCAGGGCTTGTTGGAGGCTTAGGCTTGGCGCCCAGCGCAAATATTGGCGCTGATTATGCTTTGTTTGAGCCTGTTCATGGTTCTGCTCCTAGGCTTGCAGGAAAAAATATTGCGAATCCGATGGCGGCTATGCTTGCTTCTAAGATGATGCTGGATTATCTTGGCGAAAACAAGTGGGCAGAACGAATAGAAAACGCCATTGTGACTGTGCTGAAAGAGGAAAAAACTTTGACTCCTGACCTTGGAGGCTCTTCGTCAACAACTCAGGTAACAGATGCAATAATAGATGCACTCTAAAATTTAGAAAAGTTGTTTTTTTGGAAAGGATGCTTTGGAAGGTTTAGTGTCTTCCTTTGTGTCTTTGGTTTCTTTGGCTTCTGGTCTGTTTTTGTCGCCAGTCTCTTTTTCTTTGGGTTTCTATTTTTTCTCTTGCGAAGGCGTAGTGTTTGGAGCCTCTGTTTCTGTAGTCGTCTAGTGTTTTGTAGAAGTCGGAGTAGTCCATTTGGTCTTTGGAAAGTGATTCTAGCATGTCGTTTAGTTCGTTTCTCATATTTGCTGAAGAGATTTTATCCCATGTATCAGAATAGGCCATGTAAGCGGCATGGAATTTGAAGTCAGACGGTTTGTCGATCAATAATTTAGTTGATTCTTGGGTTTCTTCTTGTTGTGGGGTTTCTTCGATTTCTTGCTTCGTTTCGTCATTCATAACTTTCTAATACCCTGAAACTGATGAAGGATACTACGCCATCAACACTATAAAAGCATATCTTACAATACCGAATAGCCCTTTTTGCTGTTTTCAGAGCACAGATTAGGCTAGTTTTTCTCAACTACAAAAGCGAGTAACATATTCCAATGTAACTCTTGAAGCATTTTCCATCATTTCATTACTGATGCCTGGAACTCCACAAACAACTATGGACACATTTTCTGTGCTCTCAGTCACCTTAGTATTATCAGCATCTCTGTACGGATAAACCGCAATCAGCTTAGTTTCATCGGAAAGCACTATTTCGCCCCCTTTCATAACAAACGGTTTGTCCATGCCAATACCCACTATCTGCTCATTCTCTTCTGCAAATCTCATGAGAAGTTTTCCTTCAAGCTTGTCAGCATCAAAAGTTGCTAACGCAATTCTGGTCTTGATGGACGCCAAATTATATGCATCAACAAGAGTGTTTATTCGTGGAAGAGGTTTTCCTGCAAGTATTCTTCTGGTCAAAGCCTCTGCTGCGGGACGTATCTTTGTTGGGTCAATTCCGATGCCCCAAAAGAATGTTCTATACGCCCGAAACGTCGGATGGTCCTTCACTGATTCCAGGGTGTATTCATTTCTGACTTGTTCTTCAACTTCTTGTTTGAATTTTTCCAGTTCTGTATCTTTTTTCTTTATGGTTACGCCCTGTATGTCTAGAGTGAGTGCATCAAGTTTTGGGAAACGTGTTTTGAGTTTTGAATCGATGTTTAGGCTCATGGCTGTTTGTCCTCTGGAATGTTTTGTGTTGTTTAAATGTTGTTAAAAATCTTGGGGATAGTCTGCGAAATCCCAGTCGTCAAAGTCTCCTTCTTTGTTGTCTGGAGTTTTTCTTCCAGTTAGCCGCAGTACTACAAGCAAAACAATCAAGAAAGCTATCAGCAGGATTCCGATGTAGAAGTACTCTGAGGGTATGACTACGAGTCTGATTGTGCTGCTGTCTGCGCCGCTGTAGTCGTCGTCTCCTGACCAGTTAGCTCTTACAGTGTATATTCCGCCCGGAGGAGACTGCCACAGGTACGAGTAGTGCCCTGTAGCGTCTGTTTCAACTGTTGTCAACAAATTTAGGGGCGAACCCATCGAACTGATATACAACGAAACCGTTTGCCCGACCATTGTAGGAGAAAGCGTACCCGAAATTTCTACATAGTTGTCGTAAATCAGGAAATTGTTTGAAAGTGACATATACAGAGCTGAAGAGTCAGGAATAACATAACTAGCCGAAACTTGCCCGGGAGCCTCCTGCTCATAATTCACCAACGGGATGACCTTTGCGTATGCACTTTGAAGAATCTCTGGACACTCACCGACGCGCCAGCCTGTTTCCCAGTTGCCGCCAGTGGTCTCGGCTACGTAGTATTTCTTTCCGTCATTTCTGTAAAAATATAGCTGAGACCGAGCATCCCTTGGGCTCTCGTCAAGATGAACCCCAACCAGCATGTGGTCATGCGCCTCTAAAAGAAGCAACACAACATCCAGTCCTCCCGCCTTCATTATTGATGCAGCTACGATAGAGAACAGATCACAGTCGCCTTCATTTTCTGTAATAGTTTCTACAGGATACTTTTGAGGGTCACTCTCGAGGTATGTAATCTGGTGAACAATCATGAGTACGCCATTTGCAAAATCTTCGTTGTTGTCGTAGATTGTCCACAGGTCATCAGCTATTGGCTTTAATGCATCGGGCGTCACGAACTTGGAAAAGTCTAAGCCATACAGGTTATGGTTTTGGCTGCTGTAGTAATCATAGAGTGCGTCTGTTATTGTTACTGTTAAACGATATAGTGTTTTGCCATCTGGGCTGTCGAGTAGCTGGTAGTTGTAGTTGTGGGTTTCAGCAAAGCATATTGTGGGAAAAACCAGTAACATAACGAAAAAACCAGTAACGGCTATCTTCTGGCATCTGTTCGTCATGGATATTCAATAAATCCATATTTGCGGTGGTATTTATCCTTAACCAATATTAAATATTACGAAGCCATAAACAACCACTGTGGTTAACCACAAACACCAGCCCCTTTGCTGCTAATTTCAAACGACCAAAAAAATTTCACCACCAACCAGTTTTTCACACGCGCATGCATCCTATTTGGAGCCTAATAGGATCCTGATAGAAATAGAATGTTGAAAACAATCTTTTTTCAGAAATTTTCAGTACAGCACAACTTTACATAAATTCTTCACATGTGTTTGGCAGGTCCATTTCGGTATTCGCATGATAGTTTGCAGAATTCGATAGGTTTCATGCCTTTATATTCCCTACAGAATATTCGGGTTCTGCACTTTTTCGTGAAAGGATTGTAAATCTCGCATTTGTTTGCAAAGATACAGAACATTGTTTTATGTTGTCCTATTATTTCACCGAGCGCCAGCGTCATGCTACAGTGATTACACCTCAAAATAACACGATTTCGCGAAAGCGCAACAAGGCTTTTTCCACACATTGGACAAGGAATATCAGACTTTTCCAAAACTTTGTTCTTCAACCGCAATCCTCTTTGTTTCAGCAAACAAACAGAAGCTATCAGCCAATTCAGACCGAAGCAAAGGCGGTTAAAGGCGAGCCTCATCGCCACACCTCACTGAACAAAAACATCAAATAACATTTCCTATCAAACAGACTATCTGTGACCACTTTTTTGTCTAAATCGAAATCATAAAAAGGAGCCGATCCCATTTTATTAGATGATAATTTTGTTCAAACAAAATACAATGTTGTATTTATTCAAATGATAGAAAGAGGTTTTGACTAACATGAAAAAAGACGAACAAAAACCCACAACAACAGATGACGCTGGAATCCCAGTCGCCAGCGAAGAATTCTCTCTTACCGTAGGACCTAACGGACCAATCCTGCTACAGGACCACTACCTGATGGAACAGATGGCAAACTTTAACCGAGAAATGATACCAGACCGCCAGCCCCACGCAAAAGGCTCCGGAGCCTTCGGATACTTCGAAGTAACCAAGGACATCAGCGCCTACACAAAGGCAGCCGTGTTCCAGCCAGACACAAAAACCGAAGTGCTAGCCAGATTCTCCACTGTAGCCGGCGAAAGCGGCAGCCCCGACACTTGGAGGGATGTGCGCGGCTTTGCACTGAAGTTTTACACCACAGAAGGAAACTATGACATGGTGGGAAACAACACCCCAGTCTTTTTGGTACGCGACCCTATGAAATTCCAGCATTTCATCCACTCCCAGAAACGTCGTGCAGACAACGGCCTACGCGACAACGACATGCAATGGGACTTCTGGACACTTTCACCTGAATCAGCCCATCAGGTCACCATCCTAATGAGCGACCGCGGAGTCCCCAAAAGCTACCGACACATGAACGGCTACTCAAGCCACACCTACATGTGGATCAACGCCAAAGGCGAACGCCACTGGGTAAAATACCACTTCAAAACAAACCAAGGCATCGACTTCCTAACCCAAGAAGAAGCCGACAAGATTGCCGGCGTTGACGCCGACTACCACCGCCGCGACCTATCCGAAGCAATCAAACGGGGAGAATACCCTAGCTGGACACTCAAAGTTCAAATCATGCCCTTCAAAGAAGCGAAAACATACCGATTCAACCCCTTCGACCTAACCAAGGTATGGCCACACAAAGACTACCCAGTACAGGAAGTGGGGCAACTGACGCTGAACCGCAATCCAACCGATTTTCAGGCTGAAATCGAGCAGGCAGCTTTCGAACCAAACAACCTCGTCCCCGGAATCGGACCAAGCCCAGACAAGATGCTTCTCGCCCGCCTAGTCTCCTACTCCGACGCCCACCGAGCTCGCCTAGGAGTCAACTACAAACAGATTCCAGTCAACAGACCCAAAGTACCAATACACAGCTACAGCAAAGGCGGAGCAATGCGAATCAACAAAATCTCCGACCCAGTTTATGCCCCCAACTCAAAGGGAGGCCACAAAGCCGACTCTGAACGATACCCCGAGGAAGCCATCTGGAGCGCCAACGGCGAATTCATCCGCGCCGCCTACACCAAACGCAAGGACGACGACGATTTCGGACAACCCGGCACCCTAGTGCGCAAGGTCATGAACGATGCCCAACGCGACCGGCTGGTGTCCAATGTAGTGGGACATCTGAAAAACGGCGTCTCCGAACCAGTGCTGCAACAGGCATTCGAATACTGGCGCAACATCGACAAGGAAACTGGCGACCGCATTGCCAAAGGCGTAAAAGGCAAGTAATCAGCTAAAAGTTTGCTAGTGTAAATTCAATTGAAAAAACTTCACACCTCCATGCGTTCTAATAGAAGCTATTAGTAGCCTAATAGAAGTACATTGTTGAAAAATAGTCTTCAGAAAACTGCAGCGCTGCACACTTTTAGGAAAAATTGTTCACATGTTCATTTTAAATATTGAAACTATGTTAGTTGACGTAAAGGCTGGAGCAGAAAGCCATGGTGACTTTGATTGAGGCGTTTATTCTTGCTGTTGTTCAGGGGTTGACTGAGTGGCTGCCCGTTTCGAGTTCAGGTCACCTTGTTATTGCCCAGCACTTTTTGGGTTTGAATCCGCCACTCATTTTTGATTTGATGCTGCATGTCGGCACACTGGCTGTTGTTCTTGTGGTTTTCAGGCAGGACATAATAGACATCCTAAAAGCTCTAGCCAGGCGTGACATCAGAAGCGATGATGGAAAACTTGCAATATACATTGTTGTCGGCAGCATACCCATAGCCGTAGTGGGCGTCACACTAAGAGACACCATCGAACAGCTATTCTCCAACCTCCTAGCCGTCGGTGTAGCCCTCCTAGTCACAGCAGCCATACTGTTTGTGTCCGAAAAAAGAGAAGGAAACAAAAAAATTGAGACACTCGATTCGCTAATCATCGGCTTGGCACAGGCAGCAGCCCTAATTCCCGGAATCTCAAGAAGCGGAACAACAATATCAACTGGACTTTTAATAAAAATAGACAAACAAACTGCCTTCAAATTCTCATTCCTGCTATCCGCACCCGCCATATTGGGAGCAACAATCTTCGAACTAAAAGACATAGCAGCCACAAATTTGGACGTAGCTCCAATTGTTCTTGGCACAATCGTCTCCATGGTCGTTGGCTACATTTCGCTCAAAATCTTACAAAGAATAGTGATGAGCCAAAAGTTTCATCTATTTGCATACTACTGTGCAGTCGTCGGAGCAGCAATACTAGTCTACATGACAATCCAATAGGTGCCCAAAAGTTAGTTTTGTAGAAGTGGCAAAAGCAAACTACTTAAGCCTGTTAGAGAGTTGAGAAAGAACACTAACGTATTTAAGTATTGTATACTTTTTATGAGGAAGTAATCAGAGGTGATATCGTGGGCAAAAGAAAAGTCAAACGCGAAGACTATAACGCCATCAAAATCCCAGCAGGCAACGACGTGATAGGCATAGCAAAAAAAATGCTCGGATTCGACCGCGTTATGGTAAGCTGCCAAGACGGATACGAACGCCTCTGCAGAATACGAGGCAACCTAAAAAGGAGAATGTGGATACGAGTAGGAGACCTGGTCCTAGTATCCCCATGGGAAGTCCAATCTGACATACGCGGCGACATCATATGGCGATACAAACGAAACCAAGCAGATTGGCTAAGAAGAAAAGGCTATCTCAAAACAGAGATATAACATCCTTTTTTGATTTAACAGTAGCATTTAAAAGCTAGTCCAACCCACAATATCAGCACAAACTACGGAGAATCGCAAAATGAGCAAAAAATCTAGCGACTCAAACATAATATACGTAGGAAGAAAACCCCCCATGAACTATGTGCTAGGCATCGTAACAGCTTTCAGTGGAGCCGAAAATAAAGAGGTCACCGTGAAAGCAAGAGGACAGGCCATCACAACAGCAGTCGACGCAGTTGAAATTGCAAGACGCAGATTCGTAAAAGAAATGAAAGTAGACAATATCGCAATCGGCACAGAAGAGATGCCACCAAGAGAAGGGGAAACAAACTCAAGGATGATTTCAACAATCGAAATCACCCTGAAACGAAGCTAGACAACAAGCAGCTAGCTCAACTTCCACGTGCAAAAGACAACGGACAACACAACGTCAATCCCCAAACTCCCAGAACATGGGAGCAACGATTTAATCAGGATTTGACTACAGTGAATAGTCCGTAACCCAGTCACAATTTTTTCTATTTTTTCACCAAAAACCTCGAAATTACATATTGTAATACCACAAGGCTTAAGATATCATACATCCCAATAAAATAAATGGGGAAAGCGCTTGGGAAGAGCCACCTTACTAACACCAGTATACATTTCAGTAGCATGGACACTAATGACCAGCTACCAACTTTTCACCCAAACAACAGTAGACACACTCACAACATCAATTTACGCAGTCGTGCCAGCAGTCGGCGAATGGATGGCAACCAGAATAGACCTAATAGTATTCATCCACTCATTCGCATGGATATTCCTATTATCATCATTCATCCCTGCAGTACTTCTAGGAAAACAGCGGGGCGTACTTGTACAATTCGGAGTATGCCTATCACTTGCAGTACTGGCAAACATCGTACAAGGCGCAGTAACAGACATCGGCCAAGGACCCCTTGACCAAATACTTGGACTAGCACCACTATTCCAAAATCCAGCACTAGCATTAGCATACATGGCAATGCCTTATCTTATGATGGCATGGTTCGACATTCGTGGAAAACGCAAAAAAGACGAAATATTAAACATGAAAATGGAAACAAACGACCTTCCACAAGACATTTTCACAGTAGAAGACGACACCGTCACTGAAGAAAACACACAAGAAGAAGAAGCAATATACACAAACTAAATGCAACACCAAAACACGAATCCGACAACAGTCTACTGGCTCGACAAAACACTATACCTAAACATTACCAACAAATGCCCCAACAACTGCTACTTTTGCTTCAGAAAATTCAAGAAGGGCATCAAAGAATTCAATCTAAAACTGGAAAAAGAACCAACAAAAACCGAAGTAATAGAAGAGCTACGTAAAGTCATAAACAGAAAAAACTGGAAAGAAATTGTCTTCTGCGGCTTTGGCGAACCCCTAGAACGACTAAACCTTGTTTTGCAGCTTACGCATTACATAAAAGGCAAGTACTTGAAGCCAGTAAGAGTTGACACTAACGGTCAAGGATACCTGCTCAACAAAGGACTTGACGTAGCACAACAATTAAAGGATGCAGGAGTCGACAAGGTGCGCGTAAGCCTGAACGCACACAACAAAGAAACATACAACGAAATATGCAAACCCACATCCGATGGAGCATACAAGAGCATTTTAGAATTCATAAAAAAAGCAAAACAAGCAGGGCTAGAAACAGAGGTAACAGCCGTAACAATCCCTGAAGTCAGCATCACACAAATCAAAGAACTAGCAGAAAGACTAGGAGTAAAAATTTGCTACAAGAGAATATATTCCATTCTTTTGGTAAAAAATGAACCTTGACACACAGTATCAGGAAAATAAAAAGCAAGAAAATCTAGAAATTAAATCTTCAGATTTTAAGGAGCATTAAATCCTGTCAAACTGATTTTGCTGTGACACGAGTTACACTGAATTGTCAGCTCTTCCAGCTCGTCATTCTTAACTTTGGTGTCCAAGATCACATAAACATCCTCAGTTTCATCTTCAGGAGAGATAATCGTTCCACAACAAGGACACGGAAAATCCCCTTCCCCTTGAAGCTCAGCCAAATTCAGTTTATACACCAGAGGCGGTTGCATAGATACCATCTTCCAATTACTTTGATGCATCCTGTGTCTTTATTTAATAAATAACTTTTATGAACTTATCATCCAGTTTCAGTTTACATAACCGCCTAAATGCCAAATCGCTTAGCATTAATTTAAAATAGTCATTCAGTAGAATTCGGATACGAAACATATAAAATATGCCTACGAGCATATTACCATGCGGTATTGAGGGGAAAAAGTGTCTCCAAAAGGCTCAGTAAAAAGAACAACCATAATTCTGGATGAAGAAGAAAGAGAATACATAGACCATCTCATAAACCAAGGAAGAGAACCTGGAATAAAACCACTCATATCCAAAATGCTTGACGTATATAGAAGCATGCGAATCTACGACTGGAAATTCCCAGGAGAATACTACATAGGAATCAGCCGCGTAGCATTCCTAAACGTCGAATTCATAGATATACTCTTAACTTACATCCCCAAAGAAAAATGGCGAGAAGCAGGCAATCAAGTTGGAAAAATGGCCAAAGTTTCCCTAGAAGCCAGCATCGACATAGAAACAACAAACAAAGAAAAATGGCCAGACGTACTAAAGAGATTAAGAGTCCAAGGTTTTGGCGACTTTTACCTTAAAGACAAATTCGTAATAATCAGAACACCACTCATAGGCAATTGCGAATTTTTGTGTGGCTTCCTAGAAACCTTGCTTGGAATCAAGTTGGAAGTCAGAACCATAACACCTCCACTAGTCTTCGAGATAATCGAACCAACACAAGAATAAGCGTTAAACATACAATAAGGAGACAACAGTTTAGCAAATTTGTAAGCTACAATAAGCAACAACAAGATTTTTCTTATTATTTTTTAACATTTGGATTCTGAATTGGACAATTAGTTTCAATATATATTACGAGTTCATATGAGTTAAATATTATAGATTCAAAAGTTCTGGCATAGGAGAACAAAATAATGAGGAACATCCTAAAATCCAAGAAAGGAATTTCGCCAATACTTGCTACACTCCTTTTGATCGTTATTGCAGTAGCAGCAGTCATAGTCACATACGCATGGGTAATGACATTCACAGGATCCACAACAAGCCAAGCAGGAGCAGTACTAACAGTCGAAAACGTAAGGTACTACAACACATCAATCTCAGAATATAACATCGACATCACTCTAAGAAACTCAGGAACAGCAGACGCAACAGTTGACTCAGTTTACATGGGAACATCAGCCTCCGATCTCGAACTATTAACATCGAGTGAGGCAACTACAGGACCTGTAGTGGCAGGTTCAACATACACAATTGAAATCACTGGCGACACATCGTTATGGGCTGATGGAACAACATACTACTTCAACATCGGCACTGAAGAAGGACTTAGCATCCCATTCAGCAGAGAGGCATAAAATCAACCTCTCTCCCTTTGTTGCGCAAATTCCCACCTTTGAGTTTTTATACTCTTACTTTTTACATCATACACACGGTAGATGATATACTGTGAATCAAATACTAGATGCTGCTAGAGTTGTTCTTTGTCTTGGTTTCCTTATTTATGCATCATGGAGCGACTACAAAACAAGAGAAGTAAGCAACAAAGTTTGGGCAATATTTGGACCATTAGCCCTAGCATTGACAGGATTCCAGTTTCTAGTATTTTCTTCACAACCCGTTGAACTAATAACAACATATGTGCTATCTTTTGCAATAACTTCGGGTCTAGCCCTAGCAGTATTCTATGTAGGCGGTTTTGGAGGAGCAGACGCAAAAGCCTTCATATGCATCGCCCTTGCGTTGCCAATTTATCCCAGCGGTCTCTTAGCGCAACCTGTAGGTTTTGTTTCGCCTCTTTTTCCGATAACAATTTTCACCAATAGCGTTCTTCTAGGAGCACTGAGCGTATTCTATACGTTGTTTAGAAATCTTTTGTGGTCAGCACGAAACAAAGAAAGCATATTTGAAGGATTGAAACAAGAATCGTTTGGCCACAAAGTTCTGGCGATCATTAGCGGTTACAAAGTTAAGTTGTCAAAGCTTGAAAACGGGCACATGTATCCTCTTGAAGACGTCGAAACATCAGAGGATGGAACCAAAAGAAGAAAGCTGCTAGCGTTTCCGAAGTACGAAGATCGTGAAGATATTATTTCAAGGCTTAGAGAAAACATGAAAGAAAACAGTGAAGTTTGGGTTACTCCTGGTTTGCCTCTTTTGGTCTTCATTACAGCAGGTGTGATCATTGCACTAACATATGGCGACATTGTATGGATTTTACTTGGATCTAATTCTCAAATAAAAAATAATCTCTGAAAAAAGCAAAGTTCCTTTTCCAGAGTCTAAACTCACAGATCATTCTTCGGGATTATTAGCGAACACTTTAGCATGTAATAGAATGGATAATCCTTTGCGAATTACTATTGTTGCTACCCAGCCCATGATGGACAAATATAGAAGCCGAATCGATAATTGCAAGAAAATTGATAGCAAGTCTCCAACTGGCGACGCAAAACCTAGAACAGGAGAAACACTAAGTTCACCAAACAGATGAATACAAGCAACAAAGAACGTGACCACTATCAGAGCAATACCAATGAGAAGAAGTGTAAAGCCAGAACTTTCAGATATTCTGATTCGCAACGTTGGCACCTTCTTAATCTATGGATACTGCAGGAGGATGCTCCACCATAACCCAGAGACCAACATTGCCAGATTCTGGATAAATAGGCTCATCATCAAAAGCCACAACAGCACCATACCAAGTCACATCTTTAGCACTCTGAAAATCATTAACGTCTCTAATTCAACAGGATTAAACTCGACAGTTCCCCTTGTTTCCACTGTTTCAACTTCAACTTCGTAAAGTCTCTGCTGAGAACTTGTGCTCAAACTAACAAGCTTAACATATCGACCTTCAGCTGAAAATGAACCACTTTCTTGCCCACCATCTCCATATCTGTTATCTCCAGTCCATACAGGAGAACCCCAACTCAACAGATCGTCACTCACGTAAATTTCTATATCCAGATGAACCACCCCAATCATCTGAATCTTGGTAAATTTTATCTTCGAAACAGAAAATGTTTCTCCCATATCAAGAATAATCCAATGAGTTCACTAGCTAGTCATGTTGCCAAGTAACTATTGTATTGAGTGCTACCATCTATTGCTTCATATGCAGGGTAACGATAGTTGTCTTCACCAGCATATATCATAAACTGAATTTGGAGTTGTCCAAGTGGTGCTGTATTCGTTGGTTACCCTAAGAGCGCCTGTTTCGTCTCCAGCAAGAGCTATCAAATGTGTAAAGGTCAAGGTTAGATGAATTTGTGAACATGATTCCTGCTCCGCCTGATTCAGTGAGGTATTCGCTCCAATGGTGATAACCTCCAGAAGCATTATAGAATCGTTCGATTGTGCCCGATGTTTGGTCAGCGATAGGGTCTGTTCCACTGTATCCATTTTCTGTAAAGGAATCTAGGTCTTCAGAGGTCCATTCGCTTGAGAACTGGACTGCACTCAAATCGGAGATATCTCTATCTCGGTCAGATTCTAAGAAGATTGTTCGGGCAGAATACGTATAGTATGTTGCATTTGCAGGAAAAGTCAGAACTACTTGTGAATAAAAGTTTGGAGAACTAGAAACTCCACCATCGTATTCAGGCTCCTGCTGCACTATGTCTCGAACTACGCCATTGTAAATTACGTATGAAAGCTGGTCTCCATACTGAGGCTCTTCATTGTTTACACGGAGAAACTCCACACTACTGGCAGTAGAACCTCCAGTAAGTGATGATTCTATCCAAAAATTGTTTACATTCAACTCAACAAGCCCATTATTCAGAACACCGATGTCATTTCCTGTATCATATTCTGGATCATCAGTAAAGTATAGGTTCTCCCAAGCATAGGGTGTCTGTATTGCAGTGTCATTTCCATCCCACCACAAAGTAACCGCGCTAACATCATCATTCACCAAAAATACCAGCATGTTGGTGTTGCTCAATATGCTGTCATTTCCTGAAAGCCCAAGGGGAACCATGTAGTCTGATGCCCAATCTTCTACCTGGAAAGGAACTTCTTGATTTACTCCACCAATTGTTGCGTTAACTCGGAAAGCTTTAACGGAAACAGGAGGAATTGGTCTCTCATTATTGGTCACTTCTAGGGGTTGACCTAGCCAACGTAAAGTACCATTTTGTAGGAGCTCAACGGCAAAAGTGTCGGTTTCCAAAGCATCATAGATGTCTGACATTCCTGTAGATTCCCAATCGAAAGTGTATGTATAATGCGGAACTCCTGATTCTTCAATTGAACCTTGAGAATAGAATGCAGGTACAATTAAGCCTCTGTTATCTTCAACTTGTATTGAGTATGAGTCTGGGTTTATTCCTTCAGGAAGAGTTATTGTGTATACTCCATTGGAAGATATTATGATGTCAGTTGGATTGACCAGTTTCCATGCTGATTCAGTGTAGCTGTAGTTGTAGAACCAAAAGTTTTCTTTGGTTAGTCCCAGTTCAGGTTCTGAATTGTCACGGGTAACATTTACTAGTGCCAATTCAGGAGATGTAGTGTTTAGCAGTTCCACTGTTAATGCTGAGTCTGTTTCATATGTTATGCCTTCAATTCCTAGGGCGGAGAGGGAATATTTTACTGAAAGTGTTCCCATGCTGTGGCTGGTGGGCATGAACCATCGTGTCGAGAAACTTTGAGAATCAAGTTCAAATGATGGGTTCCAGTCAGGGTGCGAGCGTGCAACATTGACTAGCCCGCTTGAAAGGTAGCTTGTTGTTAGCTGTTTAGCGTATGTTGAGTTTCCGGTTACTCTTAGAATTGAACCGTAATAGCCAACTGTGAAGTCCAATATTTTTTTGAGGTCAGTATTCATTTCGCCAATAGCTGTCAAAACGTTCGGCGAATCCTGGAAGGAAGTATAGCGTACCATGCTGTACATAGATATTACAGACATTATGAGAATCACAGACACAAGCAATGCTGCAATTACAGAAAACTGCCCTTTCTTTGCTCTGATCAATCTTCTCATATTAGCTAAGCGCCTCCTTGTTGGCTAAGCTGTAAAGTAACGAGTCGGGATGTTCCACTGGCTCCAAACTCACTTCTGTAAACACTTGGCTGATAATACATCAGAAGAGCCAAAACCGCCATTCTCGGGTCAGGAGTTCTTGTCAGTCCAATTGCTGTAAGTGCTCCACATCCTACACCGCCTTCAACATTCTGATAAGTAGCAGCGGGAATGTAATTCGGATCTGAAGATGGTCGATCAAAAAGTTCAGTAGCAACTAATCCACACTCATCCACCAAAATGTTCTTGTTAAGTGCGCGAGAAGAAGTCTGATGTGGACTTGGATAAACTCCATAATAGTTGCAAAGTGTGAGGGCCTCAGAGGATAAATGGACTACATTGACAGGTTTCATTATGCCACTTCCTGTGTAGGTTATGCCTGTTAATCCTCTGAGAAAAGCGTCGAGTCCTGCGGTTCCAACGCTTTCCATTCCATAAATGCCCCATGCTTGATCATATTCAAAGTAATCAGTATTAGACACGTAGTAGAGGGGATAGCCTACAATGCTGACCCATGTCCAATTATAGGTGTTCACAGTTTGACCAAGAAAATAGCAGTAATCTGAATAATGACCATCATATGCACTTGCATTATCATATGTAATTGGAACAGATTCTCCGAAAGTGTTTACGACAACAGCATTTTGGACACTTCCATCAAGAGCAGTAGAATTATTGAGAAGAAGCTCAAAATCTTCAGGTACTATTCAGTAGAACTGTAGTCTCGAAATACGGAGAAAGAAGATCATAGAATTCGTTAGCAAGACCCTGACCTGTGTAACCTGTAATCCACCATCCATTGGAATCATCACAATTCAGAATGTACAATGTTACATCTTGACCTGCACTTTCCCCTATTTTTTGTGGGTCTTCAGTAAAAGTAACGTTTGGAGATGCAACAAGCAAAGAAGCGGCATCCGAATCGCCTCCAAAACTTGCATCAGCTATTGAATTCGCCAAATCATAGGTTACAATGCCATCACTTTCAGTTAGTATGTCATAAACTGTGAGATTATAGACAATGTTAGGTGGAAGTGAAGCAGAAAGCGCCTTTTGCAGATCACCCCAATCATCAGCTAGAATGTCAGCGAACACTGTTTGACTCAATATGCCTTTGGAATCTAAAGTGTCAAGTGTTGATTGAGATAATTCGCGTAAATTTGTTCCGAATGCCTGAGTTGGTGAGGGCAAAACAGCAAACTGAGATGTAATAACAAAAGCACTCAACAAGATTACGATCACAAAAAGGACTTCAACAGTTCGCATCATCGCTAATCACCACCTAATTCCCCAACTTCCATGCAGAAACTTTCACCTGATACGATATACCATCAATGGTAACTTGCCTAAGTTCCGTAGCAACAAAATCTGAGTTGGCAGAACCTAAATTACTTGTGAACGATGTGGATACCCCAAGAGCACCAACGCCCCAAGGCAAAACGACGCTTCCGATGCGATTGTTCCACTTATATGTGATGAACAGTAGCCCTACTTCAGTTGTAGGAAGCTTTGTTGTCGCATAATCTTTAGACCCATAGTTTAAGAGGTCTGTAGAGTTTATTACCGTATACGGTTGTAATTGAAAATCTGAAGTTAAAATAAAGAAAGTAGCATTAAAGGTGACAGCTGGAACTGGGGTCATAGTATACTCATTAACACCCCAACTGTGCGCAATTATTACAGATCCCTGATTATAATCGCCAACCAAAGGGACAATAAATTGAGGCATGTCACCGAGATCGTCTTGAGAATAATAGCCTACACCGGTAAGCCCGTTTAAACTAACATAAACCATGAAATTATATGCATCATCTATTTCATCAATATCATCATATTCTAGTAACAGCGAACCCGACATATCGGTTAAGTTTTTCCCAACATAAGGCACAATAGATGAACTGCCATCTGTTGAAACCTGAAAAAGATAGTGATTCAATTTAGCACCACTCAAAGGTAATCCTGAACCAGTGACAGTTACTTTCAAGGTAAGATGACCATAACCGTAAACCTTTGCGATATCAACATTCAAAGTTGGTTTGATATCAATACTGAAACCATATTCATCAGTTATTCCCAGTAAATCAGCAACATCATCATAATCAACACAATCCCCCAAAGGGGTTAGGATTGCATCTCCAAAGTTAGCAGTGATGTTGTTATAATAAGTGCCAGAGTCTGGAGGATATTCAAGAAGTTGACCACCACTTGAATTGGAAGTCAATCTCATCATAGCATATGGGCTTAGTTTATATCCACCACCATCAGGGTCTTGTAGACCAAAACCTGTAACAGTCTCGTTTGTCTCTCCCCAATACACAGGATTTCCAGGTGAAAGACATATTGTGTTCATTATATCAACTGCTTTGGTGGCAACTTGAGTATTGGTTTCATAAGCAACTGCTGTCGCGAACATTTGATTGAAGCTCATCATTGCTACGAGAAGCGCGGCTATGAGAATTGTAAGTGAAACCATATGATCTATTGATGCTCCTGCCATTTAGCTTGAACCTCCAAATGAAAAAGTAAGATCACCGTCAGCATCCTTCGCAACATTGATTGAAGCATTAACGGAATTGCTCCTAAGTGTCGATTCAACCCATTCTACGTTACTGCCAAGTACAGCAGCCGCGTTGACAACGTTATCTAAATCATCCAAAGTCACAGTTACAGTAAGAACTCGAACGGCATCAGGATCAGGAGGACTACTCAATGCAGCCGTTACACTGTACGGATAAGAGGATATACTCACGGGAAGATTTGTGAATTGATTTATGTTTCCTGTAAGGATTTCGTCCCGATTAGCCGTCAAATAGAGTTGCTGAATTGTGCTTGCCACATGGTTTGCGACATCTTGTAGTGCAACATCTCGTTGCGAGTCTTGCCAACTGTTGGTCATAGTGCTGGCTACAAGAGGAAAGATTATAACCTGAGTGAACAACAGCGGTATCAGTATTACATACTCAATCGTAATACTAACCATCTATAGAGCAACTCCTTTAGTGCTGTTAATTCTAATTAATTCCAAACCCAACAGACACCTCACTTAGATAAAGCTCCAAAACAACATCCTGATAACCATCAACACCATGTTCTACAATTATCGGAACTTCAATTGTTTCAGAGTTTTCTGGAAAGTTGAAGAATTCAGAATTGAAATTCTGTGGCGCGTCTCCACTTGGAAAGTCTACATTAATGTTGATACCAGTGACGCTACCAGTAGTGTTTGCAGTGAAGGATTCACCTTTTAGAGTAATAGATTGGGATAATCTAGGTGATTCGCCTGGATTTAAGACAGGAAGGTACACTCTAACATAATATGTAGAACGGGCAGTGGTATTGATAGAAGAGTAAAGAACTCTGATGGATGGAGCTACAACTACTCGTATGTAACTTCCATCAGCCATAGGCAACTGCTCAACAGCAAATACTCTTGCTACAGGAGCAGAAGTTCCCTTCAAAGTAAGAGATTCATTTTGGGTTGGAAAGATGTTTTCCCAGTAACCGTTAGTTATAGAGTATCTGGATGTTGGAAACACAAACATAAGAGCCCCAGTTTCTCTTGAAACATTGTACGTAGGAAGCCCATCACGTTCAACGGTAACTGTGTAGTTTAGTACCTGAATCTGCGAAAGTAATTTCGCCATATTGAGTTCCGTATGTGATTGTTTCTGTGCGTCCTACGGTCCAGGCTACATCATCGATTTGTAAGCCAACGGTCTGCATCAACTGTTTTGAGGAGTCAAAGTCACCTTGTGCAACGCTTGTCCACAAGAAGTTGTTAGCAAAAGACAAAGTAACAGCCAGTATAGCAATCATAGCGCCAGTCATGATAACTGTAGAGACAGCTGGACTGACTCCCATTTTGCCTGAACGTTTCTTACTAACTTTGAACATCATTTTCCAAGGTTTTCCTCCTATGTTCTCCCTAAGATGCCAGTACCACCGGAACAACCTTTGATGCAACAATAGCAATGAGCACAAGCAATGCAGAATGCTTGAAACCAGCCGCCAAAGACTCTTCACTAATCTTGCCACAGACCAATCCAATCAGGTAACAGTGGGTAATTACTGAGACAGTAAAGATCAGCTGCAGAAAACCTGTATCAGCAGATGAAGCGGTAGCTTCACCACCCATGGCAATCGTGTTTGTAGTGAAAAGCAAAGTCATCAGAGTTGTCGCTACCAACAATATTGCACCGAAGTAGGGCATAATCATGTAAGGCCTAACACTCATCTTCTTTTCTTTCTCAACTTCCTGAGTCATGTTATTGAATCTTGCAAGAGATTCAATCATAGAGATTGTACCGCCCCCCACATCAACAGCTTCCAAGAGCAAAAACATTACAATCTGAGACATCCAACTCTTGGTTTTCTTCACAAAACTCATGATAACATTCCTCATAGGAATACCCCAACCAATATCAGAAGACATCTTCTTCAGTTCTTTAGAGAAGGCGCCGTAATCCCTATCCGAAAGATTTGAAATACATGCCTCTGGGGAAAGCCCAGTTTTTCGGGTTTCTGTCAGATCTCTGAGAAAGTTGGAAATACCCTTTTCCATGCTCGCTTGTTTGCCTGCAATCTTTTGGTGCACAATCGCTGGTGGCACAACAGAAACTATCAAAGTGATAGAAACTGCGATTGGCAGGTCAACAAGATTTTGAAGTGGTGGTGTTGGGATCATGTCAAAGAATCCAGTGAAGAGCATAAGAAGTAGAACTCCTATAGCTGACGAGATAGCGTATACCTTGTATGGCCTATATTCGCTGAGTGGACTTTTTGGTTGCATGCCGTGAGCCATCCATATGAAAACAATAGAGAGCAACGGAGTGAAAACGTAGGTGTACATGATTACACTGGAGCCCATATCCATGCCTGTGCTATAGATGGACTCGACGCTGAAGAGTATGTAGAAACAAAGAGACATCAGAACCATTACAATGATAAATGATTCCAGAAGCATTCCCATACGTTCAGCAGCAGCTTTGACCCTCATGGAACCTGCTTTGAATATTTCCTGTGCCTTTGTTTCAAGGAAGTGAATAACGTCACCACCGATAATAACTGTGGAAGCATACCCAGAAATGAAATCTCTAAAGATGTCTAGCGGATTATACTTTGCCGATTTTTCCAGAGCACTAAGCGGGTCTACCCCAAAAATTTCCACATCTCTGATCAGAGCCCTAGCTTCCTTACGTGTCGAAGGCAACATGCCAACATTTGTAAGACGCTTGAAACTCATGTAAGGAGGTATACCTCCAGATGCCATGACCGTAATGTAAGTTGCCGCGAAGGGCATCTCCCGCTCTAATGCACTGGCCCTTTCGCCAGCTCTCGAGCTAGGAGCAACCATAAACCCTATCATAACGTAGATGGGCATTGGCACCAAGAAAATCAGAAACATAATTTTGGTGAAATAAATCAGAACAAGAGCCGCTACACTAACGGGTATTGTAAGGGTAGCCATCAAAAACATCAAAGAAATATATGTTTCAGGATAGATTTTGATTCCTGCTTTCTCTAGGTGTTCCTTGAATTCAAAGACACCACCGAGATATTTTGGAGCAATTCCACCGAAAAGGCGGTAGGAAACGCCTTCAAGCGTTTTTAGCAGGGGCATCTAGTTGAACCTCCTTCTCGTAGAATTCTTCAGGTTTGGCGTTGTATTCCGTAATAACCCCCGCGACATCTTTGTAACTTCGAATGTTACGTTGTCTCATCCAGCGCAGCACATTTTCTCGGCGTTTCATTTCTTCAGCTAATTCATCCCAAGATAAGCCCCTACGCTCACATATCGCATTGAGCATGATACCATCTCTGAAAGCAGAAGCATGAATGTCGCCAGCGGCTTTCCACTTGAAAGTTTTTCTGTAATCTTCATAGTCTGCAATTTCGTCCACAGAAAGCACTCGCCTGTATGCAGTCATTTCACCGGTCTTTGATTGTGGCAAATGAACTCTCTGAATTGAAACAACAATATTCATCAGGGGCATGTATGCAGGCGCAATATCCATTGGTTTTTGTATAAGACGTTTGACAGCTGATTCGATAGAGTCTGCGTGCATTGTAGCCATTCCACCGTGACCAGTTGCCAATGCCTGGAACAGTGTGTATGCTTCGCTGCCTCTAATCTCTCCGACAACTATCAGGTCTGGACGGTGCCTCATCGAAGTTTTGACTAGATCGAAAAGTGTTACTTCTCCAGTTAGGTTTTCACCTAGACCATAACTTCTTCGTGCAATGAGTGATACCCAGTTTTCATGAGGCAAGTTAAGCTCTGCAGTTTCTTCAATTGTAATTATCTTACTTCCAGGTTTGATCAAACAGGCTACTGCGTTAAGGAATGTAGTTTTTCCCGATGCTGTTCCACCTAGAACCATCAGGGACGCTCTGTTTTCCAGACAAGTCCAGAAATACGCAGCCATTTCCTCAGACAGTGTGCCCAAGTTGATCAAGTCGATGATAGAATATGGATCATCACGGAATTTTCTGATAGTGAAAGCGGTTCCGAAAGGCGTTACTTCTCGTCTGTAACAAACAGCAAGTCTGTGTTTGCCAGGCAAGGAAGCGTCAACTATAGGAAAAGCTGAACTTACGTGCTTTCCCGCCATGTGAACCAGTTTTACTACAGCATCGTCTACTTCTTGGTCGTCATGAAAAACCAAGTTTGTTTCAAGGTTCTCATATTTTCTGTGCCAAACATAAACAGGTTTTTCAACACCGTCACAAGAAATATCTTCAATGTTTGGATCTCGCATTAAAGCGTCGATTGTACCAAAACCGACCAGATTTCGTTGAGCATGATAAAGGATTTTGGACCAAGAAACATCAGGCAGCCAACCTAAACTAATTCTGTATTTGCCAACAATTTTTTCAGCTTCACTAACAAAAAATTGTCTGGGATCTTCAATTTCAGCTTCTGGCGAAGCAATCTCAGCAAGCAAAATTTCAAGAATTCGGTCGTAGACGTTTCTTTCCAGTATATCTAAACGAAGCTCGTCCAGAATATATTTGAACTCTCCACTTACTGGGTTTCTAGCAATTGCTGCGTGAGCAAATGGTTCATAGAGAGGATATCTTTCAACAATTTTGTATCCTCGGGGCAAGGGTTTCGGTAAAGGAGCAGGAGGGATGGGTTTTAACTTTTGTTTTTTGAAAACGTTGCCGGTGGACTTTAGTGCAGATGAAACCTTCTCGTTAAAGCGCTTTATGTGTTCCATTTGGAGTTCTCCTATACAGTAGGAAATCTCCACTATGTATTAAATCTTGTGTCTTAATAAAGCGTAGTATGGATAAATTATTGTACGCATAAAAAATAACAAACAAATTACAAAAACAGAAAAAACATCCACATTACAAAAGAATCAAAGACGGGGTTTACAGATAACCTCACGTATTCGCATATCAAAAAATGCATGTGTATTGCTTGGAGTCAAAACAAGTGCAGTATCTGCCCCGCTCATGGTTCCGCCAATGGCTATGGTGTCTTCGTCTGTTCGGATGAGTCCAGCGTCTGCTGCCATGCATGCTATTTCGCAGCTTACTTTTGTTCCTTGTCCGAAGAGTCGGAGTGCTGCGGAGATTATTCCGTCTACTTGTAGTGTTTGGAATTTTTTGTTTACTGCTCGTCCGAGGGTGCCGAATGCGTGTGCAGTTGTTAGGGTTTTTGCTCCGTTTTGTTCTATCGTTTTTCGATTCTTCGTTTCCATTTGTTGGGTGTTTGGTTTTGTGAATCCTGTGACGTGCGATACGACGATTAGGTTGTGGTCTTTGAAGGCTTGAGTGGCTTTGATGCCTGTTTGACCTGTTGTTGACGCGACGATTATATTCTTTATTCCGAGTTGTTCGGCTCGTTTTTTTGCTAGTTGTAGGGTTTGGTCTGTGTTTTTGGGTCCGGGTTCTTTGAAGTATGTTGTGTTGGTTTCTGTGTTGGTCATGTTTTTGTTCTCCGTGTATTGTTTGTTGTTTTTGTGTGTTATATTTGTTGTTGGTTTTTGTTTTCGGGTTGTTGTATCAGATTTATAAACGGTTCAGGTGTTCTTATCTGAAGTATTGAATAGCTCTGATGTTTTGCGTGGTTATGGCTTGATGGACAACGGTGAAGAGTTTAGCATTGAGACAGTTGATTTGACTAAAAGGTTTGTTAAGAGGAAGCATAGGGGCGTTTTTGGTTTTCTTCGCCGAGGCCATTCAGATGATGGCGTTGATGTTACTGTTGCCGTGAATAAAATTAATTTGAGGGTTCGTTCTGGGGAGCTTTTTGGTTTGCTTGGTCCGAATGGTTCTGGGAAGACTACGACGATTAAGTGTTTATCTACGATTCTGATTCCTGATGAGGGCACGGCGCTGGTTAATGGTTTTGATGTCCATAAGGAGACATCGAGGGTTAGGGCAAGTCTGGGCATGGTTGTGGGCGGCGAGAGGACACTGTATTGGAAGCTTACGGCTCGGGATAATTTGATGTATTTTGCTTCTTTGTATAAGATGCAGAAAAAGTATGCCAAGGACAGGATTAGTGAGCTTTTGGATGTTTTTGAGCTTTCTGATAGGGCGGATGAGCGGCTTGAGGATTATAGTTCTGGTATGCGTCAGAAGGTTGCTATTGCGAGGGCTTTGCTTCATGATCCGCCGATTTTGCTATTGGATGAGCCTACGTTGGGTTTGGATCCGGGTTTTTCTAGGCAGATTCGGAGTCAGATAAAAGAGCTTGCGAAGAAGCGGGGGAAGACTGTTTTGTTGACGACTCATTATATGGATGAGGCTGATCAGCTGTGTGATCGGGTTGCCTTCATTAACAAGGGTAATATTGTGGCTGTTGACACGCCTGCTAGGTTGAAGGCTCAGGTGAAGGAGACAGAGGTGGTGGAGGTTGCGGTGTATCAGCCGCCTGTGGATATTGAGGGTTATGTTCGTTCTGTTTTGCCTAAGATGGAGGTTGTTAAGCTTATTGTGGGTGATGAGGGTGAGGGCTTTCCGTCTAGGATTATGGTGATTGGGGAGACTGCGGAGGCGCATGTGGGTACTATTATTGATGCTTTGCGGAAGAGGGATGTTCGTATTGGGAGTTTGAGTGTGGGTGTGCCTACGCTTGAGGATGTTTTTGTGAAGTTGACTGGCAAGCGGCTTTCGGGGCAAGGAGTTAGTTAGCTAGATGCATAGGGTTGGTTTTGAGCAGTCTGTTTTTCGTGGTAATTTGTCTATTGTTTGGAGTGAGTTTGTTAAGAATATTAAGGCGTTGTTGGCGTATCCTGCGATCATTGTTTTTTGGGCTGTGTTTCCTGTTTTTTGGTTTATTCCGTTTATTCTTCAGGGGCAGGCTTTTGTTGGGGGTTTGGAGAGCCAAAATTTGGCGGCTGTTGCGGGTACGGCTGATTATGTTCCGTTTATTGTTATTGGCGCTGTTTTGAACAGTTACGTGAATACTTTGCTTCATGGCATGGGCGAGAACATCAGGCGTGAACTGTATCAGGGGACGTTGGATTATATTCTTGCTGCGCCATGTAACAAGGGATATATTCTGATTGGAAAGGCATTGAGTGAGAGCGTGTCTAGTACGCTTTTTGCGGTTAGTCAGCTTGCTATTTCTGTTGTGCTTTTTGGGTTGAGTCTAACGTTTGGGGTTATGGTTCCCGTGTTTTTTGTTGTTATCTTGCTTATCTTAGGATTGTATGGTATGTCGTTGATGCTCACGGCATTGTCCCTAATTTATAAGCAGTCGTATGATATTGCGGAGAGTCTTGGGTATGTGTTTTATATTTTTGCGCCTGTGCGTTATCCTGTTGAGAGTTTGCCTTCTTGGGCGCAGGTAATTAGCAGGATTCTACCGTTGACGTATGCGATTGTTATTGTGAGAAGCATTTTGCTTTTAGGTTCAGACCTTTCGGCGATTTATTTGGAGGTTGTTGCGCTCATAATAATTGACGTTGTTTTACTTGTGGGCGGCTTTTTGCTGTTTAATTGGGTAGAAAAGAAGACGAAAAAGTCGGGTGTCATCAGCCACCATTAGGAGGATAGATGTTGGAAAAGGACAACAAGAGGTATCGGTTGCGAGAAGTTAACTGTCCAACGGGCTTTAATTGGACGAACCTGAAGGCTGAGCTGCATGCGGTTTGGGAGTCTAATGTTAAGGATTGGAAGATTGAGTTTGCTTATCCTGTGAGTTTTGTTCGGCAGATGATTTCTCCTCTCGTGTTTTTGGTGCCTTTTCTTATCTATGGCATTGTATTGGTCGGAGAAAACGGGTACAGCGAGAATTTGGCGCAGCTTGTGGGCACAGGCGATGTCGTCACATTCATTTTTACGGGCTATATTATGATGGGATTTATCGGAACAGCAGTTTGGGCGATGGGATTTAGCATAAGGCAGGAGCGATGGTTTGGGACATTGCAGGCGATTTATGTCACGCCAACCAGCCGCTTGGTTCAGGTGATGGGCATGGCGATTCATATGTACGGTTCACCAGATTATTGGTACGCTTATTCAGTTGGTTGTGATTTACCTGACTTTTGGTTTAGCCCTAAAGATAGAGGGAGTATTGCCTGCTTTGGGGCTTTTTGCGTTGATGATGTTTGCGTTGTATGGGTTTGGTATTGTTATTTCTGCGATTGGTTTGCTTCTGAAGGAGGGCTGGGTGGTCTCTGACATTTTGTATAGTACGATGACTATTCTTTCGCCTGTGGCTTATCCGCTTGTTGTGCTTCCGACTTTGGCTCAGCAGGCAAGCGCGTTCTTTCCGACGGCTCCTGCTTTGATTGGTATGAGAAGTTTCTTGATAGAAAATTATCAAGCGGAGGCTTTTGGTAACGTCTTCTTGCATTTGCTCATTTTGGGTGCGGCGTGGATTTTGTTTGGTGTGCTTGTTTTCAAGATAACGGATAAGTATGTTCGGAAAAAGGGATTACTTACAAAGTTCTAGTTGCTTAGTATTAGTTGGGGTGTTTGTATGATAGATGTTTGCTACCAACAAAGAGGCAGTGCTTGGTTTGGCGCTGCAATGAATGATAACCAAGTTGTTGCTACCTGTTTTTCTGTGGGGGAGCCTGATTTGGGGCGTCTTCTTGAAAGGTTGCCTGAAGGTGCTGAGTATCGGGTTGTGAAGGAGCCTGACCAGAGTTTGTCTTTGGTGCTTGATTTGTTGGAGAAGATTTTCGGCGGCGAAATCGATGAGCCTTGTGAGGTTAAGGTGGATTCTTCTCGTCGATCTGAGTACGGGGACAGGGTGCTTTGGTGTACGGGTTTGGTTCCTGTTGGTTATGTGACATCGTATGGCTCGATTTCTAAGGTTGTGGGTGGTAGTGCGAGGGCTGTTGGGCGTGTTGAGGCTTTTAATGTTGTGCCATTGTTGGTTCCGTGTCATAGGGTTGTGAAGTCTGATTTGAGCCTAGGCGGGTACGGTTACGGCAAAAAGGTCAAGATGGAGATTCTAAAGAGGGAGAAGAGGGGATACAAGGAGCCGAAGGCTTTAGATGTTGAGGGCAGGAAGCTTTTGTTGTTTCCTGTAGAGTGGGTCAAGCCGCATGGTGAGCTTTAAGAGGCTAAAGAGGAGCATAATAAAATGAAATATAGGGGAAGTTGATATGGCTAGGCGCGGAATTTTTGTGGGAAGGTTTCAACCTGTTCACAAGGGTCACATGGAAGTCATCAAAGGGATACTACAAGATGTTGATGAGCTTGTGATAATTATTGGAAGTTCCCAGGTACAGCCACAGGCTAGATAATCCGTTTACTGCAGGCGAAAGAAATACGATGATACGAACAGCCCTACAAGAAGAAAAAATTTCGCTGTCAAAGATTTGGATAATCCCTGTGCCAGATGTTCATCAGCATGCGCTCTGGGTCTCCCAGATTGTGGGTTACTCGCCAAAATTTGATGTAGTATACGCTAACGAGCCTCTTACCAGTAGGCTGTTCACTGAGGCAGGATTCAAGGTCAAGCCGATGCCATTCATAAAACGAGACATATACTCTGCAACAGAAATCCGCCAACACATAATAGAGAACAAAAAATGGGAAAACCTAGTGCCACCCAGCGTTGCTAAATTCATAAAACAAATAGACGGCGACATCAGGCTGCAAGACCTTAACAAGACAGACAAAACCTGCACTTCTATGTGAACAGAATTTTGGTAATTTGTTCTGTGCAGAGAAATTCTGAAAAAAGCTACGTTTCAACAATGTACTGCTATTAGGATCCTAATAGGTTCCAAATAGGGTCAAATGTGATGCATAAAAGTGTGAAATGTAAGGTTCTAACTAACAAACCTTAAATCAAAACTGCATAACTAAATGTCATGGCAAAAATACTCACACCAATAGTTCTGGTTAATGCTTTTCTGGGTTTTGTTTATGTTATTTCCAGTTACTTTTTCTGGGATGCACTGAATAATTGGTATAAGTGGAATATGCAGACTTCATGGACGCCTTTTTGGGTGTATCCCCATCGCATTCCAAACATGTCCACCGTTGAAATGCCTGTTTTCCCAATGCTTAATTATCCCTTCATAATTTTCTGCATCATTATAATAACAAACTTGGCATATTTGTTGGTCGTTCCTAGACTTCAAAGATGGGCAAATAAAGATGTTTGAATTCGTGCACCTGCACAAATTAGGAAAGCTCTAGAATCTCATAGATATTAATTTGGATTAATTAATGGATATTTGTCTTGATTGCTCTCATCAATTACGTATGGAGTGTCACCTATTCCATCATTGTTATTATCAACACCTGAATAATCAGACCAATAGTTACCTTGGGAACCTACATTCCAAATAGCTACTCCATAAGGCTCCACTTGAATTGTGTTATTTACAAAATTATTAAGATAAAACTCGTTTAGTATAGCGTTTAGCCGCACGCCTTTACCATTATTTGTAATGTTATTTTCAGAAAAAGTGTTCTGTATGGTTGGTTGCAGCAATATCCCCCAATCAGAATTTGAATCAATGATATTCCTAGATATCAAATTAAAATTTGAATAATAATATTCAGAATAACTTGTGGGATACTGGAACCAGATTCCACCTCTATTAGAAGCAATTACATTTTCCAGTATGCGATTATGTTTGCATCCGTCAAAGATAGCAATCACTTCATTACTGTTGTATTCCATTTGGTTTTCAATTATGTTGTTGTAGGATGAATGCGTAAGTTTAATGCCATAAAAGTTGTTATGAATATTATTCCTTGAAATATTATTATTAAAGGAAAAATAGCTGTTTATTGCTCCAGCATAACCACTTTCTTGGATGTTATTTTGGATTATTTTTGTGTTATTTGAATAATAGAGCCAAATGCCGTAGTAATTGTTCTTTATTTGATTGTTTGTTATTGTTGAGTTTTGTGTATATGACATGATTATTCCGTAGTAATTATTTTCAAGATTTGTTCCTTGGATGGTAATGTTATTACATCCTACTAGAATTACAATTCCTGCATCTGTTGGAACTGTTTTGTCAGATTGGTTTACCCAATAGTAGATTGGTTTATTATTTAATCGGTTTGAGCTATCAACATCATTTGTGAAGCTATCTTCCGCAATTATGATGGCTTCTTTATTTTGTTTCAGGTTATTATTTCTCAAATAATTGTCTTCGGATGATGACAAACGTATTCCATAACGGTTTGTTTCCAACTTATTGTCTAGTATTTTGTTGTTATTTGATTGGTCAATTTTTATTCCATCCCAGTTATTTGTGCAGTTATTTCCAGTCACATAATTGTTTGATGAGCCATATAGCCAGATTCCATGACCTGAATATTCAACGATATTATCTGAGACGTTGCAATATTCAACATGTAGTAAATGAATTCCATGAGTATTGCTTGCATCTGTATAATAGTATGGTGTGGCAGAATCACCATTTTTTACTGTAAAACCTTGTATGGTTACGTTGTCTGCTTGAACAAGTATTCCTGTTCCATTATTTTTTCCATCGATAATGGTTGTATACTTGTTTTCTCCAATCAACGATAGAGTCTTCGTTATGGTTAGGTTTTCGTTATATGTTCCACTCATCACTTGTATGATAGAGTTTTCTTGTGCATTGTCAATTGCTTCCTGAATTGTAGAATAGTTTTCAGGAACTATAATTGTATCAATTTCTGGGTTATCCCACTTAACTAAAAAGGAAATCACAACAACTGCTAAAATAATGGTAAGTAGAATTGCGACTAGTGATTTGTATTTTTTTATTCCTGTTCCCTTCTTCCTAATTTACTTCTTGAATAAATTATAGCAATAGATACTGCTATTATCAGAGGCAAAATAGTCCATGATGAAAATTCTGGAATCACTTCAACTGCTTGTTTTAGTGGGAAATGGTCTATGTTGTATTCGTTAATATAAAATGGTGTGTTCCAAATTCCTGAATCATCAATCTCTGAGGCGTTAGGGTATCTTGTATTATAATTGCTCCAATAGTTGCCGTTGGTTCCATTATCAAATGAATTACTGTCATTTAGTGAGTAGATGCTAATTTGGGCATCATTGTTTATGAAGTTGTTACTATAGATTATATTGTTTGAAGAATTCCAAAAATTAACTCCAACCCCATTACTAATTATGGTATTAGCTTTTACTTGATTGTAGTTTGCATCTTCAACAAATTCAAGTCCATTATAACGGCTGTTTGAAATGAAGTTGTTCTCGATGGTATTATTTACTGATGAAAGTAGGATTCGTATTCCTTTTGGACATTTCACTGAGTTGCCTATTATTGTGTTATCGGATGAACCTTGAAGTCTGATGCCATAACTTTCAAGCATACTTTGGTCTGTTGGAGTTATGAATATGCTTATTGAAGTTGAAATGTTATTTTCTCTTATGCAATTTTTATTGGAGTCTTTGATTAACACTTCATAGTAATTGTTAGAGATCTGATTTCTAATTAAATCGTTTTCAGACGAATAATCAAGAAAGATCCCATAACCATATACATATCCGTTTATTGTGTTCTGGTTTATTGTGTTATTTGTAGATTGTTGAAGTTTGATTCCAGCATTAGTAGGAAACGATATACCCGTACCTGAAATTTGATTATTTTTCACAACATTATTGTTAGCTCCATAAAGCCAAACTCCAATTCCACATTGAAAAATGCAATTTGTTACTTGGCAGTTTTTTGCATGTAGTAGATGAACGCCTCTTCCACTTGTACCAGAATTATAAACAGCTTTCATTGTAAGATTCTCAACAACAACTTCATCATGTTGAACCAAAACTACAGTACCATTCAGACTCCAATCTCCAAGGATTATTGTTTCTTCATTATCCTCTCCAACAAGAGTTATGGATTTACTAATCACCACACTGCCCGTATATGATCCAGTTTTTACTAAAATCACATCGCCATAAACTGCATTATCGATAGCTTCTTGAATTGTTGCATAATCATCTGGAACAACGATAGTATTAGATTGTGCATCTACATCTAATTGAAAAAACAAACAAAGGAACAGAATCAGTAATAGAACTGTTGACAATTTGGTTCTCTTCATTTTGTTCTCTATATAATATGTCTTCATTTTATCAGGAAAAGGGTTTTTGTCAAGAAACATTGACCAAAAAACTGTTTTTGTTTGTCAAGAATTTTTGACTAGAAAGTGTGTTGGTTTTTTAGATATAGATGTAGGAGAGAATAGAAAGAAGAGAGTTAATTTGAGCAGAAGATAGTTGTTGGGTTTGGAGCTTAAATTTAGCTCTGAATTGTGTTGGGTTTTTGGTGGGGTGTGATGGCATTCTTATATGTGTGTTGTTATTTGCTTTTGTTGATTTGGTATGTTTCGGGTTTCTGGTGTTTTTAGGCTGTCGCCGACGACTGTTCTTGTTGCTTTGAATTTTTTGGTTTACATTTATACGTCGATTGTTGGGGGCAGTTTTCTTGTTACCCGCACCAGCGTCCTTCTTGAGATTGGACAGTACAACCTAAGTGTTTTGCATGGGGCCTACTGGCAACTGTTGACCGCCATGTTTGTTCACGTAGACATAACACATATCGCACTAAACATGCTGTTCTTGATAATCTTTGGATTAAGAGCAGAAGACCTGTTCAGCAACACAGAATACTTTACAGTCTACATGCTATCGGGACTTACAGGCAACATCCTGACACTCTTTATCATGTCAACAAACACCGTCTCCGCCGGAGCCTCAGGCGCAATATTCGGAATGTACGGCGCAGCAATAATATACATGCGAAAAGCCTTCGGACAATCCATCGTGGGCGCGCTGATTTACTCGTTTCTGTTCTTGATGCTGTCCACAGGAGCAGGAGTCAATGTGTTCGCACACTTTGGCGGACTCGCAGTCGGACTCGTAATCGGCTACATTCTCGCGAAATCGCGCCACAAAACCCACGACGACTGGTACCAAGACGAACAGGTCCTACTGACTACGCGGGACGGAAACAGAAAAACAATCCCTAACATTCACACCAAACATTTTGGAGGCGCTGCCCTGATTAACAGCAACCTCAACAAAACCCGTGCCCCCAACCAAAACCAAAGCAGAACCAACAGAAACATCTCCATATGCCAAACACAATGGCAAACACAGCCTTTCATCACCAAGCACCACATCAACATGCCTGCACATAGCAAGCCCAGCCTCTACCAGATTCTGAGCCGAGATGTTGCTGACCACATTCCCAAAATCGTCAACATAAAGAACCTCTCCAGCCAAAAGACCGTCTTCTACTTTTGGTTTGGCAAAGTCAGGAAAAACATAATCATCCAACAAGGAACCAAAACTGGACGGACTCACACCCAAAGAAAGATGTGTGGCTGCTGGAGCAAAAATGTCACGCCCATGAAAAGTAGACGACACAACAGGCAACATATACCTTGGATTAGATATTTCGTAAACGTTGACAATTGTTTCTTTGCTGGCAGCCAACATAAGCACGCCATTGTCTGGACCAACAAAGAGGCTGCGGGCTGTTTCTACGATTATTGGTCGCCGACTTGTTCCAACGCCCGGGTCAACAACAGCCACATGAACACTCTTAGCAGGAAAATAGGGGGCTGCAGAGGCTAAAACGAACGCGCCCATCCGTATGTCAAACTTTTTCACTTCATGGCTGATGTCAATAATGCGGGCGTCTGGATTGATGGAATAGATTACAGCCTTCATCTCCGCAACATAAGGGTCTTTCAAACCAAAATCAGACAACAAAGACAACACAGACACTAGACCCGCCCTCAAGTCAAAATGCATAATTGCCATATTTAATAACTCTTCCCCGACAATGTACCACGAGCAACAGGTAGATGTCAACAAACAAAACAGTCCCCATAAACGAACTAGGCAAACAAGAATACAGCCAAATCATAGGATACCCCAGAATCACAGAAGAAGAACAGCAAAACCGCCTAAACGAACTAGAAGAACTCGGAGTGGAAGCCATCGAGTTCAGGGGAGAAAAAAGCATCGCCAACATGCCATTACTCGGGAAAGGCTGCGTAGGCATCGTCCTAGTAGCACACACAAAAGCAGGAAAAGCGGCACTGAAAATTCGAAGAACAGACGCTGATAGAAATGAAATGTTTCATGAAGCAGAAATGCTGACAAAAGCAAACACTGTAAACGTTGGACCAAAACTGCTCAAAACTAGCAAAAACTTTCTACTGATGCAACTCATCGAGGGACAGCATTTTCCAGAATGGATACAGAACACGGAACCAGAAGACAAGAATCGCATCCTACAGCTCATTAGAGATGTTTTGGAGCAATGCTACAGGCTCGACGAAGAAGGCTTAGACCATGGAGAACTTAGCACGGCACCAAAACACATCATCATCGACCAAAAAGACAGGGCATATTTGATTGATTTTGAAACCGCAAGCACAGAACGCAGAACCGCAAACGTCACCTCCGTGTGCCAGTATCTTTTCATGGGAAGCCAAACTGCACATACAGTTGAAGAAAAAATTGGAAAACAGAACAAAAAACAACTCATAAAGACATTACGAGTTTACAAGCAAAAAAAGACAAGAGAAAATTTTCAAAAAGTTTTGGAGACTATTTTTTGCCAAAAACCAGACGGTCAATAACCACGGATACTGCATAGAAGACGTCGTCGGGGTCAAGGTCGTCTGTTGCCAAAACAAGATTAAACGGAGTAAGGTCATGACCCAAATCGAAGCCATAAAGATCTTTGTAGATTTGGCGTGTGCGCGCATCCTTTTCGGTCAAAGCATGCAGTGCTTCCTCAAAGCTGATACGGTCACGGTTAACAACACGTTTTGCTCTAGCCTGAGGAGAAGATTCCAACCAAACCTTGAAGCCGTCCTCTTTCAGCAGCCAAGGCACAGTCCAGCTGTCAAGAACAACATTGCCCACAGCCGCCAGCTCCAGCAGCTTTTGGTCAATTTTTTTGTCAAAAGCAGGATCATTCATTCTCAGTTTAAGAAAATTCAGCCCCTCTGGGCTTTCCCACCAGCCACGCACATCAGAATCGTAGCCCTCATCTTTTGCCAAGGCTTTCATGGCATTTCCGCCAGAAAAATATTCAAGATTGTATCTTTCAGCCAGCCGTCTTGCAACTGTGCTTTTTCCAGAGCCAGTCATTCCACTGACACAAATAATCACTTTTTGCTTATCGACTTTAGCACAGTTGTCCAAGTCTTTCAGCCGCCCATGTTTTGGTTATAGGTTTCGTGCCGCGCGCCTCAGAAGGCTCTGAAGACAACCAGAACACAGATTGCCGCTGTTCATTCGCTCTACTGATTTTTGGGTTCGAGAAAGCTTACTTATGTTATATGTTCCTTGATGTGGCATCCCAGCCAGTTTTTGTCCGCAGTTAGAGCAGCATGGAACACCAGCTTTTTCGGTGTTATAGTGCATGACTGTTCGTCCGCCAGAAGATTTGGTTTTTGTGCGTTTTTTGTGTGTTACGCGTCTTGATGGTGTTGGCATTTTTTAGTCTATTCCTCCTGATAATCCGAAGATTCTAGAGAAAAGTGTTGAGGACACTAGGGAGCAGATAAAGTACCATAAGAACAGGGTCAAGGGCATTACACCGCCAAACCATGGAAGATACGCTACGGGCTCGGGTCCGATAAAGGGGCTGTCAAACATTTTGATTCCAAGAATGCTGCCTGTAAGCAAAAGCCAGACAACAAAAAAGACAGCCATAGTAATAGGCAAGACCCTAAACTGTTTAGAAGTCAATGAAAGAGACTGAGTTTGAAGTTGAAGAAGCTGCTTTTCCTGCTTCTGAGCCTTTTTTAAAAGCTTCTTGTCGCCTGTGCTCTTGGCTTCTTTCATGTTAGCATTCTTTTCCTTAGTCAAAGCAGAGATTTTACGCTGAAGGTCCTTCACTTTTTGCCTGTGCTCTTTTGGCAGGAAACGAGTATTAATGAACGAAGATACGAAAGACATCACTATAGAAATAGCCAAAATGATTACAGTGATAAGGGGAGGTTGCGACAAGTAACTCATCAGTTAATCCTCCAGTAGTTGAGGATTTCTCCTGCATTAAATTCTTTCCCCATACAGCAGCATATTTGCTTGTTTTGTAGTAGTGTTTTCACTGTTATCTCATTCCTACGACGCAGATAGACGTATTCAACGTTTTATCATCCCAATACACGACTAAAGGCGGGATACATCTCAGATACCTGTTCCTGCACAAGCAACTCATAGTACTGATACAGGATACCCACGGCAAGCAATATACCCGTGCCTGTTCCAAAGACTCCAAAGAAGCCTGAAACAGCGGCAAGGATACCAATTATTGCACCGCCAAGAATCGTAACCACTGGAATGTACCGCTTAAGAATCATCTCTATCGACTTGCCAGACCGTCGGAAGCCAGGAATCTGCATACCAGAATCAACAAGCTGCTGCGCAACAGTACCAGGTCCTAAACCGCCCACTTCCAGCCAAGTTATCGAAAAGACCACAGCAAACGCAACCATGATGCCCAAGAAAGCAAATGCCCTGATCGGGTCAGCGGCAACCTGTCCTAGACTCTGAGGCGAAGTCACATAATATGCAAGTCCACCGTCTGGAGCACCATTTGCGCCTCCGAAAGTGCCTAAGAGGTTGACAAAGAAGTTGCCTGGGAACTGGCTTTGCAATAGTTGAGCAAAGACGTAAATGTTAGCGAAGAGTGCTGAAGCGAATATGACAGGTAGGTTAGAAACGTAGAGAAGCTTGATTGGATATTTGCCTCTGAAGCCACGATAATTGGCGTGAGATATTGGGAGCTCAATTCTGACGCCCTGCATGTAAATTACTATAATGAAGACGATTATTGTTGTGATAAGACCAATCATAGATGGAAGAGTAGTAAGTGCTCCTTCGGAATCAATTCTGAAAAAGGCGTTAGTTATAGGCTGTCCATTCATTATAATTTCTCCAAGAGCAATAAACGCTCCATAGTTATGGCCGTCAGCCACGGCTGGACTCAATCCGAAACTGTCCCACATTATACCTTTAGCTACACCAGCCAAAATGAAAAGGCTGATACCACTACCTATACCCCAGCCTTTCTGCATCATCTCATCTAAAAGCATCAACACTATACCAGCAACCAAAAGCTGCACAAAAATTACACCAATTGTTGTCGCGTCCAGTGCACCATATACTCCACCGAGCAGGTAAGCAACTGCCTGAACTCCAGTGAGAAGTATAGAAAACACTTTAGTGGCTGCAGTGAACAATGCACGATCTTCGGGATTGCCCAAATCTGCCTGTATAAGGTTAGAGCCGATGAGAAGCTGCAAAATCAGTCCACCAGTTACTATTGGACCAATACCAAGCTCAGTAAGAGTTCCACGGTTCGAGGCAAAAATTATACGAGTTGCCTCAAAGTTTATGCCAACGCCTGAAGAAACATTATACAACGCAACTTCGCTCATGACCAAGTAAATAATTAGCGCAATTGCACTCCAGAACAGTTTTTCATTGAAGCTCACTTTTCTTGTCGGTGAACCTATTTCGGGCATAAACCGTGATAAAGGTCCGAACATTGAAAGGAATCTGCCAGCCATGAGTCATCGCCTTAAGTTTCAAGTTTACAGTTTGGAAGCTGATTTGTTAAGTTGCGTATGTTGAACCCAAATATAAACACTTTGACAACTAAAGTGTAACCAATCAGGCAAACACCAGAAAGCATCGCAAGCCTACTCGGATTCTTCGAAGATTTGCTCCACCTACATCTACCAATTTCTTGGAAGCAGACTCCGAATATGCAGAAACCTTGACAAGCAGAGGCTTTTCCACTTCGCCTGTTCCCAAAAGCTTGTCGTATCCAAGGCTTTCAAGGTCTAAGAACAACTTGTTGTCTTTTTTCTCTACTTTTTTCTCGGATTCTAGTTTACTTGCTAGGGCATCCAATTTTCCGACATTGATAATTTTGACCTTTTTTCCAAGTGTTCTAGTGGAAATGAATCCTTTCTTTTCCCAATATGTTGGATCATATTTGATAACGTATGTCCATTTGTGTTTGTCGAGTCCAGCCTTTCCGGTTCCGCCTCTTCCACCTCTTGAGCGGTGCTGTCCAACTTGACCGTAGCCGTGTGTTCTGGATCCTCGATATTTTCTTACTTTTCTAGCTTTATGTTGGCAAAAATCAAACCTCACTTTTTTACAGATAGTTTTCCATCTTTAATTATCTTCAATTTTTCAAGTTTTACTTCCAGCACGCCGTTTTTGTATGATGCACGCGCCGATTTTGGATCAATTCTAGTTGGAAGACCTAGTTCATCATACCATTCAAAGTCTTCAGTGTCAACTGTAATAGTTAAGCAATCTTCAGTTACTCTAAGGTCGATGTCATTTTTGTCGACCCCAGGTAAGTCTATTAGAACAACCAAAAGTTTTCCCTCTTCAATGATGTCAACAAGAGGTTCAACTTCATCAAACTCCATTTCCTCATCTTCCATTGAGTGGTTGTCGTGAAGCTCTCTGATCTTTGGTTTTCCGTCAGAGCCAATTTTGATGGAGAAGCCTTTAACGCGATTATGTCTAATGGAAGAATCATCAGGCGAATTGTCAAAAGCCTTCTGCATTGTTTCATCTATCATTTCGCCGAGGCGTTCAAGCTCGTCATAGATGTCACTGAACCAAGGACTTTTTTTCTTTCTACGTCTCCACCAAGGGTTACTCATTGGAATTCCTTCCTTAACTGAGATTGTGCTGACAACGTAACTATAAAGATTATCGCTTTGGCTATATCATTCTTTTAAGGAGATCGTTGATTGCTTCTCCTCTGTATCCTGCTTCTCCGCCTGCAGCAAAACTCTTTTTCACTTTGCCTTTGAATCCCTTTGATGGTGGTCTAAGACGAAACAGAGGTTTCACTCCAGGAAGACTACTGAATTCAACATCAACGTTGAATAGTGCTTCAGCTAGGTCGTCCAAAGACTTGTATCCTAGTTCCTTGGCATACTCGTCAGTAAGTTTGTTGTCTCCTGCAAGTCGTCCTCTTTTCTTGAGAAGTTCTGCAATAGTCTCTTTGGAGGCTTCTCCCCAAGTTATGCAGTTCTTGCTTTTCCGTAGCATACCATTGTAAGCTGGACGGCTATCAAGCAGTGTTGCGTGACAGTTCCGAGTTAACCGTAGCATCATCAGTGTGTCACGGGTTTCTTGTGAAATATCACTTATTCCGCGAATCCGGACAGCCACTAAACATTTTTGGTCTGCCATTTTAGCTCACCCAATCCTGTGGTGTAACCAGTTGGTAGGTTTTTTTGAGTGCATCAAAGACGGCATATGCGAATGATGGAACAGTTCTTGTTGAGCCGTAGCTCTTTGTCCAGCAATCTTTTACACCAGCCAAGCCCAAAATGAGTTTGGTTGCTTCACTTGCGACAATACCTAGACCTCTTGGTCCTGGAATCAATACTATTTCAACTCCGCCGCATTCGCCTGAAACTTGGAAGGGTAAAGAATGATGTTTTCCACATCCGCATTCCCATGATCCACATCCTCTGCGAATGGGGGTGATGTTGAGGCGTGCATTCACAGCAGCTTTCTCTATTGCAGAGCGTACCTGTTGTGCTTTTCCTGAACCTAAACCTACGTAGCCGTCGCGGTTTCCTACAACTACAACTGCTCTAAACTGGGATTTTTCTCCAGCGTCAGTCTGTTTCTGCACCAAACCGATGTCGATAACTTCTTCCTGTAGATCAGGAAGTAAAGAATTCACTATTTCTGGTTCTCTTATTTTGAGACCTTCCATGAACAATTCTTCAATGGAAGAAATTTGACCATCAAGAACCATTTTTCCCAATTTGGTGCGGGGAACCCAATTTTCATACTTTTCGTTTCTACTACCGGACCGCATGATTATTCCTTCTTATTCACTTTTTTATTAAACGATGCTGTAATCTTGTCTTTCACTGAAGAGAACTGGTCAGACAGGTCTTCTGGACGTGCTCCCTTTGAAAGATAACCTGCAAACGTCTGCTTATAGACTTCAGGTTCTTCTTTAGAAAGACTACTTGCATAGTCTGCAATGTGCTTTCCGCTGAGTCTATCGTCATCTGGAAGTATTTCTTCGCTGTGAGGAACTTCAACGCCTGCATCAACAACACCTTTGAGAGCAGCAAAAATCCGAGTTCCCTTAGATGGGATATGTAATCCAGTATCTAGGAATGCCTCTTCTAAGCCCTTAGCCTTTGCTTTTAATCCACACAGTAGACCAGTAAGGTATGCTGAGGGAATGTTTCCGTTGTTGCTCTTCCAACCGTATGTTTTTGCTAGTTCGTTGGAGTGTGCCGAAACCATAACTTTGTCTCCAATTGCTTCAGCTTCGATTACCTGAACTATTGCATGTTTTAGTGTCAAACGAACTACTAGCCGAGGAACACGCGATAATACAAGAGCTCTGCGTACCCGATAGTTTGTTTTTCCTTCTCTTCGTCTTCGGAAAGGAACTCGATATCTGGGACCAGTTGCCATTTAGCGTCTCCTCCATAGATCGTGTGTTCTGATGTAGCGTTCTAGATCAGCTTTTGACTCAAAGATTCCGCTCTCTGACATGTCGTACAGTTTACGGTAGGCGCTTTCGTTGATAGCACGGGTCTCTTTTAGTTCTGTTAATCGTTTACGTATGGGTCGGATACGATTCATCCAAGCTTGCTTCTTAGAAATCTTTGATGTAGCAGGACCACTCTTTCCTCCAGGTCCACGTCTTAGGCCTTTCTTTCGTTTTTGTGCAAAAACTCTAGCCCGAGCACGGCTGACACCCTTCTCTGGAAGGGGCTTTACTACCTTTTCGTGAATTAGCTTTCTGATTTCTTCGCGAGTAATAGCTGCTTCAACATAATCTATTCTATCAGGATCAATCCAAACACGGCTTTCACCGATCTTCAGTATCTCAGCAGCTAAACGGCGCTGACTTTTTAGACTCAAATTTACTTCTCTCCCGCAGTTTCTTCTAGTTCTTCAGTTTCTGTTAACGCGCCAGACTCCCGATTTCCTGGATTCAAAACATGAAATCCCTTTTCCTCAGCCGAGGCTAAGATTTCGTTTCGTTTTCTTCTTCCAACAGTGTGAGCTATACGAATAGCCTGTAATTCAGGGTCCAGTCCTGCCAACTCTTCGACTGTTTGAACACGAGTTTCTACGAATCCTGAAGGGTGAAGACCTCTAGTCTTCTTTGGACTTCGATATCCAGTTGTTGGAGATGCAGGCCAGCCTTTGACCTTTTTGCGCATCTTACTGTCGATACCATGAGGTCTTCTCCAGTGATCTGTAACCCGTTTGTATCTCCAACTCTCTTGACGCCTAAACTTTGGTTTCTTGCGTCCATTCTGAGACTTTTTTGGAAATTGCTTATCTTTTGTCTCATTTTCTTCCATTGTCATTCTACGAATCCCTCATGTTGTTCAAAAACATAGATTCCATCAAGGAACACTCGTGGATCCTTATTTCTAATCTTTGTAGAATCTTGAATGTTTGCAGCTGTTTGGCTGACATCTTCAAGGCTGATACCTTGAACAACAATGTCTTCGCCTTTCAGGAGAACCTTTGTGTTACCCATTATTTTGACTGTTCTAGGGTTTCGTTCTCCAGTGAAGTTGCTGATTGTCAATTTGTTTCCCATGATTTTAACCGTTATTGGGAAGTGCGAGAAAACTATTTTCAGTTTGTATGTAAAGCCAGTTGTTACTCCTTTTATCATGTTCTTGATATGAGAAGCTACAGTTTGGACAAGAGACGCTTCCTTTTTTCTTGGCCAGCTGGCTTGAACTGTTATAGTTTTTCCATCTAGACTAATTTGTACTGGTGCATGAGAGAAATCGCGGGTTAATTCTCCTTTTTCACCCTTTATAGTCACGACTCTACCATCTAGCGCAGCAGTTACATTTTCTGGTATTTCAACAGTTGACACGGTTTCAATTGCACGCATTTTCTAGTTCTCCTAATAAACAAAGGCTAAAAGACGCCCACCGATCTTTTTCTCTCTGACCTCTTTGTGTGACATAACGCCCTGAGAGGTGGAAAAGATCAGCACTCCTATGTCTCTAGAGGGCAGAAACTGTTTTTCCCAGTTTTCAATCTCTTTAGAGCTTACAGGAATTCTAGGTTTTATGGCGCCACATTTGTTAACACGACCAAGAAGTTGGACTCTAAACTTTCCAGAGCGCCCATCATCAATAAACTCGAACTCTCCGATGTAACCGTTAAGCTGCATGACTCTCAAAACACGCCCTAATAGTTTAGAGGCTTGATTGATTAAGCACTCACGTTTTCTTCTTGTTTCATTATTTATGATTGTTGTTAATCCATTTGCGAGCGTGTCCATCATAGGCAAATCTGATACATCTCCTTACTCGTATTTCCTAAAACCTAGGTCCGGAGCGATTTCTCTGAAGCATTGACGACACAGGTTTAAGTCGTACCTACGGATAAGTGAGCCATAGGAACCGCATCGTCTGCAGGGTCGACTGCCTTTACCGAACTTTCGCTCTACTTTAGTTTGCTGTTTCACCATACAGTCACCAATTTTACATTATTTCAACATCAAACTCGTCTTTAATAAATAGTATCGCTTCTTTGGCAGTCAGCAGATGGTCTTTTCCGATTTTGGATTTGGCTCTGTGTCTGCGTTTTACACGATATCCAGCTCTGCCAAGCGAAACTGAAACGTCCATGCCGTGGATTCCAAGCTGAGGAACATACTTTGTTCCTGGAATGTCTATGTGTTCTTTGATTCCAAAGGAGAAGTTGCCTTGTTTGTCAAAACTGTATGTGGAAAGCTTCTTTTCAACTGCATAGAATGCTTTGCGTAGGAACTCGTTTGCGGGTTCGCCGCGAAGAGTGACTACACAGGCTATGTTTTCGCCTTTGCGGATTCCAAATTCACGTACTGTCTTTTTGGCTTTTCTCTTTGAAGGTTTTTGGTTTGTTATTTGTTTGATGATTGTTACTGCCTGTTCTAGAGGGGGTCCAGATTTTCCAACAGACATGTTTACTGTTACCTTTTCAATCAAAGGTTTAAGCATTGGATTTCCAGCCCATTCCTTGCCTGGAGGTTTAACCACTTTAGGCTCAGGCTTTTCTTCGACTACAGACTGATATTCTGCCTCTTTTTTAGGCTCTTCCTTGGCAGGTGCAGGTTCAGCTTTCTCCTCTTTTGTAGCTTCCTTTTTAGCTTCTTTCTTCTCTGCCTTTTTCTCTGCTGTAGGCTTCTCTACCTTTTCTGCTTTAGGCTTCTTTGATACAGCTTTCTCTGCCTTCTTTTCTGCTGGCTTAGCCTCTTTCTTAACTTCTTTTTTAGTAGCTTTAGGTTCAGCTTTTGCTGGTTTTTCAGTTTTCTTGGCTGCAGCCTTTTCTTCTACAGGAGGAGTTGTCTTTTTTTCTGCCAAACTAATCTGCCTCCGGTAAAGAAATTAAAGATTCAGTGTCGCCTAAAACGAAAACGAAGTCAAGGATTGTTTGGAATTGGTTTCCGTTCTCGTCTTTGAGGGTGACAAGTAGCTCTCTGCGTTTTTTGTCTTGTTTCTTCTCAATTGAAACAATTTTGCCCACTTTGCCAACGTTTTTTCCGCCAATTACGAGACTAGGGGCACCCTCAGTAAGCTTTGAGTACCCAATGATTTCGTGTTCAGGAACACTAATTTTTAGAACATCAAGAGTGTGATATGCGGTCTCTTCTAAAGGCTGAGTTGAGTCAGTTTTAGGCAGCAAACTTGTTCCGTCATGGAGGTCAAGTTGTAGGTTTCCGTTTTTCACTGTTGTTTTGTCTTTTATTCTGCAGAGCTTGAATGCTGCTTCAGTTGTGTCGATTGGATGTAGAATAAGTCCCTTTGCGGATGGCAGTACTCTGTAAGAGTTTTTTGTGCCTGCTATTGATATGACATCCATTAGACCTACAATAAAACGTTCGTCACGTCTTATTTTTCCGTCAACCATTATTTTTTCTTGGTCGATAATGGTTTTTGCTTCTTTAGCCGTTTTTGCGAATCCTAGTATGTTGCGCACTACGAGGGCTAAAGGCAAGGAGTCTGAAAGTGAATGGTGACCAGGTTTGGGCATTACAGTCCAAACAGCCTCTTTTCTGTGAATAGGCCACATCCTTGGCGCTGGTTTTCTCTTCAAGTGTCCGCGTTCGCCTTTTCTTCCCAAATTATGTTCCTCCAGTTTGTTTAGTTACTTTGGTTGATTTTTTCTTCTTTTTTGCCTCTTTTTTTGCAGGCTTTTCCTTGGGGACTTCATCCTCAATAGAAGCTTTTCGTTCAAGAATCTTTTTTCGCCATTTATCGTCAAGATTTAGGCGGGTTATCATTACCTTTGAAGGGTGAATAGGAACAGGAATAGATGTTCCGTCTACTTTTTCGCGATTTGCACCTTCAACAAATATTCGGTAATTTTTTCTGTCAACTTGGGTGACTTTTCCTTCAGAGCCTCTGCGGTCTCCTCTCATTATCATTACTGTGTCGCCTTTCTTCACAGGAACAGAGCTTGTCCCATGAGAATCTTTCAACTTAGATGAGAGAGGTGCAGCAAATCTCTTGTAACGCTGATTAATAGGAGCCTGAAACACCATTTTTCGTTGTTTAGTGGGTTTTGTTGTCTTCAAATCTTAAATCTCCTATACGATGATGCTTGCAGCACTAGCAACTCTAGGCCACTTCTCAGCTGCTTCCTTTCCGATAGGTCCACGGATTTCGGAGCCTCGCATTTCACCTTCAGGGGTCATTATTACGGCGGCGTTGTCCTCGAATTGAACCCATGTTCCGTCAACTCTGCGGAATGGTTTCCTTTGTCGAACCACAACTGCATGAAAGATTTTCTTTCTCATGTCTGGAGTTCCTTTTCTAACAGACACTGTGACTAAGTCGCCAACAGAAGCTGATGGAACACGTCTTAGTCGTCCTTTATATCCAACAACCTGAATTAGTCGAATTTCTCGTGCACCAGAGTTGTCTGCACACTTCAAGATTGCGCCAGTAAGTAATCCTCGAGAAATTTTCGGTTTCTGTCCGATTACACCTTTCGCCATAAACGCGCGCGATTTAGCTCGAGCCGCCACCTGATCCATCCTCCAATTTTTCAATTACAACAAATGCAACAGTTTTACTCACTGGACGGCACTCTGCCAGTTTCACTTTGTCTCCTGCTTTGATTTCAAGGCAAGGAGGACTGTGTGCAGCTACGTTGTTTCGTCTTCTTTCAGATCTTCGGTATTTTGGTACATAGTTTAGGTAGTCGCGGCGAACAATAACGGTGTTTTCCATTTTGTTGCTGACTACAATACCTTCTAGTGAATGTCCTCTCAGGGAAAGAGTTCCGTGGAAGGGACAGTTAACATCATCGCATGTTTTCTTTGGTTTTTTTGCAGTAAGAGATGCCATTTTACCATAACCTCTTAGGTCTTCGTTTAAGTCTATCTTCGGGTCGCCCCATTATGACTTTACCATCAATTTCTACAACTGTTTTATCTGGCAAGACAAACTCAAAAACAGATGCGTCTTTGACTATTACCTTCTCTGTATTATCTTGCAGTATCGTAAGTGTGTTTCGGGTTTCATCAACGACTTTGCCCGAAATCCCAACCACATCAGGATTGGAACTTTTGACAACCGTGGTCTCAAGACCGATGAACTGGTACTGAACAACGCTGGGACTTACAGTCATTTCTGTTCAGTCCTCTGGCTTTCAGATTCAACTGTCAGTAGGCGTGCAATTGTTTTGCGCATTTCATATATTTGGGTCGGGTTGTCAATTGAACCGCCTGCTGCGACCATTGTTTTTAGTCTTGCAAGTTCTGTGCGAAGCTCGTTTACTTTGTCTAGTCTTTGTTCAGAAGACATTTCGCGCATGTCTTTTAACCGTAAAATTGCCATGTTATTCGCCTGCCTCTTTCTTTTCTTCTGTTTCTTTTGCTTCTGGCTCAGCTACTTTCTTTTCTTCTGCAAGCGCTTCCTTGGCAGGTGCAGGTTCAGCTTTCTCCTCTTTAGGAGCTTCTTTTTCAGCTTCTTTCTTCTCTGCTGCAGGCTCTTCTGCCTTTTCTGCTTTAGGCTTCTCTACATTCCCTTCTACAGGCTTAGCCTCTTCCTTAACTTCCTCTTTAGCAACTTCTGGCTCAACTGGTGCTTTAGGCTCTTCAACCGCGGCTTTTTCTTCCACAGGCGCAACTGGTTTTTCTTCAACTGCAGCCTCTGGTTTTGCCTCTTCTGTGGCTGGTTCTGTTTCCTCTGTTACTTCAGCAACTGGCTCCGGATCTTCTGGTGCTTCTTCGGCTGCTTCAGGTTCTTTGAGTTCAGCTTCGGGTTCAGCAGGTTCTGCGGCGGCTGTCTTTGCTCTTGCCAGTTCTTTTTCTCGTTCAATTTGGTCTTCAAAAACGTGTACTTTAACTTGGTCAGGGAATTGTGCGTCTGGAGGAAGCAGGGCGACTTTTACGCCTAGTGCTCCTGGTTTCAGGTGAACGTGTATTTCTGCTTTTCTTAGGTACTGTCTTGGAGGTTCTCCGCTTTTTGGCAGGTATCCTTCGCTGAATTTTTCGTATCGGGCACGGTCAGTCCGTAGTTTGCCGCTTATGATGATTTCTATTCCGAGTGCTCCGGCTTCCATGGCTTGTGTTATTCCCCAAAATCCTGCTCTTCGGTAGTGGATGCCTCGTTTGAGTGCAGATGCAATTTTAGAGGCAACTACATATGCGTTTAGTTCTGGGACTTCTATTTCTGCCACAGATATTTGTGGGCTTGGAAGTTGGAATTTGTCTTCTAGGACGGTTGCGAGGGCACGTATAGTTTCTCCGCCTCGTCCGATTACTAGACCTGGACGCATTGTGTATATTACTAGGTGTGTTCCTAGGGGCGTCTTTGTGATGCTTACGCCTCCGTATCCTGCTCTTTCGAATTCGCATTGTAAGAATTCGTCAATTTCTTTCTTTTTGATTGAATCTTCTATGAAGTGTTTTACTACAGACACGTTTAGTTTCCTTCCATCTCTTCCAAAACAAGCTCTACATGAGAAAGGGTGTTAAATCGAGGTGATGATCGTCCAAAAGCTCGTGGAGTGAATCTTTTGATTTTCATTCCCGGATATGCTGAAGCATGAATTATTTTAAGTCTTTCAAGGTCAAGACCTTTGTATTCGGCGTTTGCTTCAGCGCCTTCAAGCACATTCAAAACTTGTCGTGCAGCATTCACTGGATATCTTCCAGAGAAAGCTTTTTCCAAGCCGTGACGGTGTCCCACTTTTTTGTTGAATCTTCGGAATGGGACTGCTTTTTTCTTCATGATAACCTGATTCAGGTAGTCTTTGGCTTGTTCGACTTTCATGCCCTTTATGGTTCTACACACTTCTCTAGCGTGTTTGGGTGACACTCTTAGTTCGCGTCCGCTGGCTTTAGCTGTCTTCTCGACGTCCATATCGGTTATTGAGTATCCCCATTTTGTCATATCTATCGTCCAGTTCAGTAACAAACAGGATATTTAAGCCTTTATGGCGGAGCGAAACATTTTGGCGCCCAAAAGTCAGGAAAAGGAAATGTCAGAGTGACTCCAGACAGATTTTGTATAGAGCAAAAATAAAGCTATATAGCACATTGAATGTCTATGTGAAACATAAGGCAAACAGCAAAAATTTGCTGTTCGGGCAATGCTTAGAAATATTGTGCCCATGAAGCTGAAAACAGGTGGAAAATAGCGTGGTAGACCAGAAACAAGTTGTAGAGGCTTTAATAAAACCAGAAGCATACGACAAAGAAGCTGGACCTGTTGAGTTGAAACAGACTCACATATCTTTTGTTTTTCTGGTTGGAGATTACGTTTACAAGGTTAAGAAGGCAGTAAATTTTGGGTTTTTAGATTTTTCAACTCTTGAGAAAAGGCGCCAATTTTGTGAAAAAGAAGTGAACCTGAACAAACGATTGTGCGGCGACATGTACCTTGAAGTTGTTCCAATAAACAAATCAGCAGATTCTATCAAAATTGGCGGAGCAGGAGAAACAGTAGAATATGCAGTGAAAATGAAGAGAATCCCCCAAGAAAAGATAATGACAAGGCTTCTTGAAGAAGACAAAGTCGACAAAAAACTTGTTGAAGACATTGCAAGGATTCTTGCTGATTTTCATTCGAAAGCAAAGTCTGGAAAAAAGATTGGAGAGTTTGGGTCTCTGTCTATTGTAGAGATGAACTGGCGAGAAAATTTTGAGCAAACACAAGAATTCATTGGTAAATCAATTTCTGAGAAAACATTCAAGTTCATCCGCGAAAATGTAGACAATTTTATGGAACAGAGCGCTGCCTTTTTTGCTAGAAGAGTATCAGAGAATAGGGTTAGAGAGTGTCATGGGGATGTTCATTCGGGCAATATCTTTGTTGCGGACAAGATTTACATTTTTGATGCCATAGAATTTAATGAAAGATTCAGGCACTGTGACGTCGCGTCGGAGATTGCTTTTTTGGCAATGGACCTAGACTTTAAGGGCAGAAACGACTTGGCCAGCTTTTTTGTCAAAAAATATGTTGAATATTCTGGGGACAAAGAACTGGAGAGGATTCTTCCTTTCTATAAATGCTATAGGGCATATGTGCGCGGAAAGGTGACCAGTTTCAAATTAAATGATCCTAACGTGGGTAGCCAAGAGAAGACTGATGCCGCAAAAGAGGCTAATGCATACTTTGAGTTGGCTGCAAAATATGCCAAACAATTCTAAACGTTTATGTTAGGAACTGTGTTGCTACAAAGTCTGGAATTTTGACTGTTCCCATTACTATGGGGTTTTGGTGGCAGTCGCTTCCTCCGGTCATGATTAGGTTGTGTTTTTTGGAGAATCGTGTGTAGTGTTCTGTTGTTTCTGGCGTGTTTCTGGAGTGCCAACACTCTATGCCATCGATGTACGGTAACATGGATTGTTCGATTATTTTGGTCTGCTCTTTCAATGACTTTGTGAGTTTAACGAGTGAAGTTCCATAGGGGTCGTTTGGGTGGGCTATTACAACTTTTCCGCCAGCATTTCTTACCAGATTGGATGCTTCTTCTAGGCTCAGGGGGTACTTGGCAACGTTGCAGGTGACCAAATATTTTTCGAATGCTTCTTTTCGGTCTTTGACGATTCCTTTTTTTATCATGTAGTCGGCTATGTGGGGTCTTCCCAGTGCTCCGTCTGCCGATTTTTGGATTGCTGTTAGGTCATCTTTTGTGAAGGCTTGTATGTCTTGTTTTTTGAATTCTGTGTTGAGTTTTTCTAGAATTTTTTTGGCTCGTTCTTCTCTGTGCTGGCTGAGCTGCTCCAGCTTCTTCTGTAGCTGCTTATTGTTTAGGTCATACTGGTAGCCCAGCAAGTCCAGTGAAACTGTTTTATTATTGCTGTAATCTGGGTGCGAAAAATTGATGTTTAGTTCTACGCCGTTGATGTAGCTGATTTGGTTTTGTTCTGCTAAGGTTCTGGCTTGGGTTTGGCAGCCTATTGAGTCATGGTCTGTTATTGACATTAATTTGATGTTTCTGGCTTTGGCTTCTTTGATAATCTGATCTACTGGCAGGTTTCCGTCTGAACAATTTTTTGAGTGGATATGCAAATCAATTATCATGGCAGTTGTCCAGTTGTTATTTGACTTCTTTTCCTATGATGTACCATTTTTCTGGCTCGTCATATTCCGTGTCTACAGTCAAAAGAGTAACATTCAGACTTGGATACAGCCCTTTCAGGTGGTCTATGTCTACGGACTGGAACTTTTTTTGGTTGGCAACGTAGGCTTCTTTTGTCAGGGCATTTGATTCGTAGTTTTCTTTTGTTCTCTTCAAAATCCTGTTAATTGACGCATCCTCGGAGCAGCTAGTCTGCAGTATGACAAAAGGTATGTTTGTTTTTGCTGCGATTTCTGCTGCCCGTCGTCTTAGATCTTGAGTCACAAAGGTGGCATCTAGGATTACGCCGTTTCCTTTTTTGGCTAAGTCTTCTGCTTGCCTGAACATTTCGTCGTAGACTAGCATCCTCTTGTTGATGTTTCCTGCAACTTTTACGTCAAAAATGTCCTCGTTCTTTAGGACTTCTAGTCTGATTATGTCTGTTCTTAGGATGGGGTAGCCTTTGATTTTTTGGATTTCTTGTGAGGTTTCTGTTTTGTATGTTCCTGGAAGTCCGCAAGTGATTAATAGGATGTTTGGGGCTAGTTCTTTTTTTACGAATTCGTCGAAGGGTTCCTTCAAGTTGGTGCACCTGTGGTTTATGATTTTGGTATGAAAAAATAAACCTTTTCATGAAACAATTAGTATATTTGATTTTGCTGCTGTGTTTGGTTTTTCGGAAACATCGTTGTTATAAGCAAAAGTTGCCATGTTGTTTTCGATGAACAATGAAGAAAACTGACGGCTTAATCATAGGAGGCATACTTGTTTTGCTAGCAATTCTGGGCGTCATTCACCACGTCTGGATAACGGGCAGACTCTTTGACGTAGGAGACATGCTTCACCACGAATTCTTTGAAGCCATACTTCTGACTGCAGGAATTGTGCTTATTTTTGCAACCAAAAGCTGTGACAAGTAGTTATGGCGTGTTTGTCCATTCTGGAGTTATTGTAACACGACTCATGTCGATTTTGGACCATCATATTACATCAATTGGGTGACGTCTTTGGACGGAAAAAATCTAGACCAGCAACGGACCCTATCATCGCAGCGATTTTATGAAAAAGACTGTTTTCAACATAGCGCTATTATTAGGTTCCTAATAGGCTCCAAATAGGAGCATGAACGTGCGAAATACAGCATAATCAGTGTTCAATTTTTTGTTTTTCGGTTATTTGTACCAGTCTAGGCTTTGTTCTATGTATGTTATGAAGCTGTTGAAGAATTGTTTGATGTCGTCTGTCAGGGTTGTTTTGTTGAGTTGTGTTTTTGCTTGTTGTGCGTGATTTCTTGATGACTGTTTTGCTTCGTCTAGGGCGCCGCTTTCTCGGATGATTTGTCGTGCTAGGTCTTTTTCTCCAAAACTTAGAAACTGTTTACCCATGAGGCACTTCAAGGCTTCAGAATGTTTAACGTCTTTTGAGTTCAAGGCAAGCACAATGTGCAGGGGCTTTTTGTTTTTGGAGATGTCCAAGCATGATGATTTGCCGTATTCTTCTTTTTCGGCGAAGGTGTCGATGATGTCGTCTTGGATGTCAAATGAGAATCCCATATGTTCTGCTGCCTCTGCTAGGGTTGTTAAGTCAGTTTCTGGGGCGTCTGCAAGTATGGCTCCTGTGACTAACGTTACTTTGAAGAGGGAAGCTGCCCGTTTGCTTGCCATAATTGTCCATTCTTTTTCGGTTACGTCTTTTTGTTCAAACATCAAATCAAGAATCTGGCTCTCATTCACTGCACGGTAACCCTCGGAAGTCAGGCACAAAATCCTGGTAACGGACTCTTCGGAGAAACCTGATTCCATAATTGCCCTAACAGCTAGGGCATAGGCGATGTTTCCAGCAAAGACGGCTGTGCCTTCTCCGAACCGTACATCGTAGGGGCTGTAGCGGTTAGTGAAGCCGATGTGCATTGTTTCTTTGCCTCTTCGGTGTTCGTCCATGTCCACTAGGTCGTCATGAATCAGTATGGCGTGGCGGTAGAGTTCAACTCCAACGCAGACTTTGAGAATTTTTTCGTCAACTTTTCCTGTGTAGCCCTTGTAGGTCAGTAACGTGCTGCACGATGCCAAACGTTTGCCTTTACGAAGCACAAACTCCGAAATATCACCATAAACATTCCCAATAAACGGATGATATTCTTCTGCCTCTTTGGTTGCTTCCAAAAGAAACTCTTTGAGGTGCTCTTCGATTACTGCACTATACTTGTCTAATGTTTCTTCCCAACTCATTGCCTGCCCAGCCAAAACCCTGTTACATACAGGCATATTCTGGGTTTTCTAAAAGCTTTTCCCAAAACCATGGTCTAGAGCAGAACTACTGGGCGCCTGTTTTCTTTTTGTGCCTCTGGTCCAGTTCTTCGAATATGCTGTTTAGGTCATAGCCTTTCTGTGCAAAAGACACCAGCATATGAAAGACAACGTCCGCGGCTTCTAGGGTTGCCTCTTTTGGATTGTCCGATTTCATTGCAAGAATAAACTCGACAGCCTCTTCGCCGACCTTCTGAAGAACAGCATCCTCGCCCTTAGAAGTCAAACGAGACACATAAGACGCCTCATTCGGATTCCGTATCCGCTCTTTAATGACCTCAAAGAGTCTTTCAAGCATCCTAGAATCAACAGACGCCTCTGTGTCAGCTTTTATTGGCTTGTAGAAGCATGTTTCTTCTCCTGTGTGGCAGACTACGCCTACCTGCTGAACCTTAAACAAAATCGCATCATCATCACAATCCAAAGCAGCATTCTCTACAATAGAGTAGTGCTTGGATTCTTCACCTTTCATCCAGATTCTGCCTTTTGTTCTGCTCCAGTAGTGCATCTTGCCGCTAGACAACGTCAACCTAAGCGCTTCTTCGTTCATGTATGCCTGCATCAGCACAGTGCCGTTTGATGCCTCCTGAACAACTGCAGGAACAAGACCATCACCCTTCTTGAAATCAACTTTCGTTATGAACTCGTCAATCTCTTTTTTGTTAAGCTTCAACACCTTTTTTCATCTCCTTTATACTAGACGCATCGGCACTCCTTTCTCTGCAAGGTACCTCTTAACTTCTCCCACAGAATACTGAGACCTATGAAAAATCGAAGCCGCCAAAGCAGCATCAGCCTCCCCAACTGTCAAAACGTCATAGATGTGCTCAAGACTGCCCGCACCACCACTCGCAATAATCGGCAAATTCGTAGCCTCACTCATCGCCCGTGTCAACTCCAAATCATAGCCCTGCTGAACGCCATCACAATCCATGCTAGTAGGCAAAAGCTCACCCGCACCCAACTCTTTGACAGTTTTAGCCCAAGAAATCGCATCAATTCCCGTGGGCTTTCTTCCACCTTCAAGGTAAACGTCCCACCAGCACTTGCCCTCCTTAGTCTCAATAACCGTCTTGTCTGGCAGGTCATCTTCAACGTAGACCCGTTTCGCGTCGATGGCAACAACAATACATTGACTACCAAAAACCGCAGCCGACTCAGAAACAAGCTTCGGATTATTCACAGCCGCCGTATTCACGGACACCTTGTCCGCACCACTAGACAGCGCATTCTGAATATCAGTAATGTTCCTGATACCGCCGCCTACAGTGAAGGGAATGGAAATCATGTCTGCAGTCCTTTTCACAACCTCCAATGTTGTGTCACGTTTCTCATGAGACGCCGTAATGTCAAGAAACACTACCTCATCGGCGCCCTGCTCCTCATAATCTGCCGCAAGCTCCGCAGGGTCACCCTCCACTTTCAGGTTCACAAACTTTACACCCTTAACCACTTTGCCGTCCATGACATCAAGGCAGGGAACAATTCTTTTAGCTAACACTTTTTCACAACCTCCAACGCTTCTCTAACAGTAAACTTTTTCTCATAAATCGCACGACCAATCACAACACCCTCAACACCCGTCTTCGCCAACTCAACCAAATCCCCCAGCTCGGCAACGCCGCCAGAAGCCACAATAGGAACACCAATAATCTCCACCAGCCTCCTCGTCTTCTCAACCATTGGACCCTTCAACGTTCCATCAACACTAATTGGAGTAAAAATCAGTGCTCCAACATCCATAGCCTCAAAAGATTTGGCAAGGTCAACATAATCCACTTCCGACTTGTTCTTCCAGCCATGAACAGCAACCTTGCCCTCATTCTCATCTATCGCCACAGCAACACTCCGTGAACCAAAACGCTTGACCGCCTGCCTAATCAAATCTGGACTCGTAACTGCCGCAGTCCCGAAAATCACCCTATAAGCACCAAGTTTCAGCAAACTCTCAGCCTTCTCTAAACTCCTGATGCCTCCACCAATCTCTGCCTTCACGTTAGTGTTTTCTAGGATCCGTTTAATTGCAGCAGTGTTATCTCCAGAGCCAAGCGCCGCGTCCAGGTCAATTATGTGAATAAGCTCTGCTCCCTCATCCTCTAGCAGTTTTGCTGCTTCGAGTGGGTCTTCGTAGTAGACCTTGCTTTTTTCTGGGTCGCCCCGAAACAATCGAACGCACTTTCCGTCAAGGATGTCAACAGCAGGAATCACAATCATTAACGTTTTACCTCTTCACTATTTTCACAAAGTTCTTCAGCATGGTCAACCCTGTCTTGCTGCTCTTTTCAGGGTGAAACTGCGTCGCAAACAGGTTCTTTTTGGCAACCATTGAAGCAAACTTGATACCATACTGCGTAGTCGTCACTACCGTGTCCGGGTCTGTGGGCTGCGGATAGAATGAGTGAACAAAATAGACGTAAGAATGGTCGTTAACTCCATCAAGAAGGGGGTGCGATTTGGCGAAGTCGATTGTGTTCCAGCCCATCTGAGGCGTCTTCACCGTGTCAGGCAGCTTGACAACATTTCCCGAAATAAAGTCCAATCCCTTGACTGTTCCGCCTTCGCTGCTCTGTGTAAACAGAAGCTGTAGTCCTAGGCATACTCCGAAGATTGGTTTTCCGTTGTTCATTGCTTCTGCTACGACATCGGCTATTGGTGCCATGTTTTTTACTGCAGGAGCAAATGCGCCAACTCCAGGAAGAACTATAGCATCAGAGGCGCGCAGGTCTGTTGGGGTGTGTGTGATTTTGACGTGGGCTCCCGACTTTTCGAGTCCTTTTCGGATGCTTCTCAGGTTTCCTACGCCATAGTTCACAACTGCTACCTGTGGTATTGCTATAGAACCCCCTTTGCGCTCGGAACCTGATCTCCGACCCTCGGCTCCAGTGTAAGTGCTTCGCGTAGGGCTAGGGCTAGCGCCTTTACTGCTGCCTCTATTTTGTGGTGCTCATTGGTGCCGTAAAGAACAGTAATGTGAATATTTGCCTTTGCAGCCTGAGCCAACGACTCAAAGAAGTGCTCAATGTCCTCGGTCTTCAGGTCTTCTATCTGGTCTTGCATGTTTCTCAAGTTTCGTATGCAGTATGCTCTTCCGCCAAGGTCAACTGTGGCTCTTGCCAGTGCTTCGTCCATGGGAACATATGCTGATCCGAAACGTTTGATGCCCTTGCCCGTGTTTACTGCCTTGTTTAGTGCCTCGCCCAGCACCAAGGCTACATCTTCGCTTGTGTGATGCTTTAGGTCTCCTTTGGCTTTGACATTCAAATCGAACAATCCATGACGGGCTAGGGTGACTAGCATGTGGTCAAGAAACTTGATGCCCGTTTCAACATCTGAGTTTCCTTTTCCGTCAACATTTAGCTCTAGGGTTATGTCTACTTCTTTGGTTTTCCTTTTTGCTTCAACTTTTCTCATCTACACACTTCCTCTCAGGCTTTTGAACAGGAATGGAACATCATTCACGTCTGACACCACGGCGTCAGCTCCATGCTTACTGTATTCAGTAAAAAGCTTATTTGAATCCTCTGACGACGAAACAACACCCAAAAAGAACAAGTTCTCAAATCCCTTAGCCTTTGCATTCTCAACAAGCACGGCATCAGCAATCCCATCACCCACATAGACTATCCCCGCCTTTTTGTCCACAGTCTTCTCTATCAACTCAACAAAAAGCGCAGGATTCGGCTTCCCCAACCTCCGCATCTCCTCCTCAGACTTGAGAAGATTACCAAGAAACACAGACTCCGATTCATCAAAATATCCTGTATAACCATATTTTTCCAGAACATAAAACCCCTGAGGTCTTGGTCTACCCGAATAAATCCCAAACACGCCAAACATACTTCTAAGCTTCTCAAGAGTATCCTTACTCGGAATAAACTCCTCTAGGTCCATAAGACTCGAATCAAACCTAAAAAACGATGGCACACCATAGATTTTAGTGAACAACTCTTTTCCCAGATAGATTTCCTCAAACAAACGCTTCAAAAGGTCAGGCTTTTCAAGGTCAAACGGAACCAAACTCTTAACCAGATTCTCTTTCTCTTCAACAAGCTCAGGATCAGCCCCTAGAAGAGAAGCCTCAATAGGTTTCTGCTTCTCAAGACTGGACTGCGCCAAAAACAGGTCCAAACCCAAGATGCTATTATCCTTCAATTTGACCAGATATGCTCCTTCGATTCCGTAGCTACTAAGAAACTTGCCAACTTTTTTCAGGCTCTGAACAAAATTCTGAATATCTGAGAACTGTATGTCCGAGAATTGTTCCCTAAATTTTTGGAGTCCATTTTTTTGTTCAAGTTTTCTTATTATGATGTTCATGTAGTAACTGATTAGTGCGTAGGATAGTTTCCAGTCGTTGTTGTAGTTTCCTGTGTCCTTGAACTTTTGAATATCAAGCAACGTCGCCAACTGTCCTTTTTGTCCTTTTAGTCCCAGTATTTCTAGGAAGTAGTAATCAACGACCTGTCTTATGGTCTGGCGGTATGATTGGCTGGTCTGAGCAAGCACGCCGTCAAAATCAAAGATTATCTTCTCCACAGCCTTGAGCGGTTTTTCAGAGCCTTCCTTTACATATATTTGCCGTTCCTTGTCAAGCAAACGATACGACATGCCAAATTATTCCTCCATTGACAGCTTCAGGGCTGAAACAAAGCTCTCATTCATGTCACGGGTTCCAACAGTTACACGTATACAGTTGTCCAGAAGCGGCAAATGACCCCTATCCTTCACCAACACATTTCGTTGTTCCATTCTTTCTGTTACAGTAGCGGAGCTGAGCCTGTCCTTGACCACTTTGAAGAGAATAAAGTTAGCATCAGAACGGTACGGCTTAATTCCGTCAATTTGTTTGAGATTCTTCATCAGCCAGTTTCTTTCAGTGACCACCTTTTCTATTTGTTCCTTGAAGTAGCTCCAGTTCTGCAAAGCCAAAACAACAGTCTGCTGAGTAACCGAATTAACATTAAACGGACCCACTACACGCTGAACATACTTTATCACATGCTCGCTTGAAGCAAGATAGCCAATACGAAGCCCAGCTAAACCAAAAGACTTCGAAAAACTACGCAACACAGCAAGATTGTCATAATCGCGCACCCAGCTTATGACAGATTTTTCCGAAAAATCCACGTATGCTTCGTCTACAACGACGATGCCCTTGAATTCATCTAACAACTGCTTAATCTGTGAGTCTCTAAACTGATTGCCCGTAGGATTATTTGGACTACAAACAAAAAGCAGACGCGTTTTATTGTCCGCCTTCTTCAGTATAGCATCCACGTCTAGGCTGAAGTCCTTTTTTAGCATAACAGTGACCTTTTCACCTCCATATAGTTCCGCAAAAAAAGTATACATCGGAAATGACGGCTCAGCAACAATAACCTTAGTGCCCCTTCGAACAAACACCTTCATGAGCAAGTCCATGATTTCATCTGCACCATTCGCTACAGACACTTCAGAACTGCTTAGACCCGAAAACTCAGAGATAGCACTAATCGCCTGACTTCCCCGGGGCGGAGGATACGCACGAACATCAATTTTTTTGCTGGCCTCGAGCAACAGTTTTTGGACTGTTTCGCGGGGCATAGCAAAGTTTTCGTTGAGATTCATTTTGATTGGCTGCTTGTCAGACTTTTGTTCAACTATTGTTTTCACTTCGTAGCTTGAAAGGTCTCGAACTTCTTTTTGGACCAGATTTTTGATTTTCATTCTTTTTTGCCCTCCCTTATCGACACTTCTTTTGCGTGGGCGTCAAATCCTTCCATTTCGGCTATTGTTTTTGCGGTTTCTTTTAGGCTGCTAAAGCCCTTTTTGGTGCATTCTAGAAAATTCATTGTCTTGACAAAGTCTAGGCTCGAGAGTCCAGAGTATATTCTTGCGTAGCCTGCTGTAGGAAGAACATGATTAAGTCCAGACGAATAGTCGCCAAACGATACTGGAGAGTAGTTTCCTAGGAAGACTGCGCCAGCATTTCTTATCTTGCTAAAGACTTGGTTTGGGGCTTTGGTTTGGATTTGCAAGTGCTCAGGAGCTATCATGTTCGATATTTCAGTTGCCTCATCGATGTCTTTTGCGGTTATTATGAGTCCGCCTGTTTTTAGAGACGATTTGATGATGTCTATTCTTGAGAGTGTCTCCATTTGCTTGGCTACCTGTTCTTGGACTTCCTGTACCAGCTTTTGGGATGTAGTTACGAGGATTGCCCGTGCTTGTGGGTCGTGTTCTGCTTGTGCAAGAAGGTCAGATGCTATGTATGCTGGGTTGGCTGTTTCATCTGCTATGATTAGGACTTCGCTTGGTCCTGCTGGGATGTCTATGGCTACGTCTCTGTTTACTTCCAGTTTTGCGGCAGTTACGTAGACGTTTCCGGGTCCTACAATCTTATCCACAGATTGTACCGTACCTGTACCGTACGACATTGCCGCGATAGCCTGAGAACCCCCAACCCTGTAAACCTCATCTACACCCGCAATATCCGAAGCAACAAGCAACGCAGGACTAACATCCCCATCTTTTCCAGGAGGTGAACAAACAACCACCTTTTCTACGCCTGCAACCTTTGCGGGAACAGCACACATAAGCACCGAAGAAGGATAAGCAGCCTTTCCGCCCGGAGCATAAACACCAACACACGCCAAAGGACGAATAACTTGCCCCAACGTAACACCATCCGCTGTTTGCATTGTCCACTTGTCTCGAAGCTGCATCTTGTGAAAACCTGCAATATTATCTGCAGCATCACGTAGCGCCTTGACCTGTTTATCATCCAGCTTCTTGTACGCCTGCTCTATTTCATTTCTAGAAACTTTCAATGCTTCTGGAGCCAAACGTACCTTATCAAATTTTTCAGTATACTTTAGCAGTGCTTCGTCGCCGTTTTCTTTAACATCCTCTATAACTGCTTTTACAGTTGAAACAATGGATGATATGTCAGTCTTGCTTCTGCCCAGAAACATTTCACTTTGTGCTTTGAATTCCTTGCCCGATATAGCTCTCATTTTATTTGCCTCCTTGAAGCTTGGATTGAAGTTCGCTGATTTCTTTCTCGTATGTTCTGTATGCAATTTTGTTACATGCGAGTCGGCATGTTGAGTCAAAGAGTTCCCCAATTATTCGCAACTTATTTTTCCGCAAAGTCTCGCCTGTCGAAGTTATGTCAACAATCATTTGTGCCAACCCAAGTTTTGGTGCAAGCTCTGCAGTTCCGCTGACTTCTAGAACCTCCACTTGTTTTCCGAGTCTTTCGAAATATTTTCTGGTAATTGTCGGGAATTCGGTTGCGACGCGGGTTAATGCTGGAACATCAGCTACTGTTTTTATTTGAGATTTTTCGGGCACTGCAACGACGACTGTTGCGTTTCCGAATTCTAGGTCCATTAATTCTAGGACGTCGGCTTCTCTTTCAAGAATAAGGTCGTGTCCAGTGATGCCTAGGTCGACGGCTCCGTAGTGCACGTAGACGGGTATGTCGTTTGCTCTGGCAAATATTGCCTCAAATCTGGGGTCAGAGGTCTTGGAAACGTAGGTTCTTTCTTCTTCCAGCACTGTAATTCCTGCACCCGCAAGCGCATCCAGTGTCGGCTGTTTTATTCTTCCCTTGTTCGGTATTGCAATTCGAATTTTCTTTTTCATCTATTGCTTGGCTCCGAGTTCTTTCAGAAACGTTTCAAAGGCTATGCTTCTTGACTTGCCCGACTTAAGGTCAAAAACAGTTACAGGAGCATCTAGTGATGAATCAACCGAGACAACGTAGTCTGATTGTGTGAGTTTTCCGTATTCCACAATTTTTTCTTTGCTTCTCTTTGTTATCTCCAAAGAGGCAACAACACCCGCTTCTCGAAGTTCTTCTATTGCGTCTATTGAAGCTTTTCTAAACTTGGATGATACGATAGCTCTTGGTCGTGTATCCTTTGGGATTTCGAAACCCTGAGCAGTGAGTGCCTGTATTAGTTTTCCGATTTCCAAGGCAAAGCCTGTGGCGGGCATCTTTAGGTTTCCAAATTTTTCGATGAAATTGTCGTATCTGCCTCCGCTGCCAAGTGGAAGACCAAGGTTTGGAACTGATGCCTCAAACACAATTCCTGTATAGTATTCTATCTTTTTTGTCAAGGAAAAATCAAAGAAGACCATGTCATCTATCTTGTAGTCCTTCAATGTTTCCTGCAGTTCGGCTAGGCTCTCCAACTGCTTGTTTGCCTTCTCATACTTTTCGCCATTTAATGAAACAGAAGAAACTTCACTTAATCTTCTGCATTCTGAAAGCTCAAGAAACGTGTCCCGCAGGTTAGATGAAAAACTGTTCTGTTCCATGAATTTTTTCAATCCCACAGAATCCCTGCACGCCAATATGCCTTGAATGGCAGCCTTTTGCTGTTTATCTAATTGTGCGGCGTTTAGCAGGTCTTTTAGGAGGCTGGCGTGACCCAAATCGATTCTTGCATCATTCAGTCCTACTTGTTTTAGTGCTGATGTTAGAAGTGCAAGTATTTCGCCGTCTGCTTCTGATGTGTTGCAGCCTACAAGTTCGGCTCCTGCTTGGCAAAATTCTCGTTCTGTTTTGAGGTATGATTGGCTGTATCTGAAAACGTTGTTTATGTAGAATAACCGGATTGGTTCTGGCGCTGACTGCATCCTGGTTGTTACAATTCTTGCGACGGGCGCTGTTACTTCTGCTCGTAGTGCCAGTAGTTTGCCGTCAAAGTCTTGGAACTTGAACATTGCGTCGACTAGTTCTGATCCTACACCTGTGGATAGTGTTTCGACGAATTCTATTGTTGGGGAGCGGACTTCTTTGTATCCCCAGAGTTCAAAATTTTTTTCCAGTTTGTTTTCTATGTAGCGGTATTGTGGGACTTCATCTGGTAGTAGGTCTCTTGTTCCCTTTGGGGTGTGTAGTCGTGTGAATGTTATTCCTCCTTTGCATTACTATATCCTCCGTGGGTAATTTGTGGGTTGAAACCCATATTCCACACATCTTATATAAAGGTTTCCAGAACAGAATAAACAAACCAAGGAGACCACAAAATGCGAATGACAGAAATAGTCAGAGTAGACTCAAGAGGAAGAATCACAATGCCATCCTCCATACGAGACGCCGTAAAACTCGCAGAAGGAATGTACGTCATGCTAATAGCAGACCTAGACAAAAAAGAAATCAGAATCGCACCTTTCGCAGACCCAGAAGCAAAACTCGTAGAGCTAAGCATCACATTCTCAGACAGCCCAGGCGCACTCGCAAAATCAGCAAGCATCCTCGCAGACCAAGGAGTAGACCTGCTATCAAGCGAATCCAGAACACTACGCAGAGGAAAATCAGCAGAATGGGTAGTCATCGCAGACATATCAAGATGCAAATGCACACTCACAGAACTGGAACAAAAAATAGTCACCGAAGGCACAGCAGAAGAAGTAAAATTCCGAAGCTACACCTAACAACCCTATCTAGAACCTGGAGCATCAAGGAAATGAACCAACGAGTCTACGCACTATTTGGAATCTTTGGACCATTACTAGTCTACATAACCATTGCAATTAGCCTCACAGTTTCACCATGGTTCAGCTGGCAAACCAACGCCCTAAGCGACCTTGGACACTCAGTTAACAGCAGTGCTGCTCCAATCTTCAATTTTGGGCTGCTGATCGCTGGCTTTCTTTTGATGATATATTCGATGACTGTTTTCAAAAAATACGCCAAATACAGCAACTACTTTTTGCTTGTCTCAACCTTTTTTGTCCAACTAATAGCCGTATTCAACGAAACATACGGTTCACTTCACTATGCCGTGGCAGTACCACACTTTCTGATGCTGAGCGCTACCTCTATCGTTTACAGTGTAGAGAAGCGGTCAGTTCTTGCTGCAGGAACGTTTCTTGCTGTAATGTTTTGTTGGCTACTCTATGCCCTAAACATTTTCGGAATTGGTATTGCGGTTCCAGAAACGGTTTCAAAATTTGTGTTATTGTGGATAATGTACTCTGCCCTGCAAATATTCTCAAAAAAGGATTCGTTTTAGTATACTGTGATGCTTCTTGTTCCTGGCAGTTTTCTTATTTTGCTGATAAGCTCTGAGGGAATGTCGCCTTCGAGGATGAGCGTCAATTTTGGGTGTGCACTTATGCTGGGGTCTTCTGCAAGAGCCTGCCTTATGCTGAGTCCATTTTCTGAAACTATTCTTGTGACGTCGGCTATGATGCCTGTTTGGGCAGCGTTTTCAGGAACAAAAACAATCACGCTCAGGTTAAATTCGCGGGCTACTTCTTGAAGCGAGCAGACCTGTCTTAGGTTTTTGTAGATTCGTTTTAGTTCGTCTTTTGAGAGTATTGTCTGAACTGTGCTGTCGACGGCTCGGCGCTCGACACCTACTTCGTTTCCGATTTGGGTGTGGGGTATCTCTATTTTGCCGCTTACAACTTTGCCTTCGTCGCTGACTTGGAATCCTCTTTCGAACATTAGCTGTGCAACACGTTCTTGTGCAGGAAAATCCTTGAAAAATTGCTTAATTTGACTCCACATGCGTGCCTGCCTCAAGGTACACTGTTGTTCGGCAAAGCTTATATAAATGCTTCAGGGTAAAAAAAGTTAATTCTCAAATACAAAAAAGAAAGTGATTATTCATGGCATCTAAAAAGATCTTGTTAGACGAGGAAGAAATTCCAAAACAGTGGTACAACATTCTACCCGATCTCCCCAAAGAATTGCCACCAATGATTCATCCAGGAACAAAAGAACCCGTAAAACTTCCACCACCCCTGTTTCCGCTTGAATGCCTCAAACAGGAATACAGCATGGAACGGTGGATAGACATACCTGAACCAGTCCGAGAAGCATACAGAGTCTGGAGACCAAGCCCACTCTACAGGGCAACAGGTCTCGAAAAAGCACTAAAGACCCCTGCCAAAATCTACTACAAATACGAGGGAGTAAGTCCCTCAGGCAGCCACAAAACAAACACTGCAGTAGCCCAAGCATACTACGCCGCAAAAGAAGGACTGGAACGAGTAACAACCGAAACAGGTGCAGGACAATGGGGCTCCGCTCTATCATACAGCGCACAACTGTTTGGAATTGACGCTACAGTTTATATGGTAAGCGCAAGCTACCATCAAAAACCATACCGAAAAGTAATGATGGAAACATGGGGCGCAGAAGTCTTCCCAAGCCCAACTAACAGAACAAAAAGTGGCAGAGCAGTTCTAGAGGCTGACCCCGAAAGCACGGGCAGTCTTGGAATTGCTATCAGCGAAGCTGTTGAAGAAGCACTCACCATCGAGAACGTGAAATACACAATCGGCAGCGTCGTTAACCACGTTCTGTTGCATCAGACTGTTATTGGTCTTGAAACCCAGAAGCAGATGGCAATAGCAGAAGAGTATCCTGACCAAATCATCGGCTGCATAGGCGGAGGAAGCAGCTTCTCTGGACTTTTCTGGCCATACTACCATGACAAAGTAATGAAAAAGGCTCCAAAGGAAACAGAATTTATTGCAGTTGAGTCTTCGGCATGTCCTAAGGTCACCAAAGGCTACTACACATATGACCATGGAGACACAGCAAAAATCATACCTTTGGTCAAAATGCACACAGTCGGTCACACTTTCATACCTGCGCCAATCCACGCTGGCGGACTACGTTATCACGGAATGGCTCCAACTGTCAGCCTGCTAAAAGAGGAAGGTGTGATTCAGTCTAGAGCATACAACCAGCTTGACGCATTTGAAGCAGCAAAACTGTTCGCACAAACTGAAGGAATAATTCCAGCTCCTGAACCCTCACATGCAATCAAGGCTGCAATTGATGAAGCAATGAAATGCAAAGAGACAGGCGAGGAAAAGACAATACTGTTCCTTTTGTGCGGTCACGGCCACTTTGACATGCAAGCCTACGACGACTACAACAACGGCAAGATACTCCCATACGAGTATCCAAAAGAAAAAGTCGACGAAGCAATGAAGAAGCTACGAGATCTCTACCCGTGGCTCAACAACGAACTCTGCAACATTTAAACCAGAACCAAAAAAGGGCTTTTTATCCCCTTTTTTCATCTTTTTTGTTTTTCAGTCCGTCTAGCTGTTAGTTTGTGTGCTGTTTTTCATTAAGTTAAAGTAAAAGCTCAACCCCAGTAATGTTGGGGAGCAAGAGTTGGTTTCTAAGGTCACTAAAAGAGATGAACGCACGGTAACTTTTGATGAAAGCAAGATTACGACAGCAATTTTCAAGGCGTTAAAGGCTGCCAAAAAGGGAGATGAAGGTTTAGCGAAGAGGCTTTCAGCTGAAGTTGTGCGTGCTTTGAATGAGCGTTTTGAGGGTACGATTCCTGGTGTGGAGAATATTCAGGATATTGTTGAGGAGATTCTTATCAAGAATGGCTACTCTGATGTGGCTAAAGGTTACATTTTGTATCGTCAGAAGCACGCTGAAATTCGGGAGCTGAAAAAGCTTTTTGGTGTAGTTGATGACCTGAAGCTTGGAGTCAACGCCATCAAAGTGCTGAAAAACAGGTATCTCATGAAAAATGAAGAAGGCAACGTTATAGAAACTCCGAGTCAGATGTTTCGCAGAGTCGCCAAAGCCGTGGCCAAAGCTGACCTTGTTTATGGCAAGAATGTGGACGTGTCCCAGACTGAGGAGCTATTTTATCGTGTTATGGCTGACAGGGAGTTTTTGCCTAATTCTCCTACTTTGATGAATGCGGGCACAAGGTTGGGGCAGCTTTCTGCCTGTTTTGTTTTGCCAGTTGAAGATTCGATAGACGGCATATTCACTACTCTGAAGTACATGGCAATTATTCATCAGTCAGGAGGCGGAACAGGCTTCTCTTTCTCCAAGTTAAGACCTGCAGGAGACATAGTGGGCTCAACAAAGGGCGTCGCGTCTGGGCCTGTATCTTTTATGACAATCTATGATGCCGCAACCAATGTGATAAAGCAGGGAGGACGACGAAGAGGCGCCAACATGGCAATCCTAGACGTAACCCACCCAGACATTCTAAGATTTATCGAAGCAAAATCGCGAGAAGGCATCTTAACCAACTTTAACATCTCAGTAGCAGTCACCGACAAGTTCATGGAAGCCGCGCAAAATGACGAAGAATATGAACTGATAAATCCCAGAACCAAGAAGGCGGAAATGAAGTTGCGGGCTCGTCACGTTTTTGATTTGATTGCCTCTAATGCTTGGAGAACAGGTGACCCAGGTCTGGTGTTTATTGATGAAATTAACAGGCATAACCCAACGCCGCAAGTGGATGATATAAGGAGCACTAATCCGTGTGGAGAGCAGCCTCTTTTGCCTTTTGAGTCATGCAATCTGGGCTCGATAAACTTGTCTAAGATGGTTGTTGACAAAAACATTGATTGGAATAAACTGAGAGAGACTGTTAGGGTTGCGGTTCATTTTTTGGATAATGTGATTGATGTTAACAGGTATCCTGTTGCTGAGATTGGGGAGTTGACTCGGGCTAACAGGAAGATTGGTTTGGGTGTCATGGGTTTTGCTGATCTGCTTATACTGTTGGGCGTTCCGTATGATTCAGAGGAAGCTTTGGGTTTGGCAGAAAAGGTCATGAAATTCATTGATGATGAGGCTACAAAAATGTCTGTCGAAATTGGCAAGCGACGGGGTGCTTTTCCAAACTTTAAGGGCAGCATATGGGAAAAGAAGGGCTTCACGACAATCCGTAACTCCACTGTAACAACTGTTGCGCCGACAGGAACGATTAGCATTATTGCTGGTTGTTCTAGTGGTATTGAGCCGATTTTTGCTGTAGCTTTTGTTCGAAATGTGATGGAAGGCACACGACTGCTTGAAGTTCAACCCACTTTTGAAGAAGTGGCAAAGGAGCAGGGCTTTTACAGTAAGGATTTGATGCTTGAGGTTGCAAAATGGGGTTCAATTCAAGACATGGAAAATGTTCCGGGGGGTGTTCGTCGTGTTTTTGTTACTGCACTAGACATCGACCCAGAGTGGCATGTGCGGATGCAGGCGGCTTTCCAGAAATATGTTGGCAACGCAGTGTCTAAGACTGTGAATCTTCCTTCTGACGCTACCGTTGAGGATGTTAGGCGCGTTTATCTTCTTGCTTACACTTTGAAGTGCAAGGGAATAACAGTGTACCGTTATGGTAGCAAGAGTGAGCAGGTTTTGACTATTGGTCCAGTGTCTGCGAATGAGCGTGTTAATGAGAATGCTGTGACTGTTGATTCCGAGTTTACGGGCGGCTGTTCCCGCTGCAATTAACTTTCTGTGCTGGCAAATAATATATAAAGCCAAAGTGCGAGCATATGCTAAAAGGTGGTGTTTGCGGTTCATTGTTCAAAGTGTGGAGAAAAGCTGCCTGACGATGCCAAGTTTTGCACAAACTGTGGAGCCAAGGTAACTCCAGAAGCTGCTCAAACAAAATCAGAAACTGTTATTGAAAGATTCGAACACGATACGCTGCTGCAGGAGCTCTGGATAAGACGGCTCATAGCATACGTTATCGACTCAATAATAGTCGGCATCGGAACATTCTTAGTGCTTGCCATCGCAATGTTTCCAGCGTTTATTGCCGACCCTAGCAGAGTATTTAATCTGCTCAGCTTTCCATTTGCCATGGGCATAGTTTTCCTTTTTTATTTCCCACTTGCAGAGGCACTGTTTGGAGGCACTTTTGGCAAAAATTTTCTTGGACTCAAAGTTGTTGTCCAGTCCGGCGGACATCTGAGTCTAGAGAAGGCGTTTATGCGAAATATCAGCAAAATCCATCCTGTTCTGCTGCTTCTGGATATTGTTGGCGGCTTGATAACTTCTACTGACCTTCACCAGAAATACAGTGACCGAATAGCTGACACTACAGTTGTTGTTGACAAAACTTCTAGCAGTTGGAAGCTTTAACTCCCGATTTGCGAAACTCCAGAGAATATTGCTCTTGCTATCAAAGAGACTCCGATTGCGATTAGTATGGCTGACCAGAAGACAAACCATTGCGTGCTTTCTACAAGATATGTTTGGATTAGAAATGCTGCTATTCCCCAGTAAACTAGGTTTCCAAATGTTTCTGACCTTTTGCTCCATGTTGAGGGAATGAAAAACCGAAGAGCCAACATTACTATCTGAAATGCAGTCATGGCGATGCTGAATTGTAACGAAGCCTCATAAACCGTCACATGCAATCGAGGATAGTCTGGTCCAATGAACATCAAGTCGGTGTTTGGCACATGAACTATTGAAAAGTCTTGGAAGAAGTCGACTATGGCTCCAAACAGGTTTGGTGTAGTAACAAAGAGTATTCCCACAAGCAATAGGAAAAATCCTGCTGAGATTGCTCCAAAAATTCCTTCATGGTGTTTGCGGGATTTGTTGCTCAAATAATTCGCCCCAGTATTGTTTTCGTGTGAAAGTGCTTATAATATTTCTCTATGGGCTGACCCGAGGTTACATTTTAAATACTCATCCATGAAATATAGAAGATTAGAATTGTGAAGGTGAAAACATGCCATATTGTCATAAGTGTGGTTCAGAAGTCAAAGAAGAAGATACTTTTTGTCCACAGTGCGGCACCAACTTAAAAGCTGAAGTGCCTCCTCCTCCGCCTCAACCAGCAGCACCCTACAGAACTGAGAAGGGAGAAAAGCAGGAAAAGAACGAGAAGAACGAAAAACAAGAAAAGAAGGAAAAAGGCGGGCAGCACGAAAAATATGAAAAACAAGGATACAGCGTTTTTGGTTCTCTATTCGGCGGAATCATCCTGATTATTATTGGTTTTGCGTTCTATCTTGCAGTGACAGGAGCAATCAGTTTTAGTTCATTCTTCCCAATATTCCTGATCATCATCGGCGTTATCGTTATCTTGAGTGTGGTTATAGGCGCGATAATGGCGAACAAAAGGAATCCGACACCATAACAATCTGTTACAGAATATTGTCGTCTGTTGACTGATGGGAAACCAATGAGCGGAGTAGACATCCTAAAATTCATCGTCACTCCTTGGCATGAATCCCTAAAGAACCCCGCCGAAGCACAACAAAAAACGTTGCAAACACTGCTTTCAGGCTACGCCAAAACAGACTACGGAAAAAAACACTCAGCAGACACAATCAAAGATGGCTCCGCTTTTCGTTCAAATTTTCCAACACTAAACTATCAAGGTCTTAAGCTACGTCTTGAAGAAGTAAAAGCAGGAAATTACTCAGCTATACTTCCTGAGCCGCCAATTTGCTGGGTGATGACCCGAGGCTCCACAGGACAGTCCAAGATTCTTCCAGTCACCAATACGCATATTGAACAGATTTTTAGTTGCGGAGCAAGGGCAATCACAAATTATGCATTACGAACAAACAACATGGACGTATTGAACGGAAAGATACTGAATCTGAACTTTCCCTCAAACGTAAACATCATGGATGATAGCGGAAACAAAATCACTTACGGTTACAGTTCAGGAACATACGCCAAGCTCAACCCCATGCTGAATCAGGTCAGTCTTTTGCCTAAACAAGAAGAAATTGATGCACTGGGAGCAGGAATAACCAGAACTGACTGGGAAAAACGATTCGAACTCGTGTACCGTTCTGCCTTGAATCAGCCTGTGGTTGCAGCCATGGGCGTCACGCCTGTGATTCTTTCATTTGCAAAATATGTTAAGCATAAGCATGGAAAGCTGCCAAAAGAGCTGTGGAATCTTAAGGTGATTGTGTGCACCAGTGTGCGTAAGATTCATTTCAAGTATGGTCCTGTTCTTCGCAAATATTTTGGCGATGTCCCTATCGTTGAGATGTACAGCGCCACTGAGGGAGCGTTTATGCAGCAGCTTAATGGTCTGCCCTACCTTTCGCCAAACTATGACGTTTACTATTTTGAGGTTGAAACAGGCAAGGGAACAAAGATGCTTCATGAACTAAAACGGGGAGAATGGGGCAAAATCATAATCTCTTCATGCCTGTTCCCCAGGTACGACATAGGCGACATGGTAGAGGCAATGGGAAAAAACTATTTCCGAATATTCGGGCGCAACAAATCCTTAACAATTCTGGAACACAGACTCTACAGGCTACTCTATGGATGGTTCATCTAAATTTTTGGTTTTGAATACAACGTCTTACGTTGCATACGCCCTTTTTTTATACCAAATTCTCTGAACTCATTTTATGTCGCAGCTTTTGAATAGGGTAGATGGTAAGAGTGCCCAATGTTGTTTTGACCAAGTTGACTGAGCAAGCTGATAAAAGAGTTAGGGACCTGCCTAGGGGCTCAAAGCAGGCGTGAAACCCTTAAGGAGGAGCAAGAAAATGGCAGGAATAACGAACGTCAAAATAATAACATGCTACTGCTGTGGACACGAAGGAAGAGTCGCATTTGTAGTAGAAGCAGAAAACAGAAACGTAGCACTAGAAGCATTCTACAAAATCAACGTGCCAGTAGTATCAATAGTAGAAACCGAAGAAATAAAACCAAAAAAATAGCCACTAACCTATTTAGAGTGAACCAAAACATCCTTCTTTTCTACATCTTCAGAAAACATCAAAATGGTGGACGGATATAGAAGAAATATTTCGTTTAAAACTTTTGTAACTAATGAAAACCCTAAGTTGATTTTATTGAATATTAGCAAAATATAAAAATTGGAAAAGAATGCTTTTCTGAAACTCAACAAAAAGAAATCATGGAGAGGGAAAAAATGAAAAACCCTAAAGCATTGTGGTTTTAGTGTTGTTGAGTTTTTTCAGCCAATTCCAACCATAGTTTTTTGGGTGAAGGCTTTGCTGAACCATGAAAGCGGAAGTTGTTGATGATTACAGGTTATCAAATAAGGGGATAACATGCATTTTTTCAGCATTCATGTTTTTTCGGCTCCTTCATCCAATATTTGTTCCCAAAAAAATGGGAGGAAGATAAGTTCCTCTATTGGTGCTTATTTTCGTCGTCTTAGTCCTATGTATGCTACTGCGCCGATGATGCATGCTGCTAGGACAGCGATGACGATTGCAAGGTCTATGCTGATAAGTGGTGTTTCTGTCTCTGGTTCTATTATTACTGACGCTGAAGATGCTGGACCGACTTTAACGAATGTCGATGCAGATGAACTACCATATGCTTCAGAACCCTCGAAAGATGCAACGATTTCATAAGTACCTCTTCTGCAGGAGTCCATGTCATACCAAAAGTTCCATAATAGCCACTGGTAGTTGTGGTTCCGATATCGACATACTGGCCAGAATCACTCATTGCAGTTAATTTTACTTGAACGCCTTCTATTGTTTCGTTGCCCCATATTCCGTCTATTGGTCTTTGAAGATGTAAATACTCCATCTGTAGGGACATTGAATCTGCTGAAACACAAGGTGTACCCTTTTGGGCAGGAGATGCATTAAGTACCTGTACCTTTTATCATCATGTCTGTGCCTTTTGGCACTGCTAGGTCTGGTGCAGTCACAGTTGTTTCAGTTTGTCCTTTGCCGAAAACATACATGTATCCGTCCCAAGGGTTACCTGCAGTCAAGTAACCGTCTGCAACAGCGCCGTATGTCATTGGGTTTCCTATCTTCCATATGAGTTCACCAGTGAAAATGTCGATGCAGTGAAGACCCCAACCGCGGGTCATTGGCCAGCTTGCGGTGTGCTCAGTATTGTATACTGTACATCTTTCCGGTGAGCAACCATTGCACCGCCATTGAACGGATAAACGCCTTTACCGTCAGCATCAACGTATGGAGACTCATAAACTGCAAGTGCGGGTGCTTCGTATTGCCAGACTATACTTCCATCGTCCCAGTCAAATGCATAAACCCCATTGTAGGATTGCCTGAAAAGCATGCCATAGGCCGATTCTATAGCGTAAGCTCCAAAACCAGCTGATGCCCAAGGATAGTCCATGGTTTCGCTCTTCCAAGCCAAGCTTCCGTCTTCAAGGTTGTATGCGTAGAAGTAGCCATTCTGTGTCAGTATCGCGATTTTTCCATGGTCAGCAACGTAACATGATCTGCTGTATATTGGTTCATCAACTGCAAATCCCAGAGTGTTTCTCCAGTGTATAGATCGTACGCTTGCAGTTTGAACCGTTCATAAACGGCTGTTGGACCATTCCATCCATATGCAGCTACAGTAACGCCTATTCCAGTATTGAAGTCAATATGAGGATATGTGTGGAAACTATAACCCTGTTCATCTGAATCATCGTATATGGTTTCAGTCCAGCTAGCTCTGCCATAAGTGGTGTTGCTAACTACCCTGCTAGCGAAATTGCTGCTTGATCCTGCAGTTGTCCAGTTGATCAAACGATAGCGTTCTTCACCAGCGCTTGCTCCAAGATCCTGTATGTCAATTACGTACTGGTTGGTGTAGTAGTAGCCTCCGCTTCCGGTCAATGGTGAAATGGAAACGTTGCATGTTATTGCGCCTGTTGCTGGATCGAATTTCATCAGTCTGCCGCCTGCTATTGCCAGCAGTTCAACAGATACGTGTTTTGTGCAACTGCTCCAGGAACTGATCCTGGTCCTGGTGGTACATATGCGACGATGTCGGGTATTACACTTGAGGTCATTGGTCCAAACATTGAAGTCGTAGTGACTGTTGGTAGTGGATAGATTTCCCAATAGACTTCTCCAGTACGGAGGTCATAACATTGGAATACATCTGTCGATTCTCCGTCTACGATCGTGGTAACTGTTTGGTAGCATCTTCCAGCATATATTATGGACGGAGTTCCTACGTTAGTGGTTGTGCCGTAGTAGTATGCGTATCCGCCGATTAGCCCTGCTAATCCGTCTTGTCGTTTCCATACGATGTGTGATGTTTCTGGTCCTTCCACCCATGGGTGGAAGTTGTATCGAAGCTCCATCGTGGATTTGTGTTAGGATAGAATTCGTCCCAGATTGGGCCTCCTCCGTAGTAGCCTGTGCCGGGGTATGCTCCTGCTATTGACCACCATTCTCTTTTCTCAAGAGATATGGGTCGTGTCCAGTAGTCTGTTGGAAGTTCTGCTTCTGGCCATGAATACACTATGTCTTCTTGCACTGTTAGTTCTTGTTTTTCAGTAGAACTAGGTTCATAGGAACACAGAACCAAGCGTAACTGTTGCTGCTTCTCCAAAGCCTCCGGGAACGTCTCCTCCTGGGAAGTATGTTCCATGGAATACGAATTGAAGTGTCCAGGTTCCAACTTCGTTTACTTGGTATTCAAACCATGCAGTTGTGTCTGCTTGGTAAGAGTCAAGAAATATTGATTCTTCGGTTCCATCTGGGTGGGTGATTATGACTTCGTAGTCTGGGTGGTATCTGCTTGCGTGTGTTGCAGGGTTTAGCCACAAGTTAACTAATATTACTTGGCCAACGCCTACAGGATTTGGTCGGAAACTGAGAAAGGCTCGTGTGGATTCAATTACGTCTGGTGTAACACCAGCGGGTAGAGGTCCACTTACAGGTATATCAGTACTTTGTGCTGAAGCAGTAGTGATTAGAAGTGAAGCAGAAGTAAGTAGTAGAATAACAAAGATGATGGATATTATTTTATTTTTTTTACAAAAATTCAATTTTTTTACCCCCTAGTAGAATCATAATTGGCATAAATTCTATATATAATTTGCGCAAGGGAAAAACTTTACAGACTTCTGCATGAACTTTCGGCTCTTTTGTATATTGGTTTTTGCCAACAAAGGTTGTGATAATCAACGTAGTGTTGGTATGAGTTTACTAGGGCTTCTTTGTATGTGTTGCTTACGTCAAGATTTGCTAGATAGATTTTTACTGTTTCGGGTTTGTCTATGTTTGTGTTTCTGTTTAGGTGGTGTAGTTTTTTGGAGTATCCTGTTATGGTTTTTTCTGCGTAGCCGTTTCTTCTTTAGATTCCATATTACGTTAAAAATTCTGTCATTTGTGACAGGGTTCGGTTGTGGTGGACGGAGCGGGATTTGAACCCGCGGCCTCAACGATGCCAACGTTGCGATCTTCCAGGCTGATCTATCCGCCCATTTTTGATATTTTAAACCTGACAGGAACGCTATTAAGCATTATGGGAAAATCATTTCCTCAGTTTGGCATATTAATGCTTATGTTTGGGTGCCTGAAAGAAACTGAAACTTAAATACGAGAAAAGCATCCTAAAATGGCTGTAGGGCCGGTCGTCTAGTTCGGTTAGGACATCTGCTTGACGTGCAGAAGGTCGCCGGTTCAAATCCGGTCCGGCCCACCATGAACCTTCTTTAGAAGAAGCTTCACTAAGAACCTCAGATTTATCCTCTGATTCATGATTCATTTGTTCTAAAGCCTTTATTTCCCGTTTAAGCGCCCAAACTAAGCTTTCTTTCAGAGGAAAAATTTGAAAAATCATTAAACTCTTAGAACCTTTAGGTTTTAGTTTTCGGAGTCCAAGAAGATAAACACAGAACTCATATTTCCAAAAGTATATGAATAGTGATAGTTAATTTGGAAAGACTGTTTAAGAAGGCTCTAAAAGTGGAAAACAAGAAGCTAGCAATTGCCCATAAAAAAACTTGTGATTGTCAAACTAATCATATTAGTTGTATTACTGCAAAAGAATGGGTTAAAGGAATGGTTACAATCAAAGAATTTTATTACACTGGGAGAGATGTTCGAGATAAGAATGTTCATCCCGCTGTTTACCCTATTTCTCTTCCTGCTCATTTTATTGAAGTTCTTACCCATGAGGGAGAACTTGTTTTGGACCCATTTGTTGGAATTGGAACTACATTAATTGCTGCTCAAGATTTGAAAAGAAATGCTTTAGGTTTTGATTTGCATGAAGGTTACATAGAGGTCGCAAAAGAAAGACTTAGCCAAACTAGATTTGGAATTGAAACTCAACAATTAGGCATTGTTGATGATGCAAAAAACATTCCTGAATATCTAGAAGAGAACACCGTTTCGTTGTGTATAACTTCTCCACCTTATGCTAATATGCTAAATCGAAAAAGATTGAATAAAAGCATCAGAGGAGATGAACGTAAGAACGGTCAATATTTGAAAGTTCAGCAGTATTCCAAAGACCCTAGAGATTTAGGTATAATGAATTACCAACAATATGCAGAAACCTTAGAAGAAATTTACGCAGGAATCTTGCCTCTAATGAAAGAAAAAGCACATTGTATAGTTAATATAAATGATGTTTGGTGGAAAAATAAAAGGTATGTGACACATGCTTATGTAATAGATGCGTTAGAGAAAGCGGGATTTGAATTCAGAAATACTTTCATTTGGGATAAAAAGGAATCTTGTAAATCGAGTTGGAATATTTGGTTGGCCTAATAATTTCATCTCTTTAGGAGCAACAATGGAATATATTTCTCGATTTCTGGAGACCGCCAAAATAATCATAATATGGTCTCAATTTTTTCAAAACATCTAGGTAAATATCTAGGCATTATTCTGAAACCTGTTCCATGGTCATGAGGTCGACCATTCGAATAATGTCCCATACGTAGGTCAACTTTCAATAAACCTTCATCAACTAATGTTGAAAATCTTTCGAAACTAAAACCATCAAGATGATATGCCTCATTAAACCAAAAAAATTCCTCACCCTTCTCTTTCTTATTTTCAGCCAAAACATACACAAGTTTATTATATTTTTTTTCAAAGGTTTCTTTCAAAATGTTATTTTCATAATATGCATCCACGTCCTTATCGTTTCCAATAATCAATTTGTTACCCACTATTCTTAATATCAAATTTTGAGCGTTGGGCTTAATAGCGTCAACTGTTGAATGCAATTCTTTTTCATACAAAGGAATATTATTTTCACCTTCTTTTTTTGTTCCTAGAAAAGAGTCAAATTGTTGATAATCTATGGGGACTTTACGCTGTTGATAACCACATTTTTCAAGTAATTGATTATTAGCTCCTTTTTGAAGAGGAGCTTTAGTGAATAGAGTTAGCATAGAACTAGAATTTTTTCTTGCACTTTTTAGTTCATGTTTTGAAAAGTCAGGACCTGGAATATTATTTTCAGCTATTCCAAGAAGGTCTTCTAATGTTTTTCCTATTCCTGTTGAACCTTTCCGATGGGATTTGATGAATCCCATTTTTTCAATATCCTTGAGCTTTTTTACAAACTCTGAATAATCCATCAGATAACCCCTTTTCTAATTATTCTTTCACTGTTATGTGATTTCTTCTTATATTGTAATTAAAACTTCTGAATCACGAATAGCTATCACTTCCAAATTGAAAAGCATAAAGAACAAAGGAAAAAGCGATAAAACATTCTCAAGAGAACTATTTTATATTTTAAGAAATACTTTATTTCAATAAGTGCCTATTTATGCCTCCCCCGAAAGAATTGTTTACCTATTTGGTGCTGGTTCAACTATGGCTGAAGCCTCTTACTCGGGCATAGAACAATCTCTTTCTTTGCGGGCTGTGTCTGAGTTAGTTGTAGAAAAGGCAATTGAGGACCGTGATTTGGCAGATGTTTTAGGCAACATTGCAACAGATGATATAACAGATATTGAAATTTACATAAGTCTATTAGAATCTATGAGCATACAAAGATATTCAGATGCAGCAAGTAAGCTCAAAAGTATATTCTGTGACATAATAGAAGATAAATTATTACTGGACGATAAAACTATTGACCCCATACTTACAATGACATTACTACAAATACATGAAATTGAAGAAGTTAAAAAAATAGAACAACTTACAGGATTAATTACTGTCAACTATGATAGTTTATTAGACCAAGCTTGTCAGAACGTTTTAAATGGGGTAAATTATGGTATTAAATGTAATTGCGAATCGGGAACATATAATCTGATTTATGATTGTTTGCCATTAATTAAATTGCATGGGTCTTTCAATTGGAAGAGTGGCATACCGTCAACAAAAATAGATGAAAATCAAGCAAAGGAAAGAAGTGAAATGTTGTGGATTCCTCCGGGTGTGGAAAAACAACGAGAAAGATATCCTTTTAATATGTTATGGGGCAAAGCATTCGAGCTACTTGATTGTGATAAACTAAGAATTGTAGGTTGTTCTCTTAGTCAAAATGATTGGGGGTTATTGTCCTTACTTTTTAAGACTCAATTAAGAGCTGAAAGACCTTATCAAATTGAATTAATAAAAAGCCACAAAGGTGGAGAAGAAATTAGAAAAAATAATGGTTTCCTTAAAGAAGTGAAAGTCCTAGGAGAATTACCTAACTGTCAAGATTTAGTAGAGTATAAATCCAAAAATGTTTATGAAGATTGGTTAAAAAGATACATTCAAGTTTTCCTAGATAAGCACATTCCGATTGATAAAATGAATTTGAACTATGTTGACATGTTCCTAGGCGATTAGATTTGGCAATTAGAAATGATTAGAACAATAAAAGAATGGTCCGCAAAAAAATTGTATTCCAAGAGGAACCTAATACAATATCCAGATTATCAAAGAGAACCAACAGTTTGGAATCAACTTTGAAGAAAAAACTAATAGATTCCATGCAAAGGGGACTGGATATACCTAAGCTGTATTTGTATAAAGCAGATGATTCTGAAACCTATGACTGTGTTGATGGACAACAACGTATTGTTTCGATAATTGAATTTTTTAGTGGTGAATTAACTCTTTTAGATGGAAGAAACATCGACCAATTGCCAGAAAATGAGCGAAATGACCTTTTCGAGTATAAATTCACAGTTGCTATTATAACCAAAGCTGAAGAGGATGATTTGAGACTTCTCTTTTCAAAGGTTACAATTAGGTTCTCCCCTAAATGCAATTTTAAACTTACATGCAATGAAAGGAGATATTAGAGATTTTGTTTTTAAAGTTGGAAAAGAACACCCATTTTTCATTAAAGTGAATATACCTGAGAGGAGATTTGCAAAAGAAACTGTTTATCGCCCAAATATGCATAAATTCTTTTTACCGTTCGCTACAAGATAGTTTTTATTCTGCAAGATTTAGAGACTTGAAACGCTTCTTTGAACAATATGCGAATTTGAAAAAATTTGGAGTGGAGATTGAGAGAATTAAAGTGACACTAAATTATATGAACAAATATTTTGGAGAAAATGCTGAGGATTTTCGAAATAGGGCTTCAATAGTTTCAGCTTATCTTTTCTTTGAAGAGTTAATTATTAAGAAAGAAATAGAAAAATTACAGATTTTTGCTGAGTTTTACATCAAATTTATTAATAAATTGCGAATTGAATCTGGAAAAGGCTTAGATTATGACAGAAAATATCGAAAACTAATGGATTTTCAGTATTACATTTCACAAGCTGCAGTTGCAAAAAGTTCTATAGAAAAAAGACATGAACTATTAGGAGAATATTTTTGAATATTACCTTGAAAATAAAAAGATAGAGACCGGTTAGCGTATGATTATGACTTGTGGTTCATTAAAATTATTTCAGGACTTCTCAAGATTTTGCTTTTTCATAAATTTTCTTTAGTTTTTCAGGATTGTAATTTGTATAATGCCTCGCCAAAACTGATTTTCGTGTTTTGTTCCACGAAAAAGCATCAATGTAACGGTCACTAACTCCTAAGTTTCCCATTTCACAACAGAACCACTCTCTAAGCTTCTGAGCAGTTATATGAACACCCGTTTCTTCTTTGAGCCACCTTCCAAATTTTCTTATATTGTCTGTCGCTGATGCTGGAATAATCTATCTCCCCCTAACTCAATCTTATTGGATACCTCGTTCTGTCTCACTGTTATAAAAACTGACATAGCTATTTTTTGTAATTCCATTGTGACCAGTAGGAACAATTAACCGTTTTTCGGAAGTATTATCTTACCTTTGGTTAAGCCCAAAAACTTCATTCTTTGCTTGAACCACTTAAAGCGTATGCCAAGAACAATGCCTTACCAACATTGGGATTTGACTAAATCATAGAAAATTTTCAACTCATTTTTTGTTCGAACAATTTTAGGCTTAAACTTTGAGTCGGGGAAACTTGAAAGAATCAACCAACTCTGAACGATGCAAGAAATCACGGAAGAATACTTTCAATGCTCCTAAAAAAATAGTTCTTGTAAACATGTTTGGAAACGTCTAAATCTCTAAGGTAATGTCGGACATCCTCAGTCCTAACCTCAACTGAGTTTAATTTGACTTCATTCAGGAATTTGCGAATGTAGTAAATTTCTCTTTAGCTGTTTTTTCTGCTCTCTGTAAATCCACAACTTGAAATTCATCGAACAATTCCAACAGTTCTTCGTTGTTAATATCTAAAGACTGTCTCTTTGAACCTGAAGCTTGACGTGCAGAAGGTCGCCGGTTCAAATCCGGTCCGGCCCACCACTGACATTTTTATGGGAAAAGCTGACCAAAACGTCGATTTTTTAGGTCTTCAAATTTAATGAAGATGCGACTGTGAAAATGATTGCTTAATGACGTGTACAGTATCAAAGATTGTACTATTCTAATCATTGTAGCCCCTGTTGTCCAATTGCAGTATATGCGTGTCATTATTTCCTTTCTTCAATTACAATAAGTGTTAGAGTTGATCTGACGCTATCTAATTGTCTCACTTTCCATGTGACAATGTCTTTAAGTTGTTCCATTGTATCTGCATGAATTTTTGCTGCAACATCATATACGCCATAAACCATGTGGGCTTCCTTGACGGCATTAATTTTCTTTAATTCGTCTAAAATTTTGTTTTCGGATCCAATATCGGCGTTTATCAGAACAAAAGCCATGGGCATATTATCCACCTCTTCAAAGAATAAACTAGCTGTGTGGCGCTAAATCATTTGCGGCGATATGAGCATATAGACATATGTTGAAATTGTTCAGTGCTTATCAAAGAACGTGTTTTCATAATTTTTGAACGTTAAGGTTAATAGCCTGTAACATTGATTGTTTAATTAGAGCGTGCACGTTTTTGTTACCTATAGGACCATTGATGAGAGAGCACAGATTAATTGAAAGAATGGTCAAAATAATAAATAATTTACAACTTGAGATCAACGAGAAAAAAGTTACCGATTCAAATTATATTGAAGTTGTTGTCGACTTTTTTAAAACATACGCTGACAAATGCCATCACGGCAAAGAAGAAGACATTTTGTTTAAAAAACTTTCAACCAAAAATCTAAAGCAGGAACACCAGACCATCATGAATGAACTGATAGAAGAGCATGCTTACGCAAGAAAAACTGTAAACAAACTAAAAGAAACAAACACCAAGTACAGGCAAGGCAGCAAAAAAGCAATAATGGAAATTAATGCTTTGCTAAAAGAGCTCTCTACTTTGTACCCAAAACATATCCAAAAAGAAGATAAACACTTCTTTTATCCCTGCATGAACTATTTTTCAAAACCCGAACTGGATTCTATGCTTGATGATTTTTGGGAATTTGACAGAAAAATGATTCATGAAAAATATGAAAAAATAGTCTCCGAGAAAGAGGAGAAAAAACCTAAACTAAGCAAAATCTCAAAAGAACTACAAAAATATGAATGCACAGTTTGCGGCTATGTCTACAATCCAGAACAAGGCGATCCTGAACACGGCATCACAGCCGGAACAAGTTTTGATGATTTACCTGAAGACTGGGTTTGTCCAGTTTGTTTTGCTCCAAAACAAGCCTTTAAAAAAATCTAATCTTTAGACCCTTTGTGGCGATTCGCTTAGGATTTTGTTTTAGGTTCGATATAGTTCTCAACATATTTTTTTAGAGCAACAGCATTATTGAATTCCTTCTCTTTGGATCCAAAAACAAAAGTAATTTTGCTTTTCTTTGCTTCTTTGGCCAATCTTAAAACAAGTTGTTTATTGGACTCTAACTCTTTCCAGTAACGTTTCTTAAATTCATCCCACTTATCTGGATCATGATTAAACCATTTACGTAGCTGATTACTGGGTGAAAGGTCTTTCAGCCACTCATCAATCATTGCTTTATCTTTCCGTACACCCCGAGGCCAAAGTCGGTCAACAAGAACCCGTTTTCCATCGCTTACTTTTGGATCCTCATAAACACGCTTTAACAAAATAGGCAACCATGAACCTCCAAAACACTCGGCTAGCTTTAACATAACTCAAAAAATGAGCACCCTCATAAAATTTATGCTTCAGAATTTTGCTGATAAAAAAGGTACTTCAAGAGTAGACTTATTTGAAGCTTTCAATTTTTTATGTAAGCAAAGCCAGCACCATTTTGGAACAAAAATGCATAATGAGCTGTTTGTAAGACAAATTAGAGTAAGATTGTTGATTCTTTTGGCTTTGGAGTTTTTGCTACCAAGATTCGTAAAAGCTTGTCTGATGTGTTGTACCAGCAATGAACTATCCTTGCGGGGCTGTGAACAATTGAGTCTTTCTCAACTTCCTTTTTTTCATCCCCAATCTCAACAAGTCCTCTACCTTCTAAAACGTAGAAAAAGACATCTACAGACGTAATATGTCTACGTAATGATTCGCCAGGCTGCAAAGTCAAAATTACCACCTGCGCATTTTCATGAGAATAAACAGGTCTTGCATCAACCCTGTGAGGATTTTCTTTACTTTCTGTTTCACTAACTTTTGTAATCTCCAAAATGGACACAACCCCAAATTACTAGACACTAATAAAAAACGATCCTTTCTATATTATTTTTATTGTTTTGCACTAATTCACTATAGCCTCATGCACTTATGCGACTAAGAAATATTTTGTTAGTAGTATAGTGTTGTGTAGATTACTAGTCCGACTGTTAGTGAGAGTAGTGTTCCGCCGAGTGTTTGGGCGAATGTGTGGTTGTTTAGTTTGATTCTGGACCAGCCTACTAGTCCCACGATTGGCGCTAGGGGCAGTGCGGTTATACCGTATACGAAGATTAGGGCAAATATTGGTCCAGTTACGCCTGCACAGTGGATGCTGACTTTCCAGAACACGTTGATTCCCATACAGATAACTGAAACGAACAGCGAGCCCAGCGCTAATAGGAACATGATTTTTGTGCTTGTTGCAGAGAAGATTATGGCTGCAGTGGCGTAGCTGGCGATTGCTATTATGAAGAATGGTGTTCGGGCTTTTCTTTGTGAAACGTACAGGTCAACAACTTTTTTTCTGTGAAAATAGAGTATCCCTAGAAATGGGAAAAAGGCAAAGCAAAGAAAACACAGAAGAATACTATAAGGCGCGGAAAGTATACCCAAGCCGATGGGTGACCAGAGAGAAAAGCAAATAGTTGCTATTACTGCCACTGTTGGGGGCGCAACAAATATTGAGATAAAGTTTGCTAAATCGCAACTATGCCCCGTTTTTGAATTCTTGCAACTGTTATTTGCATTCATCATCGAGTCTAGCACTACCGTAGAATAGTAGACAGTTTGTTATAATACATATGAAGGGAAGATAAATACTGCACAGCAACTTTTGATTTTTCAGTCAGTTTTGAATCCAACATGAAGATTATTTGTGTTTACGCAGCCTAAAGTAAGCATAAGCTGCAACTACAACCACAGCTATCACTACAAGGACTCCAATTAGCACAAGATAGTTGTCTTCTGTGGGCTCAGCGTCTGGTTCTCCGTCAGTTGGTGCTGAAGGCTCATCAGGGGTTTGTGTGGGTTCATCGTCGTTTGGTGATGGCTCGTCGGTGCTGGCGGATGGATTGGAGCTGACTGCTGTTGTTAGGCAGTAAATGTTCCAGTCGTTGTTTCCTATGTATAGTCTTCCGTTGATTGGGGTTGGGGAGGACCAGCTTGCAGACGGTGTTGTGTATGCCAAAAAGTTGTCTCCCGTCGTAGCGTCTATGATGAAGATGTGACGTTGGCTGGTGACCACGTATATTCTGTTGTCAGCATAAGATGGCGAAACATAAAGCTCATCTCCGGAATATGAACCCCAAATTTTCTTTCCTGTAGAAGCATTCAGGCATGCTATGTCAAACTTGTCAATAACATACAGCTTGCCCTCAACATAAATCGGAGCAGAGACAATGAATTCTGTTGCCTGAGGGTTCGTAAACGTCCAAACAACATCTCCAGAAACCGTATTAACACCGTAATATGTCCGCATGTTAGTGGAAACAAACACCATACCATCCGCCACCGTGGGAGTACCCTGCATGTCTGTTCCGCCAGTAAACTGATGCTCATACGCAAGAGGCAACTTCCATACCAAATTTCCATCATATGCATCTAACTTGTACAGGGCGCCTTCGTTTGGTTCTTCGGAAGTAACATAAACGGCACCATCCGCCACTGCCGGAGACGACGTAATTATTCCTGTCGTATCAAACGTCCACAACACGTCGCCGTCATCCGCGTCAAGAGCGTACAGGTTTCCGTCAACAGACCCAACATACACTATATTATCAACAACCGCAGGCGAAGAACGAAGCATAACAGCGGCTCCCGAAGTAATCGGCAAGTCGCCATGGACAAATCGTCTCCAAACAAGACCACCACTAAGAGAGTCTAAACAATAAACGTAGCCGTCGTCGCTTCCAATGAAAACCTTTCCATCCACAACCGCTGGCGAAGACTCGATAGTGCCCTCTGTCTCAAATTTCCAAATTAAACTGCCGCTCCACGCATTAACTGCGTAAACGTTCTTGTCCTGTGAAGCAGCATACAAAACGCCATCCACAACACTAGGCGAAGACATCACAGCCCCCTCAGTGGTATATTTCCATTCCATCGTCAGGTTTGCTGGACCTAAGTTGCCAATAGAGGAACGTTCTGCATCACTTCTGAACATTGACCAAGAACCATTAATCTGAGACAAATCATCACTGAAAGCCCAAACCTGACCCTTAGTAGTATACTCGCTCCCAGAATACGAATCAACAGCTGTGGTTACATCACCTGGAATCATAAACATCATTCCATAGGCAATGGCTATAGATTCTCTGGGCGCAAACGCTTCAACAGCAAGCTTCCAGATGACATCGCCAGTGTAGGCATCCAAGCACACAAACTCTGAAGCAGTAGGATGAGCACCAAAAGTCGCATCCTGACCACTCGTGACGTAAACCTTTCCTTCTGCAACGGTAGGCATTCCAGGAAATAGCATCGTTCCTGGTCCCTGATATGACCAAACCAGCTCTCCCGTGTCTATGTCTATGGCGTAAATTTTTCCGTCCTTGTTTGGCTCATAGACCATGCCATATGCGATTGCACATCCGATAGTGAAGTAGCCGTCTGTTCCTGGGTTGTAAGTCCAAAGGATGTCACCGTTTGTGGCGTTGAAACAGTACATTGTGTTGTCGTCTGTGCCTCCGCGAACAAACTTTCCGTCAGAGTATGCGCCAGAGAAAATCATCGGTGTTTTTGTGCGGGTAGTCCAAAGAACGTCGCCCGTCTTGGCGTCTATTGCCATCTGAAGGTCTTCAAAAGACCCGGGAAACACTTTGCCGTCTCCATAAGTTATTCCCGAGCCAACCCTGCCGCCGCCGGGAACATACGTTTTCCATACCTGTGTTGGAGGTGTTGAGGGGTCAGAAAAGTCCCATGCTTCAACATATGAGAGTTTTTTGACGTAGAACATTTTCTCTTCTGGACTGTAAACGTTAAGGTTGAAGTTTCCTGTGTCTGCAGAAAACGAAGAACTTGACCATAAAATATCTCCAGTCTGTGTTTCTAGGCAGGTGCCTTCCACAAGCATGTGAGTGCTGTCGATTTTGTATGCTATTGGCCATGTTCCATTCATCGGAACTTCAGTTTCCCAAATGGTTGCCCCATTTTCAGGGTTAAGAGCAATAACTGAAGTGTTCGAACACGCAAAAACCATGCCATTAAACGCTGCAATGAAGCTTCTAATGTCTGTTATGTTGGCTTTCCAAACAATTTTAGAAGTTGAAGGCGCAGGACCTTGCGAAAACCGTGAAGTAGACGCATTGCCTCCAAATTGTGGCCACTCATATTGTAGCAGACTCTGGTTGCTTTCAGCCGAAGTGCCAGTGACGTTCTGTGCATTAACCTTTAGTTGTGCACTTGGAACAAAATTTGATACAAGTAGCATCATGGTTGCTGTAATAATTAGGCAGAGTTGAAGTGTTCGTGTTTTTCTCATTGTTTAATCCCAAAAATTTTGTGATAAATCCTGTATCGTTGCATAAGCTTTGTGTTACTATAAACTTTACGGAAAACAGCCAAAAAACGGTTACCTGACGTCAGGTACGGACTGTTTTGAGAGTATTTTGCCAACTGTCATAGGAAAACAATTTTACTCTACATGATAGATTGTATCTGTGTGGTCTGTAATGTCTGGCGTTGATGTTTCGAATAGACAAAAAGAAGAACAGCAACATGCATGCCAATCGTGCATGAATTCGGTGGTGCAAACGTTCAGCTATTTTCAGGAGCAGATTGCACAGCAGAAACGAGAGAAACAGAACCTTCAGTTGGAGCAGAAAAAGCAGATGAACGCTTTGACCAAAAAGATTGAGGCTTTGGAAAAGAAAGTAGCCAAACTTGAAAAACAAAAATGAGCCTTTAGATTGTTTGAAAAGGCATATCTAGCCGTAGTGACATATGTTTTGTTGGGGGAGAACGTTGTTATTTGAATGTCCAGACTGTAAAGGAAAAATTTCCAGATATTACGCTGAACTAAGGGTCTGTCAGGACTGCAAGAAAGTCGTCAACATTTCGGATCTGCTAAAGCTCCTCAAAAACTTGGGCGTAACCGAACAGAACATTCGACGAATCCAAGAAAACTTGGCGTATCCAAGACTGTTTGCAGCCTAGCCTAGGGCAGTCCAGAACCAAATGAGTGAAGCTCGGGCATTATTCAGCCACACAGTTAGGTTAGTTGTTTTCCAGGATTTCTTTTAGGGAATTTGCCTCTTCCTGTAGAGATTCAATCTCTTGCTGTAGCTGCATAGATTTATCGTCGGCTTCTAGTTTCAGTCTGTCGATTTCGTCGTTGAGTTTTGCTCGTTCTGTTTGAAGTTTTTGGATCTTTTTCTTTAGTTCGTCTAGGGGCATCATCTTGATCATAAAACGGCACCTTCAAAGTGAATATATTGGTTATTACAGAATTTGACACATCAAAAAATTGGCTGCACCTGTCGAAAAATGATATATTGTTAATACTAAACTATTACACAATAAGTAGCAACGATAATATTCAAAATACACGAAAATAGAGCTTGGTAAGCATGAAGCATAAATGTCCCTGTATATCTTGTCAAAAAGAGTTCGATAATCCGATTTGGGTAACCAACTTTTCTGTTGGAGAAGACAAAGTCACGTACTACGCCTGCCCATACTGTTTAACAAAAATTGAAGTTGTAAAAGAAGAGCCATCATACCCGCCAGTAATCAACCTTCATGCGGACGCTACGGCTCCAGAAAACGAACTTGACGAACAACTGGATTTACCGACCGGCAGACTGGAAAAGCTTGAAGTATTGAAGAAACAGAAAAGAAAACTGCTAGAAGAAATAAAGAACCTGCGAACAGCAGCAACCGAAAGACTAGATACTCTTGAGGAAGAAGTGGCTGCACTCAGAGAAGAGGCAGAAACTCTAAAAGAGCTGATAAAATAGCAGATTTTCCCATAATCAACTGACGCTGCCAACTGCGTTTTAGTACATGCCAGAATGTGAGATGCTAGCGGAGAATGAATTCGCTTACAGGCGTGTTATCTTTTGGACAAACAGCCTTTTTGAGTCTCATGCTCCATGTGACTTTAGTCCCACCGCATTCTGGACAACAATAGTTTGTCAAGAACACCCACCAGTATAATGTAGAGCGGCTGGCTTGATAGATTTTACGCAAAAACAATCAAAGCGGAGGCGCAGGAAACCGATTTGGAGGCGGAATAAACTCTATCAGAGCGTAAACATTGCCGACATAAAGAGTGCTGTGATGTACAGCCGGATATGATTGGCATGCGTCGCCTGACATTTGCATAATATCCAGAACCTCTGAATCTTCCACGAATTCTACCCAGTATCCTAATCCAGAGTCTCGAATTGTTACAATCGCAGAATCAGGGAAGATGCTGCTTTTCATGTCAACAAGGTCAGCATAGACGTCAGGTCGGCGGAAGAAATCCATTAAAACAAGGATTGAAACGGGGTAGTCGTTTAGGTGTGAAATTCTTTGTGGATGAGGAGGAGGGGGAAGGAAAAAAATTTTCTGCGTCCTCCTCCTCATCCGTGAAAATTGATATTGTCGGCAGAAGAAATTTATTAAAACAAGGATTGAAACGGCAAAACCAGATCATCGGATAATAATGAACACTCATTTTTTGTCTGTTTATTATTATCCAACTCCATGCGAGCACAGTCGGCGGAAGAAATCCATTAAACAAGGATTGAAACGCCTTTCCAAGTTCCATTACCTCTTATATATTCAGTTGGAGAGTGAAATCCATTCTTTCTTTGGATTGAATACCAACTAAAACCATTAGGATCTTTCTACATCTTTTCTAGCGTTTATCGCAATATTCGAAATCAACTCGATGATGTAAAGGAACTCTTTACATAGTTGTTAATCAAACAAATCATGCGCGCCGCGCATAGCTTGATTAAAATAATTAGAATGATGGAGATTTGCTGAGACTCAATCACAGTTGTTGATGAGTGAGCAATCACAAAAAAGCAATCTTAAAGGATGAGAAAGATGCTTAATCTTTGCGATTGAATCCTTTCAGCTCTCCATTATTCTTCTAAACTTTATTTTACTCCCAAAAAAGAGGGAGGGAAAATTTTGGTTTATTTTCGTCTCCGTAGCGCTAGATATGCGACTGCTGCTATTATTGCAACTGCGATTACAGCAATTATGATTGCCATGTCGTGCTGATTAGTGGGTGTTCTGGTTCTATTGCTCCGCCTGCTGCGTCGCTGGACCAACTGTAACCCAAGTTGTTGCTGAAGAACTACCGTAAGAATCGTCTCCTGCAAATGAAGCAATAATTTTGTATGTGCCTTCTGCTGTTGGAATCCAAGATTTTCCGAATGTTCCAGAATATCCTTCTGTGTAGTTGTTCCAATATCTACGTATGTTCCATCTTCGCCAATTGCAGTTAATGTTACAGGAACACCTGTAATTATTTCATTGCCCCATAAGTCCATCGATTGGTTGCTGGAAGATGCAATGTACTCCATTTGAGTTGTCATCGAATCTTTGGATACACATGGAGTATCTGATTGCGCTGGCGATTGATCAAGAACTGTTCCTTTGATTGTGATGCTGTTCCTTTTGGAACTGCGACGTCAGGAGTTGTTACTGTAGTTGCGCTTTTGCCTTTTCCAAAGACATATGTTGAACCGTCATAGTTACATGATGCGGTTAAGTATCCGTCTGCTACAGCTCCTGGTGACATCATTGAAGTGATGTTCCAAACGCCTTCTCCAGTGTAAGCATCTATTGCGTGTAGTCCCCATCCTCTAGTTATAGGTTGGGTTGGTGTGTGTTCGTTGTTTTGCCAGAATACCTTACCATCAGCTACTTGGACTCCTCCGTTCCAAGAGTAAACGGTGACTCCCTCTTCATTGATATATGGTGTCTCATATTGGCTAAGTGCTACTTGTTCATATTTCCAAACAATTTTTCCTGTGTCCCAGTCAAATGCGTAAACACCACCATAACCGCCTCTGAAAATCATTCCATAAGCGGAAGCTATGTTGTATGCACCAAATCCTGGTTCATCCCATGGATAATCCATTGTTTCTGATTGGTATAGGAATTGTCCTGTCCTTGAATCGTAGAAATTGAAGTAACCTTTGCGCATTAGTATTGCTACTTTTCCATTTTCAGCGATGTGACAAGATTGGCTGTATGGCATTTGTGCTGCACTGTATGGTTCATCATCATAAGTATTGTTGTATAACCATTGTCCTGTTAAGTAGATCTGCAGCAATTACTCTGAAACCATGTCTAATTCCAGTTCCACCATCGATAGTGATATTAACGTATGGGAATCCGCTAATTGGTTTTAGTCCATTGGCATCCCATGCATTTGTTTCTCTAAATACAAATGCTACCATTGCATTGTAATCTCGAGACTGTCCTAAAGTGTCCATCGGAAAACTGATATTACTTACAACTCTGCTGGCAAAGTTGCTCGTAGAGCCTAACGTTGTCCAATTGATCAGACGAAATACCTTATTCTCATCACTAATCACTTGAGGTACTTAGCACGTAACCATTTCGATAGTATTCTGTAGACCTAAAAGCAGGAATTTCACGATCTAAAGTCATATCCCCTGTTGCAGGATTGAATTTTTGTAGCCGATTTCCCGCTATCCGTAACAGACTTACTGAGACACCCACCGAAGCTTCGGCACCAGGAACAGATTCGGAACCTTCAGAATATTCGATATACGATGGTGCAGATACATCTGTTCGTTCCCAGTACACTTCACCTGTCCTGAGATCTGTGCATGTCCAAACACTTTGGGTTTCACCATTATATACTCTTGTTTTTGAGTCATAGCATCTTCCAACATAAATTATGCTAGGTGTGTTTCCTCCTTGAGTCTGCGATTTAGAGCCATAATCTCCACCCATGACACCAGATATACCTTCAGCTCTGTCCCACACTATGTGAGCTGAGTTTGGAGCTTGTACATATGGAGTAAACATTTGACGGCTGTTCCAAATTCTGTTAGTGTCTGCTGGCCAGTCTGCTGCTACTCCTGGTCCGTGCCATGGATAATTTCCTAGAATTGGATACCAATGCCTGTTCTCTGGAGACACGGGTCTAGTCCAGTAGTCAGTTGGAAGACCTGGTTCAGGCCATGAGTATACAATATCCTCTTGGACCGTCAGTGGTTGCCATTCTGTTGAATCAGGTAAATAGTAGACTGATTTGGTGTAGGATTCGACATAGCCTGACTGTGACCCAGATGTTACTTTATAGTCTCCAGCGGGGAAGTAACCTCCGGGGAATTCGAATTTTATTTGCCATTCGCCTATTTGATCAGCTATGTATTCAAACCATGCAGTCCCGTCAGCTGGATAAGAATCAATGAATATTTCTTCTACTGATCCATCAGGTCTCATAAGTGACACTTTATAATCTCTAAAAAATCGAGCATATGAGGGACCTGGGTCATTCCAAAGATTGACTAGAAATATTTGATTTATTCCTACAGGATTTGGTCTGAAACTTAGATAGATATCAGTCTTAATTGTAATGTCAGGAGTGACTCCAGCTGGAAGTGGTACTGAACCTGTATCTTCAGCAGTAGTGTGTAGTCCATGAGCTCCATCTACTTGAGCACTGCCAATAGGGATCAATGTGACTAATATAAAGAAAAAAATAACAAACTCAATAATAGATATTTTTTTTATTTTATTTAGCTTTTGCATCTTTTTTACCTATTTTTATTGTGTTGAAGATTAGCACTTCAAAAAACGAACGCATTACTCCCTCAACAAAGCCACATCTTTCAGAATATACAATATTTAATACTATGATTCTCACCCTATGGGTGACAAAATTTATATTGATAAAATAGTCTTAAAGACTATGTTTTGGGGAGAAATTACATTGTATTCTTGATATGATATTATTGAAACATTAGTTCACTTTGGTCTTTCGATTAATCAAGCCAAAGTTTTTCTAAATCTATGGATCATAAACATTTTCTAGTGTTTGTGAAATTCAAAAATAGTCTCGTGTTCCTCGACAGGAAATTTATAGAATTTTAGAAAAACTTAGCAATATCGGGACTCGTTGAATCTTCATTAGAACGACCAAGAAAATACAAATCAATATCTGTGAAAGAAGGTATTTCATTTTTACTAAAAAAGAAAAATGAAGAAACATAAACATATTGAACGAAAAAGCTGAACTCATATCTAAAAAATGTAGATAATTATAAATTAATTCTTAAATGATATTGAACCAGATTTTGTTTTGATACCTAAAAATCACGCTACAATATTAAGAAGAACAGAAGAAATTACCTTAGCAAAATCACAAATTGATTTCTTAGTTTCATGGAAACGATTCCCACAAACAGTCATAACCTTTGCAGAAGTAGCTAAGATTGCATTAGAAAAAGGAGTAAAAATGAGAGTTCTTCTTGAAAAACCTGAAGATAACATAACATATCTAAAATCGTAAATCAATTAACAAATTATCCTAATTATGAACTCAAATTTATTCAACATGAACCTTCGGCAATAATAAATGTTTTTGATAAGATGAAAGTAATTATAGATAACTCAGTCGATACGGAATTGGCCGAAAAATCTTCTTTATTAACAAATAATCCTAGTTTAGTATCAATACTGATTGATTATTTTGATAAAATATGGGATGAAACACCTAATTTATCTAAAGTGGCACGCACACGCAATTGAAATGAATAGTTAATCATTATTTTCTAGTTCTTGAGGTTCTTGGTGATCTTTGCGCGCGCACCAATATTGTGGTTGTGTCAGTCAGTCAGTCAGTAACCGTATCATTGAAGTAGTTGTTTGGGTTTAGGGGTTAAATTTTAACCCAACCAAACCAACCAACCAACGACGGACGACGGGCGAAACGACGGTTTGCGGTCAATTGGAGGACATACCACTTTTACTCCTAATAACGGAATGGTACAATATGGAATAGGAATGGTACATGGAGGTACCATAGAATGATTAACAGTGTGAGGGGTAAAAACTCAAAAAAATTACCCCTCAAAGGAAAACGCGAAATAGTTTTGAAGGCATGTTTATCTACAAAATTGATGTGAGTGCTATAGATGCTAAGAATATATACTGATGGAGCTTGCAGAGGAAATCCAGGACCATCTGCTATAGCTTTTATTATTTTAAACGATAGAAATAGGTCAAAAAAAGACGCTCGAAATATGCGGGGATAGGAACTAACAATCAAGTTGAATACAAGGCACTAAGTTCAGCATTAACTTCTGCGTTGGAATTTGGTAAATGATGTTGAATGTTATTCTGACAGTAATCTTCTTGTTAATCAAATGAATGGAGATTGGAAAGTAAAGCATCCTAATATGAAACCATTGTGGAAAAAAGCTATGCAATTAACAGAAGAATTTCATGAAATCACTTTTACTCCCCCTCAAGCGTGAAACCCATACACAACATTGTGTTTTTTGCTTCATCAAATAAAGTCTCACTCTTTTAGAAACTAGGGGCGCGCATTTTGAAATCGGATTTGTAGATCTTCCACAAATTCTTCGCCCACGTATAGCGGAAAAATTACTTAACCATTAAACACAACCTATCATCATGTTAGAATTAGAGTCTCAAGAAATTTTATTAGAATTCGAAAATTTTTCTTTTAAGGAAGCACCGAATAGAAAAAATAACAGTCGCTTTCGTGGACACATTTTTGCTTCAATTCTAATGAAGCATATCGCCAAATACACAGATAAATTCTCACCTGTTCTTGGTCCCGTTTGGATTAAAGATTTAGAGTGGATTGAATGGGATGGGGCGGTTATCAAAAAGGGAGCTAAAGAAATCTTGCCACAATACTACAATTCAAACGACATCGCAGGTCTTTTTGAATTCAAAGTTCATGGCATATATGGAGGAAAATATCCACAAAAAGGCAAGAAAACTGTTCAAGAGGTGGTTAAGGGTATTAGTGACAATTTCGAAAATGCAAAGAAATTAAATAAGAATATTTGTTGCTTCTACATATCCTTGCAAGAAAGAAAACCTGTTTCTGAGAAAAAAAGAAAAAACAAGCCCATCAATTATTACGCAGAAACAAAGAAACTCCCAGTAACAACATGTATTCTTTTTGAATCTAACTATCTTGCAAAGGGTAAGAAATTTACCTTAGATTCTTGGGATAACGTTATTGAAGAACTTCGTAATTTGAAAGTTTAAAATTTTGGTCGGGTCACTCGCGCATTATATCGTTTGTTTTAGCATATGACTGCGAAATATCAAACAAAAAAACAATACTTCAAGAATCGAGATGCCAAATATACAACAGTAGGTATACAAAGTCAAAAATGGGAGAGTTTCGACTGATGGAACCACTGAAGTAACCATTCTCATCGGATTGTCTAAAATGAAGTCTAAGAATGTAGTTGAAGCCTCCAACAAAATGAATTTCATTAAACCGATTTATGTCAATAGAATGCCTAAAAATAGATTGAAAAATAAATTACCAAGAATGAAAGAGCCTATGAAATCACATAGAAGAAACAGTGAAATTATGTTTTCGTGCTTGACGTACTATTTTCGGAAAAACAGTGTCAAGATGGGTACCTACATTTGTACCCACCCAATTTTTAACAATTTATTTTCTCACTAACAATCTAAGGAGAAAGACATGAATTCTAGAAAAAATGGAGTTTGGAGAAGGCTGCACTTAAATGCGCCGTCTAATGCAGTATGTGAAGTTATCATTTACAACATAAACATCGATAAATCTCGTAATGTTGGAGTCAGAAATGTCGGTTCAACAAACAAAAAATTCCTGCTTGGTCCAAAAGAATTTGCATCCAGAATATTAAACATAGACCATGATTCAACAATTGAAGCATACTTTGAAGAAAAATCAGACGTTAAATACTTTGTATCAAAAACCTACAACCTAAAAATGGCTAAATTTGCAATAACCTAAATCATAAACAACTAAATAAACCGAAACTTCTTGCGCGGCTAAAAAATCGTCAACAGGTCTTGAGGCAAAAATTTAGCCCAAAACCCAACAGTAAGTAATGTTCTCTGTAATTGTTTTAAAAAAAACAAGATACCTCTTGAACTAATTGGGTGGGTGTACTTGTACCCAGCCTTTTCTAATATTCTATGAAACCCAAGTTTTTGGTGATAAGAGTCAAGATTTTATCGCCCAAGAGCATCATGTGGAGGTGACAGAAGAGTGAGAAAAAGCAAGATAATTGTTACTTCATTGGCAGTTATTTTTGTTATTTTGCTTATGTTTGGAACTACGGTTTTTTCTGATCAAAATGGGATGCTCATTGAAAAAGAGCAACCAGTCGCCAATGGTGACTCTGACGGAGACGGACTAGAGGACGCAATGGAATACACATACTATGGAACAGACCCACAAAACCCAGACACAGACGGAGACGGACTAACAGACAGCGAAGAAATCACAAAAGGAACAAACCCACAAAACCCAAACGACCCATGCACCACCTGCCTCCCAACTCCCTATTTTGAAGAAGAACAATCCAACGGCGATTCTGACGGAGATACATTGGAAGATGCCATGGAATACATATACTATGGAACAGACCCACAAGATCCAGATACTGATGAAGATGGATTAACAGACTGTGAAGAAATCACACAAGGATCAGATCCGCAAGATCCAAACGACCCATGTACCACATTGCATCCCAACAGCTTATGTTGAGGAAGAGCAGACAGCATCCAATGGTGATTCTGATGGAGATACATTGGAAGATGCCATGGAATACATATACTATGGAACTGATCCGCTAAATCCAGACACTGATGGAGACGGACTAACAGACAGCGAAGAAATCACAAAAGGAACAAACCCACAAGACCCAAACGACCCATGCACCACCTGCCTCCCAACTCCCTATTTTGAAGAAGAACAACCCAACAGCGACACTGACAGAGACGGACTAGAGGACGCAATGGAATACATATACTATGGAACAGACCCACAAAATCCAGACACAGACGGAGACGGACTAACAGACAGCGAAGAAATCACAAAAGGAACAAACCCACAAGACCCAAACGACCAATAACAATAACTAATTGTTGCTAACACAATTTGTGTTAGCGCCTCTCTATTTTTTCTTAATTTTTTGGCCAGAGAATAATAAACTCAGATTACCAGTTGTTTCTATACATTCACACCAATTGAGCTGGAAGTAAAAGTATGCTGGAGCACAATCCAGAATTTTTAACAATATTTTCTGGTGTGTGTGAATCGGAAAAATTAAATTTTCATACATTAACCATTGGAAAACCCACTGGGGCATTGCTAAGTTGTGGAATAGCAGAGATATTGCTCTAATAATCACACTGGCTGTAACAGGTTTTGTGTATACCGCTTTGGTTTTTCAAATAGGCTTCTTATTTTCAGGAATACCTGGTTCCAATTATCTATTTGTTATTGGACAAGCCATTTGGAACAGCATAGCGTTCCTGCTTTTTGAAGGAAAAAGATGGAGACTTTTATTCACCATAACTTTGTTTGGTCTTCTGACAATGCCCACATCCGCAATGGGAACACCATTCAACATATTGCCTAGAATACCGCTTATCCTAAATGCCTTACAGCTTGACATTATCATGAACACGGTTTATCCTTTTTTTAAAAGAAAAAACAAGTTGATGTGGGCTGCAATTGTTTTTTCACTAGAAAATTTCATTATTGACGGAATACTTAGGCTCGCAACATATCCGGTGTTTTACTCTCCAGAATATGCATCAACATTTGTTGGAATATTTTTGATGATGTTACCAGTCATCATAATTGAATCGGCTGCAGGTGGATACTTGGGATTTAAAATCTATGATATAATATCAAATCGAAGAGCTGATTAACTAAAACCTTCGAGAAATTTTTGTCTATGCGCGCGAAATCATCAGGGTCTCTCTTTCTATAAATGACTCGGTTCCAGAACCTACATAATTCAATTGAGGGTTATATATTGTTACAAAAGAATCCAGTGAATTGTACCAAAGTTCTTGTTTTCTGCCAGAAGGAACACAGTTAGTGAATACACCTGGCTTTATTTCTCCATAGCCCTCAAAAAGAAGATATGAAGGCGGCAATGGCTCATACAAATCTCCAAGCGAAATCGGTTTAGTCCAACCAGCATAGAATGTGTTGCCTTTCATTTGAAGTTGAATTTGGTCCTTGTTAAAGACAATAACATTATTTTCAGCGGGGAAGCCTCTAAAAATCTCCTTTCTTAAATCTATCATGCCCGGGTTATCTTGAACAAAAGCAACTGGAACATAATTTGCGCCCTTTGTTTCTTTATCTAACACATTTACAGCTACCCATTTTTCCGCTCCAAAACTCGAAATGTCATCTATTTTGAAAAATAGGAGTATCATATCGGGCAGCCCAAGAGTTTTAGAAGCGTGTATTCGTGCGAAAGCTCTACTGCCAAAATACTTTATTGTACTATTCCAGTCTTTGTAATCTTTTGAGAAATTTTTCTTTTCTTCACTGATTTTATTATGGACAATTTGTTCAGAAATTTTGGACTGCATGTTACAGGTTAGGTTTTTCATGAAAGCAGTAGCATGTTCTATAGATTTTTCTCTTTTAGGTGGTGTGACAAAGGGGTCTGAAATCTGTCGAAGAGTTTCAAATGAAGGAGTGTGTGTTAGTCTCCAAACATCAAACAATATTCTTTTTGAATCTTCAATATACTCGGAGTTCGTAGTGAAAAATACATTCTGAAATTTTTGGGTTTCGTCACCAGCATTAATTAAGGCGGGATCATTGAATTGGAAGAGCTGTTGACTGTCAATAATTGTAATTTCTCTATAATCTACTGGTATGTGTCTTACTTCACAAAATTCCAACAATCTGTGCGTAACATTTAGATTCTCGTTTATAATTGGCGCCATTATTTTTACTGAAATCCCCTTTTTGCACCAATTCTTCAATAAATCGATGTCTTTTTCAATTTCAAAAAGCCCGTTAGATGAAGAAACAATCAAAATGTCACGTTTTGCACCATTTAAGGCATCATAATACATCGTTTTGGCAGCACTGGAATCTTTTATCAAATCCATAATTGCTGGTTGTATCCCATTTTCGATTTCTTGAATAGCATCCTCTATATCTGAGGACTTGCTCCAAACATCTTCGAAAAAGCCATAAAATGATTGAATAATTGATTTGCAGTTAGTGCATAAAGCAGTATCTACAGAAGGCGTAGAATTCATCTGGTGTTGACTACTGATAAAAAGCAAAATTTCTTCATTGTCTCTAATTACAAATCTAGGAAAAATATTGTTCTGCAAATCTGGTTTTTTTCCCTTCAAAGAAAAAACTGAATTAAGTTTCCCCAACACAAATTTGACTGAATCCAGATTATCCTCATTCACATTAGTTACATACCTAAATTTTATCCCCGAATTAGACGGAAGATTTAGTATATTATCTAAAACACCATATTTTTCAGCTAAAAGCAATCCATTAGTTGTCGCAATTGAAACAAATTCTTCTCTCGTTTCCTGGACCATCAGAGATATTTTATGAAAAACCTTTCTTTCCCCTTCAATCACAGAAAATCTTTCCAGCGGAGGCTCAAACTCTGATTGACCAATCTGTTTCCAATCAGAAAGCAAATCCTGTTTTGTATCTTCAATACGAGTTGCTTCTTCTCGCTTTGATTGGATATAGTTGTCAATTATTCTTTCAAATGGAACCGCAATATAGCGACTAGGAGATTCGAGAGTGATTTCAACAAGCTCTTTTTGTTCTAGACTCTTTAAGATTCGATAGACTAATCCCTTATTTGCTTTCAAAGCTTTGGCAATTTGACTTGTCTTCTGAACCCCTTGCTTAGCGAGATAAATGTAGACTTCAGTTTCCTTATCAGTTAACCCAAAAGTTTTCAGAGTATCTTCTAGTGTCATTCGCGCCATACATTAACCCCTAAAGCAGGTACCTACAAATGTACCTAACCAATCCAATCTTTAACTGTAAGGTACCTACAAAGGTACCTAACCAATCTTTAACTGCTTTAACCCTTTATTTATTTTCGTTAATTGGAATTAGATTCCGATTAGCATCATCAAGGGGAAAAATGAGACATAACATCGATATGAAAATAATCAACAGCTAATAACTGTCCATTATTTTCATCTGTCTTCTCCTACGACATCGAAGTTAAGCCTCATACCCCCTAAAAGTTCACAATTCCGTGCTACCTATTTGGAGCCTATTAGGATACAAATAGTAGTTTCATTGTTGAAAAACAGCTTTTTTCAGAAAACTGCAGCGTAGCACACTTTCAGGAAAAAATGTTCACATGAATGTAGATAGAGCTTGAGTGCTTAAGATTTATATTTATGGTCTGTTATTGGAGGTTTTAATCTGGTGTCGTGGATGAGCGGTGACCGCGAAATTCAAGGCTAATTCTAAACTTTCGTTGACCCAAAGGTATAGCCCGCTCGAGCTTGAATCTGAAGTTCGTGCATTTTGGGAAAAAAACCAAACCCCTAAAAAACTTGAAGAAAATAGAGAAAAAAACAACATAGGCATGCTAGGCTACGTGGAAGGACCCCCAACCATGAACGGCATTCCGCATGTTGGGCATGCAAGAGGCAGAGTCATCAAAGATTTTCATTATCGCCTCAAAACCATGCAGAACTATTATGTTTCTTTCTGGGCAGGCTGGGACACTCAAGGCTTACCTGTAGAGCTGGAAGTCGAAAAGACTCTGGGAGCAAAAAACAAGAAAGAACTGATCGCCAGAGTAGGCGAAGAAGTGTTTGTTGAAGAATGCAAAAAGAGCATCATGAAATACCACAGCGAGTGGGTAAAGGGCGACAAAATGCTTGGCATGTTCATCAACCACGAAAAAGCATACTACACCCACGAAGACAAATACATCGAACGGGAGTGGCAGTACCTTAAACGCGCATGGGAACAAAACCTCCTAGGCGAAGGACACTACGTCGTCGCATACTGCCCCCACTGCCAAACCTCACTTAGCAACGCCGAAGTCGGGCTCGGATACAAAGAAGTAGAAGACCCATCCATGCACTTCAAATTCCAAGTGCAAGGAAAAGAAAACGAATACTTCATCGTCTGGACAACCATGCCATTCACAATAATAACAGACCTTATCCTTGGCGTCAATCCCAAAGAAGACTACGCCAAAGTCAAAGTAGGAAACGAAACATGGATACTAGCCAAAGCTCGAATCGAGCCAATCATGCAGGAACTGGAAATAGACGACTACGAAATCGTCAAAGTCATGAAGGGCAAAGAGCTGGTCGGACTAAAATACGACTATCCCCTGAAGGATTTGATTCCCAAACAGGCAGAACTAGACCAGCATCCCCTGATTCACACGGTGGTGGCTGAAGATTTTGTTGACATGACAACCGCCACTGGAATCGTTCATCTTGCCCCAGCAAACGGCGAAGACGACTATGCGGCCGCACAAAAACGGGACTTGCCCATGTTTGCTCCCTTTGATGAGCAGGCAATGTTTACTGAAGAGGCAGGCAAGTTTGCGGGATATTTTGTAAGAAAAACAGACAGCATGGTCGTAGAGGAGCTGGAAAACAGGGGGCTTTTGCTTAAAATAGGCAAAGTCAAACACGAATATCCTACATGCTGGCGCTCTCATCACAAACTGGTTTGGATGGCACGCCGAGAATATTTCATCTGGTCAAACAAAATCAACAAGAAAGTCATGGAAGCCGCAAACAAAGTCAAATACTTCTATGACAGCCCCAAAAACAGGTTCTTTGCCTTCCTAAAAGAAGGAAAACCATGGTGCATCTCAAGAGACAGAATCTGGGGCTCACCCCTGCCCATATGGGTCTGCGAAACATGCGGAGCCAAAACACTGGTAGCAACCAAAAAAGAGCTGATAGAAAAAGCCATAGAACTGCCCGGAAAAGACTTTGAACTCCACAAACCATGGATAGACCGCGTCATACTCAAATGCGAAGAATGCGGAGGCAAAATGACACGAGAATCATTTGTTTTAGACGTCTGGCACAACAGCGGAGCCTCACCATACGCACGGTTCACAGACGAACAATTCAAAAAATTTGTACCAACCAACTTCCTAACCGAAGCAGTAGACCAGACCAGAGGCTGGGCAAACTCGCTCCTCCTCGAAAATGTAATACTTACAGGAAAAGCCCAAGCACCATACGAAGAATTCCTATTCCAAGGCTTCGTATTAGACGCAAAAGGCAGAAAAATGAGCAAAAGCCTAGGAAACGTGCTCGAAATAAACAAGCTGCTTCAAGAGCGTTCAGCAGACATCTCCAGATTCTACTTCCTGTGGAAATGCTCACCAATCGACTCCATGAACTTTGACCCAAACGAACTCAAAGGCAGACCATACCAGGTACTCAGCACCCTTTATCACCTTCACAACTTCTTCATGCAAAACGCAAAATACGACAACTTCGACCCAAAAACACACACACTGGACTGGGCAACAAAACAAAAATTGCTAAGCGACCCAGACAAGTGGCTGCTGTCAAGGCTGCAGGGTCTAATAAGAGACTTCACAAAGAAAGCGGAAGAGTGCGAATTCAATTTTGCATTATCCAAACTAGAAGACTTTATCGTCAACATCCTAAGCCGTGAATACGTTCCCATGATCAGAAAAGACCTGTGGAGCGACGACCCAGAAACACTAAACCGAAGACTCGCAGTCTACTCCACCCTATGGTACACGCTAAAAACGCTGGTTCTACTCTCTAACCCCGCAACACCATTCATCAGCGAAGCACTATACCAGACAGTCTTCAAAGAACTCGACAACTCATTACCAGAAACAGTAAACCTGCACAGCTGGCCAACACCAGACAAAAACCTCGAAGACAAAGCACTAGAAGAAGAGTTCGAAATACTACTAAAAACACTCCCAATAGTCTATTCTGCAAGACAGGACGCACAGCTAAAACGAAGATGGCCACTAGCCAAAGTCATTGTCTTTGCACCAAAAAATGTTCAAGATGCAATCAAGAAGCTGGAACCACTATTCCTTGAGCTCGCAAACATCAAAACAGCAGAATACACAGAAAAAGCCCCAAAAATAGACGACAAAAAATGGGCAATTGCTTCTGAAGACACAACACAGGTTTTAGTTGACAAGATACGAACCGACAAACTTGAAGGCGAAGGCCTAATGCGTGACCTAGCAAGACGCGTCCAAGCCCTACGAAAAGACCTCGGCTTCTCGCCAACCGACATCGTTGACGCAGTTCACATCGCAGAACTGGAACCAGAAAACATCAAACTGCTAAAACCATACATCAACGAAATGGAAGCACTCGTACGCACCAAAAAAATCCATGTCCACGACAGCCAAACTAAAGTAGGCACTGAATGGCACCAAGACAAGCTGGACAAAAAGAAAATCTACATCGCAGTCCTGTAACGTTTTGCGAGAAACAAAAAGTATGCACGACTAACAAGGCAGGCAGCAGAAGAAACAACTATTCCCACAATAACTATGTTGTAGAGTAGCTGTTCCTGAAAAAGCAGCGTCAATCCTACTGCACCATACATTAAGCTGCCATAATATTTTCCAACAGGATCATAAACTGCCTGACGAGAAACAATATTTGTCAAAATAAACTGCACAAAAACAAACGCTACAAGCACGAGAAGCCACAGCGGATAAAAGCCTTCAAAGACAAAGACAGACAACATTACAGAAACAAAAAGAAAATCAGCAGTTACATCAAAATATGCTCCAAGCTTGGAAGCCAAATGAAACTTTTTGGCATAGTAGCCGTCCAGAAAGTCTGTGAGAATGGCAAAGAGAAACAAAGCATACGATACCAGAGTGAATCCGAGAACAAATGAGAAAATGAGAAAGGGTAGGACAACTACTCTAAGAGCTGTGATTACCCAGGGGATGCTACTTTTTTGCAATTATTAGGTCTCTTCCAGCTTGCTCAGCAATAGTCAATGGGTCGCCGTCATTTGGAGTGCTCGTATACAGAGACAAAACAAGCACAACATTGCCATCATGGTCTTCGACAGCCTGCTGCAGTGTTGCTTCGGCTTCACCATCACTGCCTCCTGAAGTAACAATTAAAACAGTGTCAAGTCCATTTAGGTCGCCTATTCGTTCAAGGTGCCTCTGCAGAGTCGGAGCTGGAGAACCTGCATAAACAGGTGAACCCAAAACAAGAAGCGAGTAACCTGATAGGTCGGTTGGAGCCTCTGAACTGGGAGTTGTGATTTCCACTTTCCAGCCATTCTCTACTAGCCCATCCGCAAAGGCATATGTTGTATCGTGCTGGAATGATGCCAAACCTGGATGATAGATGACCAGAGCGGTTTTTGTGCCTTCAGGGTTCAAAACATCAATTTCGCTTGTGAAATCATTATGAATCTTAAAAAGAATAGCGCCCACAACACCTACTATTGCTATGATAAAAATTAGTATTGCAATTAGCAAGATTTTTTTCCATTTCGTTTGTGGCCAAAACTTCATGAAAACATTCCCCAACTCTAGCATGAATGATTATCTATATTAGCTTTTAACGACAACTAAAAATCAAAGGGTTTGTTGTGGATGCCAAACAGAATAGGATTTGGAGTGTTTTTTCCTTGCTACACATTCAGAAACGAAAAAAACGGCACACAAATATTTAATCGCCTCCAAGAATCCGTCCAAGAATGCGAAAAACATGACTACACATCAGTTTGGCTAGACGACCATCTAATGCTACAAGACATGCCTATTCTAGAATCCTGGACTACTCTTTCTGCGCTGTCAAAGCAGACCAAGACCATAAGATTAGGCACAATGGTAACCTGCAACTCCTTCCGAAACCCTTCACTGCTTGCTAAAATGGCTACAAGCCTAGACAACATTTCAGATGGAAGACTGGAACTAGGAATCGGAGCAGGAGTCCAAGAAAACGAGCACACCGCCTATGGATATCCTTTTCTTTCGCCAAAGGGCAGAGTAGAACGGCTAAATGAGGCAGTTGAAATCATAAAAAAGATGTGGACAGAACAAAAAGCAAGCTACAGCGGAAAACACTACCAGATACGTGACGCTGTATGTGAACCAAAACCTGTCCAGAAGCCGCATCCACCCATCGTTATTGGGGGCGGAGGAGAACAACTCACACTAAAAGTAACTGCCAAGCATGCAAACAGACTCGACTGGGGCTACGTACCATCACTGGAAGAATATAACCGCAAATTGAGGGTACTAGAGAATCATTGCAAGTCCGTGGGCAGGAGTTTTGATGATATTGAGAAATCATGCTGGCCTACGGGACAGATTTTCATTGGAGAAGACAAAAAGGAACTCAAAGAGAAAGCTCTTAGATGTGTTCATGAGGGCGTCAGTTGGGAAGATTTTATTCAAACCAGTTTTGTAGGCAATCCCAAAGAATGTGTCAAACTGCTGCGCCAGTATGTGGATGTTGGTGTGACCTATTTTATGTTGTATTTTGGCGATTTTCCAGACTTGGATGGACTTCGGCTTTTTGCAAGGAAAGTTATTCCCGAGATACAGCGCCTAGAAGGATAATCCAATAGGTACAATTGAGAGAACAAATATTGCAGCGAGTATGATGGCGCCAATTTTTCTGCTTGTTGTAAGTTTTGACACATCGTCCAGAGGACCTGGATGATTTGCTGAAGAAAAGAATAGAGCCAATACTGCCATTGGCCACCAGCCTGCAATCGCTAGTAATGCAACTCCTAGATAGGAGACAAATTTGTGTGCTCTGCTACCCAATAGGCTTCGGGCTACGTGACCGCCGTCAAACATTCCTGAAGGAACAAGGTTAAGCATAGTGACGACCATCCCGACCCAGCCAGCGAATGCGACGGGATGCAGCATGATTATGTTTCCGGTTCCGCTTGGGTGAACAAATAGTAAGATTATTTGAAACATTAGAGGAATAGGAAGATATGATGCGGTGTCAGCTGTTGGGTCTAGTGGAGCAATAGCAGAGATTTGCAGTCCGATTATTGTTACTATCACAGCGATTATGAATCCTGTTAGGGGTCCGGTGAAGCCTATGTCAAAGAGGGCGTCCTTGTTTGGGGGAAGTGCTTTCTGGCGAATGAGCGCGCCAAATGTTCCGATGCCGTAGGGGTAGGGAAGTCCTGGAATAAAGTAGGGGTATGTTGCTTCAACGGCGTGTTTGTTTGCTAATAGTTTGTGTCCCATCTCGTGGGTTCCCAGTATCAGCATTATTGCGCCAGTGAACATCAGCCCGCCCAGAATTTCTTGTGACATAAAATATCCTGAAATGAAAAGGGTTACCAGTGTTATGCCTAGCAGTGCAATGTTGATTATGTTGCGGTTGGGCTGTGTTGGAGGCTTTGAAACGATTCTCAGAATATTTTTTTCGTTTTTTTGTCTAAGAAGAGGAAGAAGTTGCAGCCGGTCAAGACTGTCCATGAGAGTTAGGAAGGCTTCTTTTGAGTTTTCGTTATGATTTACTATAAAGGTGGGTATGTTGTGTTCAAGGTAGCTTTCGGTCACCTCAAATTCTGATTGAACCAAGTTTTGAACGCTTTCAAAAGAGGGGGGCTCAGCGGGTTCAGTGAAGTAATCGTCTGAAGCTGCACAACACATTGTGACCGTGTATTGGAGATACCTTGGGGTATTAGAATGTTATGTAAATCAGTCTTCTGAGGGGCATTTTTTGACTAACAATAAAAATTTGTCAGTTTATTTAGTAAACAAAGCAGATGTTCTGTGTCCAGAACCAAGCAGATAGGGCATGGATAAAGGTTATTAGATGATTATCGGTAGAATTCTTTGACGCGCCCAAAAAATGGAATCATTGTGTTTTAGATGGATGGTGACGAAAGTTAGCCAAGAAATTTCTGCCGTAGAGTACGTCGAACGAATTAACAAAAATCTTCTAAAAATAACAAAAAATAAACTGCAACCTCTATACGATGATTTGAAAGCTGCAGACTGTATAGTATGCGGCGGCTCAGGAAGGTCACTCCACTCCTTGAACATTGCAATGAGCCAGATAGCGATGATGAAAGAGCCTAAAGTTGTTATCACACGTGAAGATGTTGGCTTTCCAGGAAGGGGAATGTATGATGCGGCTTCAGAACTTGAGAAACGCCACAAAAAGATAGTTTTGCTTATCAGCTCTGGAAGCGGAGAATCTGATGACCCTAAACATCTAGCAGAGGAACTTGAAAAGTATCTGAAAGAGACGGGCAGCACAAAGTTTTCTATGGGACTGCTTACCTCTAACAAAAATTCTTCTCTTGCCAGGATTGTTGAGCAGCATGGGCATGTGGTTGTTGTAGAGGGCAGAGAAAAAAAGCAGTTGCCCGCAGCCGACACCTACAGCGAGACAGGAATAATGGGTGATATCTTTGAGTTGGGCAGCCTGTTTTTGTTGCAGATGATAACAGAAGCAATAGCTGACGATAGCCCAGCAGAGCGCGTAGTTGAGCTCATTGCAGAAGAGGCTCCATATTTAAAGTCAATTACCGAAAACGCAATCGAGTCTCATGCAGTGATGAAAGTTTTGGATTTTCTTGAAAGAAGAAGCGACATTTTCTTGGGCGGCAGAGGAACAGCAGAAGAAGTGGCAAAAATGACTGCGGTTAGGCTGTTTCACATCAAAAAGTTTCTTGGAGACAACGTTTACATTGCCAGAGGAGTCAACACACCACATCCCCGTGCGGGTGACCTAGAAATTTTGATTTCTTACTCTGGAAGAACAAAGCCTGTTGTTGGCTGGTGCAACAGATTCAAAGGAATAGGCGGAACAGTCTTCTCCATTGTCGGACGCAAGGGAACAAATCTTGACATATACTCTGACCTAAAGATACTGCTCGAAGAAAAAGTGGAAAAGGGCAAACCAAGACGATTCTACATGAGAGCAGCATATGTGCTCAGCTGTCTGCCAATACTGTTAACAGCAAGACTAAGCGAAAAAGGACTCATCCTGCCAGAATACATTCTGACATGGTATCATAACATAATCGAGTGAAAACCTAGAAAAGGTGTGGATTAGAGCTGTTTTAGGACAGCTCCCTTGCTTGCAGGCTGAACAAGCTGCGCATATCTAGACAGATAACCCGTTTTGACAGCAGGTTCCTTTGGTTTCCAAGATTTTGCACGTTTAGCCAGTTCTTCATCGCTAAGTTTTACGCTTAGTTTTCTGTTTGGAACATCAATTTCTATGATATCGCCATCTTTTACTAAGCCTATGGCTCCGCCAGTGGCGGCTTCTGGGGAAACGTGTCCGATGCATGGTCCTCTTGTTGCTCCAGAAAAGCGTCCGTCAGTTATCAATGCAACTGATTCGCTTAGTCCCATTCCTGCTATAGAAGCCGTAGGTGACAGCATCTCGCGCATTCCTGGTCCGCCTTTTGGTCCTTCATATCGGATAACAACTACGTCGCCTTCCTTGATTTCCTTGTTTAGGATTGCATTCATTGAGTCTTCTTCAGAGTCGAAAACTTTGGCTGGTCCACTGTGAACCATCATGTTGGCTGATATTCCTGCTGCCTTTACTACTGAGCCGTCTTTTGCCAAGTTTCCATACAAAACAGCGATTCCGCCTTCCTTGTGGACAGGATTATCTAATGGGTGAATCACTTCAGGATTGGTTACTTTTGCAGGGGCAATGTTTTCTTTGACTGTTTTTCCCGTTACGGTAACAGAGTCAAGATGAAGCGAATCCTCTAATGTTTTCATTACTGCTGGAATTCCGCCTGCCTGATGTAGGTCTTGCATGTCGTATGGTCCAGCAGGGATCATGTTGGTAAGGTGTGAAACACGTTTGCTCAACTGGTCAAATATTGATAGTGGCAGGTCTACTCCTGCTTCGTTCGCAATTGCCGTAACATGGAGTACAGTGTTGGTTGAGCCTCCAAGAGCCATGTCGACCATTATTGCATTCTCAAAAGAGTTAGAAACCATTATGTCTCGGGGCTTCAGGTCCTCATTTACTAATCCAACGATTCGTTCTCCTGTTGCCTGAGCCATTCTCATCCTCTCTGCACTAATTGCGGCAGGAGTGGCACATCCGGGCAGGGACATTCCAAGAGCTTCAGTTACACACGCCATCGTATTTGCTGTGAACAGCCCGTTGCATGAGCCGCATGTTGGACAGGCAACATCTTCAAGGCATTTCAGTTCTTCTTCGCTCATTTTGCCTGCTGCAACTTTGCCTATAGCCTCAAACATAGAATCGGTTCCCACTTTCTTTCCCTTGTAGTTGCCTGAAAGCATTGGACCTCCAGTAACCATTATTGCGGGAATATTTAGTCGGGCAGCTGCCATCAGCATTCCAGGCGTTATTTTGTCACATGTTGTGATCAAGACTATGCCGTCGAATCTGTGGGCTAGAACCATGGATTCTACGGAGTCTGCGATTAGTTCTCGGGAAGGCAATGAATAGCGCATTCCGTTGTGTCCCATAGCTATTCCGTCACAGATGCCTATTGTGTTGAATTCGAAAGGAACACCACCTGCGCTACGTATGCCTGCTTTTACCGCTTCTGCTACCTGCTGTAGGTGAACGTGTCCAGGAACCACGTTTGTGTAACTGTTTACTACACCAATGAACGGTTTCTTGATGTCCTCGTCTGAAAGTCCTAGTGCCTTTAGTAGGGCACGGTGAGGAGCTCTTTGAAAACCAACTTTAACTGCATCACTTCTCAAATTCTAACACCCTCTGAATGGATAAAATAAAGAATAGCTGATTCTGTTAAATGTTTTGACCAACAAAAAATAGTGCGACTAATCTGCAACTCAATTACAAACAGTTGTTGTTATAGCTTCAATCCTTTCATTGTGTCTTTAATCCATTCAACAAGCCGTTTATGGGCATCAATTCCTTTTTCTGAAAGCTTAATCCTCTCAATTCCATCGTCTACCGTGATTTTTATCAAGTCATGTTTCTTGAGCCAGTCCAGGTATTTGAGAAAAGTTTGGTAGTTAAGTCCAACTGACATCTGTAAAGGAGTCTTTTTCATTCCAACAGTGTCCCATCAGAGCACATCAAGAAAACGGGCAACAACGTAAAGGTCAGGTTTGAGCAACATAGTCACCTACAATATTCCCATCAAACCGTTTTGCCAGCTCTATTGTTTACATTTCTGGTCCGCATCAGATGTCTAGTATGCTGGGATTTTTTGGCAAATCTTTGAGCACCATGTATACTTTTTGTTGACTCATTGTCTCCGGGTCCTTGCCGTGGAATGTTACTATGGAATTCCCAGAAAACTTCTGGCAGTTTTTCTGACATCAATGAAACACCAAGATTGTTGAATCATTGAAAGCAATCTAACTTAAATGCTGTTCAGCATCGTTTAGCCATTAAACAGAACAACAACCTAGCAAACTTGTTACGGTTCAGAAAAACTTTTATATGAATTCTTGAGTTGTTTGGAAGGAACGAGGAATGAATCGTGAGGGATCATTGGGTTCTCGAGGGACAGAAAATGGGGGATCGCTTTATCCGCTAGTTTCCCCGAAAAGATAAGAGTTTTTGACACAACCCTCAGAGACGGTGAACAGACCCCGGGAGTTTCTTTAACTCCAGAAAAAAAGCTAAGAATCGCTGAGAGCTTAGACCGCATCGGGGTAGATGCCATGGAGGCAGGCTTCGCCGCAGCTTCTGAAGGGGAAATGGAAGCAATAAAACTCATTGCCGATGCAGGACTTAAAGCACAAGTCTTCAGCATGGCCAGGGGCGTAACAAAAGACATAGACGCCGTAATAAAAACCGGCGCTGTGGGAGTGCATCTGGTTATTCCTTCCTCTGATTTGCATCTCCAATACAAACTGAAAAAGAGCAGAGAAGAAGTATTACAAATCACCTCGGATACTACCCAGTATGCCAAAGATCACGGACTCATCGTTGAACTGTCAGCCGAAGACGCAACAAGAAGCGACCTGGATTTTCTTACAAAAATGTTCAAAGCAGGCGTAGACGCAGGCGCAGACAGACTGTGTCCCTGTGACACTGTTGGAGTTCTGATACCCGAAAAAACAAAAGAACTTTACATCGAACTGAAAAAAAGCTTCAAAGACGTTCCTCTGAGTGTTCACTGCCATGACGACTTCGGCTTAGCACTGGCAAACTCAATAATTGCTCTGCAGTGGGGTGCAGACCAAGCGCATGTAACAATGAATGGGCTAGGAGAACGAGCAGGAAACGCTTCACTTGAGGAGCTAGCTGTTGTTCTCAAGGCACAGTATGGCGTGAATTTGGCAATAAAAACCAAAATGATCTACGAGACGTCACGTCTGGTTTCGAGAATAACCGATTTTCCGTTGCAGCCTAACAAGTCGATCGTGGGCGAGAACGCTTTTGTGCACGAGTCAGGGATGCATACTCACGGAATACTGGCAAATCCAGCAACATATGAGCCTTTCAAGCCTGAAATGATTGGGCGCACAAGAAGAATTGCAGCTGGAAAGCATTCTGGTTCAGCTGGAATCAAGGCTTCATTGAATGAGATGGGGCTTGAGCCTAGCGATGAGCAGCTTAAGGAGATTTTTCTGCGTGTGAAGAGTCTCGGAGATAAAGGTAAACGTGTTTCTGATGCTGATTTGCAGGCAATAGCTGAGGCAGTTATGGGCTTGCCTGTGGTTCGTCCAATTAAGCTTGAAGAGATAACGGTTGTTACAGGAAACAGGGTTACCTCAACGGCTTCTGTGAGGCTAAATCTTAATGGTAAAATGCTTACTGAGGCAGCCATAGGGGTTGGTCCAGTGGATGCTGCGATTAGTGCAATAAAGAAGGCTGTTGGAATCGTTGAGCCAATACAGCTGGAGAACTATTCTGTCAAGGCTATCACTGGAGGCACAAATGCCGTAACAGAGGTAGCGGTGAGCCTCAGCAAGGGGGACAGAAAGTCCACTGCAATGGGCGTAAACGAGGACATAGTCATAGCAAGCGTTGAGGCGATGCTCAGCGGAATGAATGTTCTGATGACAAATTACAACAACAATAAAGTTAAGGAGAAAAGTTGAAAATGGCAAAAATGACTGGAGCGCAAGCTCTCATAGAATCTCTAAAACAAGAAAAAGTAGAAGTAATGTTCGGAATATCTGGAGGAGCCCTGCTGCCAATCCACGACGTCCTATACGACTCGGGAATACGCCACATTCTTGCTCGCCACGAGCAGGGTGCAGCACACATGGCAGACGGCTTTGCTAGGGCAAGCGGCAGACCAGGCGTTTGCATGGCTACATCAGGTCCTGGAGCAACAAACATCGTAACAGGACTAGCCAACGCGTACCTAGATTCTTCTCCAGTTATTGCGCTTACAGGACAGGTTAACGCCTATTCAGCTAATACCTCATACATGATTGGACGAGACGCATTTCAGGAAGCAGACATCATCGGCATAACCACACCAATCACCAAATACAACGTTCAAGTGAAAAGCCCAGCAGAAATCCCCCGAGCAGTGAAAACGTCATTCTATATTGCCACAACAGGCAGACCCGGACCAACCCTGATTGACCTTCCAAAAGACACACAAACAGGAAAAGCAGAAATGGATTTCTCAGAAAATCTACAAATACGAGGCTACAAACCAAACACTGAACCACATCCAGTTCAGGTAAAAAGAGCAGTTAAGCTACTTCTAAGCGCAGAGCGTCCCATGATACTGGCTGGAGGAGGAGTGAACCTTTCCAATGCTTCTCCTGAGCTGTTGCAGATTGCTGAACTGTTGATGGCTCCAGTTGCTACAACATTTATGGGCAAAAGCTGTTTCCCCGAAAACCATCCACTGTCTATTGGAAACATTGGAATGCACGGCACAATGTTGGCTAACAAGATGATTTTGGAGGCTGACGTTTTGCTGGCTGTCGGAACACGATTCCAAGACAGAAGCACAGGAACACTAGACACGTTCTGTCCTGACGCAAAGATTATTCACATCGATATTGATGCGGCAGAAATAGGAAAGAACATCGACGTTGAGGTGCCGATTGTTGCTGATGCCAAGCCAACTTTAAGGATGATTCAGCAGCAGCTAGTAAATAAGCTGAAAAAGAAGCAGGACGATGATGCATGGGTCACCAGAGTTCAGGAAGTTAAAGAAAAGTATCTTAGCGAAATGGACCTTGGCAGTACCGAGATGACATCTCCTAAGATTCTAAGACGGCTAAGAAAGCTTCTTCCAAAAGATGCAATCATTGCGACAGAGGTGGGTCAGAATCAGATGTGGGCTGCACTTCATTTCCAGACATACAAGCCCCGAACATTCATCAGCTCAGGTGGGCTGGGAACAATGGGCTTTGGTTTTCCTGCATCTATAGGAGCAAAAGTGGCTTGTCCGCAGTGTCCTGTCGTAGATATTGCAGGCGACGGAAGTTTCAGAATGACAGAGCAGGAGCTTGGCACTTCGGTTACAGAGGATATTCCAGTAATTGTTGTTGTACTTAACAATTCGGTGCTGGGCATGGTCGCTCAGTGGCAACGGCTTTTCTATAAGGGACGTTATGCGGCTGTGAAGCTGGGAAGTGTTCCAGACTTTGTGAAGCTTGCGCAGGCATATGGTGCAGAGGGAACTCGTGTTGGCTCCTTAGATGAGCTGTCTTGTGCTGTTGACAATGCTTTAAAGTGCGAAGTGACCACTGTCATTGATATCCCAATTAATCCAGAGGATGATGTGTTTCCGATGGTTCCTCCTGGTAAGGGTCTTAAAGACACGGTTGTGGGGCTGTAAACCATGACAAAAGAACACAATCACATAATTTCTACAATAGTCGAGCACAAGCCTGGTGTATTGTATAGTGTTTCGAATCTTTTCAGGTGCAGAGGCTTTAACATAGACAGCATTTCGGTTGGACCAGCAGAAGAGCTTGGCTTGGCAAGGATGACAATAATGGTCAGAGGCGACGACAGAACAATCGAGCAGGTAATTAAACAGCTAAACAAGCTAATCGACGTCATCAAAGTCACACGGCTAGAACCAGAAAACATCGTAACACGAGAACTCGCACTGATTAAAGTGAATGCTCCAAGCACCAAAGCAAGATCAGACATCATCAACTATGCTGACATTTTCCGTGCACGAGTCGTGGACGTTTCCACCGAATCCCTGATGATGGAAATAACTGGAACATCAAACAAGATTGATGCGTTCATCAGTTTGATGAGACCATTTGGCGTCCGAGAAGTTGCCCGAACAGGCATCACTTCCCTGTCTAGAGGAGCAAAATCAGTTAGAATCGAAGAATAAGTTAGCTATCAGTTACCAATTGTTTGGTCTCCCTTTTTTGAGACCCAGTTTTTTATCTTTTTTCTTGTCTAGGCTAGCCTAAACTAATTTTATGAAAATAAAAAATTTAGAAGAAAAGAAGATTGTGCACTGTTTCTCAGTGCATATTATTGGTTTAGTGGTTGTGGCAGCAGCCAGTGTGGCCTTGTTTTTCTGTCTTTGGTCGTAGTGACCTGACTGTTTTGCCTGCTCTCCACATTTCAGAGTTGCCCATTTCTTGCAGTTCTTCTGCCAGTTTCTTTGCAAAGTCGAGTTGTTTGCTTTTTTCTAGGACAATTTTTACTTCTTCTCCGTTTGCTACGAGTTCATACAGTGAGTCGAATAGGGGTTTTGAGCAGTCTCTGAATCTTTCTTTCCATCTTAGGGCTCCGATTCTTGCGGTTTCGCTGCAGTTGTTGTACATCCAGTCCATGCCGTTCTGGTCTACGAGTCTGATTAGACTTTGTGTGAATTCTTCTACTGTTTCGTTGAAGGCTTCGCTTGGGCTGTGTCCGTTTTCTCTTAGGCAGTTGTATTGTGCTTCCATTATTCCTTCGATTGCACCCATTAGGACTCCTCGTTCTCCTGTCAGGTCGCTGTATACCTCTTTTTCGAAGGTTGTTGGGAACAGGTATCCTGAGCCGATTGCGATTCCGATGGCTTTTACTCTGTCTTCTGCTCTTCCTGTGAAGTTTTGGTGGACTGCATAGCTGCTGTTTATTCCGCTTCCTGCTACAAAGTTACGTCTGACCGAGGTTCCTGAGCCTTTTGGTGCAACCAGTATAACGTCAATGTTTTCTGGAGGAACCACGCCTGTTTGGTCTCTGTATACTATGGAGAAGCCGTGTGAGAAGTAGAGTGCGTCGCCTTCTTTGAATGTGAGCTTTAATTTTGGCCATAATGCTTTTTGTGCTGCATCAGTCAATAGGTAAAGTTTGATTGTTCCTTTTTTTGCTGCTTCTTCTAGGGGGAAGAGTGTTTCTCCGGGAACCCATCCGTCGTCTAGTGCTTGTTGATAATTTACTGGGAACTCTTTGCTTTGTCCTACAATAACTTTGATTCCGTTATCTCGCATATTTAATGATTGGGCACGTCCTTGAATACCATATCCTAGGACGGCGATTGTTTCGTTTTTCAGAATTTCTTTTGCTTTTTCTACTGGAAATTCTTCTCTAGTTAGAACATTTTCTTTTATTCCGCCGAAGTCTAATTCTACCATAGTTGACTCCACCTTTACAGAGTTCATGTAATTAGGTTGCGGTTAATAAAAAATTCCATTGCATTACAAGGTTTTTGGGATGGATATATTGCTGTTTTGGAAATATGGCGATTTGTAGAGGACGCTATTTATAGAAAAATTGTATCTCCGTTTCTAGTAAGGGAATGGTGAAAAATGAGAAGTTCCTTTGAAATAATCGCAGAAATTTTAGAAACCGCAAAGGATGGAGCAAAAAAGACGCGAATAATGTACGCTTGTGGTCTTAGTTTCAGGTTTGTTCAAAAATACTTGGACCTGCTAATAGAGACGGGACTTCTTGCAATGGGAAACTCATACAAAACAACAGAAAAGGGCATTGCATTTCTCCGCAAATACCAAAAACTTGAGCTGCTGATGACGACAAGACACTAACAACAGTTAGTTTTCTTTTTGGAAAAGGTTTTATTGCGCTCTTCCCGAAAAAGAAGTATGATAACCAAAATTTTTACTGACGAAGAACGCCAAATCCTAGAATCACACCTCATAAGCTCTAAAGTAGACGAAAAAAAACTAGAAAAAATTCTTAACGAAATCAAAACACAAAAACAACTATTCGACGACGTATTCCTTTATTTGCAGGTCAAAAAAACAATAACGGGATAAAAGTAATTACTATCTAATTACTATCGTTATCAAAACCGGATGAAGCTCTACCTGTTTCGATGTTAGTCGTCAAAGTTGACATTACCTAGAAATGTTGTTTGTCAATGTTTCTTGACAAAAATCCTTTTCAACCAACAAAAAGCCATTACTTGTTAGGAAAATGAAGACAACCAAAGTAACAATAATTGTTTTGCTAGTTTTTGTTCTAGCGCAACTAACTATTAACATGCCATTAGTTAGTGCAGCAGATGATTCTTGGACAGCCCTTGAGCCGATGCCCACTATAAGAAGTGGTCTTGGGGTTGCGGTGGTAAATAACAAGGTCTATGCAATAGGTGGCGTAAATGACAACGGGTATCTTTCAACCAACGAAGAATATGATCCAGTTACAAACACGTGGACAACAAAAGCATCTATGCCAACTCCACGAAGCGATTTCGGAATAGCCGTAGTCAACAACGAAATATACTGTATAGGCGGCATTATCGCATACAACATGAGTGGAAACGGAAACGGAATACTTTCCACAGTCAACGAAGTTTACGACCCCGCAACTGATACATGGGAAAACAGAACCTCGATGCCCACAGTAAGACAGAGACCAAAAGCCGCTGCAGTTAACGGCGAAATCTATCTGATTGGCGGATTCCAATACCCAGATTTGCCTCCACCTCAGGGCATAGTAGAACTTGACACAAACGAGGTCTACAATCCCGAAACTGACACATGGACAACAAAGACTCCGATGCCAAACACGCCAAGCAATCCAACTTCTGCAAGCTTGGACAACAAAATCTATGTGATAAGCGGTTTTCAGAGCAATTTGACCCAAATATACGATACTGAATCTGATAGCTGGAGTCAAGGAGCAAACATTCCTACTCCTGTTGGCTTGGCTGCCGCAGCATCAACAAGCGGAGAATTTGCGCCAAAACGAATCTACGTTCTCGGAGGATACAAATCATATGACGAGGTAGCCTTGAACCAAATCTATAACCCATCAACAGATAGCTGGACTACGGGCGAACAGATGCCAACAGCCCGCCACAGCTTCAGCGTAGCTGTAGTAAATGATACCCTATATGCTACCGGAGGCGGCTCCTCAAACCTGAATGTCCGCTACTACGACAACAACGAAAAATACACACCAACAGGCTACATCCCCGAGTTCTCTACATTCCTCATAATGCCTCTACTACTAATCACAACAGTAGCAATAATATTCTCCAGAAAAAAACTGACTCGAATTCCAATTTAAACGAGACGAACGCTATTTCCGAGCTTCTACAATAGTTAGTTTAAATGACAAAAAACTAACAATATGAGTGACCATAAAGAGCCCAAAAAAAGTAATGTATGTTCACTTAAAAGATGTGAGAACATTACATTCTACTAATGCACCCAAATTTTTTTATTGATTTGATTTTGGTAGAATGGTTTACTGAACACAACAGGTAATTGTCAAAGGAGAAAGACAAAATGAAGAATTGACAAACTTCATCTTTTCTTACCTCTGTGTTTCTCAGTCCATTCTACAAAACGTTTTTGGAGTAAGGGGATACTGAAACTTGAATGGTGGCAGTTGTTGATGAGTGCAAGTTAGGGGGATAACATGCGCTTTTCCAGCATTCATGTTTTTTCAGCCCCTTCTCCATTTTTGTTTCCCAAAAAAGTGGGAGGAAGATGAATTCCTCTTTTGCGGTTTATTTTCGTTTTCGTAGTGCTATGTAGGCTACTGCACCAATGATGCATGCTACTACGGCTGCGATGACGATTGCAATGTCTATGCTGATAAGTGGTGTTTCTGTCTCTGGTTCAATTATTACTGACGCTGAAGATGCTGGACCCACAGTAACATATGTTGTTGCTGATGAACTGCCGTAGGAGTCGTCTCCAGCAAAGGATGCAACGATCTTGTATGTGCCTTCTGTTGTCGGAGTCCAAGCTTTTCCAAATGTTCCTGTGTAGCCATCAGTTGTTACAGTGCCGATGTCAACATAAGATCCGTCTTCTGCTATTGCACTTAGAACTACTGTCACGCCAGTAATCGTTTCATTGTGCCAAATTCCGTCGATTGGGCGCTGCATATGCAAATACATCATCTGTGTGCTCATTGAGCCAACTGAAACACATGGTGTTCCTGGCTGTGCAGGAGACATGTCAAGAACTGTGCCTTTTATCATCATTGTAGTTCCCTTTGACACTGCAACATCAGGAGCTGTTACTGTTGTTTCACTTTGACCCTTGCCAAACACGTACATGTAACCATCATACATACTTGAGCCTGCAAGGTAGCCGTCAGCGATTGCGTATGGACGTATGCTGCCAGTAATGTTCCACAACTGTTCACCTGTAGTAGCGTCTAAACAGAAGAGACTCCAGCCTCTGGTGATAGGCGAAGTGGGTGAGTGCTCATCATTGTAAGTGTAGAGCTTTCCGTCAGCAACCAGTGGATAACCACGGAATGAAACGTAGCCGCTATAAGGAGTCTCATACGGAACACTGGCGTACTGGAATTTCCAAGCAATTTTGCCCGTTTCCCAGTCAAAGGCATACTGAGCAGTGTAACCTGACCAGTAGATCAGACCATAAGCCGATTCTACACCGTAAGCTCCCCAGCCAGATGCATCCCAAGGATAATCCATTGTCTCGCTCTTCCAGGCTAATGTCCCTGTCCGCAGATCCCAAGCCATCCAATATCCATTCATTGTGTCTATAGCGAATTTGCCGTGATCAGCAAGAGCAGATCGTGAACTGTAATACATTTCACCGACTGTGTCAGTCCATAGTTCCTCGCCTGTTAGCAAATCGTAACCATTTACTGTAAAGCCAACCCATGCTCCGGATTCTTGGAGGTTAGTCACTGTTGCTCCTAAAAGAGTGTCCCAATCTTGGAAAGTTGGAAGGCTGCTTCGCGCATAAGTTGTATTGCTTACCATCCTTGAAGTCAAAGTGGTGCCGCTTGAAAGCGTTGTCCAGTTAATCAAACGGTAATTTCCGCCGCCAAGATTCTGAATGCCCAACGCGTATCCGTTCATGTAGTAGGTACTAGTCGTCAATGGAGCAATCGAACAGTTCAAACTCAAAGCTCCAGTCCATGGATCATACTTCAGCATTCGACCGCCGCCTATGTATACGAGACTTACGCTCTGTGATGACTTAAAGTTGGTACCAGGAACAGCTGGATCAGCAGTTTCATAGCAAATGATTGTTGGTGCACTTTCACCTGCCTCTAGTGGGCGTTCCCAGAACAGTTCGCCTGTACGTATGTCGTAGCATTTCCAATAGGTCACTGCGGTCTTCCCACTTCCAGGTTTTGTATAGGTCTGAAAAGCTCTGCCATTCAAGATGATGTTTGGGGCAGCAGCTCTACTGCGCTCAGCGTTATAGGAATCGATGCCTTCGTCTCCTCCGATGAGTCCTGCAGCAGTTTGACCAACTTCCTTCCATACTATGTGAGAAGTGTTCGGCGCTTGAACCCATGGAGTAAACTTATAGTCAGCACTCCAGTGTGTGTTTGTATTAGGGTAGAGTTCTCCAAACACAGAACTTGTCGCTGGACCATACCATGGAAAGCCGCCTGCAATTGTCCACCATTCTCTGTTCTCTGGTGAGATTGGTCGCGTCCAGTAGTCAGTTGGAAGCTCAGCTGGTGGCCATGAATATACAATGTCTTCTTGAACTACAATGGTTACCTCTGGGGTTTCGCTAGGCATATAGTAGACTGAATCAAGCTCTGATGGTCCTGAAAACATGCCTACTGTATAAGAGCCAATGGCATCTAAGTCAGGGTAAATTATTCCTTGGTAGTAAAGACCTGCAGGGAAATATGTTCCCTGGAATTCAAATTTGAGTTTCCATTCTCCTACCTCGTCTGCGATCCATTCAAACCATGCTGTTGCGTCTGCACAGTAAGAGTCAATCGTAACGACGCTTACTTCTCCGTCAGGCTTAGTGATTGTCACTTTATAGTCAGGATGATAACGTTCTATGTGAGTTCCAGGATTAGTCCAGATATTAACCAAGAAGGTTTGACCAACTCCTACGGTGGCAGGTCTGACGCTAATACGGGCTTGTGTAGTAATTGTTATAGCAGGAGTGACGCCGCTTGGCAGAGGTCCACTGGTTGGTTGTTCTGCAGAAGGTTGAGCAATAACAGATTGAGATGATAACATAATCAGCATAATAGAAGACAGCAAAAGAAATGTCAAAGCAATTGTTGATTTGAATTTTGGTTTATGTGCTATTTTCATTTTTCTTCACCAATTTTTGGTGCAATATTTTAACAGCAATACTATATAATATTTTGTACAAAACAGGCATTTTTATGGACATAATTAATTTTTATTAGATAAAAATATTAATTATATACTGCACATCAAATGTTAAGAAAACAATATTAACCAATAAACGTATCCGTTAGAACAGTGGGGTTTGAACAGCTGGGAAATAAATTATTGTAATTGTACAAAATTATCCAGTAAGCACAAAGCTTGAGAACTTGCATGTGCAATATGAGCATATTTTGTTTTCATAGCACTCTTCATGAACAGAGGCTACGTCAATGCAAAACATGTTTGTAGTCTTGAAAACAATATTTTTGCCGAAATTTTTTCTAGAAAAATGTTTCACAACTGTTAATATTTTGAACAGCCAAAAAAGTAAACATGCTATTTGGCAAGATCCGAGATGCTTGGAAGAAACGAGCAATAGAGCACATGGTCAAAAACGCGGGTAAAGAAGATTGGTGCACCTTCGCAAGGGCACTATGCGGGTCAGCAGACAACTGTCACGGATTCCCCTACGAATGTAAAGCCTGCTTTGACACATACTTCAACCCCGCTGATGTTCTAGAGCGTGCACTAAAACACTAGAATCAAGTTCATACCATTAATGAACAAGCACAGGCAGTCCAGTTGAATTTAAAACTCTTCTAAAAATTTGCTCCGAAAACAGTAACATTAAACTTTTTATGGTTTTTCAACTCATCATTTTTATTCATGTGGGTTAAGAAAGGGAATGTTTATTTTAGCATCTGCCGCTAAGTAGGATTTGAATCATGATGCAACTTGATGAAATAGATGCCATAATTGTCAGGTCTTTGATGAATTATGCCCGAGTTTCACTCTCAAAGATTGCTAAAGAGTGCAATTTGTCAGTTACAGCCATTAAAAAGAGGGTTAAGAAACTTGAAGAAGAAGGCATGCTAAGTAAAGCAGTGTTAACACCAAACATGAGCTCTTTTGGGTATCCCTACTCTGTTTTTGCTGGCATCAATTTGAAGGCGGGAATAGAAGATGATGTTATCAGCCTAATCAAAACACACAACAAAATTGCCGGCATAGAGAAAACCATTGGCAGATATGACATTTGCCTGTTTATTTTCTCGAAATCAGTGGAAGAGCTAAACGATCTAAAAAATCAGCTAATACAGATGAAGGGAGTCTACAATGTTGACATCAACATCTGGGGCAAAACAATACTAAACTATGACAATGTTAGAGTCTAAAAACAGAGGGATTTTATGGATAAAGTAGACCAAGAAATTCTGAAGGTTCTGATGAAAAATCCCACAGAATCGTTTAGCAGCGTTGCTAAAACTATCGGCGTTTCAGTTCAAACAGTAATAAAGCGATATAAGGCAATGAAAAATAACGAAATAATTTTGGGCGAAAACACCACAGTCAACCTATCTAAAGTAGGATTTTCTGGAAAAGTGTTTCTGCTAATAAAGGGATCAATAGATTTTAATTCTTCAACGGTTACCGAAAAAGTGTCTAAACTACCCAACGTTTTCCTTACCTCCGAAATGGTGGGCTCATTCGACTTATTGGCAATGGCACTAGTAAAATCAGCGGCTGACATCAAAGACCTGATCAGCAAAACCGCCACAATGCCAGGCGTCAAAGAAGTGGAGTTCGCATTAACAACAGATACGACATTTCCAGTCACAGAACACTATGCAAACATAAAATTATTTGAAGACCAAAAAGAACAAAATCCAAACCATTAACCAAAAAACAACCTATTTTCCTAAAACATCACCACAAAACAAAACCCTGACAGACTCCTATTGTTATTCACGCTTCTGTGCAGCATATTTGGAGCTAATAGCAGCAGATTGTTGAAACACAGCTTTTCTGCAAAAACTACAGCACTGCACAACTTAGCAAAAAAAGTTCACATACACAACGATATGATGTTAGGTGTTAGCGTTTTTTGGTTTTCTTCTTTTCTGTAGATGCGTCTTCTTTGCCGTCGCCCCATTCTACGTGCTGGTTGGTCTGGTTTTTGCCAAAGTCGCCTGATGTAAGCATGTCTGGAGGAGGATAGGACGTGTTTAGAAGATTAGCCAAAAGATACGTTGAAGTAAACACTTCATGGTACACTCTATTCAACAGCTGGGGTATCTTACTTTTTGGATTAACCTCAAGCAACTTCTCTATGTCAGGATTCTTGCCCTCAATTGTGGCCAAGCCTTCAACCTCAAACTTTGCAATACTGGGCTTTGTTCCGACAGTCAAAACAAAAGCCACAACACGCTTGCCACTTCTGCGGTCTTTTTCTTCAAGCTTCGCGTTTATGTCAAAATGCAGCTCTGCAGTCTCTATTCTGTCCTTTAGCTTGATTCCTCGCAAACCTAGAATATCCACCGTGACCTGAACGTCAGACTCGCCATTTTGAGTTGAAATCGCTAATCCTCACCTTACTTAAACGTAAATCACTTCTAGTATCTAGTAATGATAATACCAATCAGAGCAAACCATTTTTGCCATTTAGTGTGTCTCACAAAAATACACACAACAACAAAAGAATAAGACTAATCATCCGCGTCCGCAACAGCAAACGCCTTCGAAACCTTCTGAATCTCCTGAGTAACAGAAGACAAAAACTTCATCCGAGACTCAATCTCCCTACGATGAGCACTCGTAAGCTGCTTAAACTTGGGCATAACATCATTCATAACACAAATCATCAAATCACGCTCACCAACCTCATTCAAATTCCTAATCTCAACCTGACCCTCAGGATACAACAAAATCAAATTCCCCTTCGGATCTACATTAGCCTGAACCACACCCCCAAACTCAGCAGGCAAAGCACCCAAAGAAACACTCATCGTCTTAGCCAAAGGACGCATCAACTGCAAAAAAGACTCAAAAAACACATCAACAACACGCTTCTCCTCAGAACGAAGCTCAGAAATCTGCCCAACATCATCCTGCAAACCCTTCATAGACGACAAAAGATCCTCCAAACTAACCTTCTTAGCCTTCGGAACCGGCTTAGCAGCCTGAACAGACGTGGAAGACTTAGGAGAAGATGCAGGCTGAGCTGACTGTGAAGCTGGCACAGCTTGAGCAGGTTGTGCAGGTTGAGCGGGCTTTGCAGGTGGACTTGTTGCCTCTTGTTTAGATGCCTCTTCCTTTTTAGCCACCTGTGCTACGCCTTGACTCATAATACCAATCCCTTCTCATCTGTTCAGCGTTTAGTTTTGTTTAACCCCTTGTGTGTTAGTTTCTGTGACACACATAACCTGTTATGCGGGGGTTATGTTCATTGTTATTTATTCGACAAACCTATAATTCGTATTAAGTCTTAAGACGCAATACTTATATCCTTTTTTCCGACCACTCCTTTTAAGGGTGGAACAGTTTTGAGCTACGGGCATCAAGGTCTACGAGACGAGGCAGAAAAAAGCAGAATGAAGCTAGTCTCTTCTGCCCGCACAGACAAAGGAAAAATCAAAGTAACCCTAGACAAAGAACGCCCAATGTCGCAATGTCCACTTTACGACAAATACGAAATCCAAAGATATGACCTGCATCCAGGTTACAGTTTTGCTCACATGGACGAAATGATACCAAAAGGCACACCGTACTACATCGACAGCGGGAACAAATTCGTAGAACGGATCGTTCGAGCACTTTACTATTTCAAACAATGCTCCCTAATCGGTCCTTCAGGAACAGGAAAAACACACATCGTCTATCTTGTCGCAGAACTTTGCGGGTTACCCGTTTATGAGGTCAACTGTGGTCTACAAACATCTTCGTACGATCTTATCGGACGGTTCATTGGTCTTGGAAAAGAAAACTGGATTGACGGGCTCGTCACCCGATGGCTAAGAAGTGGCGGAATAATGTATCTTGACGAAGCAAACATGATGAAACAAGACGTCGCCACCAGACTTAACCCAGTTCTCGACACCCGAGGTCACATTGTTCTTAACGAAAAAGACAACGAATGTGTGCACAGGCACAAATACGGTTACATGGTAATCAGCATGAACCCGCACTCATCCGAGTTCTCTGGGACCAAACCGTTGAACGCGGCTATGAGACGACGAATGGCTGTATGGATAAACTTTGATTACACAAGTGTGGGTGAGCAGATTTCGCCAAATGAAGTGGAATTGCTCAGAAAAAGAGCTCAAGTCAGCGAAGATATAGGCTACAAGATTATACAGGTGGGCGCTGAACTGCGAAGACAATACAAAGCAGGCGACCTGCCTTATGGTCCATCGCTTGGTGACTTGATAAACTGGGCAACTTTAGTTTATGATGGAAACACTCCCAACGTTGCTGCAGAAGAGACGATAATCGCGCTAACCAGCGACAATATTGAGGTGCAAGCGGACGTTAGGAGAATAGTGGAGTCGGTGTTTCCACCGCCACAATAAATGTAACATGAATAGCTACGGTAAAGTCTATGGGATTCATCGATTATGCATGGTCAATATCTCTTCAAAAGGATAACATGAAGACAGGAATCCGCATAGACCCAAACCTAAAACAGCCAACACTCACACAAAACAAGGCAGGATTCACCGTAACTCTGCCACTGCCAATTGTTTCCGAAAACGAGGAAACTGAAGAAAAAACAATAACATTTCTGGGCTACAAATTTCCAGCCGACGATTACGGAAAAGCAAGAATTGGAAGGCTATTTAGAGCCTGTGTCTACCATCTGACAACCCACACATTAATGCCTACGAGTAAATGGAAGAAACAAAAACGGCAAGCAACGATTGACAGATTTGCAAACTCTTTTGTTAACGATATCTATGTTAACTCTTATCTTACCGCATGGTATCCTGACAAACTTGCAGACATTGCATACGCAAACTCTCTCATCTACTCAAGAATCAGGCCAGTAAACACTATATTCAATCCAGCAACGCGCATAATGACCGCATTACTATCAAAAATCAACATAGGAACAGTAAAGGGAAAACTTGACGCAGAGGAAGAAGAAACCGCCAACAGTTTAGCAGAAAAAGCGAGTGCACTAAAAGAAGAGCTTATGATGGCGCTTGCAATGGAAAGCAACGATTATAGTGAAATGATGACCAACACTGCCAAGGACATTGCTCAAAAATTGGAAGATTTTGGGCCAATCCTAGAAGCACCATCACTTCTGTATACAGAGTATAATGGTCCATGTACAATCTTCTCCAAAAATAGCAATATGCCCACAGAATTAGAGATAGAGCAAGTATTCAGAAAATCCATAGCAGTTCTGGGCGGAACCATTCCATCAGAAGACTCCGTTGAGTCGTGCTGGAGAAAAGAAACAAACGTAGAAGCAGCCCAAGCATTCAACACATGGTTCACACAAGACGAACGTGAAAAAAGAATGCTAACAAAACTTGAAGACGCAGTTTCATGGACCAGATTCAAATCAACAAGTTTCCCAACAGAGGATTACACCGCATATCTGAGAGCAAAAGAACTCGTTAGAGGAACCATCCGAAGACTATTAAACAAACTATGCCAAGCCCAAGATGCTCTTGATGAAGATGCAGGCAAACTATTCGGAGAAATGGACCTGCCCGCAGTCGTACAAATGATGACCTCAGGTCAAGCCAGACAGGACATCTTCAAACGGGACGAATACCTGAAAAGCAGCTACGCATGGAGCATAATCCTAGACTCAAGCACAAGCATGAGAGTCAAAGGAGAATACGGCAGAGCCTTAGCAATATGTGTAGCAGAAGCAGCAAACGAACTACTCAAAGACCCAGCGTCATGGTCATTTTTTGCATTCAGCGACCAACTTCATGTCATAAAATATGCCTCAGAAGCCTATTCGCGTCGGGTACGAGCACGAATTGGCGGACTAAAGTTTGGTGGTTTGACGTATATGCCTGATGCGCTTCATGTTGCAGGTGAAATGCTTGCGGATAGATTTGATGAACAAAAATTTGTAATAGTTCTTTCAGACGGCTGGCCATATGGATACAAGGGAATGCCAATTGCCCTGTCAGAAAGCATCACTGAGCTGGAAAGAAAAGGTATAATGGTGATTGGCGTAGGATTTGAAACCAACAGAATGGAGAACTTCTTCAGACGAAACGCTTCAGTATACGATCAACGGGACCTAGTAAAGAAATTTGCAAATATTTATGTCCGAACATCAGAAAACGCTCTAGAAAGCTAAATCGTAAATTATTCAGTTTCGGTTGGGTTAGCAGTTTCGTTCGAGTCTATCGCTTCTTCTGGGTTTGCATCTTCAATTGTGTTGGTAGCTTCATTCGGGGTTGTTTCATCGATTGTATTGGTTGGATCAACTGGACTTGTTGCATCATTAGTGGTGATGGCTTCTTCAGGGGTGGCGGTTTCACCAGAATCTGCAGCTTCATTCGGATTAGCTATCTCGCCTGCAGTTGTTGTATCTTCAGGATTAGTTGCATCGCTTGTGTTGATCCCGCCTGAATCATTTGTTGCTTCAGAATCTTCTGCTTCGCTCGGAACTTCGGCATTTGTTTGACAGGTTAGGCACACTGTTGTCGTGAAATTGAATTTGCCCCTTTCATCATCGGCGCCCTTCTTGTGTAGTACCTATCTTTTCTGGAATTCCTTCACGCATTAATGAGATGTAGAGTATGTCTCCGCCCAAGCCAAGGCGTTTGAGGTCTTCGATGTCATCTCTGATCTTCTCAAGCCGGGTACCCTTACTTTTCAACTCTTCAATTGCATCAAAAAGAATTTGTGCCTCACCGTGATTTTCTTTGGAAAGCATCAAGTCCTTGAATTGGATCCACTCAGAGCCTGCACCCTTCTTTTTTCCTTTACCTTTGCTTTTGCCCTTGTTGTCTTTGTTGGCGCCTTGAGGTCCAGACAGTGCCTTGAACCATTCCTCGTCTCCATGTGATTGCTGAGTGTCTCTTAAGATGTCACCTAACCGTTCTCCGTACTCGTCGCACGTAGTTTTGCAGATACTAAGTTCTTCTTCGATGTTTTCACTGAGTTCGCTTAAAGAATGAAAATTTCGTATCTCAGTAACCACATCGTTCACCTTTTTTAGATTCGGAATTGGGTTGAAGCTTCCGTATTCGAATCTTTTTTTAAGTTGATAATATAGTTAGCGGGGCGTTTTTACTAATATTTGTATGTAACACTGTGAGACAGACAACAATTCAGGGGATTCTTTGTTCAGGGCGTGTGGGATTTTTGTTTGCAGTCAAAAACTGGTGAACTGTTGAAATCTGGGATACTATCAGGATGGCAGACATGTATAGTGTGAATCCTGTTAGTTGTCTTATGAGGTCCGAGGTTGTCCAGAACCAGCTTGTGGCTCCGCTGTAGTGGTATCCGGCAACAAACCATGCAAGAAACACGTCAATTAGTGGGTTTGTTATTTTTGCCATTTTGGGAGGTAAATTGGCAAAGTGTGAGTTGAAGGATATTATCAGGTAAATGGGAATGTTGATTATTAGATCAAAGAGGGTTAAGCCTAAGAGGATGCCATATGTTTCCATGAAATATCTGACTAGCAGGTTTCCTTCTTCTACTGGGGATGTTATGAAGGCTAACGTAGATATGTAGTCGAAAATGATAAAGAAGAAAAGGAGATATGCTCGCTTAAGCCAAAGATTGTTTTTGGGAACCAGATATTTCAGGTAGAATACTAGGCGGTCTTTTTTGGCTCCCATTATTGGCACACAACCCACATATATGATATCGTGCTCTTCCAGATAAATCATTTCTTAAAAGATGTTGCACATGCACCGATATCCAAAATTGGATTCAAAGTTTTTAAGATTTTTCCAGCATTATGTGTGTCAGAGTTAGTATGCACGCATCTAAAAATGCTGAAAACGTGTATTATTGCATAGATGAGTTACAACCAACACTTAACATCTAAATTAGATTCGAATTCCGAATATGAATGGTTAGTACTGATTCATAGTTCATATTCATACGTCTTAAATTCTCACCAAACAATCTCCAATCCAGATTAGAACAAAACACAGGGTTGGATTTACGTGGAAACGCTAAAACAAAAACCTCGAAACACTGGAAGACTATATGGCGAAAACGCACCCGTATGGAACCTTCTAAAAAAAGAAAGAAAACCATTTGATTTTCTTGCAGACATCGAAAAAACATTTCTTCAGTTCGACCTCTCAAGAAATGAAATCAAAGTATACTTGTACCTAGCAAGGTCCGGGGTACAAAAAGCAAGAGAGATATCAGATGCACTTGCACTGCACAGAACAGAAACATACAGAATACTCAGAGACCTAGAGAAACGTGGTCTGCTTTCATGCATACTTGCAAAACCCATCAAATTCACGGCAGTACAATTCGAAGAAGCCTATGACATTCTAGTTAAAACCAAGAAACTGAATGTAGAGATACTGGAAAGAAAGAAGAAAGACCTTGTTGACTTGTGGTCAGCAATCCCCCAGCAGAAGGCAGAACCAGAAACCAAAGAGATTTTCCAGATACTAGAAGGAGAAGAACAACTGATTCTCAAGGCTAATGAAATATCAGAAAGAACAACCAAAGAAATTTTCGTATTGGCTCCAGACATTGAGCTTTTGCGGCTTTATCATTCTGGATTTACAGACGACTTGGAAAAAATTTCAAAAAAGAAAGCAAAAGTTCTGCTGATGACTAACAGTTCACCAAAAAGCAGATTCATAGCAGAAAAAATGGGACTGAGCAATGTAAAATATATACCCGTAAAATCTCAGGACATGCCAAGCTTCATACTCGCTGACCAAAAAGAACTACTATTCTCAATAAAGAACGGCGCCGAAAACCAAGAATCCAGTATGCGAAGAAAAAAAGAAAAAACCTCTTTCCTTTGGACAAACTACAATACATTCATCAAATCCCTGAACATGCTCTTCACAAATCTCTGGAACACAAAAACAGAACTAAACGCAGATATGCTCAAAAGCATCATTAGATAAGAAAGCCTGAAATTAAAAACAAACGACTCGGGAATCATCCGAACATGTTTCCACCAAATTTATTTTTTACATAACCCGACTTTTCTTTCTGGCACTTTCTTGAAGCAGTTTTGACCATTAGAAATGAAGTTTCTTGCGGAATCAATGTTACCACACGCAAAAGCTAGTTGTATAAAATGGGACTTTGACAATTTTTAGGCTATTTCTGTGCAGGAACAGTTTGCGAGGACAAAGATTTCTCGTAAGTCGTATGCTTGTGCTGAAATTATCATTGGGTCGTCTCTTGTTTGGGTTTCTGCTACAAAGGATATTGTGTATGTTCCATTGCCGTAGTCTGTGGTCTCTGGCGAGGCTGCAGGCGTCCAGTCAGGGGTGCCTAGACTTCCGTCATAGTCGTAATATAACGTAATGTTATTTGCTAGCGCAGCCAGTCCCTCATTTAGGAGGCTACACGTTACGTTTACCTGTTTGAGTGTATCTGCAAACAGATTGTAAGTTCCTTCTACGTCTAATTTTGTTGTGATATTGGTTGTGTGTTCAAGTTGAATGTCTGATTCTGACTTAGTGAAAGCCAAAGTGCATTTTGCGTATGCACTTGAAATTCCTGTTCCATCAGAACCCCAAGACAACCATAGCCCTGACTGATACGGCGAAACATCTGAGACAGCAAACAGAATTGTGCATTTTCCGAAGTATGATTGGTTTCCTACAAATGAAACATATTTGTCGAGATTGGATTCCAAGATTTCGTTTGCTCCGCCGTTAGTAACGTTAACAAGAGAACTTGTAAGAGTATTATCTAATCCTAGTTTTGTGGCAATAACATAATCGTTTAAGGTTGTTGCAGACCGTGTTTCAGTTTTTCTTCCAGCCTCAAACATACTATAAAACACAGAAAGAATCAACAAAGATATGACAAGAGCGGTAATGACAAGTGTCTGTCCCGAATTCTTGCGACTGCGAAAATTTCTTCTCATCAGTTAGCTTGCCTCCGCCACCTGCAACCGAACCAAGTATACAGCATAGTTACCATTTGAGGACACACAAACATAGTTAACAGCAACAACTTCTTCGCTGACTGGACCACCATTAGATATTGTGACGTCATTTAGTATGTTCATGTCCTCGTTGAAGACTGTGAAGTTGAACCATAGGCTTACGGGCAGTGCTGTTTGGATTGAGTTTTGTAGTGACACCCAGTTACTTTCTGCTATCAGGCCTGATAGCAGTCCGTTGGTATCAAGCGAGACTAGGGCTTGTGTTGCTTCTGAGTAGTGTTTGGTGTAATGTGTTTGTTCAGATCCAAACTGTGATGGTATCAGAGCTACTGTTGACAGTATGAGAAGGGATGCAAAGAAGGCTTCTATCATGCGTATCTGTCCACGCTTGTCGGCTCTGAAGCTCAAAGGCTTGGACCCCCACACTTGATGTTAAGTCGATACAATACACTGTCTATCGTTACAATGTAGTTAAATGAGTAGCATTCTGTAGCATCATCGAAGTTGGCGCCTATCTCCAAGGGAACCTGCGGGTATGTTGTCCATTCTATGAAATAGTCTGAGCCGTTCCATCCAGTTACAGCTAGCACTTGCGGGCTTGAATCCAAAAACTCTGGAATAGTATAGGTCTCGTTTGATATAGATGATAGGGATGTCTCGTAGCTGTAAGAGAACGCATAAGCTGAATCCAGGGACACTTCAGAACTGTTCGGGTCAACCTGCAAGGTACAGTTTAGTGGAGTCAGGTTAAGGAAGGTGTTGTTTGGTGAAGGCTCAAATGACAGGTGACCGAAAGAGTATGTTCCTTGAGCGGTTACTCTGCTGTCGTATGATGCACGTGCAAAGACAACAAGTAAGGCTGTGCCTGCTGAGCTATTTGGAATTTCCACATCAATGGTGCCTTGTCCGTTGTTTGCAGTGCTTGAACTGGATGAGTTGAGATAGTTGTTTGCTACGATGTAATAATTCAAAGTGGTAGCAACTGGGGCTTGATTTCTGGTGACGTAAATGTTAAACGTGTAGGTTGTGGTGTCGACAACTGTAGTGTTAGAGTCAGAGGTTATGTTCACGTCCATTATCTGTGAAAATGAAAAATGAAGTGCAACATTTTCTAATCTTAGCGTATTCAGAACGTCCAAATATGTTAGGGCGTAAGCGTTTTGGCTGTTAAGTCTTGACACTTTGTCCAAATCAAGTTTGTAACCAAATGAATTGTCTTCAGCTAAGCCGAAAATGTCAGGTGTAAGGCTTTGGTTTTGTCCCCAATTTTCTGGGCTTCCAGAACTGGTTATCGTATGCTCTGCAATTTTTCTCAGGTATTCTGGCTCATTCAGGTCTTCTAGGCATGTAATGTAGGGCAACGCGACATTTGTTGTGGCAGCCATTGATACAACTACAACAATGACAATCAAAGTGCAAGCAAAGAATGTGTCAATCGAAGTTGCAGGCATCCTTACGTCACCTAACAGTTTTTTTAGCTTGGGGGTGCTACTCCAAAGATTCCGACCATAAAGTTCTGTGAAAGGATAAGCGACACATATGCAGTAACAGCCAATAGAGCCGCATATTTTAGACCTGCAGCAAAGTTTCCTTCACTGATTTTTCCGATAAAGAATCCTGAAATCCAGCACTGGAAAATTATTCCCAAAGAAAAGACTCCGATTTGTCCCGCAAGTTCAACAGACATAGTCGCAAAGAGAGATGGGGTTGAAAACTGTGTCAAAATATACATGGTCATTGTTACAATTGTTGTCGTCAATGCAATGAGTACACTCCAGACAAATGCAAGAATAACATACGGTTTAAGCAACGCCCGCATGTTAACCTGTGACTCAAACTCTTTTTCGCTGTACTCGGAAAGAATTTCCAATGCACGCACCTGTCCACCGCCGACTTCGATGGTTTCTACCATCATCATGAAATTTACAAGAACTAGCCAGCTGCTGATTTTTTGTTTGAAGTTGTCAAATATGTCTTTCAGGGACACTCCCCACTCGATTTGGCTGCGGACAAGACCTAAAAATTGTGAGAAATGCCCGTAGTCTCTACGTTTTGTTGCGTGAATAATACTCTTCTCGGGAGAGATTCCAGTTTTTTGGGACTCTGTAATGTCCCTGAGAAAGCTTGGCAGAGACGCTTCTGCGTTGTAGTTTATTCTTGTAATTTTGAAATATTGAAAGGCTCCAGGCAAAACTCCTATTGAGAGGCAAATTGTTAGCATTAGCGGCGCCTCAATAAGCTCCCCTAGGGAAGGAACTAAAAGATAAACCATGAATAGCCCAATTGAGCCAACTAGAAAAATTGATGCTTTTTTGTACAGGGGCTTCAAATTGATGAGCGTGCTTCTTTGTAAGTTGTGTGCGATCAGCATGAAAATAAAGGAAATCATGGGCATCATCACAAACGTGATGAGATAAGTGATCAGAGGCGACGTTGGAATGGACATTCCAGTCATCAGTTCCATTGTAGCTGTCGACGAAAGCAACGCATACAATATATACACACACAAAATGACGATCAGCATGACGGAATAGCCTTCAACCAATGTAGCTATTTTTTCTGTTGAGCGCACCATTGCCTTGTTTCTAAGCTCAAATATTGTCCGAAGCTTGCTTCTCATATAATCACTTACTTTTCCTCCACTTTTGATTGAAGAAATAAAGCCGCCTAGAAAGTCCCGGTACATTTTTGATCCAGTTTCTTCAGCTCGCGAATACATAGCAGTTAAAGGATCTTTTCCGAGCACCTCAACCTGTCTGACAACTTCATCTGCTTCCTCCTTAAAACGTGGAAGAAGAGTGAGCTTTCGCATTCTTTTCCAGCTATCATAAAGAGAAACGCCGCTAGCTGATAGTAAAGCAAAGAACATTACAACAAACGGAAGTTCGCGGTCTATTTCTTCTTTCTTTTCGCTTGTTCCCTTTGCGATTTTCGCAATTAGATTCCCGATAAACCCTTGTGAAGGCTGCTGCATCTTTAGGTTAACCATCCTGCGTCCTGTTCAACGAATTCTTCTAGAACTTGGCGTGGATGCTTCTGGTAGCGGCTTAGGACAGTGCTAACGCTTCTGAAGTCACGTATGCCTCGTTCAACCATTGCTAACAAGATTTGTTTGCGTCTTTCCAGCTCATCATACAATGTTTCAATGGGAACATCCAGGTCCTTTGATATTCGGGACAACAGGTAGCTTCCTTCAAGATTGTTCTGGAACGAATCCAAGGAAGGGTTCCACCTAAAGGCATCATGAACCGTGTCTGCATCCTTTATTTCTGCAATTCTGGAAAATTTTCGGCTTGCAAATCTGCGAGTGGGATCATCAAGGAAGGATGGAGCGGTTACGCGTTTTGCGATTATCATGCAGTTCATTAGTGGCAGTATTGAAGGCGGTATGTTCATGGGTGGCTGGGTTAGACGTTTGAGTGTTGTTTCTATGTCGTCGGCGTGTGTAGTACATAAGCCGCCGTGTCCTGTTGCCAGCGCCTGAAACAGCACATATGCCTCTTCTCCCCTAATTTCTCCTACCAGTATCATGTCTGGACGGTGCCTAACAGCAGACTTGATAAGGTCATAAAGTGTGATTTCACCTTGTCTTTCAGACCCGAATCCTGGTCGTGCAATAGTTGAGGTCCAGTTTTCGTGAGTTAGGTTGATTTCTGCAACTTCTTCGATTGATATCATTTTGTATTCGGGGTTTGTGAGGCATGCGATGGCGTTTAGTGCAGTTGTTTTTCCTGCTCCTGTGGCTCCGGCGATCATTACTGACATTTTGTTGTCCATCAGAAGCCAGACATATGCGGCTATTGTTTCGTCGATTGTTTCGTTTTCTATCAAATCAATAATCGTTAGAGGGTCTTCCCTGAATTTTCGTATGGTAAAGCTTGTTCCTGCTGGAGTTGTTTCCTTGCCGAAAGTAACGGCTAAGCGGTGCTTGTTTGGAAGTGTCAAGTCAACAATTGGGTATGCGATGCTGACGTGTTTTCCTGCCCTGTGGACTATTTTCATTACAAAGTCGTCAAGTTCTTCACCTTCTGGATAGATGACGTTGGTTTTGATGTTCTCGTATTTTCTGTGCCACAGGTAGATTGGTTTGTTAACTCCAGTGCAGCTGATATCTTCTACATGTAGGTCGTGCATGAAGGCGTCAATTTTTCCGTAGCCTACCATGTCTCGTTCAAGGTAGTAGTTGATTTTACGGAAACCAATATCGGATATGCCTCCGAGCGTTTTCTGGTTCTTTTTCAGTATTTCAGGAACCTGTTTGCTGAATGATTCAACCAGTGTCTCCTCTGCTTCTGGAGCTTTTAGTTCGTAACCCAAAACGTTTTTCAGCCGTTTGAAGGATTCCCGCTCCTCTTTTGTCAGAGGCAACTCGTCAACTATGTAAAGATACTCTGCTGTCTCTTTGCTTTGAACAATAGAAGCATACGCAAAGGGCGGATTAAGCGGATAAGATTCCAACTCAATGTAACCTTCAGGGGTTCCTGCTCGAAGAAGTTTCAGGTCGCCCATCAGGTCTTCTGCAGATATCATTTCTACTTGTTTTTTGTTCTTTTTGTTCTTCTTTTTTCCAGCTTTCATGATGATGAAGCCTCCGATAAGTTCAAACAAACTGTGGTTCCCTGCAGCTGGCATTCTAGTTCTGCAAAACCGTAACCACTATGATATAGCCCAGAAGCGGCTACCAGTCCGGGCACATATATTACTAGGCTAGTTTCGACTGGGACAGCGCCTAATCCGCCTTCAACCCAGGCGTGTGCGGTGTCGTTTCTGAATTGTATCCAGTACTGTTTTTCTCCAAGCCGCGTAGGCATTTGGACTCTGATTGTTACTGTTGAGTTGTTGGTCTGGGTTGTTGAGATGATCTCGCAGCTTTCTGCAGCCACGTGTTCGAGTAAGTTTTTGAGCTGTTCTACCTCAACGTCTTGTTTCACGGATACGGCAAATCCGCTGAACATGCAAATCAGTAGGGTGCCTACTATGCTTAGGGCAAAAAAGGTGTAGACGTAGCTGGGAATTATGGAGGGCATTGTTTATCGTAGCCCCCGTTCTATTTGGACGTTACAGATTACCAGTTCTACGTTGATTATTGCACCGTTTGCATTACTTGAAAGGGCTGATGATACTTGTGCTTCACGTCCATCTAATGTTACCTGAGTGGTCAAGATTGAAGGAGAATATGACAAGTTATAGCTGCTGACCACTGTTTGGGTGCTTTCGCAAGAAATTTTTACGGGAATTTTTCCCATAAGGTAAATGTTCTGTGAGGAATTCAGGTTCACAACGTATATTCGCACATAGTTGATGGGCTTGTCATTTTCGGTTCCTCCAGTTACAGAGGAGACCATTGGACGGTACCGCAAAAGAATTTCTGGATGTTCTTCGCCACTTTCTATGTACAGCTGTGGCATTACTGCGCCGCTTTTGTTTTCGACAACTTTGCTTGTTCCTTTCAGGTATAATCCAGTGTCAGCAGATTGTGAGTAAGGCAACTCATATGTGACTCCGCCTATTGATGAATTGAATATAACCTCTGAGAATGTGTTGTCTGTGATGTTTATTGTCAGCAGGTTTGCGGTTGGTTCTGTTATCAGTGTTCCGCCGCAGTCGTTGAATTCGCAGTTTTTGGAAGATCCTGGCTGCCAAAGAATGTAGTCTATTGTTTGTTCTACTGTGTTCATGTTCTGTTTTGCGGCTGAGATTTTGAGCATCTGGCTGTTAGCGTTGACTTTGGAAACTGCAAAGTAGTAAGTAAGCGAGATTACTATAAACAGGGAAGCGAACAGCATAAGAAAGGTTATTGGAAGTGCTAGAGCCTTCTTTGACACGCGGAACTTTTTGGTTCGTTGTCTAAGATGTTTTGTTATCATTTGTTGGTTCCATCCCATCTTTTGCTTATTGGAAGTGTTCTGGTTTAGGTGGGTCATTCTCTAGGGTTTTCTCCTGTTTGCCGTATACTTCTTGAAGAAACAATGTTTTTGCGTGAAGGGATAAGATGGTTTGTACGTAGATTCTAACTACATATTCGATATCAAAATCAAAAAAAGAAAAGGGAGATTGGATGTTGCCATCCAATAGGACGAGTTTATTCTGTGGCTTCGACGTTGGTTTCTTTGTAGTACATTGCCTGCGATGTGTGAACGGTCATGCCGACGGTTAGGCCGATGTCGTTCACTGAGATGCTGTCTGGGTTCAGGATGTATATTATAATGCTGTATCCTGATCGAACTGTGATATCATCTGTAGCTTCGGTGAAAGTGAATGGAGTGCCTATTGTGATTTCTCCTCCATCTTCCAGTGTTGCATTGTATGGCAAGTCAGCTGAAATGGATGTATCTGTTACGTTGTAAAATACTGTGCTCCAGTCTGATTCCTGTCCTCGGACACTTATCTTGTCGATGACTAGGTCTCTACCGCCAGTGTTGATCATTAAGAATGCTGATTGTGCTTGGGAAGTGCCATTGTGCCATACGTGCTGCTTTGCTATGTGAACTGCCTCTTCTTGTACTCGTGTGCTGGTGACGTTGATAGCAAAGTATGAAACAACACCCGCGAGCAGTACCTGAAACTACTAGTATGATCAGCGTTGTAACTACTGTGCTCAAAGCCAAACGGTTTCTTCGTAAGTCCCTCATTTTTTATCTCCAAAAACGTGCTACGTCAAAAAATGATATGACCATTTGTGCGTAACAAAAAACTACACCTTTGTATGACTGAAAATAAAATAGAAAAAATGGTTCCCCAGAAAAAAGGAAGGGGAAAGGTTATGTTATTGCTTGGACGTTTGATTCCCTATAATACATTGCTTGAGCAGTGAAGATTTCGATAGATACGGTCAAACCGATGTCGTTGATTGAGATGCTGTCTGGATTTTCGATGTAGATTAGCATAGTCCAACCGGATTTGAGGATCAGATCGTCTTCTGCAACTGTAAAGTTGTAATCAGCACCACCTATGTCTACTATAGTGTTTGTACCATCTCGTGCAAAACTGGCAACATAATCTAAGTCTGAGGATATTGTGTTTGTTGTTCGGCAGAAGTTGACGAACTTATCATTTGTTGTAGAGTTCCAGTCACATTCCTGTCCACGGACGCTTATCTTGTCGATAACTAGGTCCCTACCACCAGTGTTGATGATCATCAAACTGGCAAGTGCCCTGTTTGATCCACTGTGCCATACGTGATGTTTTGTGATGTGTACTGATTCTTCTTGTACTCGTGTGCTGGTGACGTTGATAGCAAAGTATGAAACGACACCCGCGAGCAGTACTGAGATTACCAGGATGATCAGCGTTGTAACTACTGTGCTCAAAGCTAAACGATTTTTCAGTATTCTTCTCATTATACTTCCCACCTCCTTAGGTAATTTGGGTTTTTTTGGGAAGTGGGTGGAGAGGGAGATAAAATGAGGGAGATAATTTTACAAAGTTGAGTTTCCTGCAGAAGACCGTCACTTCTGTTTTGTTTCGCTTCAACTCTGTATCTAATTTGAGGCATTTACTAACCACCCACTTTTCGTATAACCATTACATAGATGCGCCTAAATAAGTATATTATGTCGCATGATTCAATATTGGTTTTGAGGTTTAACACCTCAAAAGAAAACTACAACTTTTGCATCAATAGAAAAAATCAAGCTCTACACTCAAACAAAGAAATCCAAAAACAAAAAAAGTATCCAGGATCAAAAAAATTGCTCACTACATATGTAGCATGTATTGACGCACATGGACACATAATTTCTTGGAAGCAAAACAAGTGCAATACACTACGCGCAGTAATAACGGCAAGTGACTCCATGGAAGTGTAAAGATTGTCTTTGGATATGGAACAATACAAAGAAGCATTCATAGAAGAAGCCCTAGAGCACATAGAAACATTGACCCAATCCCTCCTGATTTTAGAAAAAGAACCAAACAACACAGACGCACTAAACAACATCTTTAGATCAGCCCACACACTCAAAGGCTCATCAGGAATGATGGGATTCAAAGACCTCTCAGACCTCTCTCACGCAATGGAGGACGTATTTGATGGCTTACGAAAAGGCGGCCAAGTCACAAGCGACTTAATCGACGTCCAACTCGAATGCATCGACGCCCTCACAGGCAGAATAGAAAACATACAAAACGGCATAGATGAACAAATCGAAACCACACAATTCATCCAAAGGCTACACGGGTTTTCCAAAAAAACACAAAACACAGACCCAAAAACAACATCAGAGACCACACAAAAACAAACAAACACACCAAGTCTTAGCGAAAAAGAAAAACAAAAAATCAAAAAAGCCATAAAGTCGGGAAAAAACTGTTTTCTTGTTGTTGCCAAGTTTAGTGAAGACTGTGCTTTCAAGCAGTTAAGAGCGAATATGGTTGTAGAAAATCTGGAGAAGAAAGGGAAGATAGCTAAAACAAGCCCGAAAGTGCAGAGTGAAGAGATTGAGAAAAGTGCAGATTTCAAGATTATTTTTGTAACAAAGTTAGATGTAAAAGAGATAGAGGGTTGTACAAGTTCGGTTTGTGAAATAGAAAAAGTTCAGGTTGAAACGTTTGACTTGGAATCTAATGACAAGAAGGATATACAAAAAGTCAAGACTGCAAAGGAGTCAAAGCCTGCGGTTGATGCTCGAACGTCTCAAACTGTTAGAGTTCATTTTGAGCAGCTAGATGAATTGATGAATTTGACTGGAGAACTTGTGATAAACAAGATTGCGTTGCTCCAGACCACTTCTGTGACAAAAAATGATGCTTTAAGACGTTTAACAAGGAATATTGACAGGCTCACAACAGACCTTCAGGACTTGGCTATGCAGATCAGAATGGTTCCTGTTAGTCAGGTTTTTGATAGGTTTCCTAGACTTGTAAGAGATTTGGCAAGAAAGAATGGAAAAAAAATCAACATGGTAGTTAAAGGAAGAGAAATAGAAGTTGACCGAACAGTATTGGATGAAATCGGTCAGCCGCTTATACATATAATCAGAAACAGCGTTGACCATGGAATAGAACTGCCCCAAGAACGAAAAGAGTCTGGCAAAGACCCTACAGGAACAATAAATCTTGTTGCAAAACGTGAAGGCGAACATGTTGTCATTGAAGTTTCAGATGATGGCACAGGTATTGATCCAGAAAAAGTCAAACAATCTGCAATGAAAAAAGGCTTCTTATCAGAAGCTGAAGCAGAAAAGATGAGCAAAGAACAGCTCACAAACCGATTTTTCTGCCTGGAATGTCCACTTCAAAGTCAATCACAGAGACTAGTGGCAGGGGCGTGGGAATGGATGTGGTAAAGACGAAGACAGCCGCTCTTGGGGGCACAGTGAATATGGACACTCAGGTTGGGTTGGGCACAAAGATTAGCCTTAGATTGCCACTCACATTAGCGATTGTTACGTCTCTTCTTGTTAAGGAATATCAGACGTTTGCGATTCCAACAAGCATGGTTTCAGAGATTGTTCGTGTCAACAAGGAAAATATTAAGGCTCTGGGAGGATTCAGGGCAATTTGTCCGTGGACGCGTACTGCCGCTCATACACCTGCATGAACTGATCAGCCTGGAAGGAACAGATGAACCCGAACATCTTGAAGTATTAGTAACTCACGGAAACAACGAGGACAAAAAGGTTGGACTTGCTATAGACTTTGTTATTGACCAGCAAGAAATAATGATAAAACCGTTGGCGGAAACAATGATAAACGTCAAAGGTTACAGCGGCTTCACGATTCTCGGAAACGGTCGAGTGATTCCGGTCTTGGACTTACCTCATTTCATAAACCACCAAGAAAACAACGGAAGCGAATAAGCTCAACAAGCATCTGCAGGCTAAAAACGCTGACTTTTCGTTACAAAACTAGTATTTTTGGGATGTATCGAATATGGAAATACCCTTTAACTGTGATTGCATGTATGCAATTGATGTGGGTGGCATCGATTCACGTGAGTCACAAGCTAGAAACAAGGTCACAGAATTCTCGTCATGTCATTTTGAAATACGAAGACAACTTGTATCATGTTGACAAAGTGAATGTCCATTATTCTGAAGCAAAAAAGGCTTACAACGCAGTTTTCCGTGCCAAAAGATTGAGCGACAATCAGCTGCTTGATTTGGACTTTGACATCTCCCAGAAAATGTATGATACCTTGATAGAATACACCAAGCTTGATGATTCTGACCTTTTGCTTGTGTTGCAGGCTGAAAATAATGTGTTTAAATGGTCTCTTTTTAGTGAGAGCTGGGTGCGGCAGCAGATGAACAGCAAAGTTCGCCGTTACGTCATTTAGTGCGTACGAAGTTGAGCGTTACAAAAACTTGATTGAACATAGGGTTCAGTCATAAAGTTCAATAATAGGGTATCTTAAGACATAATATTTTTATTCCTTATTCACGATTAAAACAAAATTGGTGGGAACCTAATGAAAAGCCTAAGAAACACAAGCCAAAAGCGCGGCTTAGGAGAGAACTAACATGGCAGGAGTTCTAATAGCCGACGATGCCTCATTTATGAGAAACGTGCTAAAACGAATCGTACTCCAAGCAGGACACGACGTAATTGCTGAAGCAGGGTCCGGAGATGAAGCGATAGTAATGTATCGCCAGCACAAACCAGACCTTGTTCTGATGGACATAGTAATGCCCGCTGGAGCAATGGCCAAAGACGGAATCGAGGCACTAAAACAAATCATGTCAGAAGACACGGCAGCCAAATGTGTAATGTGCAGCTCCATGGGACAACAAAGCCTAATCGTTGAAGCCCTAAAAGCAGGAGCAAAAGACTTCGTCACAAAACCATTCAAACCCCAAAAAGTTCTAGAAGTCTTGTCCAAATATTGCTGAGGTTAACCAGTTGTGGACACGACTTTGCCAACTGTTGGTACCAATTAACACGTTAGGCGCGGATTGGACCAAATCGCCACAAGGCAGTCTGGATTCATCACTAACAGCAAAGTCGCACTTCACATCTCACATGTCTGCGGCTCCAACCATCCAAAAACCGACAACCCAAAAATTAGAAGAATTACGGGTCGACATGGCTGAAATGAAAGTCGAAAATCGACCTGTTGTCTTGGTAACAAATGTTGGGTCGTGTGTCGCAATTTGTATCCACGACTCCTTAAACAAGTGTGGTGGACTGGCTCATATAATGCTGCCCAGTTCCAAGATAACTCAACGGAATTCTATTCCATCAAAATATGCAGACACTGCAGTTCCAGCCTTGACAGAAAACCTGGAAAAAATCGCAAAGAGCAGGTCTCGTCTTACAGCAAAAATTGCTGGTGGAGCGAACATGTTTCCGAGCCTGAAGGCTAATTCGCTTAACATTGGCGAAAAAAATGTTGAAGCTGTCAAGGAAGCGTTGGATATCAAGGGAATAAAGCTGTTGGCTGAAGATGTTAAGGGAACTTATGGCAGAAAAGTTGTCTTCAATATTACTGATGGTTCAGTTTTTGTTCGAAATGGAAATGGGGAGGTTATAAAACTATGACAGAGAGTATAACAAAAGAGAAACAAAATCAAGGTATAGATTTGGAAATATTTCTTGAACTGGGAAGCATAGGTGCAGGAAATGCCGCTACGTCGCTGTCAGAAATTTTTCAGGAACAGATTTCTATAGAGGTGCCAAAGATTCACACAGTGGAGCCTCATCTTGTTCCCGAATTCTATAATAAACATGATGTTCAGACAACAGCGATTTATATGCAATTGCGAGGAGAGGCAGAATGTGACATTCTGCTGCTCTTTGAACACGAAGAAGCAAAAAAGATAGCTTCGATGATGACTATGACTCCAACAGAGGAACTGGACCCAGAAATGGAAAACTCAGCAATAGAAGAACTCGGAAACATCATGATAGGCTCGTTCCTGGCAGCACTCTCTGATTTTACTGGCGTGAATCTGGTGCCTAATCCTCCAGAAAGAGCAACCAGCTCCTTTGATGCAATACTTACCAGTTTTCTTCTAAAACAAACTCTTGCTTCGGACATGGCGATAATATTTGACACCTATTTTAAACGTGTCGACGGCAACATCAGCGGCATTCTAATGGTGTTCCCAAGTAAAGAATTGCAAAACGTGTTAACAGACAAAGCAAAGGACTGGGTGGGATAAAAATGGCTGAAAAAGCAGTTCAATCAACTGCAAAAAATGAGTGCAACAACAAAGATGAACAAGACCTCGATATACTGATAGAACTGGGAAATATTGGAGCCGGAAATGCAACTACAGCTCTCTCAGAGATGCTCAATGAGAAAATTGTGGTTGAAGTGCCCAGATTGCATCTTTCAGAGCCGCATCTGGTTCCTAAAATATTTGACAAACATGATCAGATTATGGCAGTAATTCATATGCAGTTGACAGGCGATACTGACTGCGACATTTTGTTGCTTTTTGAGCTAGAAGAATCCAAGAATATAGCTTCGATGATGACTATGACTCCAACAGAGGAACTGGACCCAGAAATGGAAAACTCAGCAATAGAAGAACTCGGAAACATCATGATAGGCGGCTTTCTTACTGCAATCTCGGACTTTACGGGCATATCACTTGTTCCGATGCCGCCTCAACTTGTCAGGGGTTCATTTGATGCGATACTTGACAGTTTCCTTGTAAAGCAGGCTTTAGTTTCAGATGTTGCTTTGATCTTTGATGGTTGCTTTAAACGAAGTAGCAGCAAGGCTGCGGGAACAATTTTGGTGTTTCCCAGCGAAGAGATGAAGCAGTTGTTGGTCAATAAAAGTCGTGAATGGCTCTGCTGATATGCTGAACGTGGTGTCTTCATTTAATATGCGTACTGCTAATAAGACTTGAGAGTTCATAACTGCTATCTGGCTGTGTATTAGATTTGTTTGATGGGTGTGGGTGATAGTTGATGAATATGACACTTGCCACTGAAGACAATGATAATGCTGATTTTGAAAAACTGAAAAAAGTGATGCATGACGGTACCAATATCAACTTTGACTATTACCGCGAGTCTTACTTGAAAAGGCGCCTTAAAGTGCGGTTAATGGTGACAAAAACACAATCATATGCCGAGTATGGTCAGTACTTGCAGGCAAACCCTAACGAGTTTGATCTTCTCGTCAACGACATCACCATCAATTATACAAAATTTTTCAGAGACCCCGATGTGTACCAGTTTCTGAAGGAGACGCTCCTGCCTGAACTATTGTCATCTTCGAAAAGCTGGATTAGAATCTGGAGTGCAGGATGCGCCACTGGCGAAGAGCCTTATTCTCTGGCTATTTTGATACATGAAGTTGCAAAACAACAGATTGAAAATAGTAAAATCACTATTTATGCGTCGGACCTTGACAAGAGTGCATTAGCGAAAGCTGAAAGTGGAGAATATGATGTGCGTGGGATTCAAGGTGTTGATGAGAAGTTGCTTGGCAAGTATTTTGATTTTGAAGATGAGGTTTACCGGGTGAAGTCTTTTGTTAAGAAGATTATTCATTTTGAGGAGCAGGATTTGATGACGCCTCCGATTAGGCGTAATTTGGATTTGATTTTGTGCAGGAATGTTATGATCTATTTTTCAAGAGAGATTCAGCAGAAGATTTATGGGCATTTTTATGATTCTTTGAGGGCTGGCGGTTATTTGATAAGTGGTAAGACAGAGTTTGTTGGGGGCGATGCAAGCAAGAAGTTTATTGATGTCAATCCTAACTGTCGGGTCTATAGAAAGTGTAAATGAGTATATTTTTTGCAGATTTTGGCAATAATTTCTTATGAAAAGCATATGCTTTTTGTTTGGTTTTTTAGTATATATTTGCAAAAATACTGACTGTTTATTTCGTTTTTCCATAAAAACCTTGGTGTATAGAAGATTCAAATCTTTTGTACGAATCGTGTGTACGAGTGTGATATGTACATAAAATAATAACGATATCGCAAGATTTTGTTAAAAATATAAGGCTTAGGTGAGTGATGAAATGGCAAAATCAATACAAAATATAGAACAATCAAATGATTACCTCCAATATCTGGAAGGAGTCCAAACACCAGTCATGGCAATTAACAAGGACTTTGACGTTACTTATATTAACGATTTCGGTGCAAAATTACTGAAATCTAGTAGCGACAAACTTGTTGGCAAAAAATGCTATGACTTATTCAAAACAGGCGACTGTAGAACAGCCAAATGTGCCTGTGCAACCGCGATGAAGACAAAAAAGGCAGTAACTTCTGAAACAATCTCAAACGGCACAATGCACATCCGTTACACGGGCTCACCACTACTTGATAGTTCAGGCAAACTCGTAGGAGCAATAGAGTATGTTGCCGACTTGACAGAAGTAAAAGAGGAAATTAGAAAAAGCAATCAACAAGTACCAATACCTTCAAGGAGTCCAGACGCCAGTAGTGGCGATTGACTGCGACTTCAATGTCGTTTTCATGAATGATTTTGGCGCAAAAATGCTTGGAACAACTAGCGATAAGATTGTTGGAAAGAAATGTTACGACCTGTTCAAAACTACAGACTGTCAGACAGCCAAGTGTGCTTGCGATATTGCAATGAAAACAAAGAAGCCAGCAACTTCAGAAACAGTATCAAACGGCAAAATGCACATTCAGTACACTGGTTCGCCATTGATTGATGAGGCAGGTAAAGTTATTGGTGCTCTAGAGTTTGTCGCAGATATTACTAAAATTAAGGAAATGATGCTCACCATAGAAAATGTGGTTAAAGCCAGCACTGATGTGTCTCAAACTGTTGAAGGCCTTTCAGATAAGGTGCTAGTTGCAGCACAAAACATTGGTGCAATGGGAACCCAATCAGCACAGGCAGCTGACAGGCTAAGCACCAGCATGCAGCAAGTTCAAGCAGCATCACAGAATGTTTCAGATGGAGCACAAAGCCTCTCAAAGCTGGCTCAGGAAACTGCAAGAAATGTTCAGAATCTTATGCAGAAAATGACTGATGTTAACAAGGGCACAGGCGAAGTAAACAAAATCGTAGAAGGCTCAAACAAACTGGCACAAAACGTCAGTGAGGGCGGAAAACAAGCACTAGAATCACTTAACCAAATCAAAAGCGCGTCAGTAAATGTGGAAACCACAATTGGCGAAGTAAACTCTTCAGTCAAAAACGTTGCAGGACTAGCAGACGACATCTCACAGATAGCCGGACAGGTCAACATGCTGGCTCTGAACGCGGCAATAGAAGCAGCAAGAGCAGGAGAAGCAGGAAGAGGATTCGCAGTCGTAGCAGACGCAGTAAAACAGCTAGCAGGCCAAGCAGGAACAGCAGCCAAAACTGCAGTAGAATCTATTGAGGGCATAACAAAAGCTGGCGAGCAGGCAGGCAGCATGTCTAAGAATGCAGGTCAAGCAGCTAAAGAAGGAGACTTAAAGATCAGCGAGGCAGTTACCGGCTCTCAGCAAGTGGCTTCATCTATGGAAAAAATCTTGGGAGTAACCCAAAACCTTGGCGCAACTGTTGAGCAGAGCGTAGAAGCTCTTGAAGAAGTAAATGGAGCAATCCAGCAGGTAGCCAGCTTCTCAGAAGAGTCTGCATCAGCCTCAGAGGAAGCTTCAGCAAGCATTGAGGAACAGACGCAGCCACAGAAGAAGTTGCAGGCCACCAAGAAAGTGCAGGAAGAGGGCGCTAACGCAGTCCCAGTTGTCTCAGCAGATTGTAGAAGCCGTCAAGAAGCTCCGAGAAGAACTCAGCAAAGTACAGCTATAAAACCTAAAAGAGTTGACCTAAAATGGTAGTAACTGATGAAGTGCAGATAGTCAACTTCACCATTGGAGACGTCAATTATGGTGTCCCAGTGGAGCAAGTAAGAGAAGTCAGAGACGTGCAAGCGGTAACAGCAGTCCCAGGAGCACCCAGCTATGTAGAAGGAGTAACAAACCTAAGAGGACAAATAATCACAATAATGGACCTACGAAAACGCCTTAACATCGAAGAGATGGAAGGAGGCGGCGAAAAAATCATTGTCATCGAGATGGGCAAAGCAGCAGTAGGAGTCGTAGTAGACACAGTAACAGAAGTAACAACAATACCTGGAACAGAGATAGACCGCTACGTGAAAACCACAACGACCCTAGACAACTACGTGGTAGGCGTTGGAAAACAGGAAGACAAACTCATAGTCATCTTGGATTTGGCAAAAATAATCAACAATTCCAAAGAAGACCTTCCCGAACAAGGAAAGATACCAGCAAAAAGACCTATGACAGTTGAAAAGATAGCTGTTGCATAAGCACTAAACAATGAGTGAAACAGGATTTCACTCTTTCTTTTTTGTTTTCTTGATTGTGTGTCGGATAGACCTATGCACATAATCTAAAGTTTTTTTGTGCCTCTTTTTTGCTTTATTGGGTATAAAGGAGGAAAAACCGAATAATGCCTAGATACAAAATGCTAAACACGACAGCGACAAAATATCTTCAATATCTTCAAGGTGTCCAAGGAGCTGTTGTGGCAATCAACCAAGACTTTGATGTCACATACATAAATGAATATGGCGCAAAAATGCTGAATTCTACACCAGGCAAAATTATCCGTAAGAAAAAATGTTATGACCTGTTTGACACTGCAAACTGCAAAACCGACAAATGTGCATGTGTAATGGCAATGAAAAAGAAGAAAACGGCTTCAATGGAGACTGTTTCTAAAAAGAACATGAATCTTTGGATGACTGGCACACCAACATATGACAATGAGGGAAAAGTTAACGGAGCAATCGAATACGTTGTTGACATAACATCGCTCAAAGAAGAGACAGAGAAGAGCAAGAGACAGGTTCAGTATCTTGAAGCTGTTCAGACACCAGTTTTGTCCATTGACAAGGAGTTTAATGTGAATTACGTCAACACGTATGGCGCCAACATGTTAGGTTCTACTCCTGACAAGCTTGTTGGCAAAAAATGCTATGATCTGTTTAAGACTGATGACTGTAAAACTTCCAAGTGTGCTTGTGCTATTGCAATGAAAACCAAGCAACCAGCAACTTCTGAGACAATGGCTAATGGTGAAATGAGTATCAAGTATACGGGTTCACCTCTTCTTGATGGCGAAGGCAAGGTAGTCGGTGCGGTAGAATATGTTACAGACATTTCTGAGCTTAAGGGAATGCTGGAGAGCACTCAAAGTTTGGTTCAAGTCAGCATTTCTGTATCTGATAACATTGCAGGTCTATCGCAACAGATTTTGTCAACCGCTGATAGTATAGGCGCAATGGGTGCACAGTCTTCGCAGGCATCTGAAAGACTGAGCAACACGATGGAGCAGGTAATGGCGGCTTCACAGAATGTTTCAGATGGAGCACAGAACCTCTCAAAACTGGCTCAGGAAACAGCAAAGAATGTTCAAGTTCTGATGCAAAGAATGAACCACGTCAACACAAACACTATTGAAGTAAACAAGATAGTAGCAGAATCAAACAAAATAGCCAAAGACACAAGTGAAAGCGGAAAAGAAGCACTTAGGTCATTAGGCGCAATCAAGGATGCCTCAAATGACGTGTCAGTAACAATTGGCGAAGTGAATTCTTCAGTCAAAAACGTTGCAGGACTAGCAGACGACATCTCGCAGATAGCCGGACAAATTAACATGCTGGCTCTGAACGCGGCAATAGAAGCGGCAAGAGCAGGCGAGGCAGGAAGAGGATTCGCAGTCGTAGCAGACGCAGTAAAACAGCTAGCAGGCCAAGCAGGAACAGCAGCCAAAACTTCTGTAGAATCAATTGATACTATTACAAAAGCTGGAGAGCGCGCAGGAACAATGTCCAAAAGCGCGGACCAAGCAGCAAGAGACGGAGACATAAACGTAACAGAGGCACTGAACGGGTCACAAAACCTTGCAACGTCAATGGACAAAATTTTGGGAGTAACCAAGAATCTGGAAACAGCAGTTCAGGAAAGCGTAAAATACCTAGAAGAAGTGAGCGGAGTAATCCAGCAGGTAGCCAGCTTCTCAGAAGAGTCTGCATCAGCTTCCGAAGAGACGGCGGCAAGCATTGAAGAACAAACAGCAGCCACAGAAGAGGTTGCAGTCGCATCTACAAAGGTTCAGGAAGAGGTCGCCAAAGTAATAGAGCTAGCACAAAAGATTGCATCTGAAGCTAAAACCTTCAAGGACATGTGGCAATAGGCGATTACCATGGCAGCATCTGATAATATGCAGATAGTCAATTTCACGATGGGAGACGTCAACTATGGTGTTCCAGTGGAGCAAGTAAGAGAAGTCAGAGACGTGCAAGCGGTAACAGCAGTTCCAGGAGCGCCCAGCTACGTGGAAGGCGTAACGAACCTCAGGGGACAGATAATTACAATAATGGATCTAAGAAAGCGCCTTAACATTGAAGAGGTGGAAGGGGGCGGCGAAAAAATCATTGTCATCGAGATGGGCAAATCAGCAGTAGGAGTCGTAGTAGATACAGTAACAGAAGTAACAACGCTTGCGGGCACAGAAATAGAAAGACACATTCAGGTAACCAAAAGATTGGAAAAATATGTGGTTGGCGTCGGAAAACAGGAAGACAAACTCATAGTTATCCTTGACCTTACAAAGATAATCACTGAATCCAAAGATGACATGTCAGAGCAAGAAAAAGTAGCAAGTAAATCCAAGCCTACGGCTGTTAAGATAGCCGCTGCCTAAAAATAGCAAAATCATGTTGGAGCACAGACTGAAAGAACCGTTTAGCTCCTTACCCCATTTTTCTTTTTTGACTAAACAAAACATGGTTGACGTGGGTGGAAAACAGGTTGAAGGTCCTAGTAGTTGACGACTCGGCGTTCATGCGAAAAATCGTCACACAAATGATTGATTCTGACCCAGAATTGACTGTTGTCGGAACTGCATTTGATGGACTTAATGCGTTGCAAAAAATTCCTGAAGTTCGCCCAGACGTAATCACCTTAGATGTTAACATGCCCCGCATGGACGGATTGACAACACTCCAAAAAATCATGAAACAAAGTCCCGTGCCAGTGATTATGCTCAGCGCAACCACTCAAGAGGGCGCAGAAATAACATTCAAAGCACTCAAACTCGGTGCCGTAGACTACATACAAAAACCGTCAGGACAAATCTCGCTGGACATAGAAAGGGTGAGAAATGAGCTTGTAGAAAAAATCAAAACCGCATCACACGCCAACCTGGTCACTCACAAGGAAGCAGCCCGTCCCCGGGTTTCTATCAAAAGAGAATTCACAGACAAAATAATCACAATAGGAGCCTCAACAGGAGGACCACCCGCACTCGAAGAAATTCTATGTCATCTGCCAAAGAACATACCGCCAATACTTATTGTTCAGCACATGCCAGTTGGATTCACAGAACTGTTCGCAAAACGGCTAGACAGGCAATGCAGTTTTAACGTAAAAGAAGCCGAACAAGACGACAAAATAAAACAAGGACTTGCACTCATTGCTCCAGCAGGCTACCACATGACAGTCACAGGAGATGGCAGAATAGAACTCGACGATGGTCATACAATACATGGCGTGAGACCAGCAGTTGACCCAATGATGAGGACCATAGCAGAAGTTTACCAGTCAGATGTCATCGGAGTCATATTAACGGGAATGGGAAGAGACGGCGCCCAAGGCATGAGAGCCATCAAAGACAACGGCGGAAGAACAATCGCACAAAACAAAGAAACCTGCACAGTGTTCGGCATGCCAAAAACAGCCATAGAAGAAGGCACAGCAGACAAAATACTGCCCCTATCCAAAATCCCAGAACAACTAACAAAATGGTGCTAAAACAACAGACTTACCCACAAATATTCACACTTTCATGCATCCTATTTGGAGCCTTTTCTGCATACAATCGACCTCATGAATTCTACGTTGACAACAAATGTTTCTTAGGTAAATTTCAATAATCTTGTTTCATGTTGGTCATTATCATAAAGTTGTGATAAAGAAATGAAAGTGATTAGTGATTCATGCTGGGTTTGTAAAAACCTTGACCGAAATCAAAGTACTGGTGAGATACCTGTATGTTCAATACTAGTTGTTGACGAAAAAATTGAGATAGAAGGTGTTTGCCCAGACTTTGAAGACTTGGAGTCTTAATAAAAAAGAATGTTACCGCTTTTTTAGAAGTTAAAAACTTAATTTTTTGAAGTATATAATTAAGGTTAGAATATAGCAAGTATGAAATTCTTGGACTCTAAATTCTTCAATTTTGACTCTTGTCTCCGTAGTCTATTGAAACCGCATTGGAATGTTTGTCAAGAATTCTTGACTTATAGATTATTTGTTGGTCAAGAAACTTTTACAAAAATCCTTTTATCAATTCCAAGTGAGAAACTGAGTTGTTAGAGTGGCGGCTATGAAAAAAGTTGTGGCTTCATTTATTCTGTTTCTTCTATCGCTTTCGTTGTTTAGTGCTTTACAGTTTGTCGGCTTGGTCTCTGCAAATTTTATTCCTGCTCAAGTTCCTACTCACAGCATCGAAATCACTGATGAAGGGGACGTAAATGGAACAGACCTGATTCAGCGAAATGACAACATTTACACTTTTACCGGAGACGTTAAGGGTACAATCGTGGTTTTCCGCAACGACATCGTCATTGATGGGGCGGGTTACACGCTTCAAGGAAATGGAGACCTTTCAGGTGTTTGGCTCCAAGAAAAATACAACGTAGAAATACGGAATTTACACATCAAAAATTTTCACAGCGGCATTACACTTACTTTTGGGTGGAGCATGGATAGTCACACGAACGTTACCATTTCTGGAAACACCATAACAGACAGCGATCACGGAATAAGGGTCTCAATGTTTTTGCATAGCAACTCTGTTTTAGGCAACGTAATTGAAAACAACACTTATGGCATCTACATGACCCAGTCCGCAAACAACACGTTCAGAGATAACCAGTTAATCAACAACGTGCACAGCTTCTGGACAAACTGCGAACTATCCGTTCAAATGAGGCACTTCATCAACGACATTGACGCCTCAAACACAATAGACGGCAAACCAATAATTTACTGGGTTAGCGAACGCGATAAAACTGTGCCATCCGGAGCCGCATATGTTGCTTTGGTAAACTGTTCAGGCATAACGGTTAAAGACCAAACACTCACAGACAACAGTCAAGGTGTACTGGTGATTGCCACAAACCATTCGGTGATAACACGAAACCACATAGAAAACAACGGGTACGGAATCACACTTTTTGCGCCATACGAAATGTGCGTCGGCAATACAATAACAGAAAACAACATAACAGCGAACACCGTTGATGGTATCAATTCATGGAACTCTGAAGATACAATCATCATAGGAAACACCATAACAAACAACCAAGAGAATGGCATCAACTTTTTTGATTCCAGAGACGCCTTCATCTCCGAAAACACCCTGTTTGGAAACACGGAAGAAAACCTCAAAATCTGGGGAAACGATTCAAACAACAACACCGTCGCTGACAACAACTATGAAGACACAGGCGACATTCCAGAGTTTCCATCATTGGCTCTTTTTTTGGTTATGTTTGTTGCGATTATTGGAGTAATTAGTATTTACAAACACAATTTACAGAAATATGGGAGACAATAATTTGTTCAAAAAATTATTTTCAGCTTTTATTCTCTTTCTTTTGTTAGCTTCTTTTAGTGTTAATATTGTTCATGCTCAGGTAGTTCCTTGGGTAGAATGGACCCAGTCATATGGTGGAGTCGATGATGATCGGGCTTATTCAGTTGTAGCTACGTCTGACGGGGGATTTGCATTAGCGGGAGATACATATTCTTTTGGTATGGGAAAAAACGATTTTTGGTTAATTAAGACTGATAGTCTGGGTAATATGTTGTGGAACAGGACATATGGTGGAAGCGATTATGATGCTTGTTATTCTATAATCGTAACTTCTGATGGAGGTTTTGCTTTGGCTGGGTATACTTGGTCTTTTGGTAATGGACTGAGGGATTTTTGGTTAGTTAAAACTGATGGTGATGGTATTGTTGAGTGGAATCAGACATATGGTGGGGAAGGGGCAGATTCTGCATATTCTGTATGTCAGAGTTCTGATGGAGGATTTGTGTTAGCAGGTGTGACATATTCTTTTGGGGCTGGGGAATCAGATGTTTGGTTAGTTAAAACAGATGCTTTTGGAAATGTTGAGTGGGAGAAAACCTATGGGAGTTCAGCTTTGGAGGGTGCTTATTGTATGGTAAAGACTTCTGATGGTGGTTATGCATTGGCTGGTCACAAACGTTCTGCTGGGGTTGGGTATTCCTATGTTTGGCTACTCAAGACTGATTCATCTGGAAACTTAGAGTGGGATCAAATATATGGCGGAGAAGATGGTGATCGTGCTGTTGATTTAGTGCAAGCGTCTGATGGTGGTTATGCGTTGGCTTGCCTAAAATATTCAGCAAACGGTCCTGAGGATCCTCCTGAAAATGATTTACCTGACTTTTGGTTGATTAAGACTGATGGATTTGGAAATTTGGAGTGGGATAAAAGTATGGTGGAGAAGCTTATGATCTTGTTTCTTCTATTATAGAGTCTTCTGATGGGGGATTTGCATTAGCGGGTTATACACGGTCGTTTGGGTATGGAAATCCTGATTTTTGGTTAGTTAAGACTGATTCCTTTGGGGACAAGGAGTGGGATCGGTTTTATGGGACTTCACAACATGAGGTAGCAAATTCTGTTATCCAAAATGCTGATGGTGGGTATACCTTGGCTGGTTATGTTGAATTTTGGGAACTTAATGATGAAAATTATTATGAAAAAGTAGATCAAGATTTTTGGGTGGTGAAAACCAATGCACAAGGTGTTCCAGAGTTTCCTTCATGGATTATTCTGCCATTGTTTTTGGTTGCAACATTAGTAGTTATAGTTTATAGAAGAAAAATGAAAAGAAGTCAATAGTTCAAGTATATCCTTTTTCTCTTAGGGATATACGAATTTTATTGGTATATCCTTTTTACTAAAAGGGTATACGGATTATACTTCTTTGATATCTTACTGTAATACTGTATTCTAACTGTAATCAAACCAAAATTCAATTTGACTTTCTAACTGTAATCAATCTGATTCCTAGTCAAAATCATTTTTTTCCCGCCATCTGACTGAAGTTAGACTGGCGGGACGCATAGCGCAGACTGAATGCCCTTGGCTTCATTTTCTGTATTTGACGACAAGGGCATTTAATGGATTTTCAAGCCATTATTCAGGCGTACATTTTTTTGGTTAAATTTAACCCCAAACCATTGTGATAAAGTTTAAAAACAATTTTTCTCTATTCAAGATTAGTATATCAAACTAACTAAATTAAATTTTAATTGCAGTTATCAGTCCTTTTTCACAAATCAGCAGGACAGAACAATCATAGCAAAAAAGTTCACAAGCATAAAGAAAACGAAAAGAAACTAGAGTTAGTTCTAGCAACTTTTGGGCATGTGATTTAGAATAGGCTGGGTATGAGTGATTGGAGTCCTAGAAGTGCTGATATAACTATTGATCCGATTGCTGTTCCAGCGAGTACGAGTATGTTTTGCGGTGTAAGAGGTAAAGGAAAAGATGATGCAGTTTTCTGTTGCTCTTTTTCTTTGATTTCATATTCCTTGATGTTCTCGGTCGCGGCATCGATCTGGACAGTGGCAATCTTTTTGGGCAACCCGACTTCAACAATGTAAACGTCATCTTCAAGAGAAGCCTTAATTGGCTTTAAACCCTGACTGTTTCCCATTCTTTTCAAAAAGCTTGTTGCAAGCACGGTGACCTGTTCAGCATTAAGAAGCTTAGTCTCCTCTTCTTCTTGCTCATCGTAAGTTTCTTCATCAGCTGACATATAGATTAGCTCCAGTAGGGTTATTCGTTTGATAGGTCTTAAAACAAGGCGTGTGTAACGTTCTGAAACGACAGCATCTCATAACATCACTGCATCTCAGTTTTCTCCTGTAACTAGTTGTAGCAGAATCAATATTTTGGCTAGTTACTTCCTGTTCATAACAGATTTTTACTGCCCACAAACAATCACATAGTGAAATCTAGATTCAAACTAAAAATTACATGAGGAACAGCAGGTGCGTGGGTGGTCAACTAAAGGAGCATGCTTATCCATAATTATCCTAATCTGGACACTATCAGGAATCACCCCGGCACCTCTTCTTATGTCTGTTCCGTCAGTCAAAACGGTCTCGGCGGAGCCCAACGTTCCCTACACCGTAGGAAACTGGACATATATCAGCAAACCTGTTCTTCCTATCCAAATTAATGCCTCACAGATTCCTATAGGCTCAGACTGGACATACGTTTTCAGGCTGGAACAAGGAAGAGCTTACCGAGTCTACTGCTACGGTGACTGGATAAATGATGAAACAGACTCAAACAAGACAGACTATGACATCTTCGTCTATGATCCAGCAGGAAAACTGGAATCATACCACACCGAAGCAGCAGGATTGCCCGAACATTTAGGCACAACAGTTGACCATCCATTCTTTGTCCCGAAACAGTCAGGAGATTACAGTTTTCAGATAAAAAATGACGCAAGAGAAAGCAATGGAGCCGAAGCAGCAACATTCATGGTAATCGAGCACATAGAAACGGACAAGTGGTATAAGCTGGACATGGAAGGAAAAGTGGACGATGAGCCAGTTGAAAAAACAGCATGGGCATACGAATTCAACACAACAAAGAACCACATTGACGTTATAGTGAAAGTGCCAGACACCCTTGACATGTATGAAGCACGGCTTTACCTTATGGCAAATCCAGAAGCAAACGTAGGCACAATCCTTAATGGCGTTCCCTTGTCACTGGAAGAGGGACTATACAGCAAAACTTCAGGAATTTATGGCGGCTACAACCTAGACAGCGAAGGCACCAGAGTCAACAATGCGATGGCAAGCTGCGAATACCCCGGACAGGACATGCTGATAAACTACACAGTTCCCGTTGAGGGAAACGTTCTGTATCATCTTGCATTCATAGCCGAATATGAAGCGGGCACAATAGAGTTCATGGTTAAAACAGATTTTGAAGCGCCAGAACTAACACTAGTTGATCCCATACAGAAGGTAAACCCAAACAACGAAACAACAATCAATGTCCATGTAAACGAAGAATTCACTCTAAAAACGATAAACCTAAAGTACTCAACAGACAACGGCACCAAATACGCCACCAAAGACATGGTCGCATACCCGAACAGCACATACAACGCAACAGTCCCCGGGCAACCAGCAGGAACACTGGTCAAATATACAATTTTGGCACAGGACATAAGCGGCAACACCGCAGAACTTGAAAGCAGCTACCCAGTGAAGAATTTTGCAAACATTACGTTAGAGGTTTCAGACCTTGTTGCAAAGTTTGGAGAAAACATCACAGTCTCAGGTTCCACTCCAGTAAGCGGGGCAAATCTGACAGTAATATATGGGATGCTGAATGCTTCTGCTGTAAACGGCACCACTTTAGAAAAGGCGCTTACGAATGGCACCATAATAAATTACACAGCTAACGGCTCGATTCTGTCCAGAAATGTAACCACTGACTCTTCAGGCAACTTTCTTGACGAACAAACCATGAACAGAACAGGAACATGGCTAATCTGGGCAACATGGAACGGAAGCGAAACATACTTCGAAGCAGCCAGCAACTACAGAAACGTCACCACACAACAAATGTACATCGCTGTAACTTGCAACACATCGCAGAGCGTAACCATCGGAGAAAACATCACAGTAACTGGCACAATAGACCCCAGAATAGAAAATATTTCAGTCAATGTACTGTTCACATCATCAAATGAAACATTTACAAAAACTGCACTAACAACCAAAAACGGAACATACACAGTCGAATTCCAACCAACCACAATGGAAATGTGGCAAGTCTACACCCACATAGAAGGCAACGCATCAATAAGTCCAGCCTACAGCAACACAACAACATTCACAGTAAACGACACATTCCTAAACCAATACCTAATCTACATCATAGGCGGCGCAGGAGGAGCAGGAGGAGTCGGCGCAGTCATATTCATCAGAAAAAGAAGAGAAGAATACGAATAAACCAACACCAAAACATAAGGGAGCACACGCAAAAGAAGGCGAATTGGCGTGTGGGTGGGAACGCTAATTTTCAACCTTAAAACAAATTGCGTGTGCTCACATCAGATTCGGATATTGAGTAATAAAACTGTTCTGTATTTTTAATTAATATTGATGTTAATATGACCAGAAAATAGTTTGGAAAAACAGGTATTGTTATTGAGTTGAAAGAGTTTATTAAATGGGGCAGTTGTTTGTGGGTGCAGAAGAGTTAAAAGCTTTCTAGAGTAGTGCATGACAAAGAAGGGGCTGTCCCCAGTGGATTGTGATTAATGGTGAGCACGGAAAAACAGCATCTGTCTAAAAAAGAAGTTGAGCATGTTGCTTGGCTAGCACATATAGAGCTTTCTGAACAGGAAAAGACGTTATTCACTGAACAGTTTAACGAAATTTTGGAGTACTTCAAGAAGATTGATGAAGTAGACACAGAAGACATTGAGCCCACTTACCATGTTCTGGACATCAACAATGTTTTCAGAAAAGACAAAACAGAACCTTCTTTGCCTACTGAAAAGGTTCTAGAAAATGCGCCCAAGAAAGAAAAGAAATTTTTTAAAGCACCAAGAATTGTTTAGGAAACAGACAAGATGCCAAAGCTACATGAGTTAACAGCCCAAGAGACACACCAAAAAATCGTCAACAACGAGGCATCCGCGCTTGAGTGTGTTCAGGCAGTTTTTGAGAGAATCCAAAAAGTTGAAGACAAAATTAACTCATACGTGACACTCGTTGAAAAAGAAGCAATAGCCCAAGCCAAGAAGCTTGACAAAAAAATTTCTGAAGGAAAAACTGTCGGTAAACTGGCAGGAGTATCCATAGCCGTCAAAGATGCAATCTGCACAAAAGACATTCTCACAACGTGCTCCTCGCGAATGCTCAAAAATTTTGTTCCACCATATGACGCGGAAGTAATAAAACGACTCAAAAAAGAAGACGGAATAATCATCGGAAAAACTAACATGGACGAGTTTGCCATGGGCTCCTCGACAGAAACAAGCTATTTTGGTCCAACCCACAACCCATGGGACACAACTAGAGTTCCCGGAGGATCATCAGGAGGCAGCGCCGCATGCATAGCCACTGACGAAGCAATCTTAGCCTTGGGGACAGACACAGGAGGTTCAATTCGTTGCCCTGCAAGCTACTGCTCAATTGTAGGGTTGAAGCCAACATATGGGCTGGTCAGCCGCTACGGACTAATCGCATATGCAAACAGTCTTGAACAGATTGGTCCAATGGCAAAGAATGTTTACGATTGTGCCCTGTTTCTTACAATACTTGCAGGTCATGATTCAAAAGATGCAACATCAGTTGATACACCATCAAAGGATTACACTGAGTGCCTCAAAAACGATGTTGAGGGCTTCAAGATTGGTGTGCCCAAGGAATTCTTTGGTGGAGGAACAAGCAAAGCTGTGGAGAAGCAGATTTGGAGCGGAATTCACAAGCTTGAAGAACTGGGAGCAACCTACGAGAAGACGTCTCTTCCGACTCTTGAAGAGTCACTTGCCACATACTACATTGTAGCCATGTCTGAAGCAAGCTCAAACCTTGCCAGATATGACGGCTTGCGTTACGGTTATCGTGTTGAAAAAGATGAGGGCGACTGGGCAACAGTCTATGCACAAGACAGAACACAAGGATTTGGAGCAGAAGTAAGACGGCGAATAATACTAGGCACATACGCCCTGTCAACAGGCTACTACAACAAATACTACGTAAAAGCCCTAAAGATTCGAACCCTAATCAGAAAAGACTTTGAAGAAGCCTTCAAAAAATTTGACATCGTAGTTGGTCCAACTATGCCGTTTCCGGCATTCAAAATCGGCGAAAAAATAGAAGACCCACTGGCACTATACATGAGCGATGTAGACACTGTATCAGCCAACCTAGCAGGACTGCCCGCTATTTCTGTTCCATGCGGATTCACTGACGGACTTCCAGTTGGAATGCAGATAATGGCTTCGCACCTAAGAGAAGATTTGATGTTGCAGGCTGCTTACACTTTTGAGCAGAACACGGATTACGGAAACAAAAAACCAGCACTTTAATGAAGAACTCAAAACAACTATAGCACTCAATAATAGACGCATATGTGATGAACTCATGGATAAACCATATTACCGTCAGCTATTCAATCCAGAACTCAAAAATCCAATATTTGTAGAGGGACTCTCAGGCTTAGGAAATGTGGGAATGATTGCCGCACGAAGCCTAATAGAAGCTACTGGCGCCAAAGTTTTCGCTGAACTGTATGCTCCTTATTTTCCAGATTACGTAAAGGTAAACAAGGACGGAACTTGCCGTCCACCCCGCTACAGGTTTTATGCAGCAAAAACAGAAAAAAACCACTACATTATCATGACTGGTGACTCACAGCCAGCCATGGAAGACACATTAGCCCACTACGACATATGCGACGAAATCTTAAATTTTGCAGCAAAACACGGTACCAAATTCATAGTCACCATGGGAGGACTAACTGCAGCCAACCCCACAGATGATGTATACATCGCCGCCACATCCGAAAACCTAGCCAAAAAATACGTTAACAAAGGAGCCAAAATCTACAGCGAAGGCAGAATAATCGGAGCAACAGGACTACTCTTGGGACTCGCAAAAAAACGGGGATGGAAAGGCATATGCCTGCTGGGAACAACAACAGGCTTTGGAGCAGAACGAGGAATCGCACTAGCAGTCTTCAAAACATTGATGAACATTCTTGAAGACAAACAAGACATACCAGACAAAAAAGAGTGCCCAACTAAAGAACCAACAGAACAACTCTAGGACTTTTCAGTTTTTACGGTTTTCAGTTTTTCATGTATAAGCTGGTTTGCTAGCTGTGGATCAGCCTTGCCTTTTGTTGCGCGCATAAGCTGGCCTACAAGAAAATGAACTGCACCTTCGTCACTGAGTGCATCCGTTACACACTTCGGATACTGAGCGAAAACGTTCTCTATGATTTCTTGAAGTTCTTTTCGGGAAGAAATCTTCACTAAGCCTTTTTCTTTGATAATCTGGGACGGACGTTTGCCTGTTTGAACAATTTCTGGCAGAACACGTTTTCCAATCTTGCCACTTATCGTGCCATCTTCAATCAGTTTTATCATTTCAACCAAGCTGTTGGGAGTGATCTTGCATTCTTGGAGTTCAAAATTGTTTTCGTTAAGGTTGCGCAGAAGGTCTCCCATCATCCAGTTGCTGATTTCTTTTGGATTGTCGTATAGTTTTACGGCTTCTTCAAAAAAGTCTGCTAAAGCTTTGTCACTGACCAAAACTTCGGCATCATATTTGGGCAAACTGTAATCTTTGACAAAGCGGCTGATTCTGGCTTCAGGAAGTTCTGGCATTTGCCCCTTTGCAGTTTCTATGAAGTTTTTGGAAATTACTATTGGAACAAGGTCGGGTTCAGGGAAATACCTGTAATCGTGTTCTTCCTCTTTTGTACGCAAAGAGATTGTGACTCTGCGGGTTTCATCCCAGTGCCGTGTTTCTAGCTGAACAGACATGCCCTTCTTGACCAGATTTTTTTGGCGCATAATCTCAAAGCCCAATGCTCGCTCTACTTCTTTGAAGGATGAAATGTTCTTTACTTCTACTCTTGTTCCGCCAATAAGAGAAATGTTTGCGTCACAACGCATTGACCCTTCTAGTTTGCCTGAAAAAATTCCCAAATGCTCAAGAATGGAACGCAGTTTCTGGAGAAAAATTCTTGCCTCTTTAGGAGAACTAAGGTCTGGCTCTGTAACAATCTCAAGCAGCGTGATTCCTGAACGGTTATAGTCAACCAGAGTGTAAGGTGAAGTGTCTATGGCGCCCTGATGAACCAGCCGTCCTGGGTCTTCTTCTAGGTGAGCCCTGCCGATTCTGATTTTCTTTTCAGTGTTGTCAACATCAATACATAGATGCCCGTCCACAGCAAGCGGAACTCCCCCAGCTTTGTCATACTGGGAAATCTGGAAGTTTTTGGGCAGATCAGGATAGTAGTAGTTCTTTCTGAAAAAGAACATTCGTTCTGAAATTTTGCAGTTCAGAGCCAAGGCAGCCATAACGGCATATTCTACTGATTTCTCGTTGAGAACGGGGAGTGACCCGGGCAGTCCGAGACAGACTGGGCAGACGAGAAAGTTTGGGTCTTTGCCTTTGTAGTCAGATGAGCAGCCGCAGAAGAGTTTAGTTTCTAGACTGGTAAGTTGAGCATGAACTTCCAAGCCGATGCGAACTGCGCTTTGTTGTTTTTGGGCTGACATCTCTGTTACGTTAATTTTGTCTGTAGAATTTAGATGTTTTGCAATGAATACAACCAACAAGACAACTTCCTACGTAGTCAGGCGGATTAGTGCGAAATAGTTAAATTTGCAGGCATCTACCGTGCACCTATGCCTAGAATATGCCTCGTTACGCACTTTTTTCCGCCGCACATGGGTGGTATAGAAAAGGTATCATATGAACAAAGCAAGCGATTGGCAGAATCAGGCTACGAAATAGACGTTTTGACAAGCAAAATAGAAGGACAAAACAGGAACCCAAAAAAAGGAATCAGAGTTTTTCCATATTCAAGCCTAAAAATTGCTGAACGATTCGGTGTCCCATATCCCATTCTCACAGTAGGAGCATTCAAGCAGTTTTCTGACCTAATAAGAAAGTGCGATATTGTTCATGCGCATGGTCACGTTTACATGTCATCATGCTTGGCAGGGAAGCTTGCCAAGAAGTACAATAAACCGTTCATTGTAACTCAGCATAACACTTGGATAGACTACAAATCAGGGCTGAACATGCTAGAAAACTTGAATGATGAACTCATCGGAAAAACTGTTCTGAAAGATGCAGACCGCACCCTGACAGTCAGCAAAGAAACCCTGAAATATGTTCTAAGACTGGGCGCTGACAAAGAAACAACATCGGTAATGTATAATGGCGTAGACACAAACTGTTTTTGTTCCATACACAAGACTGAAAGCAGAAAAAAACTGGACCTACCCGAAGATAGAAAAATAGTATTTAGCGTACGAAGACTCGTCTACAAGAACGGAATAGGCACACTGATAGACTCAGCAAAGCTTGTCTCAAAAGATTATCCAGATATTCTTTTTGTTGTTGCAGGAAAAGGACCAAGCAAAGGACTCATCGAAAACAGAATAAAAGAACTAGGAATAGAAAATAACATCAAACTAACAGGATTCGTTCCCGACGAGCTACTGCCCGTGTACTACAATGCTGCCGACTACTTCATTCTCCCTTCTGCATCTGGAGAGGGACTGCCGCTGGTTCTTTTTGAAGCAATGTCATGTGGACTTCCAGTAATAGCGACAACAGTCGGAGGAATCCCAGAAATAGTCGACAACATGAAAAACGGTGTTCTTATACCGCCAAGAGACCCAGAGGCAATGGCACAGGCACTGTCAAATTTGCTTGAAAACGATGAACTAACAACGACAATTGGTGAGAAAGCAACAAAGAAAATCAGAGAAAGCTTTAGCTGGGAAGAAAATGTTCGCCAACTCAAGGCAGTTTACAGCGAATTCTTGCGGTACAGAAACTAATTTATATAGAGATACTCAACTCATGCAAGTAAATTGAAAAATATCAGAGCTGCCGCCTTTGTCAGAAAAAGATCCTGTTGTTTCCATAGTCATACCCGCCTTTAAGGAAGGCAGAACTATTCGCAAAGTTATACGAGACCTGAAGAATTCTTCGAGCTACAACACAGAAATTATTGTTGTTGACGGCTACTCGAACGATGGAACCGAAGAAATAGCCAAAGAAGAAAACGCCCAATTTGTAACCGAAAAAAGAGTAGGATATGGACGGGCAATAAAAACAGGGATAGACCATGCAAAAGGCGACATCGTAGTCATAATCGACGCTGACGACACATATGATGCAAGTGACATAAACAGGGTTGTTCAGCCGTTACTAAAAGATGAAGCAGACGTGTGTTTGGCTTCAAGGCTTGGAGGAAAGCTCCTGCCCGGGTCTATGCCTGGAATGAATTTGTTTGGAAACCGTATGTTTACCTCAATGTATAATGTGCTTTATCGCCAAAATGTCAGTGACACTCAGACTGGATTTCGGGCAATGAAGAAGAATGCGATTGATTGTTTAGATTTGTATTCTGATGGTATGGGTCTTGCAACTGTTTTTCTAACCGAAGCTGCCAAGAAGGGTTTTAGGATTACAGAGTTTCCATCAGTTTATCGTCCACGCGATGAAGAGAGCCAAACCAAGATGAATAGGCTTAAGGCGGGATGGGAGATTCTCAGAATTCTTTTATTGGGACAAGCGTAATGTAATGCTACTCAGTAGAGGCGTATGACATGAACGGGCGGGTTCACATCTTCCACGAGACAATAAAGATACAAAGTGTTATGGAAAAGAAAATCAGAAGAACCCAGAAAAAAACGTTTTCGAACAATGAAGAAAAAACCATAATCGTTACCATTCTGATAGCACTGATAGTTTTTGCTGCCCTTTTAGTGAAGTTGACCTTTTTCACGCCAATAGAGACTGAACCGTTCTCTGGAATTTATTATTTGGATTCAGAAAAACAGACAACTAACCTTCCAAAAACAGTCATCTTAGGAGAGAACAGCACATTCTCACTATGGCTTGGAGTGGAAAACCAGAACGGCACTAAGACACCAATAGACTATATTGTGAAACTAAAGATAGATGATGGAAAAGAGCCAATAAACCCTAGCTTAGCAGAGCCCGTGGAAACCTTTGAGAATACTCTGAACAATGGAGACCAATGGGAGTTCCCAGTAACAATAAACATCGAAAAAGCTGGCACCAACAGGATAATCTTTGAACTGTGGTATATGAATGCAACTTCTGGAATGGACCAATACACTGGGAATTGGGTTAACCTTTCAGTAGACGCCATCCAACAGTAGACAAAAGATTGTAAACGAATCCAAGTTCGATTCTATTTTAGTAGAATGGTTTACTGAACACATAAGGTAATTGTTAAAGGAGAAAGACAAATGAAGAATTGACAAACTTCATTTTTTCTTACCTCTGTGTTTCTCAGTCCATTCTACAAAACGTTTTCTGGAGCAAGGGGAGGCTGAAACTTGAATGATGGAAGTTGTTGATGTGCACAGGTATCCAATTGGTGGGGGATAACAATGCAATACTCCCGAATTCATGTTTTTTCAGCCCCTTCTCCACGTTTGTTTCCCAAAAAAATGGGAGGAAAATATTCCTCTGTTTATTTGCGTCGTCTTAGTGCGACGTAGGCTACTGCACCAATGATGCATGCAGCTACAACTGCGATAACGATTGCAAGTTCTGCGCTGATCAGTGGGTGTTCTGGCACTGTTGGTTCTGGTTCTTCTGGTGTTGGTTGTTCAGGTGTTGGCTGTTCTGGGGTTGGTTCTTCTGGTGTTGGCTCTGTAGGTGTTGTTGTTCCGCCTGTGCTTGGTTCTTGAGGTTCAGGTTGTATTGTTCCGCCTGCTGCTGCGGCTGGACCAACTGTTACATAAGTTGCTGCGTCCGAACTGCCGTATGAGTCGTCTCCAGCAAAGGATGCAACGATCTTGTATGTGCCTTCTGCTGTTGGTGTCCATGATGCTCCGAAAGCGCCTGTGTATCCGTCTGATGTGACTGTGCCAATGTCAATGTAGGTGCCGTCTTCGGCTATTGCACACAATGCTACTGGAACGCCAGTCAAGGTAACGTTGTGGTGGATTCCGTCAATTGGCATCTGAAGGTGTATGTACTGCATCTGGACCTCTATCGAGTCTGCTGAAACACATGCTGCTCCTGGCTGTGCAGGTGACAGGTCAAGTACTGTGCCTTTGATTGTCATTGCAGTTCCTTTCGGTACTGCTACGTCAGGTGCTGTTACTGTTGTTTCGCTCTTGCCTTTGCCGATAACATACATGTATCCATCTCTGCATCCAAGTGTCAGGTATCCGTCGGCTACTGTTATCATTACGCCAGCGCGGGTGTGTTGTCCACATCCAGTGAATCCGCCTAGCTTCCAGACAAGGTCTCCCGTATATGCGTCTATGGCTAGCATTGGTTGACCTCTGAAGTAAGGTGGTTCAGGTGAGTGCTGTAGCGAGTAGACGAATATTTTTCCATCAGCACAAATTCCTGGTGCGTGGAATGGGTACACTGTTTCGCTGTTTTCAGCATCGGTTCCTGTGCCGTATGCGGTTTCGAATGGGAATTCAGCAGGTATCTGGAATTGCCAGACTGTTTCTCCAGTTTCCCAGCTGAAGGCATAGTAGCTTGATGGTGCTCCCCAATAGAAATTTCCATATGCAGAGATCATGCCGTATGATCCCCAGCCGGTAATGTCCCATGGATAATCCATTGTTTCTGTCTTCCACACAAAGTCTCCTGTGTGAAGGTCGTATGCTTCGAAGTGTCCATACATTGAGCCGATGAGAAGTTTTCCGTGGTCTGCTAGAACTGCAGAGCCGCTGAATTGAGGTGCTTCAACTGTTTTGTCCCATAGCTCTTGACCTGTTGTCAGGTCGTATGCGACCATTCTTTGTCCCCAACGAATTCCGCCTCTTTCAACATCGCTCACGACAGCACCTATGCCTGTTTCCCAATCAATGCGACTGGGTAGGCTGCTTCGTGCATATGTTGTGTTGCTTATCACTCGGTCTTCAAAGTTGGAAGCTGATCCTATTGTTGTCCAGTTAATCAAACGATATTCGCCGCCGCCAAGATTCTGCACGCCGAGCACATAGCCGTTCATGTAGTATGTGCCTCCGCTGCCGGTCATGGGAGCTATGGATTGGTTTAGAATCATTGAGCCGTCCACTGGATCATATTTCATGATTCTGCCTCCGCTTATGCTCATCAGACTTGGCTTACTCAATTTCGGTACAATACCTGTAATGCCTCGTCCGCCAAGGCTAAGCGAGTAAGGTGATGCTGCATATTCGATGAATCTTGGTTCTACTTCTCCTGGATAGAGCGGTCTTTCCCAGTATACTTCTCCTGTTCGAATGTCATAGCATTGCCAGTATGACGAAGCTTCAGGTCCATCCTGACTTGTCTTTGTTACTGCTTGGTAGCATCTGCCCATTAGAATCACGGTTGGTCTGTCCAGCCATACTGGATCCCAGTAGATGTCTGAGCCTATAGCTTGGCTACCGCCAATGATTCCGCCTATTTGGTCCATTCGTTTCCATACGATGTGTCCTGTGTCTGGTCCTTCAACCCATGGAGTAAATGCATAGTCGCTTGTGCTTCCAACGGTTGCTGGGTATGCGTTTGTGTTGGGGTAATATTGATCCCATAGTGCGCTTTCTCCGGTTCCGAACCATGGAAAGTCTCCAGTGATTGGCCACCATTCTCTGTTTTCAGATGCAACAGGTCGTGTCCAGTAGTCAGTTGGTAGTTCAGATTCTGGCCATATTGGTACAAAATCTTGTTGTACAGTCAATGTTATTACTGGGCTCTCGGATGGTTCAACATAAACGCCTTCATTGTATTGTGTGCCGCCGGATCCAAAGAACCCTGAGGTTCCTGAGGCGTTCACTCTTTCTCCATCAACGTAGAATCCTGCGGGTAACCAGTTTCCTGGGAACTTCACCTGTATTTGCCAGTCGCCTACTTCGTCTGCTATCCATGGGAACCATGCAGTTCCGTCTGCAACGAAGGAGTCCATTGTGAAGCTTGTTGTGGCGCCTGAGGGTTTGGTTATTGTAATTTCATACCCTAGGAATGCCCTTTGTGAACCTGGAGCGCGTACTGTCCAGATGTTAGCTAAGAATTCTTGGTTGAGACCAATTGGGTTTGGTCTAATCATCAGAATGATTTCTGTAGGAACCATCATATCTTCGGTGACGCCTGCAGGAGCAGGACCAATGACGATTTCTTCAGGAAGGTCTTGCGCATTTACTGAAATTACTAGAACAGAAATAGTAGTCATCAGAAGAGCAATAGTGACAATGGTAGTCAATTCAATTTTCAAATTATTTTTTTTCATTTCTTTCTCACTGAGATTCAGGGTTAATATTTTTGTTTTTAAAAAGTATTGTATGTAATACTCCCACTTACAACAAAAAATGGAAAAAAATAAATGTTTAAACGTGAAAAAGATTAATTTGTCAATTTTCATGAGCGAAAAATAAGAGAATATTAGACATAACTTATGTTGTTTTTGTTGTCTTGACTTAGAATGTTAATAGGTCAGTTTAGAATATTTCCAATACCCTTTTATGCTCACGAAGAGTTTTTAAGGCAAAGTGGAACTTGAGACATCCCTCAAAAGTTGATTCTTCCAAAAAAATTGGGTAATTAACTGATGAGTGTTTCAATTAGATTCCACCATTAACTGGGGTATTGACTTGAAAAGATTCAATGGACAAAAAGTTGTTGTTACTGGCGGCGCTGGATTCATAGGCTCTAATCTTTGCAGAAAGTTGCTGGAGCTTGGCGCCAAAGTAACAGTATTTGATAACTTGTATTCAGGAAAAATGAAGTTCATAAACGAACTACTCGATAAAGGTTTAAACTTTGTTAAAGGAGACATCAGATATCCAACCGAAATAGAAGAAGCAACAAAAGATTGCAAATACATTTTTCATCTTGCAGCCCAAACAAGTGTTCCATTCTCTATGGAAAACCCAAAAGAAGACTGCGAAATCAACGTTGTCGGAACCTTGAATGTTCTTGAAGCTGCAAGAAAAGCAGGCGCAAGAGTTGTCTTTTCATCCTCATGCGCAGTTTATGGCAATCCAGAAAAAAGACCAACACCTGAAACCCAACCAACACATCCAATCGCATTTTACGGGTTGACAAAGCTTCTTGGCGAAGAATACTGTGAATTCTATCAAGAAACCTACAATTCAGAAATTGTTAGGTTCAGAATATTCAATGTATATGGTCCAAACTGTCATGGAGCAATCTACGATTTCATCAAAAAACTACAGAAAAACCCAGCCAAGCTGGAAGTTTTAGGCACAGGAAAGCAATCAAGAGACTTTGTTTATATCACAGACATGGTAGATGCTCTGCTAAGAGCCGCAATTACTCCAGAAGCTGCAGGTCAGGTATTCAATATTGGCACTGGAACAACAACATCTGTAGCCGAAGTCGCAAAGATGCTGATCGAGCTTATGGAACTGAAGAACACTGAAATCTCGTTCAAGGGCGGTCAGGCATGGGCAGGTGACATGGACATCACATTGGCAGACAACAGGAAAGCGATGAAGATACTACAGTGGACACCTCAGGTAACATTTAGAGAAGGACTGAAAAAGTTAATAAGCTCAGGAAAATACTAGGCTCGATTTAAATGCCTACGTTAAAGAATAGGCTTAAAGCCGTTATCAAACTCATTCGTCCCCCATACTGGCTCATGACAGGCGGTCTCTCTGCATTAACCATGTTCACATTGGAGAGAGGCATACCAGATTATTATCTGCTCGGATTAGTTATTCTGTCAGCAATATGCATCAGCTCTGGCGGCTTTGCCTACAACGACTACATTGACGAAGAATCAGATGCCATCGTAAAAAAGGACAGACCTATTCCTTCTAAAACTTTGGAGCCGTGGCACGCACTTGTGGCGGCAGCAGTTCTGTTTTTGATTGGACTGACAGCCTCGTTTTCTATCAACTGGTTGTGCTTTGGAATTGCACTGATGGATGTTCTTCTCCTGGTGGCATATTCCAAGTATATCAAACGGTCTGCTGGATTTTTTGGAAGCTTTTTGATGGGCTTTCTTATAGGAACATCTTTTGTTTATGGTGAAGCAGCCCTTTTTGGAACTATCACATTTACTTCGTTCTCTTTGTCGTTTATGAGCATGGGAAGCATTGGCGGAAACATACTAAGAGATGTACTAAGCTTAGAAGGAGACCAGAAAGCTGGCTATGCAACATTGGCAGTTAAACGTGGACCATCATTTGCTACAAAAATAGGTGCAGTCTTCTTTTTGCTCAATGTGATTGCTTCTCCGATTCCCTATTTTGTGAATGCAGTCGGCTATGCGTATTTGATTCCGATACTGATTTGGGACGTAATTCTTGTCATTTCTGGGTTTTCTCTTCTTAAAAACCAAGACATTAATGTGGTAATAAAGCACGAAAGATTAGTAACTAGGACAATGATACTCATACCCATAGCGTTAATCCTAGGGGCTTTAACATGACGGAACCAAAGATTCTCAGGGAAACTTTCAGCGTTTGCCCAGTTTGCCTAAAGAAAATAAAAGCACAAGTCGCAGAAAAAAACGGAAAAATAGTCATCCTAAAAGAATGCGATGAACATGGAAAATTCAATGACACTTACTGGTCAAGACCAGACATTTATTACAATGCAGAAGAATTCAAGAAACCGTCTTGTACGCCTTTTCAAGACAATTGCCCAAGCGGATGCGGAGTCAACAGCTGTCCTAACCATGTTTCCACAACAGTCATGGCAGTCATCGACGTAACCAACGAATGCGACCTAAGATGCCCAATATGTTTCGCAAATGCAGCAAAGCCCACTGACTTGTACAAGCCATCGCTGGAAACAATTCATAATATGCTAAAGCACCTGAAGAAACAGGAGTTGCCTCCTCTTGCCGTAATGTTTGCGGGCGGAGAGCCAACAGTCCGCGATGACATAGTTGAAATCGTAAAAATGGCGCATGAACTGAAATTCATGATTCTTCTGGCAACAAACGGTATCAGAATGTCAAATGACCCCGAACTTGTCAAGAACCTGAAGAAGGCAGGATTAAACATTGTGTATCTGCAGTTTGATGGGCTCACTGATGCGCCTTACCAGAAACTTAGGAACGCAAAACTGCTTCCAAACAAGCTGCGGCTGGTTGAGCTCTGCCGAGAACAGGATATCGAAATTATTTTGGTGCCCACACTTCAGGGCGAAATTAACGATAATGAAGTAGGCGACATGATAAGATTTGCCGCAGAAAACGTGGACATAATACGAGGAATAGTTTTTCAGCCCATGTCCTTTACCGGAAGAACCGCAGAGTATGTTTCTAGAAAAAACAGAATCGACAACTCGTTGCTTGCACAAAAAATCCAAGAGCAAACAAAAGGAATGATATCAGAAAAGGACCTGTTCCCTGTATCAGTTATGGTCCCGCCGCTCAAGGTCATGAACAGTTTTCTATCCAAGACATGGCCTCCATTCACGCCTACTCCATACTGTGGGCTCTGGAACTGGATACTGGTCTCCAAGCAAGGAAAGGACAAGTTTACGCCAATCAACCGTTTCCTGAAATTTGACACTTTCATGTCCGACCTTAGAACATTGAACAAGCTGATTGAAGCAAAAAAGGTCAGCAAAATCGGAATATACATGAGGCTGCTGCTTGCGTCATTTCGGTCACTCGACTGGAGAAAGGTACAACGAGAAGCTGGACTTTTAAATGCAGTAAGAACGTTAATCCAGATTCACACTGACCCGTCGTATGATTCGCTGGGCTACATCCGACGAAGATTGTTACTTATTGGCTGCATGGCATTCATGGACCCATACACATTCGATGTTGAAAGGGCACACCACTGTGTTATCCATTACATGACTCCAGACAACAGAATCATACCCTTCTGTGTCTACAACATGCTCTACAGAAAGCAAGTGGAGAAAAAATTCAGTATACCACAGCCGACCAGCGAGTGAAACTAATTTCTCAGTGTCCTTTGCGGAGCCATTACATCTAGTCTACAGAAGCTTGTAGTGATGTTCAATCAGATGATGATAGTGCTCAGGGGGCAATAGTGAACGAAATGCCCTCTCAACGACCTCGCTTAATGCTGGATGAATATGCATTCCGTCAAGTATGGGTCTTGCGCTTTGTTCTTTGGTATACATCAGTGGTATGATTTCGTGGATTAAGACAGAGGCATATGGTCCTATGATGTGTGCTCCGAGAATTCTCATGGTGCCGGGTTCAACTATTACTTTGACGAAGCAATCATGTGCGTCCATGGCTTCTCCTTTTGCTGTGTCTTCGTACCGGTAGAAGCCAATCAGAACATTTTCTTCGCCAAACTTTTCTATAGCCGCTTTTTCTCCTAAACCGAATGCTGCAATTTCTGGATATGTAAATACGGCATGGGGCACTGCATGATAGTCTGCCTTTACTTTGTGTCCTGCCACAGCATTATGATAGACGACTGCTGCTTCGTGGTTGGCTGCATGCTTAAAGGGGTATTTGCCGTTGGCGTCTCCAAGTGCCCAAATGTTTGGCTGTGACGTCTGTAGGTAGTCGTCGACGATGATCCAGCCTCGTTTGTCTGTTTTTATTCCAGCTTTTTCTGGATGGAGCAAATCTGAGAGGGCTGTTCTTCCGGTTGCGATGAGTATCTCGTCTGCGGTTAGTTTCAGTTTCTTTTTTGTTTCACGATCAACTGCAATAAGCATTTTTTGTCCAGTTGATGTTGTTTTTGCTTCATATGCCTCGTGATTGGTGTAGATCATGACATATTTTTCAAGTTCTCTTTTGGCTACTGCTGAGACTTCGGGTTCTTCTTCAGGTATAAACTGGGGGTTTCTGCCGACGATTGTGACTTCTGCACCCATGGCTGAAAAGAAGTGGCAGTATTCTGCGGCTATGTACCCTCCGCCAACGATTATGATGCTTTTTGGCAGCTCGTTCATTTTGACAATTGTGTCGCTCGTTAGGTAGTCTACGTCCTCTATTCCTTTTATGGGAGGTATTGCAGGTTTTGAGCCTGTGCCTAAAATTATCATCTTGGCTGTGATTGTTTCTTTGCCAACCTTTAGTGTGTAGGGAGCAACAAATTCTGCGGCTTCGGGATAATAATCTACATGCTTGGAGTTAGTCAGCCCTTCGCGGATATCATTTATGTCCTTATAGATGCTGCTTCTCATCCGCTCCATAACTTTCTGAAAGTCAATCTTTTCTATTTCAGAATCAATCCCAAACGTTCTTGCCTTTTCAACGAGCCGCACCAAATCTGCAGGATAAAGAAGCAACTTAGAAGGGATACAGCCTCTTGTTAAGCAGATGCCTCCAGGTTCGTCCTTGTCTATGACAGCAATCTTAGCCTTCGGATTCTGTTGAATCATTGCCTCAACAACACTTATCGCAGAACCAGTGCCTATAGTGATTAAATCATAATTTTTCATAGTAAAGCCTCAGAATACAACTAATATCACGAAATGGGCTTAAATCAATTCCTAAAAGGAATCATGTATGACTAAATGTTGCCATTTTAATGTTCGTGAGCGTGACCTGCATTTTCTTCAGAGATGTGATGTGCCACATGAAGTCCTAGGACAGTTGCAGAGCCTGCGGCAACACCAAGCAACAACTCAGTAAGTAGTTCATTTTGATAAAACAGAGCAAACACTGCAAACGCATCAAAAACTAACGCTACGACTAAGTATTGATAGCACCAGCCTTTCATGCTTGTTCCGCCAGTAGGGTCATTGATGCCGACTGCCAACATCAAAACAAAAAGCACAACAAAACCGATCACAAAATAAATCATGACATTTTCACCAGTGTCCGCTATACACGCTGAAAAGGGCATTGCATTGGAATGAATATAAACTTTCGGATAAAACATACTAAAAATCACACAGTTGTCAGTCAATGTTTCTTGACCACGAAAAGTCAGGTTTTAGTCAAGGTTCTTGATAAAAACTCTTTTTGATGTCTGTATGTCTGTTAATTTATGGTTATGTTGATGAAAAAAACTGTGTTAGTCTTACTCTTATGGTGTTGACTTCATCTGTAATAGTTGTTGGGATTCTATTGAGTGATTTTGGAAAAGGCGACGTTTCCGACAGCGAGTTGTACACGTATCTCTTTCAGAGGAAGATAAAACATTCATTGTAACCCTGAAAACCAACTGGAATGAAGAGCATGCACCAACTGTTTCTCTGATTAATTATTCCGACCCTAACCAACATGCTATAGAGGTTTACTTCCATGGATGAACAGAAAAAACCATCACATACAACATCACCATTCCAAACGACCTGCTTGGAAAAGACATTTCGCTGATCTGGAAATACTATCCCCAAGACCCTGACAGATACACACTAAGCAGCAACAACACACACTTCCTTACAGATGACATTCGACTACGACCCCTTCTTCTCAGGCAGAGGATACTTAATAATCAAAGAAACAGAAGACCTCGTTAGAAAAATAAAAGCCCAAACGACAAAAAATGCATAACATAATACCGTTTATTCACACGCTCATGCATCCTATTTGGAACCTATTATGGAGCCCAATAGAAGTATATTGTTGAAAACAATCTTTTTTCAGAATTTTTCTGCACAACACAACTTTCCAAGAAAAATTCACATGCTTGCACACATTTTTGTTTGTTAGCAGAAGATTTTAAAAGTTGCAACACATTAAACAGGAAAGCACTCTACAAGAGGCATCGTAAAGATTCTCAAAGCATGGAGGGCACAAAGTTTCCGGCTATTGTCCGTACGGGGCAGATGCGGGAAAAAGATGGAGAAAACTCAAGGAATGACAAAATACACTGAGCATACAGCGGTTTACGAAAAAACGATGCACTGGCCGCCATACACGTATCGTGACTATCCTAAAGTTGCCCCTGAGACGCTCCAAGCATTCAAGGACATGCTGAACACAGAAAACACCAGCAAAGCAAGAAAAGAAATACAGCCATGGATACCTTTCTGCAGTTTAAAGTGTAATTTTTGTTATTTTCCCACTGAACTGATGTCAAACAATCAGATGGGAAGATATCTTGAAGCCCTCAAAAAATCTCTGAAAAAATATGCCGAAACAAAATATGTCAAGACAAGCGAGTTTTCAGAGATATACCTGGCTGGCGGAACTCCAAGCATCATGTCCGCTCAGCAGACAATTGAGCTCTTGGATTTTTGTGAACAAAACTTCAACATCAGTCCAGATAAAGAAATCAAACTAACAGGCTGCACTCATGACTTCAATATTAAGAAGCTTGAGGCGCTGTCAGAGTATGGAGTAGACCAGCTGGATATGGGAATCCAGACATTTGACGACGACGTCAGAAGAATGGTCAATCTGATAGATAAAGCAAAAAATGCCGAAGAAACTATCAAGGCTGCACATGACCTTGGACTCCGCGTAAGCATTGATTTGATGTATAATCTTCCTGGACAAAACCTGAAAGTGTGGAGCAGAGACATCCAAAGAGCCCTAGAGCTCGGCGTCGAAAGCGCAGACTGCTACGCCCTAGACGTTTATCCAGACACCAAGCTAGCTAAACAGCTAGAGACAGGAAACGTTCCGCCCCGAGGCGACCAGGAAACGGAAACTGAGATGTATCTTGAGGCAGAGCGAACGTTCAAGGAGGCGGGTTACGAAAAGACGTGTCATAATCGATTTTCTAGAATACCCGAAGATTTCAAGGAGCCGTGCATGGAGGTTCTGGGTACTGGTGCTGGCTTCTTTATGGGCACGCTTGGAAAGTTCTCATACGTAGACATTGAGCCTTCTGATGCTTATGTTGATGCGGTTAACCGTGGAGAGTTTCCTATTGCAAAGTTGTTGATGGATTCTAAGGATGATGAAATGGGAAAGATGATGATGCGCCTGTATATTCGGTTGCCAGTGAATAAGCGCGAATTTAAGGACCGTTTCGGAAAATATCCCGAAGAGGCATTCGGAGACACAATCCGTAACCTCGTTGAGAAGGGCTTAGTTGAAGTTGATGATCAAGAAGTAAGATTAACCAAGCTGGGCGACATATGGCGATACAATGTTTGCTGGGAATTTTCTCGCCCACAAAAATAACAAAAATAGAGCACAGCAGGGAAATAGACAGTGAATGCACTACGAGTCTTTAGAGGCTTAATCGCATTTCTCACAGCAATTCCTGTGAACATGGATGAAAGTTTCCTAGACATCGCAGCCAGATACATGTACCTTTTTCCAGTAATAGGCGCACTGATAGGGGTTCTTGCCGGACTATACGCCCGCTTCACACACGTTGTCCTCTTCGTTCTATTCGGAGCCATAAACAACCTAATATTCGCTGGTGGCTACAGCATCTTTTTTGATTTTGTAGCCAAGAGCCTCGCAAGCGGTATGACTATCGCATTTCTGCTTGTGATTATTGGGCTTCAGCACACAGACGGACTGGTTGACGTAGGAAATGCCTTGAGCATAAGAAAAGCTTCACTAAAAGAGAAAGTGGATATTGCTCATGATTGGACTGTTACCCGGACAGGCGCACTCTTTGCTCTTGTGATTCTGTTCTTTACTTTCTTGACTATTTTCTTGACAAACGTGAACGTGATCATACAAGCGCTGATAGTCGCCGAGGTTACAGCAAAACTGGCCATGGTCACTACAGGCTGGCAGGGCAACTCTCCACCGCCCAAATTCTATGAACACAGGTGGGAAAAAGGAAGAAGCTTCATCGAATCCATCAACAAAAAGCACGGACTATACGCAATATCGCTGGTTTTCTCGCTTATTGTTAGTGTTGGCTTGTTTGGTTTAGTTGGCGTGTTTCCTGTGGCATCAGGAATTCTTGTTGGCGGGGTAATGATTCTGTTGGGCAGGCAAGTTTTTGGTGGCGTAAACGGGGACGTGTTTGGGGCAACCAACGAGATAGCAAGAATGGTTGCATTGCTTGTGCTTTTGCTGGTGGTCTAATGAAGCTGGTGGCATTGATTATGGCAGGCGGAAAAGGCACACGTTTTGGAGGCGACACAGAAAAGCCCATGGCAGACTTTATGGGAAAAACAATCATACAAAGAGTCATCGAAGCAGCTAAAGCATCAAAGAAGATTGCAGAAACGTATGTGGCTGTTACGGCAAACAGTCCAAAAACAGCCGAGGAAGCAAAAAAAGCTTCAGTAAATGTCATTGAAACAGATGGCAAGGGATATCATGAAGATATTCAGCAAGCAGTAAAGACAGCTAACTTGGCGTGTCCTGTTCTAATTATCTCCGCGGACATTCCCCTTTTGACTGGAGAATTTCTGGATGAAATAATAACAAAATATATTGAATCAGAAAAACCTGCCTTGACAGTAATGGTTCCTGAAGAAACTTTCCTCGAGTATGGCTTGTCCGCTGTTTCTCTCTATGAATACAATGGAAGGATGTACGCGGTTTCTGGGGTTAACATAATGGATGGAAAACGGATTCTAGAGGAACAGGAACAAGAAGTTGTAGTCACGAGCAGACCTGAAGCGGTTTTCACAGTTAACTCCAAAAAAGATTTGGAAGCAGCAAAAAACTATGTTCTAAAAAACAAAAACAGGAACTAATTCAGGTTAGTTTTGTTTTCCCAGCAACTTCATGTTATCAATCAGTTTTCTATTCTCTTCTGGACGTCTCACGGTTACTCTGAAGAACTTGTTGTTTAGTCCATCAAAGTCTTTGCAGTCTCTGATAAGCATACCCTGTTTTGCAAGCCCCTCTTTAATGTCTGTTGAAGTCAAATCTCCTTTGATTATTTCAAGCAGCAAAAAGTTGGTTTCGGAAGGGTAAACCTTCAGCCAAGATATAGTGTTAAGGTCTTTTATCATTTCTCGTCTGCTGTTCGAGACAAGTAGCCTGGACTTTTTTGTGAACTCAACGTCGTTGACTGCCGCTTCAGTGGCAAACATGGCTATGCTGTTGACGCTCCACGGCATCTTTATCGCGTTCAGAATGCTCACAAGCTCGGGGGAGCCTATGCCAAAGCCGATTCTGAGACCTGCCAAACCATAAAACTTTGTCAGTGACCTTAGAACAAACAGGTTGTTGTATTCGTTAACGTATTTTGCCATTGAATAGCGTTTTTTGTCATCTACAAAATCGATGTAATCCTCGTCAAGAAAAACAAGAATGTCACGTTCTGCAGCGAATCTGATAATCCGCAAAAGGTCCTCTTTACTATAAAGCACACCAGTCGGACTGTTAGGATTACAGAGAAAAATGATTCTGGTCTTCTCTGAGACTGTTCCCTCCAGTTCTTCTACGTTTAGCTGAAAGCTCTTTGAAGAACGGCAATGCAGAAATGTCATGTTGCCTTCAAATCGTTCTATGGCTGCCTTGTATTCGCTAAAAGAAGGAACAGGAATAACAGCCTCGTATCCGTCCTCAAGAAAAACATCAACAAACAAGTAAATCAACTCGGTGGAGCCGTTCCCCAATATGATATTGTTTGCGGAGACTCCAGCAGCTTTTGCTAGAACCTCAAGAAGCCATTCTGGGTCTGGATCAGGGTAATGTTTCACCAAGTTAAGGTGTCCACGAATGCTTTCCAGTGCTGATTCGGGTGCACCCAAAGGATTAGTGGATATACTAAAATCAATAAGCTCCTCGACAGTGATTCCGTAGGTTTCTGAAAACTCCCAAACGTTCCCACCATGAAAGTAGGGAGTCAAGTTTCTAAGGGACTTTTTTACCAGCTTGGAAACGTCTACCATGATGTTGTGGCTTCCTTTGAGTTTTCAGACCTTCGTATTGGTAAGACAAGTATAAAAATTAACAGCAAAAACAAGCCTATTTCTGTTTTTTGTCAAGTTCCTCGAGAAAACTAAGTAGTGTATCTTCAAGCATCCATTGCATCCTAAAATGGCTGTTATACTCGTTGAAGATTCTGTAAATCCAGTAAACGCCTGCCAAACCGCAGGTCACCACGCTCAAAGCCACAAACTTGTCACGCGATATAGACGGCAAATCAACAAACTCTTGAATGTCCAAAGGCACTCCAGAACCTTTTGCCAGCTTAACTACTTCAGACAAGAACTCGTGTTCATGCATTTCGTGTTTCTTAAGGTCAACCATTAGAACATAGAAGATGTAGAAGGCTGGAACAACAAGAATCGTCGAAATCGTCCATACAACTGCGTTTCTTTGGCTTAACTGGCTTTTTGTTTCCATAGCGTCTTCTTTGGCGTCTGTTTTTTTTAGTTTGTTTAGTACGAGTTTTTCAAGTTTTTCTTGTCTTAAGAGATGGTTGTTTCTTCTTTTGATTGAATAGTATATCAAGGGAAACCAAGCTATGCCAAAACTTGCAACTGACAGGACAGCCCACATGGAGAACCACATGATTTTGTCTGTTTTTCGTCTGGATTTGATGTTTTGTTCGATTTCTTGCAGAGTTTGTGTCACTTTGGCTTCCTTCTCTTATATAGTCCAGAACTGCACGAACAATCATTGCACAGTATTTCAGAACTAATCAACCTATTGATATAAAAGTTAGACTATTAATCGTGTATTTGCGAAAAACTTGGCAAACTATTTAATTTGTGAAGTAGTCAAATCTCAAACACAATGGCACTAAGTAAGGAAGATAGGGACAAAAAAGGTATTGTTGTCTCTGTTATTATTCCAGTGTTCAATGAAGAAGCAACCATAGGGGATGTGGTTGCCAGGACAAACAAAACATTGGAAAAAATGTCCATCAGTTTTGAGGTGCTTGTTGTTGATAATTGTTCAGAAGATTGCTCCGCAGACATAGCAAGGACACGAAAAGCTCACGTTGTAAAAGAGGGGCACAAGGGAAAGGGCTTTGCTTTACGTGCAGGCTTTAATCAGGCTAAGGGCAAATTTGTGGTTACCCTAGATGGGGATGGCTCTCATAAGCCAGAGGAAATTCCGCTTGTTCTTGGATATTTAATTGATGATATTGCAGATTTTGTTGTGGGTTCAAGATTTGCAAATTCTGTTGAAAATGAGGCAAAGGTTCCTAGATTAAACAGGATTGGGAATCGTCTCTTTAACGGTTTGACTGGTTGTATTACTGGAATGAAAATTTCTGATACCCAGTCAGGGTTTAGGGCAATCAGGGCTTCATTGATAAAAAAGATGGAGCTGGCGTCTCATGGATACGAGGTGGAGTCGGAGATGCTTGTGAAGGCATTACGGATGAAGGCAAGGGTTATAGAAATTCCTATCAGCTTTGACCAGCGGACAATGGGCGTATCAAAACTTGACCCAATAAGGGACGGCGCCAGAATACTTCGTGCCATAATATCCTCTTATGTATTCAAACAGACAACATGACAGTCAATAGTTAGCGAGGCAACCAATTGAAAACAAAAACAGCAACAAAAGAAGAAACTCTTCCAGGAGTCAGCATTATAGTAACCACATTCAACAGTGCACCTACTATCGATGATTGCCTCAAAGCCATTCTTGACCTTGACTATCCCCACGAACTGCTGGAAGTAATTATTGTTGACGGCGGCTCAACAGACGACACAATGAAGCGCGCCAAAAAGTATCCAGTCAAACTTATTTATACTCAACTGAATCCTGCTGCTGCATACAACTTTGTTTTGAAAGACGTGCAAAATGAAGTAATAGGCTTGATTGATTCTGACGCAAAAGTGGAAAAAAGCTGGCTTAAAAAACTTGTAAAGCTACTAAATGAGCCTAATGTTGCTGGCGCAAGCGGAACCGTAGAAACATGGAACAATGACAAACTGGTTCCAAGAGTCATCGGCTATGAACTAAACTACAGGTATCAGCGCCTTCCTCACACGATTGAGAGAGTTGCAACGATGAATTTGTTGTTGAAAACAGATATAACCCGAGAAATTGGCGGCTTTGATGAGCTACTTCCAACACAGTATGATACGGACATAGGCGCAAGATTGGCGGAGGCAGGTTACAGGATAGCATTTGATGTTGACGCTAAATGTTATCATTTTCATCGTCCCACATTGCGGGCATTCTTTAAGCAGCAATACAAGTATGGTCAGAACACATGGAAACTATACTTTAAGCATCCGAAGCTGGCTAGAGGAGACAAAATAACAGACGGCTGGATGAACGTACAGCCCATACTGTATGGAATCACAGCAATCTTTCTTATCATCAGCCTTGTAACGGGCTTTAACATAATTCCGTCAGCCATTTTTCTTGCAATAGTAATTTTGACGTTGCTTCAGTACACGTTTTCGGCTGTAAAAATTTCCTACATCTTTCATGACATAGCAGCTATGTATCTTGTCGTAATCTATTTCACCAGAGCACTTGGGTGGACGTTAGGAGGAACAACCTCTTTAATCCAAACTGCATTATCAAGAGGCGAGGACAAAAAATCTTGAATGTCTGCTTCGTAACCCCAGAATATTTTCCCATATCGGGAGGAACTGGAGCCTACGTCTACTATCTGTCTCATAGGCTCCAAAAGCTTGGACACGAGGTTCATGTGGTAGCCAGAGATGAGCAAAATTCAGAAAAAACGATTAACGGCATTCAGGTCCACTACATAAAAGGCGGACGTAACGCTCTGGTAAGATTCTGGAGTTTTTCTCGTTCAGCATCCAAGAAACTAAAGGAGCTAAATGCTGAGAAGCCTTTTGATATAATTCATGCTAATCTTCCGTTGGTTCCAAGTTTTGCTATACCAGACAATGTGGCTAAGGCGATTGTTTGTGCGGTTCATTCGACTTGGAAAGGAGAAGCCCTCGTAACAAAACAGGACAATCCCAAAGAATTGAATCCTAACGAGAAGTCTATGCTGAGATTCAATTTTATGCTCAGAAAATATGAAAAGAAGCTGATGAAGCGCTCTAACGCATTGATTGCTGTAAGCAAATATACCGTCGATGAGTTAACTGACCTTTATGGCATTGACAAAAACAAGATTCATGTAATCTACAACGGCGTAGACATAGAAAGATTCAAGCCAAGACCAAACCGCGACGAACTAAGAAAAGAATTTGGACTAAAAAAGGAGAAGGTTGTTCTTTTTGTTGGGCGGCTCTATCACAGAAAAGGATTAGAAACATTGCTGGAGTCTGTTCCACCAGTTCTCAAAGAGTTCAACAACGTCAAATTTGTCATATCGGGAACAGGATTCAAACAAAAAGAAGAAAGCCTCAAAAACTTGGCAAAACAACTAGGCATAGAAGACCACGTAAAGTTTCTGGGATACGTTCCCGACGACAAACTGCCACTACTTTACTCTGCTTCAGACATATTCGTCCTGCCTGCCATCTACGAAAACTTTCCTTTCGCAATACTTGAAGCACAATCCACGGCACTTCCAGTTATCTCCACTAAAGTCGGAGGCATACCAGAATTTTTGGTGGACACTGAAAATGGCTTTTTGATAGACCCTGGCGACACAAAACAACTAACACAAAAAGTGCTGGCTCTACTGCAGAGTCCAGAACTTGCAAAGCAGATGGGAGACCATGGAAGAAAGCTGATAGAAGAAAAGCTTGATTGGCGCATCATCACAGGACAGGTTATTGATTTGTATCATCAACTTTTGAAGACAAGCTAAAATACTATAATGATTTGTCCCAGTGCTTGTCCACCCATTCTTTTCCCTTGATTTCTTCATCGACCTTTCTGTAAACATTGAGGCAGCCCTGTAGCATATTCAAGAAAGGCGTTCCAAAACAAAGGCGTGTAAGAAAATAGTTTTTGTACACCCAACGCTGCGCCCTGACAGCCAAATCCGTATAAGGAAGCCGATATGTGCGCTTAATGTCTTCAACTTTTTCGCCAATAATTTGCAGTTCCGTTTCTTCCCGCTGATAGTATTTGTCAATGAATTTTAGATATGTTATGTCTTTCCAGTTTATGCCCATGATTTCGCAACAGAGTTTGTCTATTTCTAAAAGGTCGCTGCTGGTCATGACCAGATTTGAGGGTATAACGATTCCTCTGTTTGGTCCATTTCCTTCCATGGTGAATGTGGCATCCATAACAACAAACTTGGGCTTAAGCAAAACCAGCAAATCATGCATAACTTCATCAAAGTGTGGATGAAGAAAAATTCGACGATCATCAGGTATGCAGCCAAACAGGTTCTTTATGGCACCACTATATGTTGTGAATTCGTGAGTTTTCATTACTGGAATATCAACAACAGAGTCAGCTTCGATTAGAGTTTTGGGCATAGGAAAATTTTTCAAAACATATGTTTTAGGGTCGTCAACCTTCACGATTTCGTCTTCGGATAGGTTGATTGTTGTTGCTCCAGCTTTTTCAACTATCCTTTTTACTCCTGTCATGGACAATGCATCGGTGCAGCAGTAGTTGTAGCCGTTGGATTCGCCGACAACAACTTCCTCAGCACGGTCTCTAAGAATGCCGATTAGATGAAACAGAAGGAGCGGATTTGTTACTGCGCCCTGAATGTAGGTTTTGCTGCACAGGTTTGGCTTAATGAAAACTTTGCCTTTGATGTGTTGCTCCCAGTCAGCTGTTTTCAGTGCATCTTTTAGGGCAGTTTCTAGGTCGTTGTCGGTTTTGAAGATGCCTATCTTCAATTTTTTCATGTGTTAGTCGCCCTCCGTAAGTTTTCTGATGCATCCGGGGTCTGACATTAGATAGTCGTCGTGATATGAATATGCTCTGGCTCTGCATCCGCCACAGACATATTTGTATTCGCATTTGCTGCAGCGGCCTTTGAGTTTTTCTCTGTTTCGTAGGTCAGAAAGGACAAGGGAGTTTGTCCAGATGTCTTCTATTTTTTCTGTTTTCAGGTCTCCAACCACTAGGGGCATAAAGACGCAGGGTTGAACTTTTCCTTCTGGAGAGATTGCACAGTAGAATCGTCCTGCTCCGCATCCGCCAATAAAGTCTGCCAGAGCTCTTGCTCTTTTGCTTACTTTTGTTGCCTCCATGTGAGCAAGAGGCAAAATTAGTTCTTCTTGGGTTGCGGAACACTGCAAAGCAACTCGGGCAAGCTGCGGTGTGGTGCTCAATATTGCAATCTTGTGGTCTTCTGACAGCTTCTGGTTTAGGAAACTTAGGATTTCTTCGCGCTCCTTTGGAGAGGGGTCAACTTCAATTATGTCTTTGCCTCTGCCTGTGGGCACAAAATTGAACAATGTAAATCTGTCGATTCCCATGTTTTCAGCCATTTCAAGAACTGCAGGAATCTCTTTCAGATTATTTTTGGTGCCAGTTATAGCAATACAGGTGCAAATCTGCTTGTCCATGCAATTCTTCAAGCCCTGCAGGGTCTGCTCAAAGGCGCCCTCTATTCCCCTGAAATAATCATGAGTCTTAGCATTAGCGCCGTCAACACTAACTTCCACGTAATGTACTCCAACATCTTTGAGTTTCTTTACATTCTCTTCTGTGAGCAATGTGCCATTTGTGGCTAAAGAGACATACAATCCAGACTCAACAGCATGCCGTGCCACATCAAAAAAGTCTTTTCGCATCAGGGGTTCGCCGCCTGAAAAAGCCAAAGAGGTCACGCCAAAATCTGCTAGCTGGTCTACGACTTTCATGGCCTCTTCTGTTGATAGTTCCATGTTTGAGCCTTTGCCAGAGTTTGAGTAGCAGTGCTTGCATTTGAGGTTGCATTTGTATGTGAAGTTCCATACCACTAGGAAGGGTGCATGGACCTGTATGGGGCGATTAAATCCGTACTCGGAAAAACCTGACACGATGCTGTTTACGGCACGCCTAACATACGAGTCTGCAAAAAGTTTTGAAACGCGGCTCATGTCAACATTTAGTGCTTTTTGTATGAAGCCTATCCAGAATTCTATTACTCTGGCGTAAAGCCCGCAGCTGTTACAGAAGGCGTGTTTGTTTCCAGAATAGTTGTCTAGTGCCGTAGTAAGTGGAGTTCTGTTGCATTTGTGGCAAGTGGTCAAGGTAGTTTTTAGCATCCATTTTACTGGAGGCGTCTTGAGAACAGCATTCCATAAGTTTTCGTTTGTCAAAAGGTCCATCGGTATCTTTCCAGAGAGCATGTATTTTGGGGTACAACTAAAGGTAGGTAGACATGCTAAAAATAAACTTACCGAGAATAACAGAAAGACAACAACCTATCATAAAATTGCCAAAAAGTACAGAAGTTGCGGTTAAGCAATTATGTAGAATTAAAAATTTTTTCAAAAATGCGTTAATTCGATGTTATCTGATATTATCGACAAACTTATGAGGGGGAGTAAGCCCTAAATTCCTAACTAAAAGATAGTTGGGTCACTTTTATGACAGCTAATAACAGCAATAAATCAGAACCGTATGAAGAAGTAGAAAATTGGCCACCATACACTTACACAGAATACCCAGAAGTCACACCAGAGAACATGAAAGCATTCACAGAATTCTTGAACACCGAAAACGAGGTCGGCCTAAAAATGGAACTGCAGCCATGGGTATCATTCTGTGACTCCAAATGCAGCTTTTGCTACTTCCCTAACGAATCATTTTCCAAGTCACTGATGAAGCCCTACGTCAAGGCACTAAAAAAAGAGCTGGGAATGTACGCAAAAACCCGATACATAAAAACCAGCATTTTTGACGAAGTAGTTTTGGGTGGCGGAAGCCCCACTGTCTTGGAAGCAGACCAGCTTGTCGAAATTTTAGAATTCTGTAAAGATAATTTCAATTTAACCGATGATGTTATGGTAAAAGTTGCCGGATGCACACACAATCTTACAGTAGAGAAACTACAAGCAATTTCCGACTTTGCCAACCGAGTGGATGCCAGATGCACCCAAATTGATATTGGCGTGCAAACTTTTGATGATACAATAAGAAAAATCCTGAATATTGTGGACAGCGCCGAAGAGGCATCCGATGTCATCAAAACTGTGCGTGACATGGGAATCTATGCATGCATCGACTTGATGTATAATCTTCCTGGAGAAACCATGGAAACTGTCAGAAAAGATGTTGAGGCAGCCATGGAGTTAAGACCAGAAGGAATCGACTACTATGCGCTAAGCATTCATCCTGACACTCCTTTGCAGAAACAGGTTAATTCGGGAAAGGTACCTGATTTGGCAGATGCAGACACAGAGAAGGCGATGTATCTGGAAGCGTATGAGCTTTTCAAGCAAGGAGGCTACAAACCCACAGGACACAGCCGATTCTCATACGTTCAGGAACACTTTACAGAGTCTTGTGTCGCAGGATGGCCATGGGCAGGACAGCTTACAACAGGCTCTGGATGCTTCATGGGCTACCTTGGACCATTTTCATATCTAAATATTGAACCTGCTCGAGCATACATCGATTTTGTTTCCAAGGGAGCATTCCCAATCGCAAAACTTTCAGTAGACTCAAAAGAGGACACGATGAAAAAGGTAATGACGCGCCTGTATGTCCGTCAGCCAGTAGATAAAATCAAGTTCAAGAAAGAATTTGGCATGACTCCTGAAGAAGCATTTCCAGGCGCCATAGAACGGCTGGTAAACAAGGGCTTGCTTGAAGTTGATGACAAAGAAATCCGAGTGACAGAGAAAGGCGACCTGTGGAGATACAACATAGTCTGGGAATTCTGCGAAAAACAATAACCTTGGTTACCAAAATTATTGTGAGACAGATGGTTAACCAAGCGTCTTTGCATCTAAAATGAGGGGGACCAAAATTCAGAGAAGCTACCAGCATTTTCTGTACATTGTTTCTGTTTGTCAGCTTAGTTCTGATGTTTAGTGTTCTGTCTGCTACTGCGAATAGTGTGATTGTTGTTCCTGACGATTATTCGACTATCCAAAAAGCAGTTGACCATTCAAGTTCTGGAGATACAGTATTTGTGAAATCTGGAGTTTACAATGAAAATGTTGTCTTGGACAAAAATGGTATGAGGCTCATAGGAGAAAACAGCGACACCACTGTAATTGACGGCAGCGGAACAGGAACATCCGTTTATGTGAAAGCAAACAATACGGAAGTGAACAACTTTACAATACAGAATAGCGGTTACGATTTGACTGACAGCGGAGTCAATATTAATGGCTCGTATACCATCTTGCTTTCCAATAACAAGTTAAGTGGCAATCATATTGGCATCTATTTGTCTTCTTCCTCTAACTGCAAGCTCAGGAACAACAACATGACTGGGAACGAATTCAATTTTGGTGTTTCAGGAGGCAGTCTTCAAGAGTTTATTCATGATATAGACATGTCGAATACTGTTGACGGCAAAACGGTAGTATATTGGATAAACCAAGCAGGCAAACAAGTTCCAGCAGATGCAGGTTATGTGGCAGTCATTAATTCCACAGGAATTACTGTCAAAGACCTGAACATAGCAAAGAATTGGCAGACCATCATGCTTGCATACACAACAGATTCCAATATCGAAAACGTCACAGTAACAGCTAACATGGATGCAATATGGCTTATAGAATGTTCTAACTGCTCTGTCATAGGTAACCGTGTGATAGAAAATGACTGGGGCGGCATCGCACTGGTAAACTCGCAGCTTTGCTCTTTTGAATACAACAACATAACGGAAAACAAAGGATACGGAGTCTTTCTGTCAGATTCCTCAGACAACATATTCTACAACAATAATTTTGTTGATAACGCAAATCAAGTCTGGCTTTTCGGCGTCAGCATCGACAACTGGGATGATGGAGAACATGTTGGCGGCAACTACTGGAGTGACTACAATGGTCAAGACAGCAACAACGACGGATTCGGAGACACACCATACATTATTGATTCAGATAACATTGATGATTATCCGCTTATGCAGCCGTACAGCAATTTTTATCCAGAATCAAACTTTGTTCAGTGGGCTGTTGCGGGAATAGCAATTATAGTAACGGTTTCCATAGTTTCATATGTTCTGACGAGAAGGCGACATATATGAAGCTTGTAAGACTTGTTGAACTCCTGTTGCTTGTGGCAGTGGTGTCTGTTTGCCTGTTTTATATCAGCGTAGCCGTGTATGGCTGGGACAACTGGGGCTTTGCGCTAGTGAACATCGCATTTTTTGGAGCATTTGTGCTGTTTACACAGGTTAGAAAGAAGCTTTCGCGCCTTCCTGCAAGTGTTTACTTGGCATTCATTGTCGCATTATATGCAGAAATGTACGGCTTCCCCTTAACGCTGTACATCTTTAGCTGGCTCTTCGGATACAACAACGTCTATACCCTAGAGCATCTGTTTGCAGGAATAATCGGAGAAGACCTGTTCGCATTCATCTTCCACGTCATACTGCTGCCACTCTCAAACATCATCATGCTCATAGGAATCATTCTCATAATAGTCGGTTGGAGACAAATCTTCAATGCCAAAGGAAAAAAACTGGTAACAACAGGAATCTACGCACATGTTCGCAACCCACAGTATCTAGGAATGCTGCTGCTCACGTTTGGAATGAACGTCCAATGGCTCACCATTCTTTCGCTTATTTTGTGGCCTTTGCTGGTCATTTTGTACTATAGGCTGGCAAAAGAAGAAGCAGAAATAATGGAAAACAAGTTCGGAGACGAATTCCGAAAATACAAACAGAACGTTCCCCTGTTTATACCCCACTTACGAGGATACAAACAAAAAGAAAAAGACTAAAGAGTCTATGAAAGCCTTGCAGTCAGATATCTGAACTACAAAGCATCTGTTTTACCGATATTAACGCATTGCTTTTGGTATGTATGCGCATGCTGGGTCTGATTCGAAGATGTCTCCGGTGTAGTATTCGGCTCTTGTTCTGCATCCGCCGCAGATTTCGCGATATTCGCATATTCCACATTTGCCTTTAAGGTTGCGTTTGTCTCTTATTTTGAGGTAGAATTCGTCGTTTTGCAGGTCGTCCCAGATTTCTCGTAGGCTCTTGTCTTTCAGGTTAGCCAGTTTGAGTGTTTCATTGAAGCCACATGGTTTAACGTCTCCGTTTGGAGATATGCTTACGTAGTGTCCGTCCATGGTGCATTTGCCTAGGAAATCGTTTGCGTACCAGTCCCAGAAGTTGTGCATTCCTCGTTCTCTTACTACACGAGCATAGAATGGGCTGTAAACTTTGATGTCGACCTTGCCCTTGTACTCTTGGTAAAGGTCATACACGTGGTTCCAGAGCACTTCATAGTCTTCGGCAGTTGGAGCAAGTTCTACATTGTATTTTCCGTTGCCTACAGGAACATAGTTGTGGATAACTAGTCGTTTTGCGTTGTATTCGTCTGCTACGTTGACTAGGTAGTCCATTTCTTTCATGTTAAGTTTTGTAACTGTGGTAACAAGACAGTCCAGAAGGTCAACTTTTGATAGTTTTTGGATTGCAGAGTAGGCTAGTTTGTGTTCGCCTTTTCCTCTGAGCTTGTCTTGGACGTGTTCTGGTCCATCAAGGCTGATGGATGTCATGACGTTTTCTTTTATGAGCCGATTGTAGACTTCTCCGTCAACAAAAAGCCCGTTTGTGATCAAGCTTACATTCATTCCCAGCTGGTTTGCATGATGAATGGGCTCAAAAATGTCTTTTCTTGTAAGTGGTTCGCCGCCACTTAAGCCGAACCATGTGGCGCCAAAATCGTAAATTTCATCTACAACGTGAAGGGCGCCTTTAACGTCTAGTTCATCGGGAGCTGGGACTTTAGGTAGGTCTCCGCCCCTGAAACTACAGTACATGCAATTGAGGTTACAGCCATGAGTGCATCGCCAAACCATGATGAACATAGGTCCTTTAGTTTGCAGGTGTATCAACCCCATTTTAGTGTTCTACTACAAGAACATGATATATATTAAAATATTGTTTTACTTGCCGTTGGAGACTATATTAAATTATCTCCATTTCCAGTAACATATTTCACCCTTAGAGTTGCTATTTTTGTTGTAGTTTTGCATCTTTTATTACAAAATAGCCCTTAGAGTCTTCCCAAAAAACTTCTGAGTCAAGAATATTTATTCGTTTTTCGAATAGTGGACAGTCCGTCACGAAGGTGTGGTATGCTCCCAGCTCGCCGGACGAGTTGATTTTTTGTTGCTTTTCAAGGTCTTCCATTTCTTGTATGAGTGCGGCGTCTAGATTTTGTCCTATCCAGTTTTTGCTGGCTCCCCATGTGGTGTCTAGCTCAATTATTTTTGTTTGAAAGCCCAAACCTGTTATTTCTTTGAGTGCTTCTATTGGTTTTTTTCCCCAGAGCGGCGCGATGTGTTTGACGTTTATTGGGTCGCAGATTTGTTTGTACCAGTCCATGTGTTCGGGTGTTACCATTACTCCAGAGATTACTTTTGTGGCTTTCAGGTCTGTGAGTGTTTTTCGTATTTTTGGTAACTGTTTTTCGGTGGTTACCGCGGGTATTCCTAGTGTTTCTGATACTAGTTTGAGTACCCAGCTGTTTAGTCGGTGTGCTTTGCTGCCATTTTTTACGAAAAGTAGATAGTCTACTTTGATTCCGCTGTTTAGTGCCACGTATAGGGCGTGCATTGAATCTTTTCCCCCAGACGAAAAAGCAACAACTTTGGACATGCCATCAACACTCCTACTACAATATTTGTGAATGCTAGGTGCTATTCTCTCTGTTTGAATGAAATATAAGAATACCGTGAACACAACTTAGAGCAGACTTGAAGATATGCAGCTCATAATTGTTGCAAGAATCTTTTCGGTTACTGGACCTAGCTTCTCTTCAGCAGCTAAGCTGGTAGCCTCAACTTTTATGGCATCTGGATTTTTGTTGCATAAGCATTTGGCTACCGCGGCTTGAAGAGTTTCTATAATTGCGGATTTGTCAAACATGTTTTTTGGAACTAAGCCGTCTTTTATGTCTTCATCTAGTCTGAGACCTGCAATTACAAGGGGAACTATTTTTGGATTAGACAGTGCAGTTTCTACCTGTTTTTTAAATTGGTCTTCTTTTTGGGAAAGCTCAGGATGCGTGTCTAGGAAGATTTTCATCACGTTTTCGAGGGATATTCGCCGTTCTTTGAGCCTTTTTGTTAGGCATCGGTCTGCTTCAACTTGCTGTTCGTTGTAAAGTGTCTTTTTCAGGGACTGTTTTACGGATTTTCCTATTAGTTCTCCTATTACTGTGGCTGTTCCCACATAGCTTATTGGCTCTCCGCGGTTTGTGCAGGCAACTACCACGCTGTCTGTTACGGTTCCGCTGGCTGAATCGCCAGAAAAGCAGCTTCTCACGTCCAGCTCTTTGAGTGCCACGGTTTTTGCTTCGGTAATGGTCTTTCATGGCGTCAACCATGCAGCTTTCTGTAAGGTTTCCGTCAATTAGCAGGACAATGTTGATTGTGCCTATGTCAATTTTTGGTTGGTTTGGCAGAGATATAGTCAGTTCGCTTGCTCTGGCGGCAACTTCGACGCCTGCAGTTACAAAGACGCTCAATGTTACGGCATCATATTTTTGGTGTGAAATGTCCACGTTTCTTACGTCTGCATGTGTCATAATCCCTACAGCATCATCCAAGCTGATTCCTAGCCGTTTTATGGCGCGTTGTAGGATGAGTTCTGGGTTTTCGTGAAGTTCTTTGTCTAGATCATCCATCTTTCGGTTGCAGTTTTCGTCGTTGTGTTCTGGAACATGAATACTGATTATCGTTTTTGCTTTTGTAAAACCTCCGTTGTGGACTGCTGAACTGAGTATGGCAAGGGTCTTTTCAGAGGATATCTGCAGCTTGTGCTTGTCAACTTCAGCTTTAACAAAGTCGATGGATGTTTGCAGCTTCACTCTCGACACCTTTTGCATAACGTGATACATAGCCCAATTTAAGTTATTCCAGACTATCAGATTTTGAGGTTAAATTTGAGCATAATTTTCTCAGTTGCTGTTGAATTTAATCGGTTCATGGCATATATCAGAAAGAATTTTGGAAAGGTTTCTTGTTGTAGGGTTTTTGAATCATATAAAAATGGTCATCCTCACATTCATTGTATTTTGGTCTTTGAGGAAAAAGAATTCAAGGTGTGTAGAGACAGGAAAAGACAAGTTAGGATTAAAGAAAAAGACGCGATTGCATCTGGTTGGCATAGCTTTGTTGATGTTACGGCTATGTATTTTTTGGGTCGGAGTTTTTCTTATCTGAAAAAGTATCTTCTAAAAAGCATAGATGCAGAAAACAAGAACTCATTAGCATTAAAAACAGTGGCTTTATGTTGGCTTTTCTGTAAACGTTCCTTCTCAGTTAACGGAAAATTCAGACAAACGCTCACCGACTTGATAAAGACTAAGCATAACTCAAACCAAAAAACAACACAAAATACTCTACAAGGAAAAATAGTTCAAGAATATTCGTACAAAGTGCTAAAATTTGTCTCATTAAATGTTCTCCAACTTAAAAGAGAAGTTTGGTTCACTAAATTAAATAATTTACAAATAAAATTCATAGAACAACTTCTAGACTCCAAACAAATACTCAACTAAAAAAGTTAAGATTCGGAAATCAAAAAATGTCACATACTTTAAATATTTAGAAATCACCTAAAAAATATCGAATACCTTCTCAGAACTCGAAAAACAAAAATGTCTCTTCACAATAATTGGGGGAAAGAGTTGGAAAAAAATCTCTTCAATGGAATTTTTCGATTACATGCCTCACTTCTTGATAGCATTCCTAGTGGGATATTGATTATTGAAAAAAATAACGGCAAAGTCATATATGCGAATAAAATTGCAAAAGAATTGTATGGTGTGGATCCATCCGGTCTAGAAATGAGTAATCAATCCACAAAATTGAAACTTTTAACTTTAAATGGTGCAGTTTACGCAACCGAGCAACTTCCGACAAGAAGGGCACTAATAACCGGCAAAATTATCAATGATGAATTGATGATTGAGCGTCCCGATGGTTCAAGGATAATTGTTGGGACTTCTGCTTCTCCAATCAAAGATAAAAATGGCAAAATTATCGCAGCACTAGCAATATTTCAAAACATCACCGAACGCAAGGAAGCTGAAACGCAGCTTATACAATTAAAAGAACGTTTTGAATTAGCTCAAAAAGCCACTCAGATAGGTTTATGGGACTGGGACATCGGAACGGGTAAAATTGAATGGACACCCGAGATGTTTCACCTTTTTGCTCTTGATTCCAGTAAGGATGATGCATCCTTTAAAATCTGGGAATCACTTTTACATCCTGAAGATAAAAAGAACACCCTTGATAACATTAATAGAGCAATAAAAGATCACAAGTCTCTTGATAATGTGTATAGAATTGTTCAGCCCGATGGTAAAATAGTTTGGATAAACGCTTTAGGAAAAGCAATTTATGACAAAAAAGGTCAACCAATTAGAATGTTGGGAATCTGCCTAGATATCACTAAACAAAAGACAATAGAGGAACAACTTCGTGAACAAAATCTGGTAATATCCTCTACAACTGACGCCATTTTCTCTACAGATGAATCATTTGTGATCAAAAGCTGGAACCAAGCCGCTGAGCGTACTTTTGGTTGGAAAGCCGAAGAAGTGATAGGAAAAGCTACACCAGAGGTATTAAATCCTGTTTACTCTATCTATGCGCGCGAGCGCGCGCACGCAAAGCTTAGGAGTAATGGTTCTTGGCATGGGGAGTTGATCTGCCACAAGAAAGACAGTTCGCCTATTCCAATTTCAATATCATCCAGTCTTGTAAAAAACAAGGATGGAAAAATTACAGGAAGCGTAGCTATTTTACATGATATAACTCCAAGAAAGAAAAGAGAAGAAACGCTTAGAGAAGCTCAGCATGATCTGAATCATGCTCAGGCTGTAGGCAAAATTGGAAGTTGGCGATTAAATACTATAAAAAATAATTTGGAATGGTCTGATGAGAACTATAAAATATTTGGTGTCCCAAAATTAACGCCAATGGATTATGAATCTTTTTTAAAAATAATACATTGGGATGACCGAGAATATGTTGACACAAAATGGAAAGCAGCACTCGATGGTGAACCGTATGATATTGAGCATCGAATAATTGTAGATGGTAAAGTGAAGTGGGTGCGAGAAAAAGCTGATTTGGAATTTGACGAAGAAGGAAATGTCAAGGGAGGTTTTGGGACTACTCAGGATATTACGGATTTTGTTGAGATCAGAGAACAAGTCAGATTTTACACAACTCATTTGGAAGAAATAATCAAGGAAAAGAGTAAACAGCTCCGAGATGCTGAGCGATTGGCAGCTATTGGTCAAACTGCAGCAATGATTGGGCATGACATCAGAAATCCTTTGCAAAGCATAGATGGTGCCATTTATTTGTCTAAAGAAACTATTGATTCTCTTCCAGATGGTAGCACACAGAAAAAAGAACTTGAAGAACTCCATAACCTGATCCTTGAACAGATTAGGTATATTGATCATATGGTCGCTGATCTGCAGGATTTCGCCAAAACTGCCAAGCCCAACTTGAAAAATGTTGATTTTAGCTGTGTAATAACTAATTCTTTGGCTTTGGTTGAGGTTCCTGACAATATTATTGTCACTGTGGTTCTTCCTGAAGAACCATTGAAGTTTTTTGTAGATCCTGATAACTTGAAACGTGTAATCTCTAATCTGATAAGAAATGCTGTGCAAGCCATGCCAGATGGGGGAGAATTGACTATTGTGGCTTATCATTCAGATGATTGTGTTTGTTTTCGCATAGAAGATACCGGAATGGGTATGCCTGAAGATGTTAAGCCCCATATTTTCACTCCCTTGTTTACCACTAAATCTAAGGGGCAAGGTTTTGGTTTAGCAGTCTGTAAAAAGTTGGTCGAAGCTCAGAATGGAGAGATAACTTTTAAAAGCGAAGAGGGACAGGGAACCACTTTTACAATAAAGTTGCCAATCAGGCAAGGAGCAGAATATCTTTGGAACAAAAAAGCATCCTCATAATTGATGACGACAAATTTATCCTGAATGTGTTTTCCAGAATTCTTCGAAAACAAGGATATGAGGTTGACACCGTGGAGACGGGGAAAGAAGCTTTAGAGAACCTGGGATCTAAAGATTATGATTTGGCTCTTGTAGATGTAAAACTTCCCGATGTAGATGGGACAGACCTAATATCTAAAATAAGCAAAATTAATCACGATATTATTAAAATTGTAATCACTGGATTTCCATCATTAGAAGATGCCACCAAAGTAATGGATGAAGGGGCAATTGCATATTTGGTAAAGCCAGTCAAATCTGAAGAATTAGTAAACCTCATTAACGAAAAAATAAAGGTAATAAATCCAACCGCTTTTTCTTTTGAATAAAAATTGAAAAAATTACCTGTAGGCGCGCGCCAAAACCAACCCTTAACCACAAGCCCTTCTCCTACTTTTCAATCCCTCGCTGAGTTCTCGGCTGCGGTAGCAAAAGCCGAGACGAAGCGAAATGAGGAGCGCGCCCACTACCTGACGTCTGGTCAGTCAGTAGGCGGAGCGGTCTCCGCCGAAAATAATCCTGAGCGAGCTTCGAGGCTGCCGTAGTAGTGGGCGGGTGGGTGGGAGAGCAAGGCGAGAGCGCGCGCGCAGCTTGTTATGTTTGCGAAGGTTTTAGCGCAGGAGCCTGAGATTGTGCTTCTTGATGAGCCTACTTCGCATCTGGATTTTGGGAACCAGTTCAAGATACTAAATATGATTGAGGATTTGTCTTGCAGGGGCTTTTCTGTGGTTATGACTTCTCATTTTCCTGACCACAGCTTCTTGGTGTCAAACAAGGTCGGCGTAATGAAGGGGCACCACTTCATTGACATGGGACCAGCCAACGACGTGATAACAGAACACAACATGCAGCAAACCTACGGGCTAGACGTCAAAATAGTATACATAGAACAAGCAGGACGCAAAGTATGCGTACCACTAAAAAACAACGGAAACACCAAAGACAAATGAACAAAATTCAGAAAAGTGTGCAGCACAAAAAAATTTGCAGAAAAGATTGTTTTCAACAATATACTTCTATTAGGCTTTTAATAGGCGCATGAACATGTGAATAAACAGTCTTGTGCTACGTATTTTTGCAATTTGAGATCCTAATCTCTGACGCTGTTCTTCTGTGTGCTAAGTTTTTTGGAAATAAAACTAGACTTCAAGACGAATTAGTTAGCAAGTTTTCTTGTCAATCTGCTCCGATACACTAGGAAAACCAGAGTTGCTGTCACTATTATTGGAAGAACTATCCATGAAGGGAACTCTGGAATTATTATAGGTTCTATTAGTGGATAGTTGTCTTGATAGTTTTCGCCTAGAACGTAGGGAGTGTCCCATATTCCTGTATCATCCATTTCTTTAGCATTAGGATATTTGTCCGCATAATCACTCCAGTAGTTGCCTCGTGTGCCGTTATCCCAGTGATCCTTTAGCTGACTGTTAGCAGGTTCATTGTATGTGTCACGCCCATAGTTGACATCAACTAATTTGGTGTTGTTGATGAAGTTGTTGCAGTAGAATGTGTTATTGTAGTTGTTAGAAATTCCAGTTGAATACTCCATTGCTATATCATTATCGACTATGTTGTTCTCAGAAAAGGTGTTATTGTGTTCATCAAAACACGCTATTGCCAGATTGCATTGGTAAATGTTGTTTCTTGAAATTTTGTTTCCATCCGTACCATGCAACAGACCGATGCCCATTCCCCCAGTTCCCGTCATGTTGTTCCCAGTTATCGCGTTTTCTGACCCCAAATTGATTATGACATGGTCACCGTTATGTTCCAAAACATTTCCAGAAATTATGTTTTTTGAACCCAAAATTATGATGCCAGTGCCTAGATTTGAGATGATGTTGTTTTCGGTAAGTTGGTTACTGTTTGAGTTCCACAATGCGATAGCTAGTTGCAATGTTATTTCAATATTGTTTTGAGCTATAATGTTATTATTGGAATTGTTTAGAAAGATGCTTCCTGGATAGCCGTAGATATAAGAAAGTTTGTTGCCGAATATTGTGTTATTTGTGGAGTCATAACATGAAATACCTAAGCCGAAGTCTATTATCTGCAGATTTTGGATTGTAACATTGGTTCTGCCATTTAATGTGATTCCGACTTCGTTTTTGTCTCCTTGATATTCATAAAGAGCAGTAGTTGTTATGTTTCCTGAACCTTCTAGCCAAAAGCCATTACCATCAATCACGACTCCATCCTTTTCTACTATAATGGAACCACTAACATTGCCAGTAAAAGAGTAAACATCTCCATTACGCTGAATTTTGTCTGTTCCTGTAACACTTCCATCAGAACGAACGTAAATAGTACCTTCAGCTTTAACTACTCCAATCTGTGGAAAAATAACCAAAACAAAAGAAAGAACCAATAACACAACAAATGCAGATTTGATTCTATACATTTTAACATTAATACAATAGTTTGCAGTATGAAAAGGGTTTTTGTCAAGAAACATTGACCAAAAAGCTGACTTATTTGTCAAGCACTATGAATATTTGACCTAGTAATCATCGGTAAAGCTAGTTTTGCTTATTTTTGTTTATTTTCAGTTTTTTCTTTAGTTTTATCTTTGAAGTGGGGGCAAGCTTGTCCTTTTGGGTCTAGATTGGTGAAATGAAAGACTTTGCAGTATCCGTTATCAAAGTTGGCGCAATCTTCATGTTTGTGGTTCATAAAATCCATTTTTGGTAATCCGCGTCGGAATCGTCGAAGTGCGTTTCGCAATACTCCCATTTTATAACCTTCAAAAAAGTGTACTACATAACATCTTTGATTTTTGAAAAATATAAACAAATGTCAAAGTTTGACTGCTTTTTAGCGATTCATGCAGCACTAGTCAATTTCTAGGTTCTGGGGTTTGGTTTTTTTATGTGTTAGACTCGTTATGACTATGACTATTAGGAAGCAGATTATGGTTGCTCCAATAAGTAACCAGTATAAGGGGAGTATTACTACTTGTGATGTGCTGCTTTCTGAGGAGCCGTAAGTTAAGTCTCCTGACCAGCCTGCAACTACGGTGTATATTCCGCCGGGCGGGAAATCCCACTGATATGAGAATCTGCCAGATGAATCGGTTGAGACTGTAGCTAGCTCCGCAAAAGAGGAAGTGAATGAACTGGCATATAATGTTACATTTTTGTTTGCAAGACTCGGGGACAAGAATCCGCTTATCCGACAATCTTGCTGACCAAAAACCAGAACTAAATCCTTAGACAGAGAAATATCCGAAGATTCAGGAAGACCAATACTGCATGACACTGTATCTGGTGCAACAGACTCCTCATCGTCTATGGAGATAATTTTTGCCTGAGCATTCCGAAGAGCATCTGAACATTCACCAACCCTATATCCGCCCCAAAAACTTCCGGTGCATTCTCCCACATAGTATCTTTTTCCTTCAAACGTCAAAAAACTGACATCCGTTCTAACATCCGAAGGCTCCTGCGGCAGGTTTATTCCTAAAGTCATGTGCGCCTCTTCTTCATACAACAGCAAAACAACGTCAACTCCGCCAGCCTTCAAAATAGATGCAGCAATAAAGCAGAAGAGGTCACAATCACCTAGATTGTCTGACAGCGCCTCCACAGGATACTTCTGAGGACCACTAAAAACGTACGGAATCTGATGAACAACCATCAAAACGCCATTAGCGAAGTCCTCATCACTACTGTAGATTTTGTGAAGCTCATTTGCAACGGATTCAAAAGCAGAGGGCGTAACAAATTTTGATAAATCATATTTGTTGAATAACTGATGGTCTTGGCTCTGGTAATATTCAACCAAGGCTGGAGGCACAGACAATGTTGCCCGATATTCTTTTGGACCGTCTGGCTGATTTAACAAAATAAATTTCTGATCAACAGTTTGTGCTAAGCAACTACCAGATAGTAACAGGAGTAGACAGAGTAAGGAAACTATGATAGTTGCGCTCTTTCGAGCATAACTCTTCTGGTTTGTCATCTAGTTTCAATTTGTTAAACCAACATAGTTTATTAAATATTACGTCACAATAAACAATAAATTAAACCCTCATCACAAAACAGCTTTTTATGAAAAATGTAGCAGTATCAATAGAGATGAAGAAAAATGAATAGCGGGTTACGCCTATTTATTGATCGAGGGGGTAGCCTGCTCCTGAAAGTGCGATTGACAGGTCTTCGAAGTTTTGCATGCGGATTTTGTGTGCTTCTTTTATTATTGGACTGATTATTTTGAGTATTTTTAGGCCTCTTTCAGTTACAACGTAACGGGATTCGTTGCCAATCATTTCTTCTTCAATGTGACCCCGATTCCACAACAGAGTCAAAAGCGGCTTCAAACGGGATTCATCCATCATAAACACGGTTCTCAACTGTTTGGCGCTCATCGGACCGCACGAAACCAGCGTACACAATACTTTGAGGCACACCATCAGCTTTGATTCATGAGACGCTTCAACATTCACGTTCTCCAAAACAGATGGAGTAAGCATAGGCATGGACTGCTGCTCAACAGTCTCTTTCTTGGTAAACATCGATTTAGCTCGTTCAACAGTTTCCTTTGCAGCACGAATAGACTTAACCAATTCAAGAGTTCTGGTTTTCTTACGGGCATTTGACATTAGGGATTCCCAACATGCTAATTGGTCAAGTTTTTTAATATCTGTTGTGAATTTGAGATGCAAATCACAAATCATTAGCCAAACACAAATACAGCAAAGTGTCTGTCGGCTAAAACCACAAAAAATGCTGTTTTCTAAAAAAGACAAAAAATAAAAAGAAAAAGGTTCTACGGAGTCTGGCAGCTTTTACCAGACTGAAATTTTTCCGTAGGTCAATTTTTCACAAAAGTCTTCGATGCTCGCCAATTCAGCATCTATTACTTCATTTATTCTGGACTGAATCTTCTTGTCAAGATTGGCGCCATCATTCATGACTACCTGTGCAGCAGCAATTGCGGGCTGGTCAATTGGCAATCCAATCTGGCTGAGAAGCCACACAACGGTCTCTGCTACTTCAGGAACCTGACTGCATATACTTCTGGCTATTTGGTGAGTCAAGGCATTGTAGATTTTGCCTACGTGGCTGACTGGGTTCTTTCCTGCTGCTGCTTCAGTTCCGATGGGTCGGTTTAGGGAGATTACTCCGTTGACTTTGTTGCCTCGTCCGACTTGGCCAGAATCTGCACCATCAGCACAGGTTCCTAGCACAGTCAAGAAGACTCCGTCAACTCCGCGGTCGTCAACATCCAAAGTGTTGATGTAAACGTTAACCTTGTCAAAGGCACCTTTCGCATTTACCCATTCCTGAACGTCAGCGATGATCTCCTCTTTTCTTCGCATGTAATCTTTTATGTCAGACACAAGATGGTCAACAAAGGCATTACAGATAGTCAAGTTCAGGACATTGCCGTTCTTGTAACCCATGACCTTAATGTCTTCGCCGCTCATAGGGAACCGTTTCTTGAATTCCTTAGAGTTCATGTAGCGCTCCGTGTCTAGGACCATGTTTTCTGTTCGGGTCAAAGGCGCATAACCAACAGCAGCTGAAGTGTCATTGGCACCAAACATGCAGGTTCCTCTCTTGAAGATGTCAGTAAGACCCTGAGAACCATGCCTAATCGCAATCTGATACTTCATGTGCTTTTCGGGGTCAACAAACCTGAGGTTCTCTTTCAGCCACTTCTTAGCCGTGTTTATAGCAATATCGTTGACTGGAATCTCTATGCCGTTGGCTTCAAAGGTTGCCCTGTCACCGAAAATAAGAAGCATAGGCTCGTTTACAACACCGCCGCCGAATTTGCATTCAACATCTCCGGCAACAAGCAATGACTTGTCAGTGTTATGGTGTAAAATGGCTCCAAACTCTTTCAGGTATGCTTTGCTGAGTTCTACTGAAACCTGATCCATTATGGCGTCGCACATTGAATCAGGATGACCAACACCCTTGCGTTCAACAATCTCTACTGGTTGCTTATCAAGTGGCGTCCGTTTCGAATCATTAACAAGTATGTTCCTCATGAAAACACCTTGACGCAAAAGCTAACTTCAATAATTCATATATACCTTACTATTAATACGGGCAACAAAATCTCAATAACAAAATTATGCTAAACAAGCCCGTTTTCTAATGCAAACAATTCTACTGCACAAAGGAACAGAAAAATTGACACCCCCAGTTTTTGACTTAAAATTGTAGTAAACATTGATAAATAGGTCGAGTGAATAGATCAAAATATGCTTGAACAGTTAAAAGAGGCTTGCGGCGTATTCGGAGCCAAAAACTTCGAGGAAACTCCAGTGTTCCCATACGTGTACTGGGGACTGAGAGCACAAAACCACCGCGGCCACCAATCCCACGGATTCCTAACTTTTGACGGAAAGTTCCACAGCAACAAAGGATTGGACCTTGTTCCAAAAATCAAAAAAGAAGAAATCCAAAAATGGCTAAACGAACTTCCGGGAACCACAGGATTGGGACACGTCAGATACTCGACATCTGGCGGAACAGATTATGAATCACTTGTAAAAAGCACCCAGCCGATACTGGAAAAAAGAGGAGACAAACAGGTAGCAATTGCCTTCAATGGCAACGTAGTCAACACACCTGACATAATAAAAGAAATACAAGAAGAAACCCCCACATTCCGATTCAACTACGACGCAGAACTGATCACAAAAAAGCTGCTAAGACCAACAAAAGACGGCGACTTGGCATCATCTGTAAAGCGGTGCATGAAAGAAATCGAAGGCGCATTCTCCGTGGCGGGACTCACAGAAAAAGGAGACCTCTTCGCATTCAGAGACCCCACAGGAATAAGACCCCTATGCTGTGGATGCAGCAAAGACCGCAAAACCTGCGCTGTATCATCAGAAACCGTGGGACTGGACATAAACAGCTTCGACTTCAGCTTCGAAGTCAACCCCGGAGAACTTGTAATCACAGAAAAAGACGGCTTCAAACGACAACAGCTCTGCACAGCAGAAAGAAGAGCACTATGCGCTTTCGAGTTCGCATACTTTGCCAGACCAGACTCAAGACTCGGAAACAGATACGTCTACGAGGTAAGGGAAGCGTTTGGTAGAAACTTTGCATGGGAATTTCCCGAAACCACAGCCAAAGTGGATATGATAATGTCAATGCCAGAAACAGGCAACGACGCAGCGTTTGGTTACCACGAACTAACAGGCATACGGTGGGAACGTGCCTCCAGAAGACACCGATACGTTGCGGAGAGGGCATTTATTTTGCTGTCAGACGAAAGATACACCACTATTGATAGAAAAATTAACATTGTTGACCATAAGCTGGCAGGAAAAAATGTTGCAGTAGTCGACGACAGCATAGTCAGGGGCGACACCACCAAGGTTGTGGTCAATAAGCTGCGTCAGATGGGCGCAAACAAGATCTTTTTGTTTATTACTTTTCCAAGAATCATTGGTCCCTGCTTCTATGGCGTTGACATGGCAACCTACCGTGAACTTATCGGCTCCCAGCACGATGCTGACGAGATTGCAGAGATAGTTGGCGCCGATGGTGTGAATTATCAGTCAGTTGACGGGCTGGTCAGGGCTACGGGACTGGAAAAAGAAGAATTGTGCCTGGGCTGTATTACGGGCAAGTATCCTACGCCGTTGGCTCAGAAGCTGGCTGACGAAATGAAGGAACGCTTCGAGAACGGTTACAGCGAGAAAGGTAGAATATACGAGGATTCCATTTAACAAAGCAAAGGTGGGCTTGATGGAAAAGGTTGGCATTCTGGTGGTCTCGTATGGTTCACGAGCCGCTGCAATGATAGACGCTTTTGTTCGCAGCGAAGACTATTCTCCAAAATTTTACATTGTTGACAAACAAAACAATCCCTTCAACATAAAACACGCCGAGAAACACACGGTCATTTCTAATTTTGACATAAAGGAGATTGCAAAGTTTGCCAAAAAATATCGGGGCAACATAGACTTTGGTATTGTTGGTCCAGAAAAGCCGATTATTGCTGGAGTCAGAGACGTTGTGGAAGAAAAGACAAAGATTCCTATCATCTGTCCCACAAAAGAGTATGCTATTGAGGGCAGCAAAATTGCCCAGCGTAAACTGTTCGATAAGGTTGCGCCAGAAGTTAATCCGAGATTCAAGGTTTTTGACCCCAAAGATTACAGCAGCATCTCACAGGTCAAAAAAAGCGTGTACGCGTGGCTTAAGGAGCTGGACAATCAGGTGGCGGTGAAGCCTGATAAGGCAACTGCAGGCAAGGGTGTTGGGGTTTGGGGAGACCACTTCAATTCTCCTGAAGAGGTTTTTGAGCATTTTCTCTCTAACTATGAGCATGGTCCAGTGATTATCGAGGAGAAGGTTGAGGGTGAAGAGTCTAGTTTTCAGACGTTTTGTGATGGAAAGCATTTGATTGCGTTGCCTGAAACACGGGATTACAAGCGAGCTTTTGATGATGACATGGGACCAAACACTGGCGGAATGGGCGCCTACAAGAACACTGAAAACATACTGCCCTTCATGACTTCGGATGACAGGAAGAAGGAGATTGAGCTTGTCAACAGGGTCTTCATGAAACTGAAAGGAAAAAGCAGCAACCCAGACCTTAGAGGAATTCCGTTCTATGCCGCCTTTATTCACACCAGTAAGGGTCCTAAGATTTTGGAGGTCAACAGCAGACCAGGCGACCCTGAAATAATGACTTTGCTTCCTGTCTTGGATGACGATTTTGTTGAGACCTGCTATAACATGATAGAAGGGAACCTCAGAAAAGTTAACTTCAAGAAAAAGGCAACAGTCGTAACCTACAAGGTGCCCCCAGCATACGGCGGCTATTCAACAAAGTTTCCTGATAAAGTAAACAAGGCTGAGGTTGACACTGCAATAAATTTGAGCGCAGCAGAAAAGCTTGCCATAAAGAAGGGTGACCTTCGGGTTTATCCGGGTTCTATGGAGCTTCGTGATGGAGAGAATTTTGCGCTTGGCTCCCGCACCGTTGCTGTGGTGGGCATAGGCGACACCATAGAAGAAGCAAGAGAAAAGTCGCTGGAGGGTATCTCGGCGATTAAGGGTGGGGCGCTCTGGAACCGAAATGACATTGCAGTGAAGGCGCATATTGATAAAAGTGTTAAGCATATGGAAGAATTGAGGAGGCGCTGATGCCAGCGGAAGCGTCCCAGAAGTATAGGCGAATTTTCGTTACTGACTGTGAGGGACCAATCTCCAAAAACGATAATGCTTTCGAGCTTGCAGCCCAGTTTATTCCAGAAGGAGACCGCTTCTTTGCCAATGTAAGCAAGTATGATGACGTATTGGCGGATGTAGTCAAAAAGGAAGGCTACAAGGCGGGCGACACTCTTCGGCTGATTCTTCCTTTCCTGAAAGCCTACGGAGCAACTGACAAAAAGATAAAAGATTTTTCAGAAAAAAATGTGCTGCTGGTTCCCGGAGCCAAAGACACACTTACGTATGTTCGCAAACTTATGAGTTCGTTTATTGTCAGCACCAGCTACGAACAATACATCTCCGCTTTATGCACCCTGACAGGGTTTCCTTTTGAGAACACGTACTGTACGCGCCTCAACATGGACAAATATCAGATATCAAATGAAGAAACAGAGCAACTAATGGAGCTGACTAAAGAGATAGCGGCTCTTCCTATGGTTGAAATTCCAAAATATGCAACTTCAGTAAGTGACTTGTCGAAAAGAGACCAGAAAATGGTGGCGCGTTTGGATGAGATTTTTTGGAAAGAAATTCCCAGACTGGAGTCTGGCAGGATGCTTGTTGAGGTTAATCCTGTTGGTGGAACTGAGAAGGCGAGGTCTGTAGAGGACATTGTTAGGAAGATGGGTTGCCGTTTTGGTTGTGTGATGTATATTGGCGATAGCATTACGGATGCTCCAGCCTTGAAGCTGGTGAAGGAGAATGGGGGGGTGGCGGTTTCTTTTAATGGAAACAGTTATTCTGTTCGTGAGTCGGATCTTTCAGTGCTTTCTGGGAATACTGTTGTGACTTCTGTTCTTGCTGATGTTTTTAGTAGGCTTGGAAAAGAGGGCGTTCTTGGTCTTGTTAACGATTGGAGCATAGTGGGGCTTAAGAAATATTGTAGTAACTCTGTGCTTATTGATGAGATGATTGATGTGTTTTCTGGTGGTTTTCCAAAGGTTGAGCGTGTGACGTCTGGTAGTGTGGAGCGTTTGATTTCGGAGAGCTGTGTTTTTAGGAAGACTGTGAGAGGAGAGGCTATAGGAAAGTTAGGATAACAACTTATGGGGGATTTTGTGAAGGCAGAGATAGAGGATACGTATGCAGAAACTTTCGACGGTATATACTCCAGAGCCATCGTGACAGCAAGTAACGTTGAAATTTTGCGAAAAGCTGCAGAGGATGCAACAGCAACGCCGTCCATTGTGATTGGCAGAATCGAGGGAGGAATAGAAAAATATCTAAACAGGCAAGAGACGCCTGATGGGCGAAGGGGCGCTGTTCTTCAGTTTTGGGGTGGAATTGACGAAAAAAAGCCTCTGGAAGTTTCTGTGAAGAAGTTTGAAGCTGAACTGTCGTTTAGGATTAGGCAGGATATTCTGGTGAAGCCGTTCACTGCAGTTTTTGACGCATTAACTGAACCGGAAGGGAAGATTGGGATGATGGAGCGTGTTGGTCACTGTGGGGACGGTTTTGAGTGGGAAGAAACACGTTATGGACGAAACATGATTGCTGTTCCTTTGATGGTTTCCAACTTTCTGATAGAAAAGGAGCTGGGCTACGCGAAGGGCGTTATGGGCGCCAATTTCTGGTTCATGTGCAAAACAAAAAAGGCAGTCATGGAAGGTGGACAAAAAGCATTAGCAGCCATACACAAAGTTCCTGGGGTGATTACGCCTTTTGATGTATGCTCTGCTGGCTCAAAACCCGAAACAACGTTTCCGCTTATCGGACCTACAACCAATCACCCTTACTGCCAGACACTAAAAGACAGGCTGGGCGCACAATCCAAGGTCCCAAAGAACGTCAAGTATATTCCAGAGATAGTAATCAATGGCACATCAATGGAATCAGTCAGGAAAGCTATGAAAGCCGGAATTGAGGCTGCTAGAAAGGTTGATAATGTTGTTAGGATTTCTGCGGGAAATTATGGCGGAAAACTAGGCAAGCACAAAATCGGCTTGCGGGAGCTGTTTTAGTTGAAGTTTGATGTTGTAGGCTTTGGCGCCCTTAACTTGGACAAGCTCTTCAAGGTAGACATAATAGCGAAAGAAGAGGAAGAGGGCTTTGTCTCGGACTTTAAGGAGGAAGGAGGAGGCTCAGCAGCCAACACCATTGTGGGATTGGCTAGGCTGGAACTGAAAACGGGCTTTGTCGGCAAGGTGGCAGATGATAGGGAGGGAAAGCGTCTTTTTGTCGAGTTTCTTCGAGAAGGCGTCAATGTAGAAGGCGTAAAAGTTGCAGAAAAAGGCAGAAGCGGTTCTGTCATGGGATACGTTGACCCAAAGGGAGACCGTGCATTGTATGTTGACCCCGGAGTCAACGATGAGATAAACAGTAGTGACGTTGACGTTAATTATGTGTCTAGTTCAAAGTATTTGCACTTGTCATCATTTGTTGGAGAAAAGCCGTTCAATGCCCAAAAACAGCTAATAAGCAAGCTTTCGGATGTTAGGGTCTGTTTTGATCCCGGAGCATTATATGCTAGAAAGGGTTTGGATGCGCTAAAACCCATTATAAAACAGAGTTATGCTCTGTTTCCGAATGAAATTGAAGTTAAGCTGCTTACGGGTCTTGACTACAAAGAAGGCGCCGAGAAGCTGATGGAGTTGGGCGCTGAAATTGTTGGAGTTAAGCTCGGCAAAAGGGGTTGTTATGTTACTGACGGAAAAGAAAGCCACATGATAGACGCTTATGATGTGAAGGCTGTGGACACGACTGGTGCAGGTGACGCTTTTTGTGCAGGCTTCATCTATGGACTCGTTAAGGGTAAGGATTTGCTTAAGTGCGGAAAATTGGGAAACTTTGTTGCTTCCCGTTGTGTTTCAGCCATGGGCGCCAGAACTGGGCTGCCACGCTTAGCTGACATAAAAGACGCTTAGAATCGCTTCCTCAGATAGTCTATCATTGATTCGAAGACCATTTTTCCGTCCCCGTACTCTGGGAGGGTTTCGGTTTTTGTCCAGTCAGGCAACTGCCAACCATAAAATGCTCGTTCAGGATGCGGCATTAAACCAAAAACGGTTCCCTGAGGGTTGCAGATTCCTGCAATGTCATGAAATGCGCCGTTAGGATTTGTTGGAAATTCTCCATGTGCTGCTGCGCCGTCTTTACTGCAGTACCTAAAGACTAGCTGGTCGTTGTCGTACAGCTTTTGCAGGTACTTGTTTTCTTTTTCTTTAGCGAATAGGAATCGTCCTTCTCCGTGAGCAACAGGTATGTGCAAGACCTTGTCTTTGGGAATGTTCTTTGTGAATATGCAGTTTCCAGAATTCTCGTGCCTAAGATACACCCACTTGCATCGGTAACCAATCGGAATGTTAGTCGCCAATGTCGCCTCGGGATACTCGCTTATCCCATCAAACGCTGGCAGCAATCCTGCTTCGACCAGAACCTGAAAACCATTACAGATTCCAAGAATAGGTCTTTCGTCTACAACAAACTGTTTTAGCTCTTTTCTAAGCTTTGTTAGGGCGCCTGTTGCCCAGATTGCCCCAGCTCTTACATAGTCGCCATATGAGAATCCGCCTGGAAAAACAAGAGCATTATAATCCAGAATGTTTCGTTTTTTCACTACTTCATTGAAGTGGAGCACGTCTGCTTTTGCGCCTAGCTCATCAAAGGCTCGTTTGGTTTCGGCGTCGCAGTTTGTTCCTCCGACCCGCATAACAAGAACACGAATTTCTTCAGCCTTCATTCCTTCACGCTCCCTAGGGCTTTTTTCCAACGTCTTCTCAGCTCTTCTATGTCTGCGTTCATCACTTGTTTGCCATTAAAGCCAGTAACTGAGAGCATCTTGTTTTCTGTGACCTTACCCACCTCGGCACAGTCTGCATCTTTCATTAGTTCTTCGAAGGCATCTTTACGTTTTTGTGTAACTTCTACAAGGAATCTGCTGTTTGATTCCGCAAACAGAATATGGTCATTTCTTGTGAGCTCGCTTGTTTTTGGCAGTTTTTGCAGGTCAAGTTGTAGTCCGTATCCGCTACTAAATGCCATCTCTGCTGAGGCAACTGCTAATCCGCCGTCTGAAAGGTCGTGGCAGGCTCTTAGTAGACCGTTGTCGATGGCTTCTGTTATCAGGTTCATGGTTTTCTTTGCCTGCTCCATCCTCACCTTCGGAACCGAGTTGCCTATGATGCCCTTGTTCTGGTAATACTGACTGCCGCCCAGCTCGGGGAAGGTTTTTCCGACCATGTAGATGCTGTTTTCTGGCTTTTTCAATTCCATGGAAACCGTTTTTCGTACGTCAGGCATCACACCGACAGCAGTTATCAGTAAGGTTGGAGTTACTGGTCCCATTGGGGACTCGTTGTAGAGGCTGTCTTTTCCTGAAATAAATGGAGTCCCAAAACCTTTCGCAAAATCATAACATGCTTTACATGCCATAACTAACGAGCCTAGTCTGTCTGGTTTTTGTGGGTTACCCCAAGTGAAGTTGTCTAGTAGTGCGATTCTTCTTCCGCCGACTGCGACGTTGTTTCTTATTGCCTCGTCGATGCTTGAGGCTGCCATCCAGTACGGGTCAATTTTGCCGTAGTTGGTATTCAGTCCAGAAGAGATGACGACGCCCTTCCACGAGTCAGAAAGAGGCTTTAGCACTGCGGCATCGTTTGGTCCCCCATACTTGCTCTGAAGCGGCTTTAGCGCAGTGTTTCCTTTGACCTCATGGTCATAGGTTCGTATGACAGACTCTTTGCTTGCTATGTTGGGCATAGAAAGCATACCCCACAGCTCCTTCTCAAGGTCCGCTGGCTCAGGAAATATCGGTTCTTCCAGTTTTGGGGGCTGCCAAGTTGTTTCACCAACAAATTTTGGAGGCTCAAAAATAAAATCAATATCCAGCTCTGCAACAATTTGCCCGTTGTAGGTTACTTTCAGGATACCGTCAGTCGTGAATTTGCCAATAGGAGTCGCCGTCACGTTTTCTGTTTCAAAAACCTCTAGCGCTCGTTCCAGATTCTTTTCGGGAACAGACAAAAGCATCCTTTCCTGAGACTCTGAAACATAGATTTCCCATGGCGACAAGCCCTGATACTTCAGTGGAATCTTTTCGAGAAAAACATGAATTCCAAGATTTGACCTTTCAGCCATCTCTCCCGTTCCGCAGGAGATTCCGCCTCCGCCAATGTCTGTTATTGCCGATGCAATTCCCTCATCACGAAGCCGTACAATGGAACGTTTTACGCGCTCTTCCTCTATCGGATTTGCAATTTGAACTGCAGGTCTAGAAATTTCCTCTGACTCCTTGGTCAGTTCTGCAGAGGCAAACGTGACTCCGTGGATGCCGTCTCGTCCTGTTTCTCCGCCAACAAGAAGCGCAATGTCTCCTGCTCTTGTATCTTTCACAAACTTGTCCATTGGAAGAATCCCTATGCAGCCGCAGTAGACGACCACGTTGCCGACGTAGCTTTCATCAAAACTTATTGCCCCATTGACTGTGGGGATTCCCATGTTGTTTCCGTAGCTGCCTATCCCGGCTACCACGCCGCTGTAAACATATTTTGGATGCTTGGTCCCAGCAGGAAGTTTACTGTAATCGTAATCGAGAGGACCAAAACAAAGAACGTCCGTGCATGCGATGGGGTCAGCCCAAACAGCAAGTATGTCACGTATTACTCCGCCAGTGCCAGTAGCTGCACCACCAAACGGTTCAATGGCAGAGGGATGATTATGGGTCTCAACCTTTGCCGCAATCGCATATCCCTTATCGAACTTGATGATTCCTGCGTTGTCTTCGAAAACAGAAATACACCAGTCAGGATCCAACTCTTTTGTCGCCCTTGCAATATACGATTTGAATAAACTGCTGATTTTTCCTTCTGCAGTAGTTATGTCGCCCTTGAAGGTTTTGTGATAGCAGTGCTCAGACCAAGTCTGTCCGATGGTTTGAAGCTCCACATCGGTTGGGTTTCTGCCCTTTTTTGTGAAGTAGCCTTTGACCAGCTTCATTTCTGTGAGGTTTAAACCAATGCCCTGCTCTGCACTTATCTCAAGTAGTTGCTTGTCGTCGGCGTCTTTTAGGTCGATTTCTACGAGTTCGAAGGGCACGTCTTTTTTGACGTAGCGGCTCATCTTTCTTCCTCTATTGAGTAGCTGTAGTTGTCTTTTGTTGGATTAGCAAGAAGCTTTCGGCACATTTGCTCTACTGCTTCTGCTGCTTTCTTTTTGTTTTCGGCTTCAAAAACGACCATGTAGACTTTGCTTACGTTGACCTGTTTGGCTGGGAAGTTCAGTTCTTTCAGGGATTGGGCTGTCATTTCTCCTTCAGGGTCTGAATGTCCCGGTTTGAGACTGACTTCTATTCTTGCGCGATACATTGTGATTGTTAGTAAAAAAATCAAAATTTAAATGTTATCTACTTGAAAATTTAAATAAACAGTTAAACTCTCGGGTTGGTTGTGTCTCCTTTTTTGTCGTTTTGATGAATGATGTCTTGGTAAGTGGAAAGTGAGTGAGGGAAAAAGGATTAAAACCCTCATGTCGTCGCCGAGCATGACCACTTTCCAGTTTTTATGCTATTACTCAAACCCATATAGGATGGATTATCCATCCATTCATATAAGGGTTTTTCAAAAAACGAACACAACATCAAGGAACTAGCGCAACTGCAAAGATTTACCCTTATACTTGGCAACAATTCTGCACTTATCAGTTACCTCTCCTATAGTCTCAGCTTCAACGCCGCTCTTCTCACAGGCACTGATTGCATCGTCCACTTCAGCTTTGTCTACTATGACGCCAAAGCCCCAGCCCATGTTGAAGGTTTTCAGCATCTCATCATCTGTTATTATGCCTCCAACCTCAGGAGCAGTCTTTTGTATCAGCTCAAAAATTGGGTGAGGTCTAAAGTTGTTGAATTCGAAGCCGATTCCTTTTGAGAATTTCATGAAGCGATCAAATTTGACGTAGGCGTCTCCTGTGATGTGAATTGTGCCTTTTACAGTTGACCTGTTTTGCGGTGTTCAAAAATGATTTGACATAAATTTTTGTAGGCTCCAGCGCTTCGTACACGATTTCTTTGTCAAAGCCGTCTGGAGTGTCAAAGGGTTCGTATTTGCCGCCCCACTCCTTGAATAGCACTTTTCTTACAAGGGATATTCCGTTGCTGTGAACGCCCGAGCTTCTGAAACCCACAACAATGTCGCCCGCCTTTATGTCAGTGCCAGTGATGATTTCTTCTTCTGTTACATCGCCGACGCTGGCAACAATCAAGTCAAAGCCTTTTCCCTCACATAGTCCTTTGATTATTGATGCTACATCACCGATTTCTCCTCCAGGAACAGGGCAGTCTGATTCTTCTGCTCCTTTCACTATGCCTTTTAGCCATTCGCGAACAAGTTCTGGGTCAGAAACGTGTGCATGAAAGTTGTCTACCAAAGCCAGCGGAGTTGCACCCGACCTGATAACGTCGTTTACTGCCATGGCAACCCCGTCTACTCCGATGGAGTCGTACTTGTCTGCGAGCTGGGCAAGCAAAACTTTGGTTCCCACGCCTTCTATGACAAGGTCAAGGTAGCGGTCGCCTGCGAGAAAGATGTTTCCGTAGGGCAGTTGGACAACTTTTCCGTATTTCCCTAGGGTGTAGGTTTTTTTCAGCATAGAGAGTGCTTCTTTGGATTTTGCTCGTGTTTCCCTGTCCACGCCAGCCTCGGAGTATGTTAGCTTCTTTGGCATAATCGTTCACAACCCTTCAATGGGCACAGTTTTCTTATAAGTTGCTCTCCTAAAACAGTAGTTCAAACAAAGCAATCATATTTGGAGCCTATTAGCAGTGCTATGTTGAAAACAGTCCTTTTTCAAAAAAACGAAAGCACCATAAGCTTTGTTTGGTTTCTAGTTTATTAGCGGCTAAGACACTCAAAAAAGAATATCAGTGATAGATGTTATGAGCGGCGAGATTCTGGTCAAAGCAGAGACCCTAACCAAAAAGTTTGAAGAGCTGACAGCAGTGGACAGCATCAGCTTTGAAATCTACAAAGGAGAAAACTTTGGTTTTCTTGGACCAAACGGTGCCGGAAAGACAACAACAATGAAGATGATGCAGGCAGTCTCGCCGATAACAAGCGGAAAACTAACCCTCGCAGAGCTGGACGTCACAAAAAAGGGCAGACAAATCAAATGCATCGTCGGCGTAGCACCACAAGACGACAACCTAGACCCAGACTTTACGGTCATCCAGAACCTCATAGTCTACGCCAGATACTTTGATGTCCCAAAAGAAAAGGCAACAAAAAGAGCTGAAGAGCTTCTCAAGTTTATGCAACTAGAAGAAAAAAGAGACGTCATAATCACTGCACTCTCTGGGGGCATGAGACGAAGACTAATTCTTGCTCGAGCCCTCATGAATGAGCCCCAGATACTTATTTTGGATGAGCCAACAACGGGTTTGGACCCGCAGGCACGGCATCTGATATGGACCAAAATCAGGAACCTGAAAAAGCAGGGAGTCACAGTAATTTTGACTACCCATTACATGGATGAGGCGGCTCAGCTATGCGACAGAATCATCATAATGGATCATGGAAAAATTATCGAAAAAGGCAAGCCTGCAGAGCTTGTTAAGAAGCATGTTGGCGAAGAGGTTCTAGAGGTTCTCTACAGCGACGAAGCCATGGATTGCCTGAAACAGTATTTTCCTGATGCCAGAATAGAAGTTGTGGACGAAAAGATTCATGTTTTTGCAAACAAGCCCAGAGGCGTATTAGCCAAAGTACTAGAGAAGGTTTCGTTTAAGGGCGCAGTGATAAGAGACAGCAACCTTGAAGATGTTTTCCTAAAACTAGCGGGAAGGAGCCTGAAAGACTAGATGAGCAACATGGCTGGACTGTTTCGGATTCCTAAACTCAGCTACAGGGTGTGGAAGGTTTGGATGCGAAACAAGGACGTTTTCATGAAAACATACAAAACCAACTTTCTTCCCTCACTGCTTGAGCCAGTGCTTTATCTTCTTGCATTGGGTCTTGGGCTAGGCGGCTTTGTTCAGCCAATCAATGGAGAATCATACATCCAGTTTATTGCTCCAGCACTGGTCAGCGTGTCAATGATGTATTCCTCATTCTATGAGTGCACATATGCCTCGTTTGTAAGGATGTATTACCAGAAAACCTTTGATGCAATAATAGCAACGCCCATCAGCATCGAGGAAGTCATAACAGGCGAAATCCTTTGGGGAGCAACAAAAGCACTTATCAACTCTTCGATTGTTTTAGCAGTAATAGTTGTCTTTGGATTGGTTCCGTCTCCGCTGTTTCTGCTTATTCCATTTCTTTCATTTTTTGTTGGACTCATGTTCGCATCAATAGCAATGTGCTTCACAGCAATAGTTCCAAACATTGACTCATTCAACTATCCAGGATTTCTTTTCATAACCCCAATGTTTCTACTCAGCGGAACATTCTTCCCCCTAACATCCCTGCCCCAAATACTGCAAATAATTGCACAAATTTTCCTTCCACTTTCCAATGCTGTAGCTATAACCAGATCGTTAGCCCTTGGAAACCTGCAGTTTTCACTCGTCTTTAACATGGCTTGGATGATAATAATAACACCAGTCTTCTTTGTTCTAGCCATAAACCTGATGAAAAAACGACTCATCAAATAGCGAACGCAACTGACGACTTTACAGCAGTTCTGAATCCGAAGCAGCAACTCCAACGATTCATATTTCTGAACCGCAAGTATTATCGACCTTAAGACAGAATAGTGAACTGCAAGAGTGCAATTCATCCTTTGATAGGAGATTCTCTAGTGAATGAAAGCCAATAGCTTCAAAGAAGACCCTAACGGTGAAACAGAAGCATCCAACGAAACGCCTATCCATGTATTATGTGTAGATGACGAACACGTTTATTTAGACAGCACAAAACAGATTTTAGAGTTACAGTCCGATTTTTATGTAGAAACTGCCTCGTCTGTAAATGAAGCCCAACAAAAGATGCAGACTAAAGCTTTTGATGTAATAGTTTCTGATTATCAAATGCCCGAAAAAAATGGCTTGGACTTTTTGAAGGAAATTAGAGAAAATGGAAGTGATATCCCGTTTATTTTGTTCACTGGAAAGGGAAGAGAAGAAGTTGCTATAAGGGCTCTCAATCTTGGTGTAGACCGCTATTTTAGCAAAAATGGGCAGCCCGAAACTGTCTATGGTGAACTGGCTCATGGCATACGTCAGGCGGCAGCGCGAAGAAGAGCAGAAAAGAAAATATGGGATAGAGAAGAGCGTCTGAGAGCAATTTTTACGTCATCACCTGACGCTATGACCGTAACTGACATGAAAGGAAACATCACTGACTGCAACCTAGCGACCATTAAATTGATGGAAATATCATCAAAAAAGGAAATATTAGGCTACAGCGGCTTCGATTTAATAGCACCAGAAGATGCTAAGAAGATACGCTCTGTAACTAACAATTTGCTAGAAAACGGGATTGTAAACAGTTTAGAATGCAAACTGTTAACCAAAAAAGGACACAGGATTCCTATAGAATTTTCTGCAATCATGCTAAAAGATGCTTATGGACAACCCATTGGCACTGTAGCATTGGCAAGAAACATAACTGAACGCAAAAAAGCTGATCAGGAGCTAAGAAAGTCAGAGGAAAAATATCGAAATGTAGTTGAGCTCTCACCTGACGGCATTGCCACTATGGACCTGAAGGGCACAATTACATCTATCAACCAAGCAGTTGTAGACGCAACAGGATTTTCCAAAGATGAAATTGTTGGTAAACATTTCACAAAATTGAGAACAATCAGATTAAGAGATGTGCCAAAGTACGCAAAACTTGTTGCTTCTGTTCTAAAAGGGAAAAAACGGGTGAGCATGGAATTCAAGTACTTGCGAAAAGATGGAACAGAAAGACTCGGTGAAGCTCATATCTCTTCACTTGAAGAAAAGGGGAAAAAGATAGGGCTTCAAGCTATTTTGAGGGATATTACTGAAGCAAAGCAAGTTGAACAAGAACTCAAGGATTCGGAAGAAAAGTACAGGGTCGTAGTTGAGCAAGCTCCTGATGCCATAATTACATTTGATTCGAACGGCGTGGTTACGTCATGCAACCCTGCTGGACTAGAAATGCTTGGTTTTTCTAAAGAAGAGATTCTTGGCAAGAGTTTTACAAATCTAGGTGTCATACGTAAGGTAGATACAGCAAAAGTTGCGAAGGAATTCTCGTCCATTTCAAATGAATCCGTCCCTGAACCGTTTGTGGTTGATTACGTCAAAAACGGAAAACAATGTTTTGGTGAAGTTCATCTGAGTTTGATGAAAAAAGGTGGCAAAATTGCTGGTTTTCAGGCGAATGTTCGGGATATTACTGAACATAAGAAGGCTGAGGAATCGCTTCGGGAGAGCGAGAAACGTTTCCGGGAACTTAGCGAACTGCTTCCTGAGATAATTTTTGAAACCGACATCAATGGTACGCTCAAGTTTGCCAATCATGAGGGATACGTGCGCTTTGGTTATTCTAAAGAAGAATTTGAGTCTGGCTTGAACATTCTAAATTTGATATCTCCTGATTGTGTCGGTAGTGCCAAGCAGAATCTTGGTAAGCTATTGAGTGGCGAAACCACAGGAACAAATGAGTATACCGCGTTAACGAAGGATGGGACAACATTTCCAGTATTAGTTAAGTCTACACCTATTTTTCGAGGCAAAAACATTGTAGGGATAAGGGGTATGATGATGGATATCACATCCAGAAAGGAAGCAGAAGATGATTTAAAGGAATCAGAAGAAAAATTCAGAACACTCGCAGAACAATCTCCTAGCATGATTTTCATTAATTACATGGGGAAAGTTATCTATGCAAACCCACGATGCGAAGAAATTATGGGTTACACCAGAGAAGAATTTTATTCTCCTGACTTTGATTTCCTTGACCTAATTTCCCCTGAACATAGAGAGCTGGTAAAAACCAATTATATCAAACATCTAAAAGGAGAAGTAACACCTTCATGCGAATACACAATACTGACCAAAAACGGAAAACAAATAGATGCAATACTTACTACAAGATCAATCACATATCATGGACAGATTGCAATTCTTGGCACAATAACTGACATTACAGAACGCAAACATATGGAAAACATCATACGAGAAGGCGAAGAAAAACTCAGAACACTACTTGATACCGCAAACGTTCTCGTGCAGTCAGTTGATGTTAATGGAAACTTCGTTTACGTCAACAGAGAATGGATGAAAGTATTAGGATACTCCACTGAAGAACTCAAAAAAATTACTTTAATGGACATTATTCGAAGCGACCATCACGACTATTGTATGAAAATGTTCAAGCACGTTGTAAACGGAAAAGCAGTAAGCGAAATCGAAACTGTTTTTGTTTCAAAAGACGGAAACGAAATTAAAGTTAGTGGAAACGCCAAACCAATATTCACTAACGGAAAATTTGTTTCAACAGTAGGATTCTTTTCTGACATTACAGAGCGCAAAAAAACAGAAGACAAACTGAAAGAGACACTAACGAAATTGGAATCTTTGAACGAGAAATTAAGTGTTGTAGGCAAATTCACCAGACACGACACAAGAAACAAACTCTCAACAATCGCAAACAACGCATATCTAGCTAAACTTCAGCTAAAAGGCAACCCTAAAGCCGCAGAATACTTGGCAGAAATAGAACAGTCAATTGACCAGATAGAGAAAATCTTTGAATTCTCAAGAATCTACGAAATACTGGGCACCGAAAAACTGTCAGACATAAATGTAAAACAAAGCATAGACGAAGCATTCATGCTCATCTCCCGCTCAGAAGACATAGAACTGGTTAACAAATGCGAAGGCATAACCGTGCTTGCCGATTCACTTCTTAGACAAATATTCTACAACATGATCGACAACTCGCAAAAACATGGAGAAAAAGTAACCCAAATCCAAGTATCGTGTAACGAAGAAAACGACAACCTCAAGATAATCTATGAAGATAACGGAATTGGAATACCAGAAGACCAAAAAGAACTGATATTCAAAGAAGGCTACGGCAAAGGCACAGGCTACGGACTATATCTCATAAGAAAAATCTGCGACGAATACGGCTGGACCATAAAAGAAAAAAGCAGCCCCAAAAAAGGAGCCAGATTCGAAATCACCATCCCCAAACTAAACAAAAACGGAAAACAAAGCTACACAACAAAAAACTAAGACTTCACTAGACAGGCAAACTCAACAATCATATTAGGATCCTAATAGAAATAGAATGTTGAAAACAACATTTTTTCACAAAAATTCACTGGTGCGGGGAACGGGATTCGAACCCGTGGAGGCCTGCGCCAGAGGATCTTAAGTCCTCCCCCTTTTCCTAGGGGGTCTAGTGTGTTTTGACCCGCTATTTAGACCTGGCTCGGGTATCCCCGCTTCCTTCTTTATTCACAACGTAGCTTCGACATAAATGTTACCGCAATAAGTAAGCATTTTTTCGGCGTTACGGTTATAACACTCAACATGTAAAGTCATAGTTTGGCGGGAAAATCTGGGCGGGTAAAGAATGTCCATCGACATTCTACCGAAGCCTAGCTTGGATAGGGCACGAACGGCAAGTGTTGCCGGTGTATGCCTCCTAACAGGGAAAATGGGAGCGAGCTCGGGGTCACGGGTTCGAGTCCCGTCCCGCCCGCCATTCATGTTAAATCTGTACTAAAAGAATCAGTTCTTTTTATAGATGTGATTTTAGAAGTTAGTCCGTTTTGGGCTGGTTATAGTATTTTGTTGTGTAGCCAGCCTCTTCCGCCTTTTCTTTTTTGTTGCCGTTTTGATGAGACGTTTTTGGGTGGCGTGTATGTTCTTCTGGTTCTGGTTTTTTGATTTTTAATGTTGGTTCGGATGAACTTGCCCCATCCACCCACTGTTTTGTTGGGCACTGCCGCTTTTCCTGCATCTAATCCTAGATATTCTTTTACTATGTCATAGAATTCTAGTTGTTTGTAGTTCCGTGTTGCCTTTATGACTGTTCCTTGTTCGACCGACAGCTTCATGTAGTCCGTTTTGGCTATGCCTTCAGCTCTGACTTTGTCTTCTATTCTGTTTTGCCAAAGGCTTTTCCATTCTACTCTTAGGTCGTCGACGAATTCTCTTGTTTGTGATGTTCTCATGTTTTGTTTCTCCTTTTGCACCCGCGGAACTTGAGTTGTTTATTCGGTGAGGTGGTTGTATTACTGGCTTGGGTTTTCGTAAATATAAAGACATGAGAAAAGAACTTCTCTAACAAATTTCTGTAATTTTGTTATAGAAGAAAATTCTAGAAAATAGTCACAGTTTTTCTGTAGGATTCTATGGGATGAAGGCTATGAAACAAAACTTCACAACACATTTATGCACAGTAGCAACAACAAAAATCAACAAGAGGACACCAAATGCTATCACTAGACAAAATCCTGCTCATACTCAAAGACGGCGAATGGCACAGCATACAATCAATCTCAGAAAGCATAAACGTCCCACAAGACAAAATGACACACATCATAGGATTTCTCACAGAATTTGACTTCATCCAACTAGACAACACCCAAAAAAAGGTAAAACTCCAGCCACCCCTGTTCAAATTCATCAACGAACTGTCACGCCTTGAACAAGAAACAGCATAACCTAACAGACATTCACACCACAAATAGTCAATAAACTATTTTTGTTCAATAATTGGGAACACCTTAATCTTCTAGAAAAACAAATGTATATTGTTTAACATGCCACAACAAGACGAAAGTACAGAATACAGTATCGACACAGACGTTTCAATAGGGAACCTAAAATTTCTCCCAGAATTCTTAAAACGAAACTACCTACTTCAACAAAACAAGTACCGCCACTTCAGAAACATAACAACAACCACAGAAAACAACGAGCCTGTACTCAGCTACAATATTCTAGAACCAACAACACAACAATACATCGAAGTGCTAATCAAAGCAACATCACCAATCAAAGTAACCATGACAAACACATCAGAAATTCCAAAAGAATATCTCGATGAACTATACGAAGACCTGTTCCTGCTGGTCCAAGCATTCGAAGAAGAAACCCGCAAAACGACACTATTTCTCGCATTCATGCCCGGAGAAAAAATAGTGCCCGAAAAAGAGAACAGCGGAATAATCGGAAAAATATTCACAGAATCAATGCTGCCCCTCTACATCATCTTAACATCTGTAACCTTTGCATTGTTCTGGGTATTCGGCATGTATGGACCATTAATATTTGTAGCCATCTTTTTTGCTTTCTCAATGGTTTCAGGAAAAATTGTCGCAAGAAGCGGACACTGGACCATCACAGAAAAACAACAAGAAATAATTGTGCTCCAGTACAATTTCTCGCCGGAAAAATTTGAAGAATTCAGGCACAAATACGCCAAAAACGTTGCCGAGATAAGGAAGAAAATCTATGACTCGTCACTTGCCAACGGAAAACTTCCCGACTGTGATACCTCAAGTAGCATTTTCTCAGAATATGGAGTTGACTGCAGGTCAAAGAATCTTTCAGTGAAGCGCATCAATGTTTATCAGCTTGTGAAACGTGCAGCCGACAAGTTTGGTCTATCAATGCCCAAAATTGTGATTACCAATAACATAATTCCAAATGCTGCCGCGGCTGGACCTTCAGCAAGACTAGGTACAATGATGATAACAACAGGAATTCTGACAAAACTGGAAGATGACGAACTATTCAGCGTAATAGGGCATGAAATGAGCCACCTAAAAGCCCATGACCCGTTGGTTATGTCTTCTTTGTCCAGTTTTGAGTTCATGCTCCGTTTCTACGTGTTCTTGCCTATTCTGATCACTTATGGATTCATATTCTTCTATGTTTACTTCTTTGTCGCCATCGGGCTCATCTTCTTCTTTGGAAAATTCCTTGAGGGAAGAGCAGACCTTGATTCTGCAAAAGTGCTTGGGCAACCCAAAGTTTTGGCAGAAGCTCTAAGAAAGATAGGCTTCAGAAGGCTCTTTCCACTAAACCAGAGAGAACCCGAATTCAGAGGCTACAGAAGATCAGAATGGCTACGCTTTGACCCCCATCCACCCACTTACCACAGAATCGCTCAACTAGAAAACATAAAAGACCCAGAAAAAATAAAACACACATTCTTCAGAACAGTCAAAGACAACATCAAAACATTTCTCTCCCCATAACCCCATTTTGCGCGGCGAACTTAAAAACATGTTAAATTATTCTTCTAATGCATAATATCCAATGGAGAAACCGCCGATAATGTCTCAAGCGCCAGAATCCCTGAAAGTATTCGCCAAACTGTTCCTAGTCGTATCAGTTATCTTCACGGTTATCATGTACTTCCTTTCTATCGCCTTGGACCCCTTTTTGTTCTATTTTACTCCAGAAGGACTAGCCAGCAGCATAAACAACTTGCCAAACTTGCCCGTGTGGCTCTTCACCTTCTCAATCAAACTCCCCATAAGCCTCGACGTGGGAACAATCTTCCTTGGACTCTGGACAATATTCTCACTTTGCTTCATAGCAGCATGGAAAATAAACGAAAACTTTCACACAATAATCAAAGAAAGCACTAGCCGACCCGTTGCAAAACTTTTCAACAGCAGCCTCTTCGCTTTGCCCCTGATAAACAGCATGACCCTAATCGCCGTTGTTATACTTCAAAGCCTACAAGAAATAGGCGGAATCCCAACAGGAACCTCTCCAATAACTGGAAACAGTTTCCTCAGCCTATTAGACCTGTCACATGCCGCAGTCTTCGAAGAAATCGGCTTCCGAATTCTCCCCATCGGCGCCTTCCTGATAGTTTACATGTTCTGGACAGCAAGAAAAATAGCAACATTGTCGCCAGCACAGAAAGTGAAGCTATTCTTTGTTTCAATCCTGTTTCCTGACAAAGCAAAACAGATGATTGGAACAAAAACAGTCAGCGAACACGGAATCAAACAAGGAATCAGCAAAGGAGAATGGGCAATGCTAGCGTTCACCTCACTCGTTTTTGGATTGGCACACTTTAATCCTGGAGTAAGCTGGGAACTGGGAAAAATTGCCTCTGCAGGCGTCGCAGGCCTAGTTATTGGTTCCAGCTATCTGGTGTATGGTGCTCATGCGGCAATAATTATTCACTGGTTCTTCAACGTATACACTGACACATTCTACCTCTTCTCAGATCTTTACCCCGCTGCGGGTCCTTTTGCAAATGCAGTAGCCATCTTTAGTATGATTCTTGGAATAATCGGATGGACCTTTGTAGCAGTGCTTGGCGTTATCAAGTTATCAGAAGTTTTTCAAAGAAAAGAAGTCAGCCAAACAGAAGCAACGTCTAGTTTTTCAGTATCTCCTCAGTGAGGCTGTCTATTGGGACAGTTTTTTGTGTGCTCTTCTCCATTTCCCGCAAAACTGCCTTCTCTTCCTTTAGCTCCTTTGGAGCAACAATCACGACATAGGCAGCGTCTCTTCGGTTAGCATCAGACAAGGCGCTTCTAATTGAGCGCCCCATAACAGCAACCTCAACAGGCACACCATGCTCCCTGAGAGTCGCCGCAATTTCCAGAGCCTTGGCCATGCACTCGTCCTTTACTGAAATAATTGTGACTCCACGCTTTTTGGCGAATTTTATTGAGGCCTGCTGTTTTGTGAGCGCCAGAACAATGCGGTCAATTCCTTGAGCAACGCCTACTGCGGATATTGGCTCGCCTCCGAAGAGTTCAATCAGCTTGTCGTAGCGTCCTCCGCCTCCTAGGGCAATATCCAGTCCGGGAATGTACGATTCGAAAATTATTCCTGTGTAGTATTCTAGGCCTCTGGCAAATGCTGCTTCTACTGTTATTTCTAGCTGTTCTTTGCTTTCTTTGATGAGTTCCAGTATTCTGGTTAGATTGTCTACTGCATAAACAGCTTCTTCATAGTCTTTGACGCTGTCTCTGATTTGTGAAAGAACCTGAAAAGCATCTTCACCCTTTATTTCCAAGAGGCTCTCAAGAACATCCAAGCCCTTCTTTGATATTCCAGATTCAGTGGCAACAGTGAGTGCATCTGCCCAGAGCTTCTTGTCCAAAAGCTGCCTGACACCGTTCTGTTTATCATCATCTAGCCCCTCCTGAGTCAATATTCCCCTAAGAATGCCCGTGTGACCGACCTTGAAACGGTAATCTTTCAGTCCAAGCTTTCTGAGAATGTTGTTTGTTAGTATCAGGATTTCTGCGTCTGCTTCTGGTCTAGACGACCCGAAAAGCTCAAAGTTTGCCTGCCAAAACTCTCTGTATCTTCCATATTGTGGTTCGTCGTAGCGGTATAGGCTTCCTGTGCTGAATAGTCGAAGTGGTTTTGGTTCATTTTTTAGTTTGCTTGCTACCAAACGGGCAACAGAGGCAGTGAATTCTGGGCGCATGGCAACTTTTCTGTCGCCAAGGTCTTTGAATGTGTACATTCGTTCGCGGATTTCCTCGCTTGTTTTTGCTGCTAGTAGCTCGTATGTTTCTAGAACTGGAGTAATTATCTCGTCGTATCCGTAAAGTTTGGAAATTTGTCTGGAAACCTCTTCTACATGGCGCATCTTTTCAGCATCTTCGGGAAGAAGGTCTCTCATTCCGCGAACAGTCTTAAACATTCAAGTTCACCATTATTTTAGATTAAGTTCCGAAAGAGAATAGTAAACAATTTCGCCCCTACGATTGATAACTGCTAGAACCAAGTTTTTCTTAAGATTCTGAACAAACCTCTGCGTTCTCGCCAACTTCTCCAATGTGACTGGTTGCCCTTCCTGTATGCCAAAAATGAGGTGCTTTGCGGTTCCTTTGCCGTAGTCTCCTCTTTCGTAGACTCGAAAGTCCATTCCCAGCCCAAAGCCTTCCCGTGCAACGTAGCCGCGGCTTCTCAGGTCGCGATAAATCAGGTATCTGACCCAAGCATCCTTGTCAGTAGACTGGAACCTTTCTAGAAGCTGCTGGAAAGAAAGTTTTTTGCCTTTTTCGTCTTTTACTTCTATCGTTTTTTTGCCTACAAGAAACAGCGTCTCATGAAATGTAAGATTCAGCTTTCCCTCTTCAGTGATGCCGTAGCCTTTGGCTGAGAACTCTTCTATCCCCTCAGGTGAGATTACTGTAACAATATTTTCTTTTAGAGAAGCACCAATAGGTAACGCTATTTCTTGACTCTTCTCAGCCTCAAGCTCCGACTTATCCAACACCAAAACCTTCAACAATCCATTAACAATGCCTATTCACAACCTCTTAAGATTTTAATCTTTAGCTGACTACCATTTAGTAGACATCGTGTTACGTATCTAAGGAGGAGGTAACTGTGAAAACTGCCAAAAAACAGTTTGAAACAATTGATGAATATATTGCAACATTTCCTGAACCTGTTCAAAAAACCTTGAAGAAGCTAAGACAGACAATCAAGGACTCAGCTCCAGAGGCAAAAGAGACGGTCAGCTATCAAATGCCTGCTTTCAAATTGAATGGTATCTTGGTGTATTTTGCAGTCTTCAAAAACCATATTGGATTTTATCCGACAGCCTCAGGAGTAAGTAATTTCGAAAAAGAGCTAACTCAATATGAAACAAGCAAAGGAACAATCAAATTTCCAATTGACAAACCAATTCCATTAGATCTAATAAGAAGAATCGTAACATTTAGAGTAAAAGAAAACATGAAAAAGCAAAAAGGACATTAGAATGCTCCGTTTACGTTTGGCATGTTTGGCAGTATCTGTTGTGTTATATCCCAGTATTCGACAATTTTTTTGTTTTCAAATCGGAGTAAATGAACTTGCCTAAGCCCGCCTTCACTGGGTTTAGATTTGGAGTTTAGAAATTCTGTGTGAACTGCAACAAAGTTTCCATCGGCAAGAACATGCTTTACAGAAAATTCTGGTTCTGTACTTTGAGCATTCAAACCTTTGCTTGCTTCAATCATTGCGTCAGTCAATTTTTGTACACTACCCGATATGTACGGGTTGTGAGTTATGCAATCTGGAGAAAAAAACTTCAGTCCTTCCTTATATTTCCCCAATTTTAATAGTTCAAAGTATTCTCTGGCAATTTCTTTGTGCTTATCCTGTTTTTTCAAATCTACTTTTGATTGTTTACTCAATTTAATTAGCCTCCAAAAACGAATAAGATAACGATGTTTAGAACTACTAATAACTGTTGCTTGCAACAATCAAAATCGAATTCAACTATGATGGTGCATTTCTGACATTTCGGTTTCTTTCATGTTGTTTTCTGTTTGGCTAGTTTTTGGCGCATATTTTCTTAGGGTTTGACTGTTGAATGCAACAATGACCGTGCTTAGAGACATCAGGAGTGCTCCGATCGCCGGGCTTATGACGATTCCGTAGTTAGCCAATATTCCAGCGGCTAACGGAATTGCAATGATGTTGTATCCTGCAGCCCACCATAAATTCTGTACCATCTTCGAATACGTTTTCTCAGAAAGATTTGCCACCTTGGCAACGTCCTCAGGATTGTTCTTCACTAGTATTATGTCTGCGCTTTCAATCGCAACATCTGTTCCTGCTCCAATCGCAATTCCAACATCCGCAGTAACCAGTGCAGGCGCATCATTAACGCCGTCACCGACCATGGCAACCTTCAAGCCCCTGTCTTTCCACATCTTTATCTTCTCTGCCTTCTGGTCAGGCAAAACCTCAGCAAGATACTCATCAATACCCAGCTTCTCTGCAACAGACTTTGCGACCTCATCGGCATCGCCTGTCAGCATGAACACCTTAATTCCTGTTGCCTTCAGTTTTCTGATTGCCTCTTTGGACACTTCCCGTATCCTGTCAGAAAGAGCAAACGCGCCAGCCAGCTTTCCGTCAACAACAGCAAAAACTACAGTGTTTCCCTGCTTCTGAAGCTCCACTATACGTTGGTCGTCTGCTTTGATTTTCAGCTCTTCCAAAAGGTTTGGGCTTCCCATGTAGACAAGTTTGCCTTTTACTTTGCCTTTGGCTCCCTTTCCTGGAATAGCCTCAAAATCAGAAACTTTTGGAACATCAATCTTCTTTTCTTCTGCATAATCTACTATTGCTTTGGCGATAACATGTTCTGAGTTTACTTCAATTGCTGATGCATCCTCCAGCAGATCCTTTTCTGGCAAGAATGCTACGACGTCTGATACACCAAATTTTCCTTCTGTTAGGGTGCCTGTTTTGTCAAAGACTACAACGTCAATGTTTCTTACTGTTTCAAACGCTTTTCTGTCACGTATCAGAATCCCGCTCTTGGCTGTAATAGACGTTGACAACGCAACAACAAGAGGAATAGCCAACCCCAACGCATGAGGACAAGCAATAACCAGAACAGTAACAGAACGCTCCAAAGCCGCAGCCGCATTCCCCACAACAAACCATGCAATATACGTAATTATGCCCGAACTCAAAGCCGCATAAAACAAAAGTGCCGCCGCCCTATTGGCAAGATCCTGAGTTCTTGATCTGCTAGCCTGCGCCTTCTGGACCAAGTCGATGACCTGAGAAATGTAAGTTTCCTTGCCAGTTTTTTCTATCCTAACCTTAAGGACGCCTTCACCATTTATTGAGCCGCCAATAACCTCATTTTCTTTTTCTTTGTGAACAGGCTTTGACTCTCCAGTCAACAAAGCCTCATTAACATACGACTCGCCATCAACAATAATACCATCCGAAGCTATCTTTTCTCCGGGACGAACAAGCACAACATCCCCTTTCTTTAGCTCCGAAACCTGAACATCCACAATATCATCGCCCTTAACCAGATGGGCGGTTTTGGGAATAATCTTAACAAGCTCCTCCAATGCCATCGAAGCACCCATAACACTTTTTGCTTCTATCCAGTGCCCAAAAAGCATCACATCAACAAGCGTAGCCAGCTCCCAGAAAAAGTCCTTGCCTACAATCACAAAAACCGTTGCCGCAGAATAAAAGAAAGCAACAGAAATTGCTGTACCAATAAGGGTCATCATTCCCGGCTGACGTTTCTTCAGTTCTTTGATCATTCCTCTAAGGAACGGAAGACCACCATAAACGTAAATTATCAATGCCAAAACAAACAACAGTTCATTTTGGTAGGAAATGTGAGGCTGAATCCAAACCAGTTCTGTATCGTCTCTGACAAAAGCAAAATCGGTATCGTGATTACAAGGCAGACCCAGAATTTCTTTCTGAATACCTGTATATGATGAGCATGCATGTTTTTTTGGTGATTGTGGTTCTGATGTTCTATCGCAGTTGCCCCCAAAAAATAATGAAGAATTTGATACATACTTCATGTTCAGGGTAGTATAAAAATGATTTTTTTGACTAATTAAGAAAATATTCATGTTTTAGGATGTATTTAATTCACTATTGCTTGTTTTCGGCGACATGCTTATACTGTACAAAAACAGTTACATTGTGGGGAGTATCTTTTGTCCAAGAAAAACCGTTTTCCGATTTTACCACTTATTGTACTTGTTGTCGGCTCAATTTTGGTGATAGCTGTCTTCTTTGTTGCCTTTTCACCTGGTTTTTTCCAAACAGAGCCTGTTGAGACTATTCAAAATGCAAAAATTCTTGCAGAACACTACATTACCAGAAACTATCAGGGCTTAGAAGTAGACGAAATAATGGAGTTCTCACAGAACTACTATGTTATCGTAAAAGAGTCTAATACAGGAATTGGTGCTTTTGAATTGCTTGTAGACCGTTACTCAGGAAATGTAGCTCCGGAGCCAGGACCAAACATGATGTGGAACACAAAATATGGGCACCACAGAAATAATAATCCAACAACAGATATGCCCGTCACATTGCAAGCAGCTGAAGACAATGCACAGGAATGGCTCAACAACAACATTCCTAGCGCCACAATTGAAGAAGCAACAACATTCTACGGCTACTACACCATGGACCTACAAAAAAATGGACAAATCTTTGGCATGTTAAGTGTTGACGGATACTATGGCGAAGTATGGTATCATAGTTGGCATGGTGATTTCATAAAAATGGAGGAATACTAACCTAAAAGGAGGGATATATGTATGTCTCAGAATAAATCTCAATTACCTTTCTTGTTGTCATTCATTGGCGGCTTACTCATAATCATTGGAGGAATAGTCTCTTCAATGTGGTTCATTTATGGAGGCACATCATGGGGAGACTTTGACGACATGTGGTACGGAATGATGGGCGGCTACCACGGAATGATGGGAAGCTTCGGATTTCCATTAAGCTCAATGGGAGCACTTTCACTTGTAGGACTCGTTTCAGGAGTAATTGTAATCCTAGCCGCTCTAATGCTCAACATTCGACCACACGAAAACAATGCATGGGGCTTGCTAATCATCATCTTCTCAGCACTCAGCTTTCTGAATATGGGCGGCTTCGTAGTCGGCGCAGTTCTTGGACTTGTAGGCGGAGCATTTGCATTCACTTCAAAAAAATAGAAAGATATTAAAACAAAGCAAAAACTATTATAACGGTGTTATTAATGTCTAGTAGTCCCATGACAAAAACTTCCTTTTGGATAGCCTCGATGCTACTCATAGTGACATTGTTCTTAATGCTATCAATATCTTATGATATTCTTGAATTACATTTTTACATAGGACCATTTTATGCTCATCATTGGCTAAGCTGGATAGGAACTACAGTAATTGCACTATATGTGCCAATTTATCACTGGTTAAAAAAAGCCAAACCACAAAGTTTCAAGACGCTTCTTAGCTCTCACGTTTTCATAAATTTGTTTTCCTTTATGGGCATATCAATTCATTTCACAAACCAAATAACAAGACCCGCGCAATTCTATCCTGACCTAGGCACAGGGATTGTCCTATACGCAAGCATGATTCTATTAGTAGCAACAGGTTTCTTCTCAAAATTTGGCATATTAAAGACCAAAGGACGTTCACTTAGATTTGTACACCTAAGCGTAACCGTAACATTCTACCTGATAATACTAATCCACATACTCCACGGACTAAATATAATCTAGACCAACAATTGGAAAGGGGAGCCTATCAAATATCAAGTGATTTCATCACATCTTTTACAACTGATGCCGACTTTTGGAACTGATCAATTTCCCCCTTTTCTAGGGGAAGCTTCAGAACCTCCCTTACACCTTCCCTGTTAACAATTGTTGGAACACTCAAACAAACATCAGATACACCATGATAGTTTTGAAGCAAACTGGAAACAGTAAGAACAGAATTCTCATCCCGAAGTATACTTTCAACAATTCTCGTGAGACCAAGACCAATTGCATAGTATGTTCTGCCCTTTAATTCAATAATTTTGTATGCCGCATTCTTTACTTTCTCAAACAGCCCATTTAGATAATCCTCGTCATATTCTTGCCCACAAACTGGACAATAGTCCTTTAATCGTGTCCCTGCAACAGTTGCCAAACTCCAAACAGCAACCTCACTGTCACCATGCTCGCCAACAATGTAGGCATGAATATTCCTTGGATCAATGTCCAAATAGTCTCCTAGGAGAAAACGTAGGCGTGAAGTATCCAAAATTGTTCCAGAACCGACCACCCTATTTGCTGGAAATCCAGAAAGCTTGAGCGACACATAAGTCATGATATCCACTGGATTAGTAGCCACCAACATAATGCATTCCTTGTTGTATTTTGTTATCTGAGAAATAATTTTACGAAATATTTCCACATTCTTGCCCACAAGTTCAAGTCGAGACTGACTAGGCTTCTGGGCAATACCCGCAGTAAGAACGACGATGTCAGCGTCTACACAATCAGAATAATCTCCAGACAATACTGTTGAGGGTTTAACAAAGGACATTCCATGATTCAGGTCCATGGCTTCGCCTTTAGCCTTCTTTTTGTCGATATCAATAAGAACAATTTCTGAACTTATTCCTTGGATCATCAAAGAATATGCAAAGGACATTCCAACGAAACCTGTTCCAACTATTGCAACTTTAGACGTAAAACAACTATTTTCTCTCAAAAAAATCCCCCACAAATCCAATGATAAACTTCCCTCATAAGGATTTTCCACTAAAAAAATTAGCCCAAGAGCGTTATGGTTTGCGCCTAAAAGCTTTTAAGAAAGTAAGCGGATTGCTTGCTAGAGGCTGTAAAATGAGGGATCGTTTCCTCCGTCGCTAAAGCATTTCGTTATATTGAATTTTTTGTTAGCACAGCCTTTTTTAGAACCATTTTCGTTTCATCCACGCACGAAAAATCAGCGTACAGCATAGTGGATAGATTTATTAGTAAAAGACAGATTGAAGGGGACATACCATGAATATTATAGAAAAAATCTTAGCCAACGCCTCAAACAAAAAAGAGGTAAATCCAGGAGAAATAGTAGAAGCAAAAATCGACGTTGCAATGACCCACGACCTCACAGGACCTTTGGCAATAAAATCATTCAATGAAATTGGAGCCAAAAAAGTCTGGGACAGCAACAAAATAGTCATCATACTCGACCACCTAGTTCCAGCCAGCTCAGTAATATCAGCAGGCTTACACAAGACAGTACGAAACTTTGCAAAAGAACAAAACATCAAAAACTTCTACGACGTAGGCAGAGGCGGCGTATGCCACCAAGTAATGCCCGAAAAGGGGCACATTAGACCTGGCGAGGTAATTGTTGGTTCAGATTCTCACACATGCACATACGGAGCCTTCGGAGCCTTCGCAACAGGAATAGGCTCAACAGAGATGGCTGCAGTCTTTGCAACCGGCAAATTATGGTTCCGCGTGCCCGAAGTCATCAAAGTCGATGTCACAGGCAACTTACCCGCTCTGGTAACTGCCAAAGACTTGACCCTGAAAATTATCGGAGAAATTGGCGCTGATGGAGCAATCTATAAGGGATTGGAGTTCTGCGGCTCCACTATACGAGACCTGAGCATCGACGGTAGGATGGTATTAGCCAACATGGCCGTAGAGATGGGAGCAAAAGCAGGCATAATCGAACCCGACCAAAAAACAATAGATTATGTTAAATCCAGAACAGACAAGCCCTTTACTGCATTCAAAAGCGACCCAGACGCAACCTATGAACGGACCGTACACGTTGATGTTTCAGAGTTGGAGCCTCAGGTTGCGGTTCCGCATTCAGTGGATAATGTAAAGCCCGTTTCTGAAGTGGAAGGGACGCATGTAGACCAAGCCTTCATTGGCTCCTGCACTAACGGTAGAATAGAAGACCTGAGAGCAGCAGCAAAAATATTGAAAGGAAAAAAGATAGCAAAGGGAGTAAGGTTGATTGTTATTCCTGCATCTCAAGAAATATACTTGAATGCTATAGACGAAGGCTTAATCAAGCTGTTCATGGATGCTGGCGCAACAGTCGGTAACCCCAACTGTGGTCCATGCTTAGGCGGTCACATGGGAATCATGGCAGACGGCGAAGCATGCATAAGCACATCAAACAGAAACTTTATCGGCAGAATGGGAAGCACTAAATCATTCGTGTATTTGGCATCTCCTGCAACCGTTGCGGCGTCAGCCATTACCGGCAAAATCACAGACCCAAGAGGAAATGTGCAATAAAATGACAATAAATGGAAAAGTCATAAAGTTCGGAGACAACGTAGACACAGACGTGATTCTGCCCGGACCATACCTGGTTCACACAGACCCATATGAACTGGCAAAACATGCAATGCAAGGCTTAGACCCAAACTTTGCCGAAAAAGCAGCCGAAGGCGTAATAGTTGTTGGAGCCAAAAACTTTGGTTGCGGCTCAAGCAGGGAACAGGCTCCTATTGCATTGAAGTTTTCTGGAGTCAAATGTGTGCTGGCTGAATCGTTTGCACGAATCTTTTACAGAAACTCGATAACCATTGGACTGCCTGTCCTGGTTTGTGAAGGAGTTTCAGAAAAGGTAAACGATGGAGACATGTTAGAGGTTGACTTGCAATCTGGCAAAGTTGAGGATAAGACAAACGGAGTTGTATTGCAGGCAACCAAGCTGCCAGAATTTATCATGGAAATTCTTGAAGATGGAGGATTAATCGAACATCTGAAAAGGAGTATTGAATCAAATGAGTAAATACAAAATATCTTTAATCCCAGGGGACGGAATAGGCCCCGAATTATCAGAAGCAACAATAGAAATCTTGAATGCTGTCCAGAAAAAATTTGACATCGAGTTAGAACTAATTCAAGTTGAAGCTGGAGACACATGCTACGAAAAGACTGGAGTAGCACTTCCAGAAGAAACAGTTGAGATTATCAGAAACTCTCACGCATGCATGAAAGGACCAGTGGGAGAAACAGCAGCAGATGTCATAGTTAGACTGAGAATCCTGTTTGACCTATACGCCAACCTAAGACCAATCAAAACTTATCCTCCTGTTCCCAGCCTGAAACCTGACATTGATATGATGTTTGTCCGAGAAAACACAGAAGACGTTTACCGAGGAATAGAATACGAAACAGAAGAAGGCGCATTCTGCATCAGAGTCATCACAAAGAAAAACAGCGAAAGAATAGCCAAAAAAGCATTCGAAACAGCAAGACGAAGAAACGGCAAAAAACGAGTCACAGCAATCCACAAAGCAAACGTAATGAAGAAAACCTGCGGACTATTCGCAAGAACCTGCAGACAAGTAGCCAAAGATTACCCAGACATAAAATTTGATGAACTATACGTTGACGCAGCATCAATGAGGCTGATTAAAGAGCCAGAAACCTTTGATGTGTTTGTCACGCCAAACATGTTCGGCGACATCCTCTCTGACGAAGCAGCACAGCTCATCGGCGGCTTAGGAATGGCTCCAGGAGCAAACATAGGCGACGATTTCGCATTATTCGAACCCATACACGGTTCAGCGCCAAACAGGGCAGGAAAACAGACAGCAAATCCATGCTCCATGATACTGTCAGCAAAAATGATGCTTGCCTGGTTAGGAGAAAAATATGACGACAAAGAATGCTTGAAGGCAGCCGAGGCTATAGAAAATGCAGTAGCAACAACCTTACGGAAGGGAAAAGATGTTATTCCTGACTTAGGTGGAAAAGCCAAAACCATCGAAATGGCAAAAGCCATGGCAAAAGAAATCATAAACAGCAAATAAAAGGACTGAAGGGGGAGAACTTGACAACAAAAGACCCAGATTACATTCGAATCTTTGACACCACCCTGAGAGATGGAGAGCAGACTCCAGGAGTCTCTTTAACTACTGAAGAGAAAATGGAAATTGCTCTGCAACTTGACAAGGTGGGCGTAGATAGTATTGAGGCTGGTACTCCTATCAGTTCTGAGGGCGAGAAACGGGCTGCTAAAGAAATTTCTAAGGCAGGTTTGTCTGCTGAGGTTGTTGCTTTAGCTAGAAGCAAACGAAAAGACATTGACATTGCCGTTGACTGTGGTGTTGATGCTATTCACACTTTCATTTCGACTTCTGAGGTTCAGATGAAATATGCTGTGAACATGACGCCAGAAGAAGTTTTGGCCAGCTCTGTAGATTCGATTGAATACATCAAGAGTCATGGCTTGGTCTGTGAGTATTCTCCGATGGATGCTTCAAGAACCGACAGGGACTTTCTGAAACAGATATGCAAAGTCGCAGAGGAAGCAGGAGCTGACAGAATCAACATTCCTGACACTGTTGGAATACTGATTCCAACAACAATGCAGGAGCTAATCAGGGACATCAAGAGTGTTGTTAAGATTCCGATAAGCGTTCATTGTCACAACGACTTTGGAATGGCTGTTGCCAACTCCTTAGCAGGTGTCGAAGCAGGAGCTTCTCAGGTCCACGTTGCAGTAAACGGTTTAGGAGAGCGTGCAGGAAACGCAGCCTTAGAAGAGATTGCCGTTGCTTTGGATTTGATTTACAAGAAAAAGACGGGAATTAACCACAAGCAGCTTTACGCTACTTCCAAGCTTGTGTCAAAGCTGACAGGTATGCAGATACAGGCAAACAAGGCAATCGTAGGCGAGAACGCGTTCTCTCACGAGTCAGGAATTCACACAAGGGGAGTTACGGTTGCTCCTTCAACATTTGAGCCTATTCAGCCAGAGTTTGTTGGAAGAAGACGAAAACTGGTTGCAGGAAAATTGGCTGGCACCAGCGGAATACGTGCAGAGCTTGAAGCTGTTGGATTACGCCCCTCCAAGGAGCAGCTTGCAGATGTTGTCAGGACAGTTAAGGATCTGGGCGACAAAGGCAAAACCGTAACCGACGCTGACATGGTTGCAATTGCACGGTCAGTTATGGGTAAAGTGGTCAAGGAGAAGCGGATAGTGGACCTGGCTGGCTTTTCAGTGTTTACTGGAATCGGAGTTACTCCAACTGCTTCAGTACGGCTAATTGTAGATGGTAAGGAGTATGTTTCTTCAGAGACTGGTTTTGGTCCTGTTGATGCTACAATCAAGGCAGTCCAGAAACTAACGTCTCCACTAGTCAATGTTCGGTTGAAAGAGTATAGGATAGAGGCTACAACTGGTGGCTCAGACGCTATCGGAGAAGTCATTATCAAAGTTGAGGACAAAGATGGCAACGTGGTCTCGTCAAGGGCAGTTAACGAAGACATAGTCATGGCAAGCGTAGAAGCAATGATAGACGGAATCAACAAAAGCCTACTAAAAAGCAGAAACAAGAAAAAATAGCAAACGACAACAAAAGCTAAGTTTCATTCTAGACATAAAACCCAAGCATGCCTTTCACGCCGTATCATCTTGGTCCAGCATTATTCATTGGATTGCTGTTTCTTGATTTCATCGATTTTCCTACATTTCTTGTTGCCAGCGTCATTGTTGATGTGGAACCGTTTCTGGTTTTAGCCCTAAACCTAGATTATCAGTTGCATGGATTTTTTCACTCTCTCTTAGGCGGAACCGTGCTTGCAGTGCCTCTTGCAATTGTGATGTACAAAATAAGGGGCAAGCTTTCTCCTGTGATGTCTTTTTTCAAGCTGGAACAGAAAATCTCGTTCAAAAGAATCCTTGTAGCTTCCATTTCTGGTGTCTACATTCACATACTGCTTGATTCCCGAATGTACACGGATATTCAGCCATTCTATCCATCAAGCTACAATCCGTTACTTACAACGGGAGTTTTAGCTGGATTAGACTCATACGTTTTTTGTATTTGGAGTTTTTTTGGTGCAACAATAATCTACGCAATCAGATTATTTTTGCTCTGGAGAAAAAGAAGTTAGGTGTTGGTTTTTCTTCGCAATATAATTCCTTCCATGAAGAAGAGTGTCATTGCGACTGCAGTCATTGCTGTTAGGAAAAGAAAGCTTGTTTCGATTACTAGATTTGGAATAACGTAGCTTAGCAATATGATTGCTATTTCTGCTCCGAATGCGCCGACAAAAAAGAAGGAGTAGAACATTAAGCGAGGAACAAGGCTTTTGCCCACCCACACATGTCCGCTCACCCCAGTTTTTTCTTTGAGTACGTATTCGCTGTACTCATTTTTTTCTAGTAAACCCATTGTCTCTAGCTTCTGAAGATGTCTGTGTGCTACGCTTGGGCTGCTTAGGTTTGCTCCGCGCATGACGTCCCTTGTGCCAACTGGTCTATTTTCTCCTACTACGTATGCGTAGACGATTAGTGTATTGCCTGCAAGCTGCTCATTGCCCATTTTTTGCACCTATGAACTTTAGTTTGCGAATTGCACTGGATTCATTAAATCAATTGTTGCTAGTTGTTCTTCAGGGACAATGGTGTTGTAAATGAAGCCGTCACCATACTTTTGGAGTTGTATCTCCTCAACAACTTCATTATCTACTAATGTGACTGCAGTTGAATTATTGCTAATTGTTACCCACCCCACTCTGCTGATGCTAATGGAAAGTGTTTCTGCCTCTCTTATTGCGGAAACCAAATCTGAGGTACCACTGTGTCCTGTGGTGCCTGAGCCAGCATTACCAACGCGCCAAAGTAATGAAAGATCCGCCTCCCAATTGTTTCTCACCATGCCTCCGTTACGGTCACGAGCATATCCGTTGGGGCTAGGAATGCCAAATGTGTCATTGCCAAATAAGTCATTTCGGGCGAAATGGATTTTCTGTATAAATTCTTGAAAACTGAAAGAACTGCTTTCATTGTCGTTGAGAACTGTACCAACGAACCAGCATATGCTTTCAACCAGTCCCTTATCTGATGTTACATCTATGTTATAATATTCAATTCTGGCGTCAGCAGAATAATCTGTGGCATCTACGTTCAATGTGAGGTTAAGAGCTATCAAATACTGGGAACTAACCAGAGTTATTTCGTCGATTTCTGGGTCAATATCCATTTCATCTAGTTTTCCGTCCTTGGTCATCCAATAAGTGTACGGGATGTTAATGCTGAACCACGACTCCGATGAATCCGCTACTGGTGCAAAGTTAGCCTTTGCTGTAGCAGGCATCAAGAAAACAAGGGGCAAAACCGAAGAAATTCCAATAATCGTAGCAAGAATACTGCATGCAATCAACTTTTTTTCAATTTTCATGATTCATCTCCGTTTTATCCACTACGAAGATGAGCTTTATAATTCTCCCCGAAGAACAGCACTGTTCTTGTTGAGAACAGAAAAATACTTCTAATAATCTGGTTACAGAGCTTTTGGTGCCTGTCTGGGTCTTCGTTTAAAGTGGCATCTTCCAAGCCAGTTCTTCAACCGTGATTGACATTCGCCGTCAAGGTTGTTAACGCAGTGCTTTATTGGGCATTTGTGTTTAGCCGTATTTTGCATCTCCAAAACATAAGTCTTGAACTTTTACAGGACACGGTCTGCTTTAATCATTTCTTTTTTTGCTTCAAACTTAGCTCTGGAACCAATATGCCCTCTTCTGTTATTATTGCATCAATATACTCTAGCGGAGTTATATCAAAAGCAGGATTTAGAACCTTGATACCTTCAGGTGCAATTCTTTCACAGCCCACATTCGTAACCTCGTCTGGGCTTCTTTCCTCAATAACCGCATCCTTTGAAGAGCGTGATTGGTCCATCGTGGACATAGGCGCTGCTACATAGAATGGAATACCGTGCTCAAAAGCCAGAACAGCAACATTGTATGTTCCAATCTTGTTCAAAACAGCATCACTGACAATACGGTCTGCTCCAACCACAACCTTGTCCACCATACCCTGAGACATAACATAGCCCACCATCGTGTCGCTAATCAAAGTCACAGGAATGTTGTCTCGCATAAGCTCATAGCAGGTAAGTTTGGCTCCCTGAAGACGCGGACGAGTCTCACAGGAAATAACCTTAACATCTTTTCCTTCCTCAATAGCTCCCCGAATAACTCCCAGAGCCGTACCATAATCGACCGTTGCTAGGCTGCCTGCATTACAATGAGTAAGAACAGTATCGCCGTCTTCTATGAGCTGGGCTCCATATTTTCCCATCTTTCGGTTTGTTTCCACATCCTCATCAGCCATGGTCACGGCTTCCGACACCACAGCATCTACAATCGATTCTTTGTTTCCAGTAGTCTCCTTAGCCTTCTTCATCACCCTATCGATTGCCCAGAACAAATTCACAGCCGTAGGACGAGTCTTCCTTAGCACCGCCGCTGCATCCTCCAGCTCCTTTAGAAGTTCTTCTCTGGTTTTGGTCTTTGAATGAAAAGCAGCCAGAGCCAAACCGTACGCAGCGGCAACGCCAATAAGTGGAGCGCCACGAAGCTTCATGTCCTTGATAGCCGAAGCCATTGTCTTGTAATCAGTTATTTCTACCCAAACTGTCTCGTTTGGCAATTTGGTTTGATCAATAAGAGTTACTGTTCCGTCTTTCCATTCTATGGTCCTCAAACATAACACCCGCATACAAACTTGATTCTGTAACTTGCATGATAATATGTTTTCTACAAAAAAATAACATTCTAAACTCTACTTCAGAACAGCCACTGCTATGTGTGCATACGCTGCAAGACATTGTATTCAAATGTAAACATGCAATTTAATAACTGCGAAGAGTCCAAGAATTTGTGAGCGAGATTTTGGGAAGCGTCCACTATCGGTAACGACGTGGAGGGTTTTCATTTTTTCCCTACCTGCGCTTCCCAGAGTCCCCCAACAATCTAACGTTATTATCGCGTTGAGCATTTATTATTTGCGCTCATTTCTTCTTGTTGAGCTTTATAACAACCTCAACAGGACTGCCCTTGGGAAGCTTCAAGTTCTGTCGCCAATCATCCCCAACAGCAATAAGAGAATAAACTCCAGAAACCTCTGCCTTAGCTTTCTTCGCAAAATTAACCAACGCAGCCTGCGTCTCCCCCGACTTTATCATATCATCCACAATAAGCATACTATCTCTGCGTTTCAGGGCATCTTTTGGCAGATACAGAGTCATAGTCACGCCTGAGCCGCTCAAAACATATGTTTCCTCAAAAAAAGCTGGAACACCAACTTCCTTGCTACGTTTAGCAATCAGCAAATCAACACCCAAAGCATTTGCAACCAAGGCCCCCAACGGAATACCGTCAACCGCTGCAGTCAAAACTTTGGTTACGCGTCCTCCAGCAAAAGTGGCAAGCGCATGTTGGGCTGCCTGCTGAAGAATATTATGATCACCAATAATCCAGGTATTGTTAAAGTATCCTGCACTGTTGAACTTGATTCTTCTACGCAATTCAGATTTAAGACCAACAAGTTTGGTCAAAACCTCCCAGAGCTCTTTGGCGCGTTCAGCATTTGGCAAAACATGGCCCTTGGCGTATCTGCTCAGAACAGTTACTGGCAGATTAGTTTTTGCGGACAATTCTCGGTATGTGTACTCTTTTTTGGCTGTGCGAAGCAGCTCGATTGTCATTAAACGAAGTTTCAAGTCTTCTGCGTGTGTATTCATACCTTTCATCCCTTTCTTTGCACATCAACAAATCAAATACTGCATGTGCAAGCTACCTATTTTAACTAAGACAGATTTATAATTTCCGTATACCAACATAAACAAAAATTCCTGCAGAGCCTTCAGAAAGGGGAGGTGGCGGATCCGCGGGGATTCGAACCCCGGATCGTTGGATTTCTTCTTTCGTAGATTAGAAGTCCAACGCCTTATCCTGACTAGGCCACGGACCCTTTGAACCGCCAATAGTCTAAGAACTGCTTAGATATAATCTTTCATTCAACTCCCATTCAAAATTGTTACCTACACCATGTAAATTGCGGGACGATACGGTTTAGCGAACCCAGCTTTTCTTTTTGGATCAAAAATCTCTTTATCGTCTTCGCTGTAGGCATGTAGTTTCGTATTGAATTCTCTTTCAAAGAAATCTACAGCCTGTTTTAGCAGTTCTTTCTCATTTATTGTGCCAATCTGTAGCTGCATCTTTTTCATGTCATCTGGCATCCGGTTAATGTCTTCTGCTAATCCACGGGCAAACTTGGCAAGCTTGTTGGCTACATTTTTCAGTTCTGGGTCAGTCATCAGCTTTTTCATTAGGTCACCGATTGCTACTGTTCCTGTTTCTGATAGTTTGAGTGCTGTTAGGTATGCTTTCCATTTCCATTGTGCGGCTGTGTAATAGTAGATTTCTTTGGGTTCCATTTTTGTTGCTCTAAGAATGTTTGAGGTGTCGTCTAGAACGTTTTTGATGAGTTTCTCTGTCTCTTCTGCTTCAACATTGACCTTGTTTTCGTCGTAGTCTGGCCATTTGGCAACTGAAATAAAGCCTTCATTTTCGAGCTTACTCCAGATTTCTTCACACATGTAAGGCGCAAAAGGAGCCATTAGCCGCGTCCATGCGTTTAGGGCTTCTCTTAGAACGTTTGAGTCAAATGTTTCTTTTCTTCGGATGTACCATCGGAAGTCATTCCATACTTCAAAAAGTGCATGCTCAAGAGCCGTTCTGGTCTTCAGGTCATTCATGCTTTCTGTTATAATCTTGATTTTTTGCTGCAAAACGCTGAGAAGCCAAATCTCCATATGACCCGTTATCGGCTCTTTTGCGTTCTCAATAATATTATCTACAAGTGTCTGGAAGCCTCGAAACTTGCTCTTGATATCACCAACGGTGTCTCGTCTCCAGTCTGGATCATTCATTCCTTCTCCGCCTAAAAGTAGGGCACAGCGGGTTGCGTCCGCTCCAAACTGGTTGAGTGCATCTTTCAGGGTTACGAAGTTGCCTTTTGATTTTGACATCTTCTTGCCTTCTATGCTTAACATACCGTTTACGCCGACAGCCTTGGGCAAGTGCTTGGGGAACAGTGCGGTGTGTTGGAAAAGGAAGAACGTCAGATGGTTTGGCAAAAGTTCTTTAGCTGAAATCCTCATGTCAAGTGGGTACCAGTAGAGGAACTCGTTTCTCATTTCGTCTAATATTGTCTTGTCGATTGTTGATTGTTCGGAGACTGTTTCGGCATCTCCTTTTCCGTAGAAGATGTAGTCAAAAACCTGTGGGCTTAGCTGTTCTCCTGTTATGTTATACTTTTTGAGGTGCTTGTTTATGGTGTAAAATGCCATGTAAACTGTTGAGTCTGTCAGGGTTTCAACAATCCATCCTGGACTCCAAGGCAGAGGCGTTCCTAGACCGCTTCTTCTTGCGCATGGCCACTCTTTTAGCCAGTCGATAATGTTTAGGAACCATTGTCTTGCGGACTCGGGATAGATTGTGGCTTGAGCTAGAGTGTCTTTTGTTTTCTGTTTCCATTCTGGGTCAGAATATTTTATGAACCACTGCTCTTCCAGAAGCTTGACCACACAGGGAGTCATGCATCTGCAAACCACAGACTCGGGCAAATCATACATAGAGTCCGCTATTCCTTTTTCTTTAAAGTCGTTGATTAGGATGTCTTTTACTGTGCTGACCTGTTTTCCTGAGTATTCTTCGCAGATATCTTTTAAGATTCCGCCGTGGAACTCTTTTTTGTATAGTGCTTTTGTTGCTTCCTCAGCTTTGGGGTCGTGCTGGTCTTTTACTCCCATCTGGTCAACAAGTTCTATGGCAGGATATTCTCCGAAGCCTTCAACTTTGATTAGGGAAATTGGTTGTATGTTTTTGACTGTTTCTGGGTCAATGTTGAATTCTTTTAGAAGTTCGGTGTTGTTTTGTAGGTCTCTTAGGGCTAGCCAGTCAAAGGGTGCGTGTGCTGGGACGCTGTATACTACGCCTGTTGCGTTGTCTGGGCTTACGAACCATCCTGGCAGTATCAGCATTTTTCTGTCGCTTAGGGGGCTTGTGAACTGTTTTCCGATTATCGTTTTGCCCTTGAATGTTTCTAGGATTTTGACTTTTTTTAGTTGCTCTTTGAGTTTGTTTGCTGCTGTTTTGCTGATTATCCAGTTTTCGTCGTTGACTTGTGCTTTGACGTAGTCTGCGTCTGGGTTTATCCAGATGTTTGTTATTCCGTAGATTGTTTCTGGTCTGAAGGTTGCAGAGGGCAGAATTGTGCCGTCTAGCATCCTGTATTTTATTAGCGTGTATTCTTCGGCTACTACGCCTTCGCCTGTTTGCCTGTCGTGGTCTCCTGTTGGGCTCTGGTCGTGGGGGCACCAAACTACGGGGTATGTGCCCTTTATGATGTAGCCTTTTTCTCTTAGCCGCTCTGTTTGCCATTCAACAAACTTGCTAAATGTAGGGTAAAGTGAGGTTGTGTGAAATTCGCGTCTCCAGTCTACTGAGTAGCCGATTCTTTTTACTGATTCTCGGCTGTCGTCTGTGTAGTATTTTGCCATGAAGACGGGGTCAACAAATTTTTTGAGGTTTTCTTCTGAAACTCCGTCCATTTCTCTGAAGGCGTGTATCAGGGTTTCGTCTCCGTTTTTTACGCGTTCGCTTGCTCCGGCTATTGTTTCGCCTGTCCAGTGCCATGCCCACGGAAACAGGACATTGTAGCCTTGCATTCTTTTGAATCTGGCGTACGCGTCGACGCGGGTGGCTGTGAAGCCGTGCCCAACATGAAGTGGTCCGTTCATGTATGAAAAAGGAAATGTGATGAAACATTTTGTTCTGTTCGGATCTGGGTCAGCCTCGAATATTTTGGCTTCTTCCCATTTCTTTCGCCATTTTTCTTCGATTTGCCTTAGAGATTTCATTAAGCCATTGGGGTAGCAGGAGAGTTAAAAGTCTTTTTAGTCAAAAAATCAGAAAAAAATGTTGTTTTCAACATTCTATTTCTATTAGGATACTATTAGGCTCCTAATATGATTGTTGAGTTGGTTATTTTTTGAGTTCCATTAGTTCTTTTAGGCTGTGGATTTCGATAAGGTTACTTGCGTGTTTCATTTTTGTTCTGAATCCCGCAGTGAATAGTACTAAATCTTCTATGTGAAGCATTTTCATGGAGTATAGCATGCGTGCAACGGATAATATTCTGTCGTCCTCTTTTTCGTAGTCGTACAGCACCGGAACAATGCCATAGACTAGTTCTAGTTGCTTTTTTACTCTCAGCTTTGGAGTAACAGCAATTACTGGTTCTGAAATCTTGAAGCGAGAAATCATTTTTGCCGTGTAGCCCGAGAGGGTCAACGTGACGATTTTGGTTAGTGGCATGCTTTCGCAGATTCTTTGTATTGACCAGCTTACAGTGTCCGAGATGTTGACAAAGCCCATGTCCCTAACGCTGCTTTTCACTGCTTTTTCTGCCTCTGATGCTATGCGTGCCATCATACTAACAGACTCTACGGGGTAGCTGCCAACTGCGGTTTCTCCAGAAAGCATGGTTGCGTCGGTTCCGTCCAGTATAGCGTTTGCGACGTCGCTGACTTCTGCTCTGGTAGGATTTGGCTGGTGCATCATTGACTCAAGCATTTCAGTGGCAGTTATGACCGTTTTTCCTGCTTGGTTGCATTTGCGAATCAAAGACTTCTGGACAAGTGGCACACGCTCTGGTTCAATTTCGACGCCCATGTCGCCTCGTGCAACCATTATTGCCTCGGATACGTCCAATATTTCCTTGAAGTTTGTTATTCCTTCAAAGTTTTCGATCTTGGAAACGACTGCGCCTTCAAAGTCTTCAACAGCAGACTTGAGGTTCAAAACATCCTGTGCGTTTCTCGTAAATGAGAGTGCCAGAAACTCGACTTGCTGCTCTTTTGCAAAGTCAATAAACTCAATGTCCCGTTCTGACAAGGTTGGAACATCAAGCTTCTTATTTGGAACATTAACGCCCTTGCCATCAGACAATACCCCATTGTCCTTGACAAGCAACTGCACGGTGTCTCCGCTTTTTTTGGTGACCTTTGTTCTGATTGTGCCGTTATCGATAGACAGCAAATCGCCGACATTCATTTTGGCTAAGAAGTTGTGGTTAAAGCTGATTGCTTCACTATTAAATCCAGCTTCTATAGTTTCGCCTTTTTTGACTTTTTGTTCTTTTTCTGCTTTGAGCCTGATTTCTGGTCCTTTCAAGTCGAACATGACTGGCAGGTCAGCAATTTTTCTGACATTGTCCACTATCTGCTTGTATAGTTTGATGTCTCCGTATGCAGTGTTTATTCTGGCACAATTCATGCCAGCCTTGACCATCTGCCTCAAAGTTTTAGCATCAGAACTAGCAGGACCAATCGTGCACACGATTTTAGCCTTCTTTGGCAATCCATTGTCACCTAATACATAGGAGGGAGTCTTAGCGTTTAAACTTTGAAACCACGACAGTCGCAACAATCGCAACAAGAACGATTACTATAGCTACTTCAGATGCCAAAACAACGCCCTCCTGTCCCCCTTGGTTTGCAAGTATTCCCAGCAGCGCCCAAACAACCACCAGATTAAATGCAACATCCCTTCTTGTAGCCAGCATAGCCAAAGACAGCACCACAGCAACGCCAATTATGACAACAGCCCATGTTGCGGGTTCAATGCCAAATCCGTCCCAACCAGCAGCAGTCAAAGCCACAGAAATGTTAGCAATGGTCGCGATGCTTATCCAGCCCAAGTAAACACTGAAAGGCAAATGAACAAATAGCCTCTCTTTAAGTGAAACAGCTACTCTGCCAATATCCAACCGACGATACACTAGAATCAGGCTTGCTAGCAGCAAAAGCATTAAGATAACGCTGTAAGATATCAAGTCATAGTGCCACAGAAGCAGCCAGCAGATATTGAAGACGCTACTTAAAGCAAAGAATATGCTAACCTGACCTAGAAACGGCTTATCCCTGTTTTTTGGCAGCGCCTGATAGATCACAAAAAGCGCAAGTAGAATGTAGATGATTCCCCAGATAGCAAAAGTGAAGCCTGCAGGAGTAACCAACGTAGGATACTTGTCCGAAACATCAGCACTAGTCACACCACCAAGCAACGTCGTGCTTCCAGCCAGACCATTCACTGCAACAGTAACAATGTACGCAACAATGTTGATTGCCTGAAGAACAACAGGTCTCTTCAACATAAAAATACAATATACACCCAATTCAATATAAAATTTCACTACACAAAATCATCAGATGGTGGTGCGGCGGGCAGGAATCGAACCTGCGAACCCCTACGGGAGAGGATAGCTCATCGAAACGCTGATCTTGAGTCCTCCGCGTTTGACCTGGCTTCGCTACCGCCGCCCCATCGAAACAAAAGAAACATTACAAGTTAATTTAAGGCTTACCTATCCAAACAGAGAATACTGCACGTGTTTTTTCAGACAGTTACGTTCGCTAAAACTGACCAGCGCTCAGTATCTGGCTTAACTTTTGACAAACTATTAACAAACCCCTTCACAGGCTCAGGCAATTTAAGCGGATTATCGTACGGGTATGTTTTGTGCCACTTGACTTTTCTAACATGATCAAAGAACGGTTCACAATTATCCCCTGAAAGACAACTATCAAAATTATATTCTGGTCCAGTGACCTCTGCTACGCCAAGTAGTGAGTCCCAGCCACGAAGCACCAACACGATGTCGCCTGCTTTCATTTTGTTACAGAACATGTCAAACTGCTTAACCCACGTCCTCGAAAGCGCCTTTATGCTGTAATCGCGGTCTTTGTTCCAATCTTCTGTTATAAACGGATGACTCAGACCAATCAGACCGTTTTCCTGTGCATAATCCCAGAGCCTTTTCCATTCACGCCCTTCATAGCTCAGATGCATTATGTAAAAATGATCTTTGCCATTCTTGTGAACTAACTCTTCAACATTCAACAGGTATCACTTTCCAGCCAAACAGACGCCTCTATTCTACGACTGTTCCAACCTTTTCCCCGTTCACAGCATCCAAAACATTCTGCGACTTGTACCCATCAACAACAATCGTCCTTAACCGACACCTGCTAAGAATCTTAACCGCCTCAGGATCAATAACCTGATTAATCCCCGCACGGTGACTGTCAGCCTCAAAAATTTTGCCCAAATCCTCAAACTTTACCAAATCCAGCTTCTTTGCACTAAAATACTTTCTCGGATCCTTGTTATAGATGCCATCAATGTTAGAGCCCTTCACAAGCAAATCAGCACTCACACGCTCCCCCACAAGCGCAGCCACAGAATCTGTGGTCATGCCCGGACGCAAACCGCCCAAAACAACAATTTTGCCAGAGCTTAAACATTCTTCGGTTTCATCCAACGAAACAGGCACCTTTCCACAGCCCACATCCCCTAAACCTAAAACAAACAATTGAGCAAAAAGCCGCGAAACATGAATTGCCGCCCAATCCTTCTGTGATTCCTCTAAACCGAGACCTGCAGCCACTTTGATAAACTCCCTAGCCAAAGAGCCTCCGCCCACCACGGCAACTACTTCATGTCCCTGCTTCTTCAAACTCTTCAACAAATCAACATACTTGCCAATCAGAGACGCATTCAGAGGAGAACCTACAACAGAGCCGCCGACACGAACTATAACCTTCAAATGTGTAACCCTCTATCAGATAGTTAAACGCAATAGAATATAACATTCTCTGAACATCAAATATTCAAACCTTATAACTGCAAGACAATATATTCTATAAAAACAAAAATTCAGTCCACATTATCTTCTGGTGAAAAATGCATGGATGGAGTAAAACTTGTCTTCCTCGGAACAGGGGGAGGAAGATTCGTAACAATAACCCAAAAACGGAGAACAGGCGGAATACGCCTTCTATCCGATACGCTAAACCTCCATCTTGACCCTGGTCCAGGCGCCCTCATATACTCCCTAGAAGCCGGACTGAACCCCCAAAAACTCAAAGCTGTACTAATTTCTCACAGGCACCCAGACCACTGTGCCAACACAGAAGTTTTAGTTGAAGCCATGACCCGAGGCATGCTCAAAAAACGGGGAACCATAGCTGCTCCATCAAATATTCTAGAAGGAAACGGCGATGTCGGACCATCAATCTCAACATATCACCAGAACATGATCAAAGACGTCGTAACAGTGAAGCCTGGAGTCAAATTTAACGTCGAAAAAACAAAAATTGTCTCCACAGAAACACGGCACACCGACTCAGAGGCAGTTGGTTTCAGGTTCACAATTCCCGAAGCAGGAGACATCGGATACACCGCAGACACAGAATACTTCGAAGGAATCGAAAAACAATACCACGGCGTCCGAGTCCTAGTAATGTCTGTTATGAGACCCTTAGGAAGTCCATGGACAGGACACATGACCCCCAAAGAGGCAGCAAAAATTGTTGAAGCCGTAAAACCCGAACTCGTCGTCGCCACACATTTCGGAATGAAAATGATCTACAGCGGACCAGCCTACGAAGTAAAGCTTATCGAAGAAACAACAGGAGTCCCCACAGTAGCCGCATTTGACGGAATGAAACTAAAAATAGCCGAACGAATAACAATCAACAACACAAAAAACCACCAGAAACTCGAAGAATACATATAACAGACCAAAAACTCCTTCTTATCCAAATAACCGAGCATAAGGATCATCAGCTACACTCGGAAAAGCCTGTTCATTTTCATCTTTTACAAGAACATGATCCAGCTCTTTCGTGAAACATCCAACAAAACGAACAGCAACACCAATCTGCCCCATAACCTCAGCAACCTTGTTCACAGCATCAGAACTCACAGCAGCCAAAACCGTACCAGTCGAAGACATAGACAACACCTGCACATCAGACAGCCGATACGCATCCTTCAAAACCTGAACTTCCTTCGGAAACAGAAAACTGCCCCAATCAACCCTAAAACCAACATTAGACGCCACAGCCATCTCATTCAAAGCAGCAACCACTCCACCCTCTGTAGCATCATGCATCGCATGCACCCCCTCTACACACGCAAGCTGTAATGCTTCCTTAACACAGCTTTGCAACTGAACAAGCTTCCTTAGTCGCTTTATTCTTTCAGACCCAAACAATTTCTCAGCCAATGCCTCATGAGCCAAAGCAAAATTTACTACAGTCTCTAAACCAGCAGGCTTAATGCAAACTATACTGTCGTTGGGTTTGGCGCCTGCAGGCGTTATCAACTTGTCTTTATCAATATGTCCGTAGCCTGTGCAAACTCCAACAAGAGTTGACACTCCATTGTAAGTTGCCGTGTGCCCAGTTACAATAGATATTCCCAACTTGTCTGCAGCACCACAAGCCTGCTTCATGACTTTATGGAATACCGACGGCTTTGTTGTCCGTGGACCAAGCAGGGTTATTGTGCAGAATTCGGTTTTGGCTCCAAATAATGCAACATCAGACGCTACATAGTTGATAAGTAGCCAGCCGAACCACTCTTCGGGAACTCCTATGCAGGGATCAGTTGAAACAACCAAGTATTCGTTCTCGTTATCGTTGAGCTTATGAACTCCTGAATCGAACCCAAATTGCGGTTTTACAACAACTTTGGGGTTTTCCTTGATGCAACCAAGTAATCTCTTGATGTCTTTGTTTGGCAGTTTTCCCATGATTTAGTCCCTATTTGTATATATCTAGAATCTTGCCTGCCTTAAGCAAATAGATTATGTATATAGATATTATCAGCTCCACAAGCAGATAGCCGCCGTTGTATATTGCAGAGTATAGTGCAGGATTCATTCCTTCTGGCGCAAAATTTGAGAAAAAGATTATGCCCGAAAAGAAGTGAGCAAGAAACCGTCCACTTACTCCCAACGTTATGCCGATATAGGGGCGTTTCTGGAAAAATCCTGCCAATCCGAGTGACCCAAAAGCAATCGGATAATCAAGCAGCACCTGAACAGGATAATATGCCTGCGGGTCAACCACCAACTGCACTATCCCATACAATACTGCCGCAAACAGCCCCACTTTTGGACCTCTTCGCAGCGCCAACCAAAGAATCGGCACCATAGACCCTGCGGTCACGGAACCTCCCTGGGGTAGACTGAAAATTTTGATGTAACTTAAAACTGTAGCCAGAGACACAAAGATAGCTATCTCTGCCAATATTTTTGTTGAAAACCAATTTTTACTATTTTTCACTATTCCTTTCCCTCCGCCAGCATTACCTGGATCAGGTTCTCAGGGTCGACAACAACTAGTTGTCCTCTCAGCCGAGTATCCTCAGCTCCCCTATGCACCTACCAAAAGAGAGCACATTTTTCATATTTAAACCTTAACTGAAATGACAACCGCTTGAATCCATAATTGTTATAAACCGTTTTTTGGTATCTTTCGGGTATGTCAAACAAAGTTCATTGTGCACATATCCTGGTCAAAACAGAAAAAGAAGTAAACCAAGTTCTAGACCGCTTGAAGAAGGGAGAAAAGTTTTCTGCAATCGCAAAGGATGTTTCTTTGTGTCCCTCCAAAAAACGTGGCGGAGACCTAGGAACCTTTGGCAGAGGACAAATGGTAAAAGAATTCGAAAATGCAGCCTTCGCACTCGACAAAGGACAAATCTCTGGAATTGTCAAAACACAGTTCGGCTACCACATAATAAAACGCCTAGAGTAACGCCAAACATTTCTTGGCACATGGTTGATTGCTATTTGCTAGCGTCTTCGTGTTAAGGAATAGATTGCTCCTCCCAGAATCAATGCTCCGAACATAATGATAATTATCGCCCAGAATGAGCTCCAGAACTCAATTCCTGCCAAAGCTACGACTCCGACAAGAATTATAACGATTCCAATGAAAAGTCCAAAAGCTAATCCAGCATTAGGAAGCCAAAAGCATTCCCCTTCCTCAAAACGTTTACCAAATTCTTCTCCCCATTCTTCCATGTGTTTCCCAAACTCGTCTGCTCCTTCATCTAAGCGCTGGTCCCAACTTTTTGTTGAACCATCAAGTTTAGTTCCACATTTTATACAGTACACTGCTTTGTCGTCATTTTTTGTGCCACATTTAGAACAGAAAACCACGTGCAATGCCCCCATACGTGTTTAATCACATTAAGTATAAAAAATAATTCATTACTGCTACGAACGTGCTGTTAGCTGAAATCAAAAACTAAAGTGCATTTCAATACAGTTTTATTGTAACAGCCAAATTAGTGGAGATTAACAACTTGAAGCAACCAAAATGGGGGACTAAATCAAGTGGATAATGAAATTAAAAGACGCTATCTTGAGAAAAATATGCTGAGTTCCTTTAAACAGGGTAAAACCGATTTTGTTGCTTTCTGCGATTTTTGTAACAAGAAGCTTGACGGTTCCATACGGGTATCCAAAAACAATCTTGCCTACAACGTCAAAGTGGACGGTGGACAGTTTCATCATGCAGATGGGAATCCAGAAAATGATGTCGTCGAAAACATGAAGCTGTATTGCTATACCTGCCACAAAAATGTGCATAGATGGGGCATAATTCAAAGGTGGCTAGAAAAAACTGGCAAAACTGTTAACAATTTACCTGACTGCAAAAATTTAAAACCCATGACTTTTGGGCGATATTGATTTAGTTTTGTCTGTTCTAGGCATTTCTATTCCCATTTACTATAAACAGCCAATCTATCCCATTGATTAAAAATAAGAAACTGTGCTTTGCAGATTTTCTCCCTTATTTTTGTTTCTCCCTTACCGTAACAACCATATAATACTAGACTAAAATTTAGTCAAAGCAAGAGGAATCGCTCGTGGAAGATTATAAAGTTAAAGACATAAACTTGGCTCCTCAGGGAGCATTACTTGTCGAATGGGCAGCAAAACACATGCCCGTACTGGCACAGATTAAGGCAAGATTTGAAAAAGAAAAACCCCTGAAAGACATCACAATAGCCGCATGCCTTCACGTCACCAAAGAAACTGCTGTATTAGCCGAGACACTAAAAGCTGGAGGTGCAACGGTCGCATTATGTGGCTCAAACCCACTCTCAACCCAGGATGAAGTGGCAGCATATCTTGCCACTAAAGGAATCCATATTTATGCTTGGCGCGAACAAAAAACCGACGAATATTTCTGGTGCATAAACACTGCCCTAGATTACAAGCCCCAAGTCACAATGGATGACGGAGCAGATGTAGTTGGTGTCCTCCACAAGGAACGAACAGACCTCATAGCCAACGTGATTGGCGGAACAGAAGAAACAACTACAGGCGTCATCCGTCTGCGAGCAATGGAACAAGACGGCGCACTCAAGTACCCAATTATAGCCGTAAACGACGCATACACAAAATACCTGTTCGACAACAGATATGGCACAGGACAAAGCACAATAGACGGAATACTCCGAGCAACAAGCGTGTTGCTGGCAGGAAAATACTTTGTTGTAGCAGGCTACGGATGGTGCGGCAGAGGCTTAGCCATGAGAGCCAAAGGCATGGGCGCCAAAGTAATAGTCACCGAAGTAGACCCAACAAAAGCACTAGAAGCAGTAATGGACGGATTCCTTGTCATGCCAATGGATGAAGCAGCAGAACTCGGAGACATCTTTGTAACACTAACAGGAAACACAAGCGTAATCAGAAAAGAGCACATGCAAAAAATGAAGGACGGCGCAATAATAGCCAACAGCGGACACTTCAACGTCGAAATAGACATACCCGAACTAGAAAAACTGTCAACATCCCAGAGAACACTCAGACCAAATCTTGAAGAATACACTCTCACTGATGGACGAAAAATCCACCTGTTAGCAGAAGGCAGATTAGTGAACCTTGCAGCAGCAGAAGGTCACCCGTCAGAGGTTATGGACATGTCATTTGCTAATCAGGCACTCAACGCTGAGTACCTTGTGAAAAACAGAGACCTAGAAAAGAAAGTTTACCGCGTTCCCAAAGAAATTGATGAGCTAGTAGCGGCTCTAAAACTGAAAGCAATCAACGTAGACATCGACAAACTCACTGAAAAGCAAATAAAATATTTAGCTACGTGGGATGAAGGAACTATCTGATTTTACAATAAAGCTTATAATATGGTTATTGGTAGAGTTGGCTACATCGTGGTGAATAAATAAATGGTTAGCAAAGATCAAGCTATCGGATGGATAATCTTTCTGGTCTGTGCAGTAGTAATTGTCGGATACATTGTCACCCTATTTGGCTATGAACAAGTAATTCAACCAATTCTAGACTTAGGACCTACAGCAGACGTCCAATTCTGGCTTGTTGCAGTTCCCGTACTGATTGCTTTTGTGGCAATCTTGGCCATTGGCGCATGGATCGGCTGGACAATGGGAACTACTCCGCCACCTAGACCAATCGAAGAGATTGAATCTGAGAGCTAAACAAACAAAAATTCCCCTCTTTTCTTAATTTTCCTTTCATGTTTTGGTAGTGTTTCAAATGAATAACGTAAAAGGCATCGTATTATGTGGTGGAAAAGGCACACGTCTTAGACCACTTACACACTATATTCAGAAAACTATGGTTCCTGTTGGCATAAAACAGAAGCCTCTACTAGAGTATGTAGTTCGCCTGTTCAAGTTTCATGGAATCAAAGACCTAGTGTTCTTGGTCAACTACAAGTCAGAACAGATCATGAACTACTTCGAAGATGGTTCCAGATTTGGCGTAAACATCACTTACGTGGAAGATGACGAGTGCTCAAAAGGAACTGGCGGTGCAGTGCTGACAGCCTACAATGAGGGCGCAATAAGCTCCAAGGACACTTTATTTGTGTATTACGGAGACATTGTAACAAACATGAACCTCACAGACATTCTAGAGTATCATAAAACAAAGAAAGCATGGGGCACCGTTGCATTATCATCAGGCTTTAAGGTCCGTGTTGGATTGGCGAATCTGGACTCAGAAGGACACGTTCTGGGATTCATGGAAAAACCAACTCTGGAACAGCCTGTAAGTATAGGAATCTCAGTCCTGAAAGGAGAACTACTTGACATAATGAAAGACTTGAAGGGAAACAAGAAAGAACTGGATTTGATGGGTGAAGTATTTCCTCACCTTCTAGAAGTAGGAAAACCAGTTTATGGATATGTTTCAAAAGCCTTCTGGTACGATGTTCTCAGCACAGAAGCTGTACGAGAAACTAGACCCACAGCAAGTGGATGACCTCTTCAAGGAGATTCTAAGATAAAAACGACATCTGTCATCGTTTGGCACAAGTTCTTTGGGTCATTAGCAGATGCTTCATTTTCTTCTTTTTATTTTTTGCTCATAACTTTTATAAATCGTTGCTTATGTTAGTAGGTCTATTGCTGGTGAATTCATTGGAGCCAAGTCGAAAACCCTTGAATGCGTTGACTAAACAGTTGAACAGTTTTGTAGCTATTGTCCTAAAGAATGGAGTTGAATACAGAGGTACAATGGTTCGGTGCGACAGCCACATGAATGTGTTGCTGGAAAAAGCCACCGAACGAGTTAATGACAGATTAACCGCCAACTACGGAAGTATACTCCTCAGAGGAAACAACATCCTGTACATCTGCGTTGACGTTCCTCACGAAAAGTAAGACATTCAACATTTAACTTGTCTGTGCCTTTCGTTTTAGTTTAGTTTAGACTTTTCTGTCACAAAAGATATTGCATCTTGTAGAGGCTTTTCTAGGTCATATTTTCTTTTGAAAAACGTTAAAACGTTCTGTATATCCCGTTCTAGTAGTTCTTTTGCATTTGGATGTATTACTGGAATATTTTGTGGCCAATCTATTATGAAAATATGCATATTTGGCTGAAGAATAATGTTGAATGGGCTGAGGTCTCCATGTATGATTTTTGCGTCTTGATACGCTTTTCTTATGTTGATTATTATCTCGCTGAGTATTGATTGTGCATCGGGCAGTTCAGGAAAATTGTAAAGCTCTGCGCCCTCTATCATGCCCATAACCAGTACATGCCTGTTCTGTTTGATTGGCTCTGGAACAGCAACACCCTTGGGATAAAGAACTTTCAGTGCATTGTATTCTTTTTTGGCTGATATTCTGGACTGATGGTGCCAGTCTGGCGTATAGCTGTACTTTATTGTGTAGTTGCGTTTGATTTTGGTTTTTTTGAAGCTGGTTCTTCCGATTCTGTGAAATTTTAGTGCGACCTGTTTTCCGTCTGGTGCCAGGGCATCGTAGACGTCTGATTCTTTTCCTACACCTAGGGGTCTGCCAAAAGCCTCGATTATTCCTGCTTTAACTAGGGCATCTATTGCTAGTGTATCATGTCCTGCTGTTGTTAATGTGTAGCCAAGATATTTTCCTCGCCAGCCCCTAACGACACGTTTCTTCATGAGAAACGGTAACCTGTAATCAATTTCTGAAAGAGGCAACTTTGACTGGTTCTGTATTGCATCAATTGGTGCATACTCATAGTTTTTCAGTTGCTGTTCTATAGCTTGCAGTAGCTGAAGGTCTTCGGGCTCAAGTTTACGAATCGCACGTACAGCAATATCAACTGCAGACATTATTAAACAAGTAATTGGCAGTGCTTATCAATGTTACAGGAAAAATGCCATCCTATACTCGTCTTTAAATTCGCCGTTTATGCAGCTTTCTTTGCAAAGTTTTCCTTCAATAATAAAACCTGCTTTCTTGTACACATGGATTGCCCTATCATTAGCTGTCCTGACATGCAAGAAAATTTTAACCAACTTTTTCTTTTTCGCAATACCAATCAAATGAGCTAACAAAGCCGTGCCTATGCCCAGATTCTGGTAATCATCATGTACACTGAGACCCAACTCTGCATTGTGCAGAAGAGCTTCCTGTTCGTTAAACCTCAATATTCCTGACCCAACAATTCTTTGTTTGCCCTCATCTGCTACTAACGCAACAATTGGCAGCACTTCATTATAGTCAATGTTTTCTATCCAGCTTTCAACACGTTCTCTAGTAATGGGCGGAAGCAAATTTGATATGCTATCTTCTAATAGTGTCGAAAACATTTCCCACAACATTTCTAGGTCACCGAACAGCTCTGGGCGAAAAACAACTTTTGCGCCATTCTTTGCTGTGAACTCAGTTTTCCACTCACTTGGATACGTCACGTTTCTTCAACCCTTTCTCGTAATAAACAACACCCGTTTGTGTTCTTAGACTAATATTTTGCAGTAATTCCATATGACTGTGGAATATTATACCCAAAAATGCCCTATTTTGGGTATCTTTAAATCGTCCCATTTGATTGATTTTGTAGAGGTTATTTTATGCCAGATATGATATTTGAAGGCGCCGCAAATTGGAAAGGCGGAACTGAATGTGATTTAACCATTAACGGAAACACAATAACAACAGTTAGTCCACCACCTGAGTTCGGCGGAAAAGCTGGATACTGCGTTCCAGAAGAGGTTTTCGCAGCGTCTCTAGCTTCATGTATGAACACCATCTTCTTGCTGGTTGCAGGAAACTCCAAGTTAGAGCTAAAAAATCTTGAAACAAAAGCCGCTGTTACAATGAATGTTGAGGGTCTGGAGAAGCTTATTTTCACTAAGATACACTTCACCATGGACATTGGATTAATAAATGACAACGAACGTGAACGAGCAAAAGCCACCAAAGTTTACCAGATTGCCCAAAAAATTTGCCCACTCCGACAATCTTGGGGAGAAGACGTGCCTATAACCTTCAACCTGAACTTTGTATAATATCTGTTCAAGTTGGGTATCTAAGCCAGTTTTTCCCCTTTTTTTCTTTTTTATGTCTATCTCTTTTAGCGTGTTATTTCTAAGACACTCTATAGTCTATATAGTTTATATGGTATATGCCTATATCATTCGTCAATACTGAATTAATTTGACAAAAAAATAACATCAGAACAACAATCGAGGTGAAAACACATAATGAAATGTGCTGACTGTAATTCGGAAATGAAAATAGAAAAAGAATCAGGCTACATGATACAATACAAATGTGACGTCTGCAAACGCGTAGACACCCTATGGACTGTATGCGCTTGCCCAACAGCCTAAACAAAAACCCAAGTTTCCAAATAGTAACCATAAAGAAATTTTAACCAAGTTACGTTTCTGATTTTTATCCGAATTTTATTACTTTCTTAGGATCAAAATTAGTTTTCATAGTCCAAAAATAGGCTTCGCCTTTGGGGATTCTGAAAATAATTAACTCTTCGCTTTCGGCAGTAAAACCCCACGCCTTCAAAAACTGGCGCTCTTTAACCAGCTTTTCTTTCAATTCCTTATCATCTACAAGCTCTACGGGTCCGGCAACTCTCATCATTGTTCCTCCATCGTCTGCAGGATGATAAAAACAAGCCTCAACCTTCGGGTTCTTTTTCAATTGGCTATAAAATGGCTTAGGGGCACCTGTATGGTAATAGAAGCCAGTTTCGTCTGCAAACCACATCATCATACCTCTAACTCGTGGCTGGTCTCCTTCAATTGTAGCAACATAACTTGCTTTGTTTTCATTCGCAAACTTTATACAATCTTTAAAATCCATGTCAAACTACACCCTATCATAGGCTCTATACCAAAACAGGAAGAAGGCATATTAGCTTTACGAGCAAATACAATATACTGTGAAAACATTATGGTTGATACAAATTTGGCAGCAGCATGCGGACTGTTTTGTGGAACCTGCGAACACCTAAACACAAAATGCAAAGGATGCAAAACCCAGCAAGGCAAACCATTTTGGACAACAATTATGAACGTCGAATCATGCCCACTATACAACTGCTGCGTAAACAAAAAACAGCTAGAACATTGCGGCTTATGCAGCGAACTTCCCTGCGAAATCTTCCAGGCAATGCGTGATCCCTCATTAAGTGATGAAGAAGCAGAGAAATCTCTGATTGCACGACAAAACGAGCTATTGAGAAGAAAAAAAATCGGAACAGAACAGTGGCTCAAAGAAAAAGAAGACGCCGCTTAACCAAGTTATTTATTGTTTCTTTTCGACTTATTCCTGTTGCCTAAAGCGATTGCAATGTAAATTACACCCATAGCTAAAAATGGGGTTCCAAGAGCGCCAGAAAAATCAGATGTAAAAGACAACACTGTAAATATTATCCCAACTGGAAGAAAAGAAATACCCAAGATAAAGAAAACTTGGTAATCAACTTCTTTGCTCTTCTGAGTGTTACTTCTTTTCATCTTGACAGCCCAGATAACAGCCAAGACAGCTACAATCAGAACCGATATGGAAACAACGCCCAGAAGAATCCAGATTATTGAATCCAACAGCTTTCACCCTAGTTTCTAAGTATAGTTTAATCAGCATAAAAAAGGTCTCATTGAATCACTTTCTGAGTCTAGGTCTATAATTCGATGATTTTGATTGATTTTAACGACTGTTCAACCATTGTTTCAATGTCCAGTTTCTCCTCGGCCCTGAGGACCTCTTCCAGTTTAGCTTTCGTAGATGGCTGATAAGGAACTGCACTGCAACCAGCAGTTTTAATGCTTGAGACTTTATACGTGCCTATCTTTCTTCCTATGGCTTCTGTTTCTGCTTTATCAAAACCCAACAATGGTCTATGAACAGGATAACCGGTTATTGCAGCGCTTAGCACTCGCAGATTAGTTACTGTTTGGCTTGCCTGCTCACCTATGGCTTCTCCAGTCACGATGCCCTCTGCCCACAGCTGGTCTGCAAGCTTTTCAGCGACCCGATACATCATGCGTTTGCAGAGAAGACAAGAATATTTTCTGTTGGTTTTCATTATTTGTTTCAGGTTTTCGCCATGCTGAACCACGTACACTTTGCTGGGAAAGCCAATTGCCCAACTGAATAAGACCTTTGCTACTTTGAGTGCTCTCTCTGTCGTGTCACCATCAGTGTACGGATTGTTATCAAAATAGACAGGCACGACTGGACAACCCCGCTTCATTACCAACCATAAGCCAACTGCAGAGTCTATTCCACCGCTAAACAAGCCAACGAGCCTTGGTTGAACCCCCAGTGGCATGCCGCCAACGGCATCAATAGTCTGAGAGTAAACAAACGCCTGATTGTCTCTGACCTCAACTCCCAGAACAACGTCAGGATTGCTCAAATCAACCCTCAAACATAGCTTTCCGCCGAATTCTTCTAGTACTCGTTGACCAACCAGTTTGCGGACATCAGAACTTGAATAGCCCTGTTCCCCGACACGTTTGCATCTGACAGCAAAACTGTTTCCCTTTTTCAAGGTAGCAGCTGCCAACTGTAGGCTTTTGTTGATTACATCGTCTAGTTTAGAGGAAGTTTCAGCAGCAGGAGAAACAGAGGAAATCCCAAAAACTCGTGCCAGTTTGGCTGCAGCTTCCATCGGTGCTTCTGTTTTCAGGTAGAATCTGCTGTGCCTTCGAACAAGTTCACTATAGGGAACATTGTAGTGCTGTAGTGTTTTTTTCAGGTTTCTGGCAAGCCTTTTTTCGTAAAATTTTCTGGTCCAAACCTTTTTGAGCCATATTTCGCCGCTGAAATGAATAATAACGGAATCGTAGATGCTATCTAGGCTAGTCTCCACTTTGTTCCCTCAGCGGTATCTTCTATAACCAAACCTGCCTTCTTCATTCGTGCCCTAATCTCATCAGACAAGCCATACTCCTTCTTTTTTCGAAGCTCCTCTCGTAAATCAAACAGAAGTTGCACCAAATCATCCACAATTTCGCCCCCAGCTTCCTTACTCTTCTCTTGTCCGAAAAGCCCCAAAACCTTTCCAAGCTCCGAAAAACTGCCATAAACACTTTCCACAACAGAGGTGCTCACTTGTTTGTTTTCGTCAAGAAACCTGTTAATTTCCTTTGACATCTCAAAAAGAGCAGCCAACGCCTGTGGAGTGTTAAAATCCTCATCCATTGCATCAACAAAATCGTTCCTAAGTTTCTCTACATTCTTGATGAACTTCTGTTCCTGCTCATTCGGTTCTCGTTTCACTGATGCATCCTTTGCTTCTCGCAGAGACTCCAGACTATTATAGAGTCTCTTCAGGCTGGATTCAGAAGCTTTTAGCCGTTCGTCAGTAAAATCTATCTCACTACGATAATGCGTTGATATGACAAACAGCCGGATAGCCTCAGCAGAATACTTCTTTAGCGCCTCGCGGACAGTGATATAATTTCCCAGCGATTTTGCCATCTTTTCGCCATTAATCTTCAGAAAACCAGTGTGAAGCCAATACTTTACAAATGGCTTCTTTGCAGTAATTGCTTCGCCTTGTGCAATCTCATTTTCATGATGTGGAAAAATCAGGTCACGTGCTCCACCATGGATGTCAAATTGTTCTCCCAGATACTTCAAGCCCATGATTGCGCATTCTATATGCCATCCTGGAAAACCGTTGCCCCATGGACTCCACCACTGCAAGACAGTATCTGGTTTTGCCCGTTTCCAAAGAGCAAAATCACTGCTGTTTTTCTTGTCTTCGTGAACCTCGAACCTGGACCCTTCAAGCATTTCGTCAACTTTGATTTTGGATAGTTTTCCGTAATCGTCCAGTTTGGATATATCAAAAAAGACATTTCCGTTAACCTCATAGGCGTATCCTTTGTCTATTAGAATCTTGATTTCTTCAATCATGTCAAGAAGGTGCCCCGTGGCTCTCGGGGAAATATCTGGCCTTTTAACCCCCAGTGCATCAAGGTCTTTGAAGTATTCTTTCATGTAAAATTCAACAAGCTGCATCGGCTCAACTTTTCGTTCTATTGCACGCTTCGAAATTTTATCTTCAGCAGTATCCGTGGTCAGGTGACCCACGTCCGTTATGTTCTGGACATAAAATACAGAATATCCATTATACTCGAGCCAGCGGACAATAACATCAAACGCAATATACGTTCTGGCATGACCCAGATGTGCCCAATCATAAACGGTTGGTCCGCACACATACATGCCAACTTGCTTATCATGTATCGGCTTGAACTCTTCCAGTTGTCCGCTCATAGTATTAAAAACTCGCAAAACCATAACGTTCACCTTAACTGCTGATGACTTCCATATTAATTGCCATTTATGTCCTTAACAGACTTAGGTTATCCCTGATTTAAGTTTAACAGATTCCGTATTGTCTGCAAAGTTGGTGCTTAGCGGTTCAATTTGCAGGTTTTGTTGTACAGAATCGGACTTAAAATATAGCAACCACAAACTGGAGTTCAAAAAAATTTAAGAAACATGCATTAATTAGAGTCAATGTTTAGGTAATAGATTTGAGTAACAAGAATCCTGATCATTATAAGCAGAATGCTCGCGGTATAGAAAGAGTCAAAGAGGTTATGGCTTGTTTAACACTTAAGAACCATGATCCAAGAAAAGGTTTATTGCTTGATTTAGGATGCGGTCTAGGCTATCTTCATGAACATATTTTGAAAGAAGATATTGAAGCTGTCGGTGTGGAAATTAGCAGAAGAAACATTGTATCTGCAAAAAAGAATGTTCCAAAAGGAGAGTTTATCCTAGCTGATGGATGTAATTTACCCTTCAGGAACGAATGTTTTAAAACCGTAATAACAAATGATGTTTTAGAGCATGTTGCTTACGAGCAAGCAAAACCGATGCTAAATGAAGTGAAAAGAACTTTAATAACAAATGGAATGTTTTACATTAGCGTTGCCAACAAATATCAGATTCATGAACCTCACACCCTCATTCCGTTTCTAACATGGTTTCCTAGAGCCTGTTGGAATCCAATTCACAAAATTGTTAAAAAACGACCAATGAAAGGAACGTATTATCCGTATACCGTACGTATGTTACAAACGCTCTGTGATGAGGCAAAAATTAGCTATACAAATTTCACGTGGATATATGCTTTAAAAAAAACCTCAAAACTAGATTATATCGGTAATCGAACAGTCCAGAAGACTGCTAAATTACTAAAAAGACTTGGCTTATCCAGAGCTGCTCAAATCCTCGCGGAAAAAGTTAGCGTAATAGTGTTTATTTGCAATAAAAAATGAATATCTAATGACAAATGAAAAGATAGCTACAAAGCCTCAATATTATTTACATAGAACTTCAGAAAATTGAAGGCTTGCAAATATTTCTAAAATCTAAATAAAAATATACTGGATTCTCGAAACATATTTGGGATTCATTAAACCTAAATATGCAAAACAGAGCAACTCATATCAAAGAACGTTCGAGATGCAGAAAGATTGTCTGAAGAATCCTTGGTGCTTATTTGTCCTAATCCAAAATGCCGAAGGGAAATTACAGAGCCCATAATGTTAACAGTTCTATCTACGAAGCCTCCAAAACAGGACCGAAGCCTGTCCTCACTGCTTTACAGAGCTAGAAAAACCAGAACCAAAACAAGAAGAAATGGAGCAAGAAGAATTACAAGAGGAGACAGAAGCTCCAGAATCTGAAGTTGAAGAGGAAGACGAAGAAGAACTTGAAGCCGAGGAACTACTTGAAACTGAAGACGATTATCTGCCTGAAGCTGAAACTAAAGAACCAGTCAAAGAGTCAGGTTCTGGATTCTTCGGAAAAGTCAGAGCTTTGATTCCAAGCAATGGCTCCAAAAAAGAGGCAGAAAAGAAGAACAAAGAACCCAAAGTCGAAGAAGCCTATGATGACGACGAAGACTATGACGAAGAACTCGAAGATTTTGCAGTTGTAGAAGAAGAAACTATCGAGTTAAGCGAAGAACCAGAAGAAGACTTTGAAGCAGACGAATACGAAGAAGAAACAGCAGAAACCGAAGAGCTTGAACCTGAGCCTGAAATTAAGCCATCTGTCATAAAAGAAAGCGAATCAGAAGGTTGTCCTGCAGAATTCGGATACCTTGCCAATCGACCAAAAGATGCGCCTATTCCTCAGGTCTGTTTTATTTGCCCAAAAATGGTTGACTGCATGCTAAGTACAAGAGACGACTAATCCGTTATTTCGTCTTTTTTCTCAACCTAAACGTAAACAATCCCATTTTAGGCAGAAACATTTCAAGAACATTTTAAAAGCCTCAAAAAACAGTTTCATTAAATCGGAGAAACTGAAAAGTGTCTGAGGCGCCGCACATCAACTCAAAAGCTACTGTAAGCAAGACAGGTGCAGTTCTACTCGGAAAACATGTTGCATGCGACGCCTACGACGAAAACAGGCCAATAAGAATTGTCACCCACGCCCACGCCGACCACATGATTGGAATGGCCAAGAGCCTAAAAACCTGCGAATTCTCTTTGATGACGCCCGCCACCAAAGACCTCATAGATGCACTAAAGGGTCCAAGATGGCTAGCCAGAGGACCAGTAAAAACACTAGATTATGGAGAACCACTCACTTATGGGGATGAAACCCTGACTTTGCATTATGCTGACCATATATTGGGAACAGCTCAAGTGCTTGTCGAAGATAAGGAAGGCACCCGAATGCTGTATACAAGCGATTTCAGGTTTTCCAAAACACCCCTAGTAGACACAGACACATTGGTAATGGAAGCCACGTACGGTGACCCCGTTCGAGTTAGACCCTTCAGCATGATGGTCGAAGGCATGCTAATTTCCATGGTTGAACAAGGCTTGAAACAGGGACCAGTCTACGTTTTTGGCTATCACGGCAAACTCCAGAAGATGATGCGGCTCCTGTACGAGGCAAAAATTAAAGTGCCCTTTCTGGTTCCAGAAAAAATTTACAATGTTTCAAAAGTTTGCGAACGCCACGGAATGAAGCTTGGAAAGCAGCTTCTGGACTTTGATTGTGAAGAAGCCCAATCAATGCTTAACCAAAATGAGCCGTCCGTGGTGTTTTATCATTCTTATTCACGCAAAAAAATTGAACATGAGGCTTTGCAGATTCATGCTAGCGGCTGGGAGTTCCGAAAGCCATGTCGTAGAATTGGAGCAAACAAGTATGTGGTTGCATTAAGTGACCACTCTGACTTCAATGAACTGTTAGAGTATGTTGAGCGCTGCAATCCGAAACTGGTCATAACTGATAAGCATCGTTCTGAGGCTGCTGGCCTGTTTGCCCGAGAAATCGAAAAGCGACTTAAGATTCCTGCAAGGGCTGCCCCAGTTTAATGTCGTTTTTGTACCCAAATTCTTATTATCCTGTGTTAGCTGAAACTGTGTTATTGGTGGCACGATTATGGAAGACCTGAAGATTAGAAGCGAATCATTCAAAGAAATTGTAATAATGGAGCAAACTCGATTCAAAACTGTAGATGACCTGGCAAGATTCGCAAACATTGCGGTCGGAGGAAAAACTACAGGGCTCTACTGGGCAAACGGCGTCTTATTCATCTACTATCCGCTACCCACATCGACAGAACTTGCAGCAAAAGCTCTCATCGAAGAAAAGAAAGTTTATTGGGCATTCGTAAGCTACGCACTAATGCCACAATACCGCCCAATAATCGAAACAAAAGAACGAATCATGGTACCCGTTATCGACATGTCCACAAGCAAAATGTTCAACAAAGTTGGCCAGTGGTTGAAAGAACAGCCTTAGGCACTCTTTTTTGTCCACTTCTCTTTTCGTGTTTCATGCATATTCTTTCTTTTCATAAATGCCTCTATGTATTCATCCAATTTTCCATGCTTCTTGAGATACATGCCATATTTTGAAAGGGCAGCCATAGCACGTGCAGCATCCTCAGGAGAGAAATATGCGGGGATTCCAAGCTTGTCAAATCTTGAACGGATATGAAGCGCCATTTCTGTTTCACCCACATCACATGCAACAACTGACTTGTTATATTGCTTCCATAACGCCGCAACACGGTCAACAAAATCCTCTTGAAGCGCTGGAAGATGATGCAAACCCAAAACTATGATTCCATCGATTTCAGGGTCTTCAAAGAGTATCCGTATTCCCTCCTCAAACATTTCTGAGGTCACAGAGCCAGTTAAGTCAACAGGATTATAATTAGTTGCAAAACGTGGAATCTTTCCTTCCTGCTTTAACTTCTCAAACTTTGCAATAGTTTCATCAGAAAACTTTTTCACATTAAGCCCCTGCCTTACACACTCATCAACAGCCATAATTCCTGGTCCACCTGCGTCAGTGATTATGGCAACAGTATTTCCTGGAATTGGAGGCTGAGCATCCATAACTTTGCCAATATCAAAAAATTCCTCAAAGTCGTTGGCTCTTAGAACCCCGACCTGATGAAAGGCGCTGTCGTATATCTGGTCTGAACCCGCAATTGAGCCCGTGTGAGATGCGGCTGCGCGAGCCCCTGCCGCTGACCTTCCAACCTTCAACGCGATAATGGGTTTCTTGGATGTGACTCTCTCTGCAATTTTCATGAATTGTCTGCCATCAGTTATACTTTCGGAGTAGAAGAGTATAACATGCGTTTTTGGATCATGCAACAAATAGTCCAGCATTTCAGAAGCAGTTACATCTGCCTTGTTTCCGAAACTAACAAACTTGCTTACACCCATCTGTTTACCTGCCAGATAGTCCAAAGCGGCAGCGCCAAAAGCACCACTTTGAGTTACTATAGCTGTAGGTCCAGCCATTGGACGGGGCGTGGCAACCACTTCATCTCCTGTAGTAAGCGTCTTTGTTTCTGGAAGAAAGAGCATATCAACTCCTGTTTTGGAGTCGTAAACTCCTAAGCAGTTTGGTCCGAGAACTCTGATTCCAGCCTTTTTGGCTATGTCTGTCACTTCTTCTTCTAGCGCGTGGTTTCCAATTTCGCTAAATCCCGAAGTGATTATTGCAGCGGCTTTCACTCCTTTTTGTGCTGCTTCTTTCATGACTTCTGGAACAAATCTGGCTGGAACAACTATTACTGCTAAATCTACGTCATCTTTTATGTCCAGAATTGATGGATAACAGGGGAAACCTTGGATTGTCTTGTCATTAGGGTTTACTGCAAACAGTTTTGCTTTGAATAGACCTCGCTGTTTGTTGATTACAAAGTTTTTGAAGATTACGTGCCCTGCTTTCATTGTTCTGCGAGAGGCACCAATTACTGCAACAGCTTTTGGTTCAAAAAACGTGTTCATTTGCTCAACTATTGTGTCCATTTCTCATTGCTCCATCCTTGTGACTTGCTGTCACTGATTCATTTGCGTTTGGCGTCTTATAATTACTACGGGAAGGTGTTTTACTTTGTTTAGCATTTCCCAGGTCACTTCAGTTATGGAAACGGTGAATGTATTTGCCATATCCCAAACAGTTTTTCCTGCTCCTGAACCCCGTGTTCTGTTAGCAATTTTTGCAATCTCGATGGCTTCTTCAGTTGTTATCTTTGGTCCAGCTACTGCCAAGGGTGTGGCTCTTTTTTTGAGTTTAAGAAACCTGCCTACAATATAGGCTAAAACACCGCCAAGAGAATGTATTCCTCGCATAGGTTTTGGGCGCGGAGTAAAATGAAAACCCCATAAAGAATATGTTTTGTCAGTGTCAACAATAGCAACCCAAACATGTTTCCCAAGCTGTTTCTCTATTTGTTCCCTCAGATTGCTAGCAACTTCTTCCGAGTTATCCAATGGAAGACAAACATACGTGTAGGGAAGGTTGCTTCCGTCAATGCCGCCTTCTGAACCAAATGCAAGGGCTTCCAGAAGATTGCCTCTTTCCAGAGCTAACTGTTTGTGGTAGCTTCCTTCTTCAGGAGGATACGACCTGAGATAGTCAATAGTTTTTTTTCTCAAGTGGCATATTGGACCCAGAATATATGGCCAGACAATCCGCATCCAGTACTTGGCAATAAACCGTGCTGATCTGCTTGGCTTGAGCGTTTTTTCGTCAACTATGTTGCCAAGTGCAGTTGAGAGTGCTTTTTCTGATATTGTCACAAAGTCTCCGTCTGCGACCGTGTTTTTTATGGCTAAAATTATGTCTTTGGTGTAATCGTCTTTTGGTTTCCAGTATGGAGTCTGAACTGCAACAGACTTGTATCTTCCAGCCACTTCACATCACGGACTTATGTTTTCTAAGCTGGTTGCCTATTTTAGTTATACTCAGGAAAAACACCCGTGTCTAGGAACCTAGACCGTCATGTGCTAAATGGGGTACCGTTGAATTCAGTTTTCCTTTTTGGTCTAGTTACGAGGTATTAAATACCCATCAGAAATTAGTGTTCGGTTGAAGTGAAAAAATTGGGTGCAGACGAATTTGCAGAAGAACGGCGACGGGCAGAAGTTTTTGATGCTCTAAGCCATCCGACACGTATCATGATTCTTAAAGCACTAAATGAGAATCCTGTGGGATTTGCTGATTTAAAAAAACAACTAGGAATTGAAAGTAGCGGTCATCTTCAGCATCACATCAGCAAATTGAACAGTCTTGTGAAAACTGATGAATACGGAAAATATACTTTGTCGGATGAAGGAAAGGATGCTCTAAATAGTGTTGAAACTGTGGAAAAGGTAACTGAATCAGGAGCAAAACATAAACAGAAAGTTGTTAGAGCGAAGACAAGTAATGTTTTGAAGATAGTATCTTTGTTTCTAGCTACTCTTTTAGTGGCAAGTTGCTTGTTCGCTGTGTTCGAGTATAATACTGTATCAGTTCTAAGAAACGAACTAGACACAAATAATGATGTCATATCTGAACTTGGTTCTCAAATTGATACACTAAATGCGACAGTAAGCCAACAGAATGAAAAAATGTCACAACTTGCAACTGAATTGAATTTAGCAAAAAGCGTGATGGCGATAGAACAGCCAATTGTATCTCATTATCTAAGAACAGGAGGACAGTTTCAGGATGATTTGACTAAAATTTTTCTGCAATCTACGGATGTATGGTTAAATGATAATTCAGTTGTTTTACCTTTCTATAATGTTTTGATTGCACGTCCTGACAATGGGACTCAGTTGTATAATACGACTATATCCATTACAGTCTATAGCATCTTTAGTGGTTACTCATACATGGTTTGTAACGGTGATAAGTCAATTTTAATGATAGGTGCTACTGTTAGAAACGATTACAATCTAGAGGATGCTGAAAACTTAACATCCCAAAACTTGCCAATGTACAATTCTTCGTCTTTCATCAAACTAAGTGCAAAACTTTACGACAGAAACGGGAACATAATTGAAACCAAAGAGGCGAACTTCACTGGAACAATTTCAGTAATCGGCAATCAAGAATTTGCGTTAAAGAATGGTGAAACAAAGCAAGTCGTTTTCTATCTAGAGCCATCAAGCTGGAACATTGACCATTACGAAATATTTGTCGATTATGTTACAGATTCTCCGCAATCTAACTGAACTGTTTAGTTGTAAGTTTGTCGCTAAACGCATAAAACTGTCCGTTACGAAAGCTTACAACAACATTTTTTTCCATATTTTCATTGAAATTTATGCCTAAATCTTCTGAATAACTTTGATGCCTTTCAAGAAAACCATCAACTGTCACGGCGTCACTGTAATATGGTGTGCCTTCGATTGGGCGGACCAAGCACCATGATAACGTGTTATTTCTTAGCTTGAATAAAACATCAAGTTTGCTTGTTTCCGACTCCAGAACAATCTTTCCAGCCTGCAACGGAAGACCATCCTGCCAATCAGGATACATTGCCGAAGTTCCAAGCAACTCGTTGTCATACTTGGAAACGTCCAAGCCGACAACATCTTCCAAGAATTTTAGCACTTTTTCTGTCTCAGAATTTTCTGTATTTTGCGAACTGGGCGGGTTCTCGTTTTGTTTTAACTGTAAGTTTCCGTCGCCCCAGACACGCATGTAACATGTCACTGGTTGTCCATTGTTTTCTACGTCTGGCATCAAATATCCTGTGTATAGTTGGCAGTCTCCAAAAGATGCCTGAGAGTGTGTTTCTTCTGCTGCGGCATCAAGGGCGTCATTTATTGTCCAGCCATCAATCATCGCGTACTCAAAGAACAGGGATGCAAAATCTCCATAATTGAAGCTGCCATAACCTGTTTTGTTAGTGAACCAGATAGAATAATTATCAAATCCTATGAAGCATTCTCCTGTGCTGTCAGGAGTCATGTAGCCGTCAGGCTCTAGGTCTGTTGTGTTCATCCATGAAGCTAACATACCAACGCTATGACCATTCTCATCTATTTCTCCAATTCGAGATGCTGAGCCATAACCGCATGTCCACAGAAAAACAAAGTCATGAGTTCCCGAACTGAGCATTTCATGTATCTTATAATCCATAATATACTCTGAATCGTAGCCTTTGTCAGCATAGATTGTCCAGTGCTCTCCAAGCTCACAGTTCTCATAATCACAGTAAGCGCCTATGCTATGTCCCTTATAGAAAAGGGCAGTGAAATCATAGTTTAGCTCACAATAACTCACATTACTGTAAACTTGGTCTGGCTGAGTACCATTTCCCCAATAGTTTTCACAGTAAGCAAACTGTTTTGAACTCGCCAAAAAGTCATAGATGTCACTGCACACATCCCTAGACGAAGCAAGTTCAGGCTCTCCACCCATATAATTTTCATCAGAATAATCTCGAGTTCCCCAAATAAGGAACGCCGAACTCTTTTGGCTTTCGTTGCTGTCCAATTGGTTTCCAGTAGCCAAAATGAATGCTGAAACAAATAAAGAAACTAACAGCAGGCAAACAATCAGGACAACAATTTTCTTCATAATACTTTTTCCCTTTTAGCACACTTGTACCATGTTCTTGAGACTACTAAAATGTATCAGCTTTTGAGAACCACACATTTTTGCTTTTTAGTGTTGACTAAAAAATAGGTAAGATTTTGTAGGAAGAATACTCTCAGAATATAAGAAAGAAGCTTGCGAGTAGACTTTAATGCCCAAAAAATCTGAAGAATCCGTTAACATTTTTGATCTCCTCTCTGAAGAAGAGACTGCAGAAGAGAAAAAAGAGGAGAAACAAGAGAAAACAAAGAGCCAACGAGCTGAGCTTCTAAATCAGATGGGCGTCAAAGATCTATTCGAAGAAGGCAGCATCACCATAGACAACAGAACGTGCAGAGGAATAGAATGCAACTTGTGCGTAAAAGCCTGCCCAACCAATGCGCTATACTGGAAAGCAGGAGAAATCGGAATAATAGAAGACCTGTGCATCCATTGCGCTGCGTGTGTAGCCAACTGCATGGTGGACGACTGCATCTGTGTTACCCGAAAACGTCCAGACGGCAAAACTGAGCAATTCAGTAATGCAAAAGATGTTTGCAAGCTGATGCAGAACATAAATAACAAAAAAGGGCGTGAGAGGGTAAAATCTCTCTTTCCCACTGTAGAGGAATATCTTGAGCGCTACGGAAAATAATCGGGATTCTCGAAAAGTTTATGTTATGTGAATAACCACTGAAATGTCTGGGAGTCGATATTCTTGTCTAAATGGAAAAAAATTATCGAAGCAGCAATAAAAGTTGAAGAACAATCCATTGCCCTCTACAAGATGGCACTGGAGAACTCCAAGTATCCTTCATCAAAGGTTTTCCTTGAACAGTTAGTAGCTGAAGAAAAAGGTCACAAAAAACATCTTGAGGCAATAAGAGATGACGAATCCAAAATCTCTGAGCTAGGCTCTCACACAGGCTCAGAACAGCAGGACCTTAAGATTGTTGACATGCTACAGGACACACCATTATCCTCTGAATCAGACTACGAGACCATACTTGTTTACGCAGCAAAACGAGAAAAAAGCACATACGATTACTACAAGACGTTAGCAATGGGACTCAAAGGAACCAAAATAGGCGAAATATTCTCCAAACTGGCACAAGAAGAGCTAGGACACAAAACAAAACTCGAAAAAGAATACGACGACTGCATACTAACAGAAAACTAGCCGTATTACACAACCCCATTAGCCGTTAACGGCATCCAGTTGTTTATGTTAGCTAATTGATTGTCATTTTTTTCTCTTTTTTCTTTTATTAACAAAATTTTTATTCTTTGATTCTATAGATTACTTAGTTTGCTCTCTGTTAACTTCTTGGAGCAGCAACAAGTATGAAATTTGAACAAGTATCAGATTACTTGAATTTACAATACGTTAAGGGTCTTTTGAGGGCTAATCTGTCATTACTTGCAATTCTGACAAGTTTCATAATCATATCTGTAGCCACAGGACAATTCAGTAATTATGACACACAATTAGAGTACACTGCCACAACAAGCATAATCAAATCGGGACTGCCTTACGTTGAAACTGGCTATCTTATCAATCAACCCCCATTAGGATTCTATATTGGAGCACTTTTTCTCAAATGCTTTGGCGAATCCTATTCGGCGGCAGCAAACTTGGTGACATTGTTTGGTATCACATGCATCATACTGGTCTACAAAATTGGCAAACTATTGTATGGAAAATCAACAGGTTTGCTTGCAGCAGCACTGTTTGCATTGACTCCTTGGCATATTGTGCTTTCCAGAAGCTTTCTGATTGATGTTCAATGTCTTTTCTTCAGTTTACTCTATTTACTGGCAGGACTTTTAGCAATAAAGAAAAAATCACCAAAACTCTTTTTGCTGTCTGGCGTCATTTTCGGCATAGCCTTTCTAACTAAAGCTTTTGCAGTGTTTATGTTAATTCCTCTTATGTTGTTCTATTTTTATTTTGGAAAAATAAATCTTAAGCGCGTTTATTTGTGGATTTGCTTCTTTGTTCCCGTAATAGTCTTCATTTTCTTGTGGTACCAAATAATTTCATCACAAGGATTTTTTGCTGTTTTCAGTCATGACGATTTCAATTTCACCATAAGTAGGGTTGTTCCTTCCATGTTTTTTGTAATTAACTATGTCTTAGGAACACTAGGAGCGTTCTTTTTGGTTGCAGGTGTTGTGTCTCTTTTAGTGTCTTTTTTGCGTAGAAAAAATCTTGGCGACATATTTGTTTTTGACCTAATCTGTTTAGCAACCATTGTTTTTGTTGCTGGAGTCAACATGTTTTTGGCACTAGGATTGAATTTGGTGTGTCCATACACTAATCCTATCAAATACGATTACCAGTCATTGCCGCTGATTTGCCTGCTTGTTGCCTCTTTGGTAAACAAATTCTATTCATTTAGACATTCAGTCACTTCAACAGGAAGTAAAGGAGACAATTTAGTTAGCTTTATTGTGATTTTTGGGTTTGTTTTGATAGTTTTATCGCTGATTCAGCAAATTCTCATTTTGAATTGCTACAGTCTAAAAGACGTCATATATTTTGACATGGATAATGTAATCTGCTACTCTTTTGATAACCTTGCAGTGAATGGTCAACTTTCTTTTGTTCTTCAATGGATTGGTTTCATCATTTTTTGTTTAGGTATTCTTTGGATATTCAAAAATGGACAGAAAGTGCTTGATAAAAAATTCTGAAAACCACAAGTTGTGGGGTTTTAGTCTAGTGTTTCTCCGGTGACGCCGTCTATTCTTACGCTTTTTTCTTCTTTTGTTTTCTCGTTTCTGAAGGTTATTATGTATACTGGATTGTAGATTGTCGCGTATTCTGTGACTACAAAAACTTCTTTGTCTATGTTGTCGACATCTTTTGGTCTTCTGATGAGCTTGGTTTTAGCCATCAATATAATTTCTTGATCAGACATTTTCACCTTTTCAGTTCTGTTGCCAAACTCTTTTAGGAGTTTTCTGGGCTTTTCTTCTGAAGGAGCAACAGGAACCTCATCAGGAGGAACCTCATTTCCATTCTTGTCAATAATGAAATATGCTTTATCCTCAAAAAATGATCCTTCAAGACCCTCAAGGTTTACAACTTTATGGAACTGTTCAATTTCAGAATCTGGAACAGCTACCTTTTCTGGCTTGAATGTTTCGCCCATTATCATGATTTTTTCTGTTTTTTCGGCAACTTCTATTGTGTAGATTTTTTTTGTGTAGTATTCGATTTTGTATTTTGCGTCAACCAGAACATATGGTTCATAGTGTTTGTCAACTGACACTACATGTATGTCTGATGGATTAGGTTTTGAGAAGCGTTTAATGAAAAGCTCATTTTTCATTTCTTCTGCTTTTGATTTTAGCGTTGAAGGATCTACTCTAGCCTTGTAGACTATAACCTTCATCGGCGCAATGTTTTCGGGAACCTGTGGAATCGAAGCCAAATATAACACCTGCTAGGACACAATAAAAGAAAACCAGAACTAATTAATCATTTATGAATCCACACTAAACATTCAACATCATTACTAGAATATCGTTGTGTACCAAATCCTTGATTTGGCTATCAAAAATTTGCCTAAAGGGCATTCTGAAGCTTCTTTTTTTCATCAGTCGCTAGCCTGTGTGCACTTCTAATCGGCTCAGGCAACCGATACTTTACTGCACAATCTAACACCAACCTTACTGCCCGGTCCAACGACACCTTATGACCAACACTAACATAGATAGGCTTTGTTCCCTGCCGAGTTATAACCTCAGCCCCAACAACCTTGCCCTTTTCTTTAAGAAGCTCTACCTGTCTGTGTTCGCCAGCGCCTTCTATTTTGCCATATAAGTGGCTTTTTGCAACTCCCACAGTCGATCTATCTAACATCAAACCTAGATGGGAAGCAAACCCAAGCCCGTAAGGATGGGCAAATCCTTGTCCATCAACCATAAACACGTCTGGCTTTATCTCAAGCTTTCTTACTGCAGAATAAGCTGGTGGAATTTCTCTGAAAGACAGCAATGTTGGCACATACGGAATACGTGTTTTGACGTAAGCAACCTTAGTCTCAACAATATGTAGCGACTTATAGTCTAGGACAGCTACTGCACCAATAGAATTTCCGTTCTGGTACGAAATGTCTACGCCTGCTACATACTTTATTTTGTCGGGCAGTGTGTCTTCAAAAATGAGTTTCTTTGACAGCAGTTTCTGCATTTTGTGAGCTTTTGTGATAGAAAACCTTGGACTGAGCTTCTTTCTCACCGTTTTAATTACACTTCAGGTTAGTCTGTTTTTTCTTTTTCTAATCTGTTTTCCAGTTTTGAGATAGAGCGTTCCAGCGCTGTTCTTCTTACTTCGATAGTGATATCTCCTCTGGTGATTTCGATAAGGCGTCTAGCAACATCGCCTTTTCGTCTGAGACCATTAACAATAATATATGCGTCATCTAGCGCTGTCAATTCGGCGTATATGTGCTCCATCCATTCTAGGCACTTTTCTGCATCTTCAACGTTCCCTCGTCGAATCAAATCCAGTGCTCTTCGTCTTAGCTCTCCAATAACATCTCCCAATGACAGAACATAAGGAGTTACAGGAACGCCAATCTCTTTAGGGCTAGGAAATCTGCTTTCCCTTATCAGAGTGAGAAGTATGTGAGCTTCCGCATTTTCCTCGAAGGCTGCTCCAACAGCGCCGCTGTAAAACAGGTACGGATAATCCGTTGCTATTTCTCGAAGCCTCACAAAGAGCGTCTTTGCCTCTTCAAGCAGGGCTTTAGCATCATCAAAACGTTCCTGATGCGTAACCTGTATTGCCTGTTTAGAAAGACGTGTTGCCTTTCGCATGTCCTTATGAACCTCTTCACGCACCTGCTCTCTGTTGCTCAATTCTTCCTGAATCTTTTCCAGAAACTCTTTCAACGACATAAATTTCACAGCCAGAAACACTTCAAAAATGGTCTAGGCTAGCTTAATAGCCTTTTCCAAGCGGCTAAGCAAAACCACCCTGCTGTCCGTTGACTCATCGAGCATATTGTAGCCCAGTTCAGCAGACAAAATTTTCCCGAATTCTTTGATTTCCTTGTGGTTTGGCATGTTGCTACCATCCATTCTTAGCCTCGAAAACCCAACATGCATGTAAGCTTTTGGCTCTAGATATGTTGGATTTGCCTTCTTGACTAGCACTGCAAAACGTTTTGGATACTCCAAGTTTATGTGCCTTGCCAAGGTGAATCTGATAACTGTGGGGCATTTGAAGCTGGGAAGCAGTTCTAAGGTTTCGTTAAGTTTTTTCCATGCTCCGTTGCTGTGGGGGCGGCATATTTTTGAGAATTCGTTTTTGTCAAAGGCTGAAACTGAAATATACAGTTGGGTGGGTTCTTCGCTTAGTTTTGAGAGTGCTTCTGGGTTTGTTCCGTTGGAAACGACAAATGTTGTGAAGTTTCGTTTGTGAAATTCTTTGATTAATCCGTCAAGATGTGGATAGATTGTGGGTTCGCCTGTTAGGCTTATTGCTGCATGTTTTGGTGTGAGCGCTTCTAGGCGTTTGTTTTGGTCTGCGTTGGGTGTTGCCTTATACCCTGTTAAGATTCTTTTCTGTTCTCGGATGCATCCGTCAATTATCTCTTCTGGCTCATTCCAAGTTGGCAAGGCTGTTTCGTCCCATCTGATGTTGTGGTCTCCGCTCTGGGCACGCCAACAAAAAACACAACCCAACGTGCAATGAAAAACTGAAGGCGTCATCTGCAGGCACTGGTGACTTTTTATTCCATAAAATTTCTGCTTGTAACAAGTTCTGTCCTGAACAATGCTATTGTATAACCATCGACACCGCTTAACCGCCGAATGATTCCCCACCAGATGATACTTCTGCCTTTGCAACATACGAATAATTTCATCAGGAACCAAAGACTCCAACGTAATAGCCTGCCAACCTAATATTCAGAATTTAATAACATGACAGAGTCACAATAAAAACCACATGGTATCAGAAACCTCAATTCATGCATAAGAGCAAAACTTATGGAAAAATACCAGCAGAAGCATGCGGAATCAAAGTCGAAGGAAAAAACAAATGGCTAACCCTAATCAGAAACGCAAGCCAACCGACGAAAGAAAACAGTACCTAGAACCGACAAAGACTTTACAGAATCGAAAAACATAAAATTTATTACGTTCGGTGGGTCAAGGCATATTTTGCTGATATAACGTAAACTGCAAAGAATTTTTGTTCGGGCGAAGGACGTGGCATAATTTGGTTGAGACAAAATATTGTTCCCCAAAATGTCGTTTGTTTAAGTGCGTTAAACGAGCTGTAATCTATCAAGGAAAAAGTAACTGGTGCAGATGGACCGATGAAGAATGCAACGTTGCAAACTGCAGCTACGCAACATGTGTTAGACGACAGTTGTTACCTGGCGGAGTATGCGGTGAATCAGTCAAACGCAAAACTGTAGACAGAAGACTGGAAGAAGATACAATACCCGCAGTGAAACTAAAAGGCAAAGCACTACGAAAACTCGGAGACAAGGAATACTACTAACATTCCTTTCACCCTTTTTCTATACACCCTAGTTTCCAAAAACGAGCACTACAATAGCTCAGGCTATACCATAGCATAAAACAAGCTTACAAAAAATTTTGAATGGTTCCAGCCAAATAGTTAGAACTGGAACAATTGCTGAAAACGCTTAGGGAACAAAAACTGCGGCTGCAAGAACTGTAGTCCATTGACCCGTTTTTTCGCCCTTCGCCGACTGAGTTATGTTACTCGTTTTGATAATCATTCCACTGGTCTGAAAAATCTGCTTCTTCTCGTCCCATGCCTGCTCTGAATCAAAAGGAATCCCCATCGTTGTAGCCAACATTGTTGCCGCAAGGTCTTCTGCATAGTTTCCTGCTGTTTCTGCTGTTTGACCAAAAGAGTGATGTTCAGAAAGGTAACCATAACTGTTTTTGCTGGAAGGAATTGCCATGCCTACAGATGCTGCAATCAGCCTGTGAGGCTCCTGAACAGAGTTTTTGGACATAACTGCAAACGTGATTTCGCCTGGATGTAGCATCTTTAGTCCGCGCTCTTTTGTGACTACCTTACATCCTGGTGGCAGTATGCTGGAGACGGTTACTATGTTGCATGCTTGTATGCCTGCGTTTCTTAGTGCCAACTCAAAAGACTGCAAAAAGTCCTTGTGTTTGCCCACGCCCTTGGTGAAGAATACATATCTTGGAATCATTGCGTTCTTTTACCTCCTAATCACATCTCTTTAACTTTTCGTTTACTCCTTTGGTAGCAACCAAGAAAAGTCTGGAGCCCGCTTCTTTCGTGCATCAGGTTTCACACGCTCATTAAGTGCATGAGCTATGAGGGGCAAAGCAATAGTGGCGTCACAGTAGCAGGTTACGTCTCGTCCTTTACCTGAAACTTTGCCCCAGCTTTTAGCCTCTTCTAATGTGCATCCTGAAAGTCCGCCCCACTGCGGAGAATCGGTTGTAATCTGAATAGCATATTTGTGCGGATAATAATATTCCTGAAGGCTCTTTCGGCAGTTGGCTTCCCTTCCCTTTACTGCCTGGTCCATGTTCTTTGGAGAAATAGAAATAGCAAGTAGCTGCGTGAAATCTTTGGGCACTCCTCCGCCCACATATATGACGGCAGTGTTCTTCGTTTTTTCGCCTATTCCCACAAACTGGTCAAACTCTTTAACCTGATCAACAATAAGATTGTGTCCTTCATTCTTTGCCATCAACACCGCTTCTCCATACGCGCTGTCAAGCAGTGCTGGGCTAAAGATGGGCACTCCATTTTCTGCGGCTGTTGCAGTTATGCTTTCGATCTTCTTTTTGCTCAAATACTTGCCCAAGTAGTGCAAAATTTCCATAGAAGAGTACGGATGATCTGCTTTTAGTGTTAGCAGAAACTCTGTTAGAAGGTCTTCCATTTGTCTGTAGTCTGTTTCTACTCCGTAGACGTCGTAGTATCTGTTTATGTCTGCTGCCAGAAGCTCTTCGTCGTTAATGTTCTGGGTTGCTTGATAGTATCCAAGTCCCATGGCGTCAACAATGTCTTCTGATATGTTTGCTCCTGTTGAAACAATAACGTCAACGAACCTGTTTTTGATAAGCCAATTAACCAGCGTCCATTGTCCAGCAGTGCTCATGGAGCCAGCCAAACCTAAAACTATTACCAAGTCGTCTTCTTTAACCATCTTTTCCCATAGGTCAACGGCTTCTGCCAGTTTTCTGCCCTGATAGGCAGTTTTACCCATTTCAGATACAAGCTGAGAAACTGATTTTTTCTCAACCTTGAAGCCTTCAACTTTTTTAGTCAAAGGGATTCTCAAGTAATTCCATCTCCGTTTTTAATTTTAAAAGTCACTACATGGCTCGTATTTAAATGTGCCCTTTCGGAAAAAGCACTAAAAAGACGAGTTAAAAACTCAAAATAAGCTCAAAAATCTGCTTATTTGCGTAGGCGCTATGCAATAAGCGCTGTTTTGATGTTAAACTTGTTGATTTTATCCGGTGGAGACCCGTTTGACTACTGGGGGTCTCTTCTTTTTGAGAACTTTGTATCCGCAGAATGTGCATTTTACTCCTCCGCCACGTAGCTCAAGCTCTTCTGTCCTTACTTGTGCGCCACACTTTACACATTCATAGACGAGTCCACGTGCTCTTCTTTCAGACATTACAATAAGCCTCTAAACTGGGTTAACGATGCCTCACAGGATTTAAATGTTTTCCATTTCGAAAACGGGCAACATAACACAACACAAACACGTTTCAAATGGGTGTCTGTTTCCTCAGAAATTCAAAACAATGTCAGCTAAGGCTTTTGCGCCGTCCTTCAACACAGGCGTTTTGCTTTTCTTTGCCTCTCCTATGGCATTCACCAAATTTTCTAAACTAAAGTCTGACAAAAATATGGCTCCCAATTTTTTGGCAAAAAGCTCAGAGTCTCTCTTTGGAAAAGTGCGTTTCAGTTCTGGGTTTGGCACTATGACAGAGGGCTTCTTGTATACTGCAGCATCCAGCGGTGTGGAGCCTTGATGTGTTATGACAACCTCTGCGCCTGCAATAAGTTCTTGAAAGTTTAAGGAAAAATCTATGACCTTCCATTTTGGATGCCGTTTTCTGTATGGTTCAGGATCGACTTCTCCTGTCTGCAAAACTACATTCTCTAGATTGCTTTCGTTTAAGACATCAAATAGCCGCTTGTGCCCTAAGGTTCCTCCTGTCACTAAGATGTAGCCTCCGTTCCACGGCTCGATTTCAGGTTTCACGAAAATGGGACCAACTACTGTGCCTTCCAGGAAGCTTTTCTGTTCACTCCATTGTAAAGCTGTGACTGACGAGAATGGCTTCAGGATGCGGGCTGTTTTGGATGCTCCAATGAAACGTGCCTCCCCCTCAACGTTCACTAGGGGTATTCCCTTCAAAAAGGCGACCAAAGCGGGGGGGATACAAAAGTTGCTGCCAGTGCTTACTACAACATCAAAGTCATTGGTCACTTTTTTTCTGGAACTCACAAAAGCTTGACATAACATGTACAGAAATTCGTTTGTGGGCGTTTTGGCTCCCCGTGCCTTCACTAAGGTGTCAACTTTGCCGAAGTTGCTTAATCTTTTGAAGCTCAGGTTGTCTCCTTCTGGAATCAAGAAGTTTATGGTTGCTCTGTTTTCAAGTCTCTGGGCTAATGAGTAAGCGAAACCAGTGTGTCCTCCACCGCCTGCCAGAATCAGTACCCGTTTCTCTTTTTCCACGAAAGATCAGCCAAGCGAGTTTTTGACATCAACAGAATATAAGCTTGTGCATACCCACACTTTTTGTTTACGTGCTAACCAGTTTCACGAGGCACAATGTGACTGTTGGGCAAAAACTGCTACGTATTTTGTTGGAGTTACAAAATTAGAAAACTGGAAATATGCCATGATTTTTATAGGTCAGTAGAAAATACTGTGGTTTGGGGATACTGATGGATGAGAAATCTCTGATCTTTGGTGTTTCATACGCTGTTGACGGCCTAATCATGGAGTTACTCAAACAAAAAATAGACATGAACTTGGATGATGATTATTACGTAAATATTTCTCCTCCACCCATACCAGACTCAACCGATTTCGGAGATGCTGTTATTTCAGGTATATTCGTTGATGTGACTCCAGAGCTTGTTAAAGCAACTCTAAATTGGCTTCGGGAACGCGAAAAAGAGAATCTGGAAAAACCAAAACTCAAGTTCTGCATTGACGGAAACCTGATCAACATAGACATCCAAGACCTAGAAATACTACTCAAAGTACTGAACGATTGCTCTAAAAAACAATAACAGAATAAGTAGACCTGCAGATTCCTGTTTATGTCTGTTCCTTCCACTTTCTGACAATACCCGCTACTGGTTCACAGCCTTTTGTTTCCAGCAACTGTCCGAACTCAGCATCATTAACAATTCTATCCTGTATCTTTTCAGCTAAGCCTGTGTCATGAGTAGCCAATATTATTCCATCAACATAACTGGACACAGCAACTATTGCAGACATCAAATTTTTCAGCTTAGGTCTAGGTGTTACCGCATACAATTCTATGTAGAACGGTTTTTCAAGCTGCTTACGAAAAGCATAAGCCAAAGTCTCCAACCAATACGTTGTAGAATATTCTAGGTCGTACAGTGGAACAAGAAAGAAATCAACAAACTTTGCTAGAGCGCGAAAATCTTCTCCGTACCGTTCTTTGCCAAAATATGGATCAGGTAACAATGTGACAGAGAAGCCCTTTCCGCTCTCTTTTACCAGCTTTGATGCTTCTTTAACAAAATTGGTTACTACTTTTGATCTCCATTCTATCCAATCTAGCTTGCTCTCTTTTTGGTCTTCGACACAGCGTGTGCAGGTGCAGTATTCTGTTTCAGGAAATCCTATACAATCTAGATGAATTCCTGTCACACCCGTTTTCAATGTTTTAGTTATTTGATCAAGAAGGATTGTTTTGTATTCTTTAACGCTTGGGCATATGTGATCCCAGAGAAAGCGCTTGCTTCTGTTCGCTCTGGCTGCCTTGCCTGATTTAGAGGCGGCTACCCATTCAGGATTTTTTCTTGCTGTTCTGTTGTCTCCAAAACAGCTGATGATATTGTACATGTTGGCTGCTGGCTTGCATGTTTTGCCTGTGCATGACTTAACATAAAAAGAGGACAGATCAAAGCCTTTCACTTGTTCTGGTTGCCCGTTAAGAACTCCTATCTTGATTTTTGTGCACGCTCCCACATCGATGACGGTTGGTTAGATTATCCATCCTATTAAATTATTTCACAAAACCCAATGGTGATTACATAAACTGTTATTTACTTGCTGACTTAGTATGTGGGTGGGGACATTTCGTGTCAAAGGTTTACGTTGATACTACCGCAATTGTTGATGGAAACGTCTGTTTGGGTGATGGCACTAAGGTTTGGCATTTTGTTCACATCATGAGTGACGCAAAAATAGGCAAACAGTGCATTATCGCGGACTATGTTTATGTTGGCAGAAACGTGAAAATCGGAGACAACGTGAAACTCGAGAACAGAGCAACAGTCTATGAAGGAGTAACAATCGAAGACGACGTTTTTGTTGGTCCCCATGTCACATTCACAAATGACCCTTACCCAAGAAGCTTCAACAAAGACTGGAAAATCCTGCCCACACACATTAAGAAGGGAAGCTCAATCGGAGCAAGAACCGTAGTAGTATGCGGAGTAACCATAGGCGAATATGCCATGATAGGCTCAGGCAGTGTAGTTACCCAGAATGTGCCATCTCATGCTTTGGTTTATGGAAACCCTGCCAGAGTAAAAGGATTTGTTTGCAGATGCAGCAGAAAACTTGAGACACAAGAGAAACTGACTGACAAAGTTACCATGCGCTGCCCAGTCTGTAATGAAAAATATGAGATTCCTGTAGCAGATTATGTACAAATAGACAAGGAAGAATGATATCTGTTGACACGAAGAATTCCTATTGCGAAACCAAATTTTGGCAAAGAAGAAATTGCTGCAGTAACAGAGGTTCTTGAATCTGGTATTATTGCTTCTGGACCAAAAACAAAAGCCTTCGAAAAAGAATACGCAGAATATATCGGCGTTAAGCACGCTGTTGCAGTCACCAATGGCACAATAGCACTTGACGTGTCCCTTAAAGCTCTCAAAATATGTCCAGAAGATGAGGTAATAACATCGGCATTTTCTTTTGTAGCCTCCGGCAACTGCATACTATTCCAGAATGCGAAACCTGTCTTTGCAGACATAGACCCAAAAACCTTCAACATCGACCCACATGATGTGACGGAGAAGATAACATCCAAAACAAAGGCGTTAATACCTGTTCACATGTTTGGTCAACCCGCAGACATGACTGCTCTGAAAGAAATTGCCGAAGATAATGGACTCGCCTTAGTTGAGGATGCAGCTCAGGCTCATGGTGCAGAATACAAGGGACAAAAAGCTGGAAGCATAGGAGACATAGCCTGTTTTAGTCTGTATGCAACAAAAAATATGACTGCTGGCGAGGGCGGTGTCATAACCACTGATGACGATGAACTTGCAGAAAGTGCGCGTCTGCTTATTAATCATGGGCAAAGCAAGAAGTATCTTCATGAAACTTTAGGCTACAATTATCGCACAACAGACATGTGTACAGCCATCGGATTGGTACAACTAACAAAACTTGACAGCTTCAACGAGAAGAGAACAGAAAATGCTTCACTATTAAGCGATGCGATAGGCAAGATTGACGGCTTAACAATACCGTATGTGGACAAGGACGTGAAACCTGTTTTTCACCAATACGTGATACGTGTAGAAGATACCTATCCTTTAAGCAGGGACGAGCTTTCGGCTTTTCTAACTGAAAAGGGCATTGGGAACGCTGTCCACTATCCCTTTCCGATCTACAAACAACCCCTGTACGTGAAGCTTGGCTACAAAAACACGGTTTGCCCAAACACTGAAGACGCCTGCAAACATGTCCTAAGTCTGCCCATCCATCCACTGGTCACCCGAGACGACATTAACTACATTATAGAAACCCTGAAAGAACTCTCCAAATAGTGCTGACACTCAAAATTTAGTCAAGTTTGGGTGCTGGTTTTTTTTCATTTTCCAGTTTTCTGGTTCAGTTTTCAGCCAGAAACTGTTGTCTGAGGCTACGATTTCTCGGGCTGCAACATGTACCAGTTCATCAAGATTGACTGTTTCATTGAAGTCGTCTACAAGCTGTTTTGTTTCTTCGGTAGATATATGAAACAGTTATCCATTTTCACGCCAAAATTTGGCATCTATTGGCTATTTTGTGGATGTTTTGTCAGGGCTAAAAAACGTGTTTTTCTTGGTCAAGAACTGTTTTGTAGAGGGCTAGTTTACTTGTTGTTGTCTTGTCTTTCTTCGCATACCATTCCTGTGCAGTGGTATTTGCTTTCAAGTTCGATTGTTGAGTGCTCTATGTGATGATTTAGGAGTGTTTCTTTGATTATGTCTTTTGTTTCGTCAGCATTCTCTCTTAGTGTTTTATCATCTAACACAATATGTGCTGTTAAGACGTCGGTTTCTCCTTCCAATGACCATATGTGAATGTCATGGATTCCAAGCACTCCCTTGATTGATGTGACGTCCTTTTTTACTGCTTCAAGATTGATGTGTTTTGGTACACCCTGCAGAAGGATGTTAAATGCTTCGCGAAGGTTTCTGGTTACATTATAGAGAATGAAGACTGTCAAGCCGATGGTTATCAACGGGTCAATAATGTAGATTTTCCAGAAATAGATGACTAGGCCGCCAACAAGGATGCCTACCCAGCCTAGAACATCTTCTAGGAGATGCCATGACAGCACTTTTTCGTTTAGGCTTTCGCCTCTTTTTAGCAGAAAAAATCCTGCACCATTTAATGTAATGCCAATTATTGAAAAGCCGACCATTCCCGTTGCATTTACCAGTTCTGGATTGAACAGTCTGGGTATGGCCTCGAAAACGATTACGATTGAGCCGCCTATCAGGATAGCTGCAGAGAAAAACGCAGAAAACAACGAAAGTCTTTGATATCCGAATGTTCGGCTTGTATCAGGTGACCTTTTTGCTTCTCTTTCAAAGAGCCATGAAATGAGCAGGGCAACGCTGTCGCCAAAATCGTGTAGTGCGTCAGATATGATGGCTAAGCTGTTTGTCCATATTCCGCCTATTATCTCTAAGATGGTGAAGGCGATGTTCAGGAATGCAGCAAGTCCGACGCGTTTCTCCCTTTCTGGCATGTTCATTACTAGTTTCGCTATTTGATAAAAAGATATCCAAAATGGGAATTTTGTGTTATGTTTCTGTTGGTTTTTTGCTGACTTTTAGTTTTGGCGGCTTTAGTGTGACTACTGTGCCTGAGGGGATGGTTGTGGTTATCCAAACGTTTCCGCCTATCACTGAGTTGTCTCCGATTATGGCTTTTGACCCAAGAATTGATGCATTAGAGTAGATGATTACATTGTTGCCCACGGTTGGATGACGCTTTATTCCCTTTATTAAACGCCCTTTTTCGTCTTTTGGAAAACTTAATGCCCCCAAAGTTACACCCTGATAGATTTTTACGTTGTCTCCGATTTCTGCGGTTTCACCTATGATAACGCTGGTTCCGTGATCTATGAAGAAGTTTTTCCCAATCCTAGCTCCCGGATGAATATCAATGCCTGTTATGGAGTGGGCGTATTCGCTCATTATTCGGGGAATCAGAGGAACACCTCTTGTGTACAGTTCATAGGCTACTCTATGTGTGGAGATGGCAAGAACGCACGGATAACTTAGAATTACTTCATCAATGCTCTTGGCTGCGGGGTCGCCATCATAAGCTGCCTGAATATCACCATTTAACATTATTCTTATGCTGGAAATCTGTTCCAATAGCTCTCCGACAATGATCTGTGCGAATTTTCTGCAGATGTCTTCGGAGCATTTTTTGTCCTTTTTGCAAAAATATTTCAGGCTCTTGTCAACTTCCACAACCAGCCTGACGTATATTGATTCCAAAGTTTTGGTCAAGTAATCTTGGATGTTTGTTTTTGTAATTTTTTCTTTTCCAAGATATCCAGGAAAAAGCACAGACAGGATGTCTTCAAGAATTTCAATAACAGCATTCTTTAACGGCAGGTCTTTTCCGTCAAGATGGTTGATTCCTCCGTAAACTTCGTAGTTTTCAGAGATTTCGTCGACTAGTTGGGGTAAACTTTTTTTCATCCAGTTTTTTTCTTCAAATCGCTGTTTGCCCTTGATGGCTTCAATTATTGTTTCAGCGCTCCAGCTGGACAGGGCACTTTCTGTATCTTTGTCTGTTTTTTGTTTCGGATTTTTTTTGCTGATGATGTTTCCCCCGATTTCAAATTATCTAAGTCTCATATAAGCTAGTTGTTAGGTAACGCTCTCCCGTATCTGGCAGTATAACTACTACTGTTTTGTTTTGGTTTTCTGGTCTTTTTGCAACCTGCAGTGCCGCGTATGTGGCTGCTCCTGATGATATTCCTGCGAGTATTCCTTCTTTTTTTGCTAGAAGGCGTGCTGTTTTTTCTGCATCTTCGTATTTTACTCTGATTATTTCGTCAAGTAGTTCCGTTTTTAGTATGTCAGGTTTGAAGCCTGCTCCTATTCCTTGTATCTTGTGCGGTCCAGGTTGTCCGCCAGAAAGAACCGGTGAGTTATATGGTTCAACGGCTATTGCTTGGAAGGCTTTTTTCAAGGGCTTGATATATTCGGCTATTCCTGTTATTGTTCCGCCTGTTCCGACGCCTGCAACTACGATGTCAACTTTTCCTTCTGTTGCTTTCCAGATTTCGGGACCTGTTGTCTCTCGGTGTATCTTAGGATTCGCAGGATTCTGGAACTGATTAAGGAGAATAGAGTTAGGCGTTTTTGCTACTAGTTCTTCTGCTTTTCTGATGGCTCCCGGTATTCCTTCTGAAGCAGGGGTTAGAACCAGTTCTGCTCCGTATGCTTTGAGTAGTCGTCTTCGTTCTATGCTCATGGATTCTGGCATGGTAAGTATTATTTTGTAGCCTTTTACTGCGCTTACTAGAGCCAGTCCGATTCCGGTGTTTCCGCTGGTTGGCTCTATAACTGTTGTTTCTTTGTTTATTTTTCCTTGTTTTTCTGCTTCCTGAATCATGGATAATCCTATTCTGTCTTTTACGCTGCCTCCCGGGTTTTGGGATTCAATTTTTGCGTATAGAGTTGCTTTTAGGTCTGGTGATATGAGGTTAAGCTTTACAAGTGGTGTGTTGCCTATTCCGTCAAGGATGGAGTTGTAGACTTTCATTCCTGTCACCTTTCTGCTTTCTGCAACAATATTGTTATAACGCTGTTATAATTTTTTTGTTGTTGCAAATAAAACAGTTCCGAATATTTTCCGTCATTTACGTATAGTATAAATCTCACACAAGCACATAATACTATGTGTAAGGGGCTTGTTGTTAATTGGATGACGAACAAATTAAAGCAATGGTTTCTTATGTCGTTAAATATCTAAACGATAATTGTCCAGAAAATTTAGAGACCATGATTCACCTGATAGGTCATGTTGAAAAATACCGCAAAAAAGTCTCTGACATTACAGAAGCAATCATTGATCATCATGACGAACTTTTTGTTGCCTGCAGCAGCGGAAAAAAAGTTGAGGACGTAACCCCAAAGTATGCGGCACAGTGCGAAGAAATTAGGATGAATATGCGAAAACTCGTTGACGAGTTTCTGTGTGAATGCGCAGAATAGACATTAGGTTCTATAGAACTTCTTATTTATTTCATGAATCTAATGTTAGGTCTAGGCGAAATTTATGATAACCAAGATACTTGTTCCAATTGATGGATCCAAAAACAGCGAAAAAGGTCTCAAATATGCCTGCTGGTTGGCTGGCAAAGTTGATGCCGAAATTACTGTATTGCATGTAGTTTCTATTCCCTACACCGGAGAGAGCATAGCTTTTCAAATTGCACCCCTAGAGGATGCTGGACGAGAAATTCTGAAACATGCAGAAAAGCTAATCGAAGAAAACTGCGCTAAAGCAAAGTATGTGTTAAGAGAGGGAACAGGTAACGCTGGCCATGAAATCGTTAGCTATGCCAAAGACAACAACTTTTCGCTAATAGTCATGAGCGCAAAGGGACATTCTGCATTAACTCATCTGTTTTTGGGCAGTGTCAGTGAAACAGTTTCAAAAAATGCACCCTGTTCTATCCTTATTGTAAAATAGTACAATACACAAACTAGTCTAAATTCACAGGTACAATCACTGTGTAACTGGATTCTGGGTTGCACAGGCTGTACTCAAAATTTGATGGCTGGGAAAAGATGGATAGAAAACTGTTTTTCGAAATAGCTAAAGAAGCATTCCGTAAATGGCTTTCACACAATTCTTCTTTACGTGCTGCTGCCCTTGCCTATTTCATTATCTTGCCTCTTCCATTGATGCTTCTTGTTATTTTGGGCATTCTCGCACTGATTTATGGGCAAGATGCCGCTTTTCAGGCTCTGATACAGCAGATAACAACAATAGCTGGACCTGCAGTTGCTGACCTGTTTCAGCAGATTTTGGATGTTATAAAAAATCCATTCACGTCAGTTTTTGCTTCATTGATTGCCTTGGTTTTTACGGCAGTTGGGGCAATAGGCGCTTTTGATGTGCTGCAAGAAACAATGAATGGAATATGGGGAGTTACACCGAAAAAATTTGGCTTTAAGGAAAGAATTAAGCGAAAGATAGTTCCGTTCTTGATGGTTTCTGGTCTTGGGGTTGCCATTATTGTTTGGACAGGGCTTTCGACTGTTCTTTTGGGTTTTATTGCGTTTGCTCTTGAGCCTTTTGCTTCAGGTGTTGTGGAGGTTGTTTTGAGAGTGACCCAGATTGTTTTGTCTTTTGTGTTGTCAACTATTCTTTTTGCTGTCATATACAAGCAGATTCCTGATGTGCCCATACAGTGGAGCGATGTCCGTTTAGCGGCAGTGATTTCTGGTCTGCTATTCACGGTGACTAACTACTTGATTGGAGTTGTCCTAGAGGTTTTTGCCATAACATCAGTGACTGGAGCTGCGGGTTCATTACTGATTTTGTTGCCATGGCTTTTCTTGATTAATCAGTTCATTCTTTATGGGGCAACATTCTCTAGAGTTAACGCCGAAAAAGCGGGTTCACATTGTCGCTAGAACTCACAATTAGTTCAGCAGACTAATTTGTTTTTTCTGTTTCTTATTAGCAACAGAATGGACGCGAAGAACAACGCAGAAATTACTGGCAGTGTCTGTGACGGCAAATATTGGATTATAAATCCGCCTACGATTGGTGTCACTATCTGAGCGACGCTGTTTAGGGAGTTGTTGACTCCTAGCAGTGTTGCGGTTTCCTTTTGTGTTACGCTGTTTGTCAATCTGCTTGTCAGAATTGGTCTGCTGACTCCCGTGCCGTAAGCAAGAAAGATTAGGGGCACAAAAACTATCAGATACTCAGTAGAGAGTGCAATGGTTAGCATTGAGATTGTCATTGCAATTGTTCCAGTTACTAGGGTGCGTTTTTCGTTTAGGGCTCGTAGGATGCGAGCGATTAGAACTGTTTGTATGATTACTCTTAGGTACTCCAATCCACGCCATGTAAAAACTGACTTCGTCTGCGCTTGCACCTAACTGTGTTTTTGCAAGTAAGCCAAAGTTTGAGATGAAAAGATTGAAGCCAATATTGTATATGAAGAACATCAGCAAACTGTTTCTTACATTTGATGTTTTTAGGAAACATTTAACATCCTTAACAGGAACCACATCATCGAATTTGAGAGAGATCTTGCCTGTTTTTCTGTGTATTGTCTCCGGAAGAAACAGAATAACCAGAACAATTGAAACCAAAGTTATGGCTGCAGCAAAGAACATTGGAATCGAATAGTTAATTCTAGAAAGCACGCCGCCGATGAATGGACCAAATATTAGCCCTGCGCCAAACACGCCGCTGGAGTAGCCGTAGACTCTTGTTCGATGTTTTGGTTCTGTTATGTCGCTGATGTATGCTTGGCTGACTGTCATGTTGCTTCCGAGCAGTCCGTCAATTAGTCGTGCTAAAATTAGCAGGATTGCTGTTGTGGCGAAGCCTAGGAAAACAAAACCTGCGAATGTGCTGATTTGGCTTAAGATAAATAGTGGTTTTCTTCCGAAGTGGTCGCTTAGTTTGCCTGTTATTGGGCTGGCAAATAATTGACAAAAGCTGAATACGCTGGCGATAAGCCCTATCTGTATTGGGGATAATCCAATTTCTAAGCCAAGAAAAGGTATCAGTGGCAGTACTATACTGAATCCTAGTACTTCGGTGAATATTATTAGAAATATTACGTAGAGGCGCTTGTCGAACACGAAATCGTCTGCGTAACTTTTGTTTTCATTATTTTCCAAAAAATGTGACCTCTAAAGTGTTAATTTTATTTGCAAGTTTGTAAGATTCTTTTCAGTTGTTACGGATGCGTAAAAACGTTTGGTCGCATTGCTAGTTTTGCTGTGTAAAACAGAAGAAATATAGCTCCCTCATAAGAGTACATTTTTTGATTTTTATGTCAATGATTGATGTTATTTTGAACCGTAGAAGCATCAGAGATTACCAAGACAAAGAGATACCAGAAGAAGTTTTATCAGAAATACTTGAAGCGGGTAGACAATCACCTTCTGCGGCAAACAGGCAACCATACCACTTTGTTGTAGTTACGGACACAAAACTCAAGAAAGAACTGGGAGGACTGCTGAGCAGATTTCTCAAAAAAGCGCCCATAATCCTTGTTGGCTGCGCTAACCCAAAGGCAATATTAACTGGAAAATGGGCAACAGTAGACACCACAATCGCATTAGAGAACATGGTGCTTGCAGCTTGGAGTCTAGGAATCGGCTCATGCTGGGTCGGAAGCTTCAATGAACAAAAAGTAAAGGGACTGCTCAAAATTCCAGACATCTGGAACGTCGTCGCCCTACTACCCTTAGGATATCCAGCAGAAACACCAAAACAAAGAAAAAAGAAACAAAAAAACGAGCTATTCAGCTATAACCAGTTCTAATACCTATTTGGTGTGGCTAATAGTTTCTGAATCCAGAAAAATATCATAAATCATCTGTTCAAAGGTGACGTTTTCTACTTTTTATTCGATCTGCAATGAATACTACTCCAGTCTCACTAATGGTTACAGCCACACCTAAATATATCACTTGAACTCAAAAATGGGGATATGTGTTGGACTGCTTTAGAAAAAAAAGTTTTGACTACTTGCCACTCTTTAGTTACCAGGACACGGTTTGATAACAGGTTACGGTATCTGCTAAACAAGGAGTATGTAGAGAGGGTTAGTCGTGGCGTCTACAGGATTACTGAAAACAGAACAAAGTATATGGAAGTAATCTAAGGCTTCACAACAATTTCTTGAATGTTTCATAGTATTCTTTGACTGCTTCTCTAGGATTTTGTGAATAAATAACTGCCCTGCCCAAACTGACCAGCGGATTACGTGCATATTTTATCTTGTTTACTTCTCCGCCTTGGGGGCCTATTCCCTGCATCAAAAACACTGCATTATCTCCAGCAGCTTCCTGAATATTTTTGATATACTCATCTTTGACAAAGCCAGTTAAGCCCACAACACAGCCATCTGCCCCAGTTTCCTTAACAAGTCTCGCGGTGCGAACATAATATGGCTCTCCGTCAATTTTTGTTTCAAGCATCAAACCTTTGGCTTTAGGATTTGACATCAAAGTCAAAACTATCACTCCAAGGTCTTTCATGTGAGCCGTTTCCACAGTTTCTTTAGTGTTTCCTGCAAAAGGAGAAAACGTGAAAGCATCAAAGCCCATTTCTTTTATCCAGTACATCGCGGAATTGTTTGTTGAGCCAATATCATTTAGCTTGTGGTCTAGAATTGCCAACATTCCTTCTTTGTGAATTTTGTCTGCTAATGTTTTCAGGATGTCTGTGTGCCCAAGATAGGTACTGTGTGTTGGGTTTTATGGAGCAACAATAATCGCTGACCTGCTCGATTATGTCTAACGAAAAATTTAGAAGTGCTTCTCCATCTTCTTTGCTAGAATATTTTTTTGGGATTACGTTTTCTTTTCTTTGTTTTGGCAGCGCAGGATCAAGGTTAATGTTGATAATGCTGTTTTTTTCCTTGGTAATCTTTTGGTATTTGTCATAGAACATGTGCAAGCCTCCCTTGTTTCTACTGTCTACATTTGAGTTATTAAGTTGGACGGAAAATCATTTTTACCCAAACTATGTTAATGGTTTTGTTTGAATAATCGCAAGCACAAAACAGCCCTTCCCGACAACCCAAGAATACAGTTCTATAATAGATTCTGCAGACACAAAAAAACTGGCAAAAATAATACGAATAATAGGCATCCTAACACAAACCAAAGTTTACCTATTCTGGAAAATCAAAAACAAACCGTAAAACTATAAATTGAAGCTTAGTTATGCTGGCTCATCTGCGAAATGAGACTGACATACTCTGCAATGACCTCTTGTCTGGTCTTTTTGTTCTTGATATTGCCAATCAAGGCACGCAAACGAAAGGCGCGGCGCTTCATTTTGTCTGTACTCATGTTATTGTCCTTCTGTTGCTCACTAAAACAGCGGATGTACGCTTAGAGGATATAAGTATTGTGTATTTTTTCTACAAGCATATCTACAATTCAGCCCGTTTTTGGGCTTTTTCGGGTAATATTCTCTGTTTTGGAATATGCGGAACATGGAAACACACTTTTTATTTGCAAAATTTACTTCCCTTATAGATGAAAGTTATAGAGAAATACTAGAGTGTTGCCAAAGTGGAGTCTGATAACAAACGAAGAGATCGGCTGGACATAATCGCCGAAATACTAACAATAGCCAAAGACGGGCATCTTAAAACCCAGATCATGTACAGGGCAAACCTCAGCTTTGCACAGCTAAATGAGTATCTCAATTTTCTTACAAACATGGGTCTTCTAGAGATACAGAAAGAAAACAGAAAAAACACCTATTTCACTACAGAAAAGGGCGACCGCTACCTGAACAAATACAAGGACATCTCTAACATTCTAGGAAACGACGAAGACTAAAAAAGAACCAAAATTAGTTTCGAAGTTTAGGAAACGATTTTTGCTGTAACACCGTCTATTTTAACAAGCTTTTCTTCTCCAGAATGAACATTGCGGAAAGTAATCTCATAGACTGGGCTGTAAATTACTGCATGCTCAGAAACCTGAAACAGCTCATCAACAATCTTGGCAACATCAGAAGGCCTCTTCACAATCCTCTCCTTAACCATTTCGATGCCCTTCTCAGGAGAAACCGCAACCTCCTCAGCCTTCCTGTTAAACTCTGCCAAAATCTTCTCAGGATGATCCTCAGACGGCGCAGCAGGCACCTGGCTAGGAGGAATCTCATGACCTTCCTTGTCAAAAATCAGATACGTCTTATCATGATAAGAAGACCACAACTCAGCCTCCAACTTAAACACCTTACGAGACTCCCCAGCAGCATCCACAATCTCAGGCTTGTACGAAACATCGCCAACCTTGACGTTCTCAATGTCAGAATCAACATCAAGCGAAAAAATTCTCTTCTTAAAATATTCTATACGGTACTTCGCATCGATAAGAACATACGGCTCATAATACTTGTCAACAGAAACAACACGAATATCATCAGATCTTCTCTTAGAAAACAACTTCGCCTTCATTTTCTCTGCAGTAAGCTTAACAATGGTCGGATCAACACGAGACTTGTAAACAATAATCTTTTTACTACTAATCTTTTCTGGGATGGGAGGCATCTCACTCAAATCTAACACCTGCTACAAATAAAAAACAAAATTCAATAATTAATCATTTATGAATCCGCAGTCAAGATTAACCATTCTGACCGATTATAAAAAAATCACTGGGCTTGGAGGTAATCAATCGTCTTTTCCTTTAGAGATGGAAAACCTTCAAGCAACGATTTTATTATGTTCCATCGGGCTTCGTTTGGGTCCATTTGTTTTCACTGCAGTTCATTTTGGCTGTGGGGCTATTAAAGGAATAAGTCGATTCCTGATATATTCTGTCTTGAGACGTAACAGACCTGTTTTCGATTAGATTATAAAATTAATGAACTTTTAATTTGTATATGATAGTGCATTTTGATGATTCCTTGGATTCATATTCCAATCAACATCAACATAATTGTTTAAAACAAATAGACGCTTCTATAACAATTTTACATATTTTTTCTAGAATATTTCATGGTAGGAAATATCGTCTTTATCTTAAGACATCAATTATGCAGTACGGACAGTAATTAGAAGGGTTGCATACATGAATAATTACTTTACTTTCTTCAACAAAAATAATGGAACCATTGCAAAAACAGCAAAAAACAAAAAAAGACTAGTTGTTCCAGCCGTTGCATTAGCTCTGATTTGTCTACTGATTTCATCGCCAGCAATAATCTCCAGCGTAATAGCTGTCGGCGACGAGCCTTCACTTGCAGAAATTCTTGGAGACCTCGGTTATACAAACATTTCACTTTCAGATGTTCAAACGTTTCCTGCAGGAATCTACAATGCCACATTGCTAGCTGAGTTTGCTGGATACCATGACAAAAACGTGCTTGGCTATTATCTGGTTGAAACAACCAATTATCCTACAATTTTCTCTGGTCCAGAAGGAGCCACAGGAGACTTGGGCGGGTTTGTTGTTCCACCTGTGTCCAAGATTTTTCAGGTTGATGGCCAATTTGGCATAACAATGCAAGCTCCTGAGCACCGATACTTTACCCAGCACGCACTGAATCCTGATTATCCTCAAGAACATGCAGAGGTTTACGTGAATTTGGATGTTCCAGGCATGTATATGATAGGTTTTGAGAACTACTTTGGAGGCTTTGACAGAGATTATAATGACATGATCTTTTCCATGATAGCTGTTAACCCTCTACAGATTGTCAGCGTTAGCAGGTCTCCTGACGTGCCTAACTATGATGAGTCCGTGACAGTCACCGCGCAGGTCGCTAGTGGAGATTGTGATGTTGCTTCTGTTGTTTTGAGTTATCAACTTAATTCTGGCAGCTGGACCAATGTCACCATGAGCCTAGACAGTGGTGTCTATGTTGTGGATATTCCCGCTCAGATTTATGGTACAGCTGTAAATTACAGAGTTTATGCTTCTGATTTGATTGGTTACTCTGTGGTTTCATCGCTTTATTCTTATGTTGTAGGCGATTTTGTTGCTCCAGTAATCTCTGATGTTGCTCAAGTTCCGGCTACGCCTGAACCCAAAGAACAGGTTACTGTTTCAGCGACAGTAACAGAACCGCCACAGGCAAGCGGAATCAAGAACGTCACATTATGGTACACAAATGACACCGTTTGGTACTCTTTAGGAATGGCATTACAGGAAGGAAAATGGACAGCAACAATTTCAGGTCAGACCTCCGAGATTACTGTTAACTATTTCATAGAAGCCTTTGACAACACAGAAAACAGGACACAAACATCCACACTCAGCTACATTGTTGGTGTTCCAAATGTTTCACCAATAGCTAACTTTGTTGCTAGCCCATCAAATGCTTACTCTGGACAAATTGTCACCTTTGATGCTTCAGCCAGCTATGACTCCGACGGAATCATTGTTAGTTATTCGTGGGATTTTGGCGATGGAAATGTTGCCACGGGAGTTTCTGCAAGTCATTCATATGCTGCTGTTGGAACATACTCTGTTACCCTGACAGTTACAGATGATGATGGCGCAACAGACAGCAAAACAGCAAATGTCGTTGTAGAAAATAGGCTTCCAGTAGCAATAGTTAGTGCATCAGCAACAACAGTTGGTAAAGGTCAAACGATTTCTTTTGATGCAAGCTCCAGTTACGATGTTGACGGCACCATTGTCAGCTATTTCTGGGATTTCGGAGATGGCATTTATGCAACTGGTGTCACCGCAAGCCACTCTTACATAAGTGCTGGGCAATATGTTGTGATTCTTACGGTTACTGACGATGACGGGGCAATAGATACTGCTTCTGTCACGATAATTGTGAGGAACGTTGCTCCTGTAGCACAGTTCACAGAATCTTCTAAGACCGTTTATGTCAACGATGAAGTCACCTTCGATGCGTCTACAAGTTACGACCCTGATGGAACTATTGTTAGTTATGTTTGGGATTTCGGAGACGGAACAACAGCAACAGGTGTTATTGTTTCACATACATACCCCGAGAACGGTTCCTATGTTGTGACTTTAACTGTGACCGACAATGACGGAGCAACAAATTCAGTATCACTCACAAAAGTAGCCATGAACAATCAGCCAGTAGCGCTGTTCACTTTAGCACCTGACACAATCAACACAGGTGAACATGTCGCTTTTGATGCTTCAGCTAGTTATGACCCCGACGGAACCATTGTCAGCTATTCGTGGAAATTTGGAGATGGCACAAAAGGTACTGGTGTTACAGCAGGTCATGTGTTTAATGACAATGGAGTATACACTGTTACTTTAACTGTCACTGATGATGATGGCGCCACTGGTTCAACAACTTCAATAGTGACTGTTCTAAACATAAGTCCCGTAGCAGCATTTACCGAGAATACCACGTCAGTGAGTGAGAATGAGGCAATCGCTTTTGATGCTTCTGGTAGTTATGACCCTGACGGAACCATTGTCAGCTACTATTGGAAATTTGGAGACGGAACAACAGCAACAGATGTCTCAACAGCACATGCATATTCACAGGATGGAACTTACACTGTTTCGTTAACAGTTACAGATGATGACGGCAAAACCGATACCACAACTGCAACTATGGCAGTTCTGAATAAAGCTCCAGTAGCTTCATTCACAGAATCAGCAGAGGTCACAACAACAGGAGATAACATAGCTTTTGATGCCTCGGACAGCTATGACCCCGACGGAACCATCGTCAGCTACTATTGGAATTTCGGAGACGGAAACTCGGCTACCGGCATAACAGTAAACCATGCCTTTGACCACAGCGGAACATATACAGTCACTCTAACAGTTACTGATAACAACGGAGCAACAGATTCAGAAACAAAGACAATTACCATTTCAAATAGACAACCAATAGCATCATTTACTGCCAATACAACAGAAGTGATTGAAAATAATGCAGTTTCCTTTGATGCTTCAGCCAGCTATGACCCCGACGGCACTATCGTTAGCTATGTTTGGAATTTCGGAGACGGAACAGCAACAACAAGTGTGACAGCAGAGCACGTGTATACTAGCGAGGGCGAATACACAGTTACCTTAACAGTGACAGATAACGATGGCGACTCTGTTTCAGAAACAGAGAATATCATAGTCAATGCAGAACCAGTTGTCCAGCTAGCTATCCTGTCAGTTATTGGTCTGGGAATAGCAACTCTGACAATGACTCTTCTCTATGGTCTATTCATTAGAAGAAGAAACAAGAAAAAGAATGAAGAAGAATAAACCTAGAACAGTCTAGGCTTTCCCTATTTAATTTTCAAAAACAATCTAATTTTGATGTAGTTGTGGGTGGCGACCTCTTTCGGAGATAAAAAAGAGGTCTCTGGTTAAGTGGTAGAATTTTTCTTAGTTTGCTGATCTTGGAGAAACTTAGCTTATGTTGAGGTTTCCTTCGAAAACAGAATCTTTGTCAATGTCTAGTTCTTTTGATAGCCACACTTTAAGTAAAGTGGAGTTTGAAGGAATTTCTCCTACGTATGTTACTAGTTTTCCGTCCTTTAGGGCTTCAGCTTGGAATGTGTTTTCTGAGGTTTTAAAAAGATATGAAACTGTTTCTGAGCCAGCCGCCATTGTCTTAAAGTCCTCCCATTTCCTGCATTTCATGCTTACAGGACTTTTTGATGTCACCACTGAAGGTGCATTTCCTTGGGGGACTGCAATATTTTTTATCATGTCACCTATTTCGCATTGAAGATTTGAAATTCGGTCTTCTATCTTCTCTATTTTTTCTGTTATTTCCCCTGTTTCACCCAAACTTTCTGTTATTATGCCCAACTGACCTATGAGGCGATCTAGATCTTTTTCATGCTCTTTCAAAACATTGATGATAAAGTCTAACGCTTCCAAAGCTTCATTCTTGTTTGGCTTGGGTTCCATGTTCTTGTCTCCTCGGCAATTATAGCATAACGCCTGTTAGATAAATAAACGTAATGCATCAACAAACTGTATCATTATGGTGTTAACTACATACTAATTAGCAATTCAAACCAATAAAACGGACATGAATATAGATGCTTAAACAAGTAAAATGAAAACCGTATGACTGATTCAGATAATTGTTTGGAATTGAAACATATTTGCTTTTTTTACACTATTGACTGTCGTGACTGGTATGCTGAGAAAAGAATGTTACTGTTGTATTGTCTGCTAATGTTTATGCTGCGGCTGGTTGGGCGACTAGTTTTGATTTTCTGACGCCTACGTGGCGGAGTGGGGATATTTTCTTTGCTTCGTTGTAGATGTCTGATGCGATTTTGCCGAGGACAAGTTCTTGGACGAACTGGTCGAATGTGAGGTCTGTTGCTTTTTCTTTTACTATCTTGTTCATGATGTTGCGTACTTCGTGTTCTTGGGATGTTTTTATTCTTGATAGTGTGAAAACGGATACGGCTAGGGTTAGTCCGTAGTTGTCTTTTGTGTTTACTTTGAAGATTCCGTCTACGCGTGTTGTTCTTCTCCGGACTAGGCTTCTTAGGAAGTCGCGTGAATATTCGTGTCCTTTAAAGATTGTTCGGGCTGTTTTGCCTTCTACTTCCTCAATTCTGAAATAGAGTTTGAGGTACTGGTGCGCGAAGTCGTTGGTGATGTCATAGAGAGTACCGTCTACGATCCTTCCAACAAGTTTGTCTGGATCATCTGCTGGTACTCCTCCTAATTCTACTCCTCCGAAATAGGGCGGAGATACTACGTTGTACCATTTCTTGTCGCGCCACTTGTCTTTTATGCGTCCTCTTCTCTTTGACATCAGAGTCCCTCAATTGTGGATTGAAAGATTTAGCGGGGAAGTATTAAAAGCTTCGGCTTTTGTATCACTCTAGACATTCAATATTGCCCATTAATGGTCTTAGAACTTGGGGAATTTTTACTGTCCCGTCTTTTTGTTGGAACTGTTCCAGTATGGCTATCAGTGTTCGGCTGGTCGCAATTGCAGTGTTGTTTAGCGTGTGAATATAGTCTGCAGGGGATTGTCCTTCTTTTTCTCTGTATTTTATGTTTAGTCTTCTTGCCTGGTAGTCTGTGCAGTTGCTGTTTGAACCTGCTTCCCTGAATGTTCCGTCCGCCATCCAAACTTCTATGTCATATTTTTTGGCTGCAATTATTCCGATGTCTCCGGTGCAGACGTTTACGACCCTGTAATGCAATCCTAGGCTTTGGTAGAGGTCTTCACTGTTTTTTTGCAGCTCTTCATGAAATTTCCACGAGTCGTCGGGGTGACAGAAGATGAATTGTTCGATTTTGTTGAATTGGTGTACCCTGAACAAGCCTTTGGTGTATTTGCCGTGTGCGCCTACCTCTTTTCTGAAGCAGGGGCTTATTCCGACATATTTTATGGGAAGGTCTTCTTGCAGTATGACTTCGTCCATGAATGATGCTGCCATGGGATGCTCGCTTGTGGCTATGAGATACAAGTCATCGTTTTCTATTTTGTAGAGTTGGTCGCCAAAGAATTCGAGGTCAGTAACGCCCAGATACGGTTTTCTGTGCATCATAAGAGGCGGCTCTATCAGAGTGTACCCTCTATCTCGCAGAAAATCCATTGTGTATGCCATTATTGCAAAATCTAGCCTAGCCAAATTGCCCTTAAGATAGTAGAATCCGTGACCTGCAACCTTGGCTGCGCGCTCAAAATCTATCAAGTCCAAATCTTGTGCGATTTCTACGTGGCTTTTTGGTTCAAAATCAAATTCTGGGGCTTTTCCAACTATTTTCTCGACTAAATTGTCGTGTTCGTCTTTGCCAAAAGGAACGCTTTCGTGAAGAATGTTTGGCAGCTTCATGAGTAGCATGTCAGCTTTTTCTCTATATTCTGCAACCTTGATTTCCAGTTCTTTGATTTCTTGGGGAATTGTTTTTGCTTTTTCTATTTGCTTGCTGGCATCTTTTTTTTGTTTTTTTAGGGTTGCGATTTCAGAGGTTATTAGTTTGCGTTGGTGTCTTAGTTCACTTGCCTTTGTTAGGGTGTTTCTCCACTGTTTGTCGTATTCTATGAGCTCGTGTAGCATCTCTAGTTTTTCTGGTTCGCCCCTTTTCTGCAGATTCTTTTCTACTATTTCGGGATGTTCTCGAATCAGTTTAATGTCCAGCATCAACATTGCCCCGTAAGCTTTCGCTCAAAGGTTTAACCAAACTCGATATTTAACATTATACCGTCCACCGATTACCGAAAAACAGTGTGCTCTTGTGAACATTTTTTGGAAAAGTGTGCAGCGCTGCAGTTTTCTGAAAAAGACTGCTATTCAACAATGTACTGCTATTAGGATCCTAGTAGGCTCCAATATGATGCATGGTAAACAGAGTAGCCAACAAACATTTTCTGGTTGTTTTGGAGTCGATGTTTTGGTTGGTGCCGGGGGTGGGATTCGAGCCCACGACTTCTGGGCACCTATTTTTTAGGAGATTGCTCTCCAGATCATGAGTCTGGCGCCATAGCCAGGCTAGGCTACCCCGGCATTGTTTTCTTTTCTATTTTGAAGGATAACACTGAATTAAGGTTTTCTGGATTTGTCGGTTTTTCTTTGATAGAAATGGCTCAAAATTTGTTTTTGTTTGTTTATTTTTGGTGGTCTGCTTTGTTCATGAAGTTTTTGATAGGTATTTAGTTCGATTGTTTTCAGTTTTCAGTTTCTAGTGTATTCAACGATTAGTGCACTTTATAGTTGTATGGTTTATTCTTTGTTTTGGGCTAAAATGATTCAATATTGTCGCTATTTTGGCGTTTACTTTGTTTCAGTAATCGGTGTGGATTAATATGAATACTACTTATCTTTACTCAATAGAAACTGTATTATTGGTGAATGCTAATTTGTAAAATCATATGCTGATTCTTATTTTCACTTCTCAAAGAATATAAACTATTCGAGCATATTATAGGCTTGGTTAAACAGCATGAGACGATCAAAATTAGAAATCCACATAGCAATTCTAAGGGCTCTGGCTTATCACGGCAAACTGAAGCCGACCCATATTACGTATAAGGCAAACATAAATTGCAGCGCATTAAAGGAATGCCTCGATTTTCTAATGGACCGTAACCTTATCAAAGAACAGTCGATTAGCAGAAGACGTAAAACAAGAAAAGTCTACGCCATAACCGAGCTAGGTCTAACTGCACTCCGAAACGTCAAAGAAATAAACAATGCCCTTCACGTATTCGATGAGCTAAATGTGTCCAGCATTGATTTGCCATACGACAAACCACAAATGCCATTCTAGCCCCAGTGTTAGACTTGGCGGTTTGTAACGTATTACGTAAAATGTTTCCTGCCTCGCTTTTTAGAGGAAAAAAATTTGTCCTAACTTTTAGGATATTCCCTTTTGTGGATTCAATATAACGTAGTAGCGGTTATCTCCGGTCTTCTTTATTTTGCCCAGAAATGCTCCAGCAAAATAGTCTATCCACATCTGTTCTTGAATGTCTAAATCCGCTTCATTAATGGTAACTGCATCAGCTTTTGAGAGAGCACCCGCTTTTCTGAGTTTGTGGAGAATCTTGTAGCGAATCTTGAATTGAAATCCTGAAAGAGACAAACCATGAACTCCTATTTTTGTTAGGTGTCTGTGTTTAAAGTCTACTGTTATATACCCTGTTTTGGTATATTTTTCTTTCTATAACTGCTTTTAAAGAAGCCGTCTAAAAGAAAAATGTGGGATGTTAACGCAGGAAGTTTATTCTTTTTCCTCTTTGTCCCATTTCTCAATCTTGAGCTTGCTGTCACCTATAGTAAAACTAATTTTAACAGGCACTGCAGAATTTGTTTTGAATGGGAACATGCTGTCTTCAGCCAAGTCTACGGGCACATATATTAGGTATTTGTCGTCTTTTCTTTTGAAGAGTCGTCCTTTTGCTTCGTTGACCATGTTTATCGCCTGCCAAGAATGAAGCTGGAAACGTGCGCGATTATTTAAATTTTTTATGTTGCTGTTGGCTTAACTGGACGCTACTTTGACCACAGGGCAAATTTTTGTTATAAACATAAAGTTAAACTTTGAATTATATTGAGCCGTCATTTTTCTGATTTCGGTTGTAGAACATGGATATTTAGTCAGATTCTTTGTTGGCAACGTGCTTCTCGAAAAGCTTTTCCCAATCAATCTTGACCATGGCTACGATTATGATAATCAGAAGCGCCGCCGTGATTACTGTGCCTAGCCATCCTGACTCCCCAAAAACAGCTAAAATCAAGTCGATTGACTGTTGACCGCTGTATGCCAGAATGAATGTCATCAGTGTCTTGCCTAACAGCGAGGGAACAAATGCCTTCACGAAAGGATACCGCATAACACCTAATGGAATAAAAAGCAAATCATCAGGCAGAGGCGTTAACGCAAAGATAAAGATTGCAGCTGGTCCATATTTGTCAAAGAGTTTTACCATGTAACCCATCTTTTTTTGCCTTTCTTTGTTCACCACTGATCTTCCGTAGTAGCCAAGTGCATATCCAGAGAATTCTCCGAGGGCAGCACCTAAGCCGCCGCTAATTGCAACAAAAAATGGGTCCAAGACGCCTCCTAGAAAAAATATCACAATCGTGTATGGTATCGGAAAAATTACGGACACTGAACCGACAAAACTTATGACAAAGACGCCAAGATAACCAAACTGCTCTGCAAAGCTATACATCCAATCTTCAAACAAACAGACACCTCAGGTTATCTTGCATTCATGGTATCAACTGATGCTTTAACTCTTTTTGCAACACCAGATACCTGCTAATAAAAAATGAGGCGCATGTTGTGCATTTTAGGTTACACAATAGTGACGGATGTCTGAAAAATGAATGCTGCGCAAGCTGTGGCCAGCATCATGACTCCCCACATCTTGTTAACGTTATGACCTAATTTGTTCATAGTAAAGAGCATGAGTGTTGCAATAACCATGAATGGTGCGGTTAGCAAAATTTCTGACAGAGAAACACTGAATGATGATGTCAAACCGACAAGTCCAAAAACGAGTGTGAGTGTTAGCATGTTATCGCCTATTACGTTGCCGATTGTCATTTCCTGTTCACCTGCAAGGGTTGCAGCCACTGATACGGCTACTTCTGGAAGAACACATCCAAGAGCAACTACTGTTAATCCGACATAGAACTGGTCGATGCCAAAAAAGGTGGATATTGTAAGGGCACTGTTTACGAGCAGAAATGTGCTGACTACAAGTGCAGCTCCACCCAACAAGATGTCAAGACTTATGATCTTTTTATTGGGTTTAGGTCCAGCAGATTCTTCAGGGGCGCTGCAGGTTCCGTTGCGAATGGAATAAACGATGAACACGGGATAGAATGCAACAAAAATCAAGCCAATCCACCACGTTACCATACCTGTTACAGCTACTAACACGATGAGCAAGAAACTTAAGCCCAGCATAAAGATGCATTCTTTGTTTATGGCTGAGTTTTTTAGTGTAATTCCTCCCCCTATGAGACCACAGATTCCCATTATGAGAGGAATGTTGTAGATGTTAGAGCCGATAATGTTTCCCAACGCCATGTGTGACGATCCCAAGCTGACCGCAAACATGGAGCTTAGTAGCTCTGGAAGGGCGGTTACAAAGGCAACAAACACGGTTCCCACGACAACGCTGCTCAGGTTTAGGCATGAAGATAGCCCAGAAGCACCTCTGACTACTCGTTTGGAGCCCCAGTAAAGTATGAAGAGGCTCGCTGCCAATGCGAGGATGCTTAAGACTAAAGTTTCCATGGTGATTTCACCGTGTTTCTCATAGCAACTCAAAGGCGACGATATAAACATATCTAAATAATGACAACCCCAAATTCAACCCTGACAACAATATTTTGCCCAAATGTAAGAACTTAATAGGCTTGCAGAGAAGTACAACATACGGATGCACCATGGAAGACGATTTTACAGGCAAAATCTTACGAATCAACCTAAACACAGACAAAACCACAATCGAAACACTAGAAGAAACGTTCTACCGCCGCCATTTCGGAGGCAGAGGACTAATCTCATATGTTCTTCTCAATGAACTGGAACCAAAAATTGACCCCCTTGGTCCAGAAAACAAGCTAATCTTTGCCTGCGGTCCAGTAACTGGCGCCCCCATCAGCGGCAGCGGACGCAACAGCGTAGGAGCCAAATCTCCCCTCACATGCGCATACGGAGAAGCCGAAGCAGGCGGATACTGGGGAGCCGAACTGAAACGCGCAGGATTCGACGCAATAATTGTTGAAGGAAAAGCCCAAAGCCCAGTTTACCTGTGGATTCGCGACCAGAACGTGGAAGTCAGAGACGCTTCTAAGCTTTGGGGAGAAGAAATCAAGAAATCTCAGGAATTTATCAGAAAAGATTTAGACAACAAAACCGCCAAAGTTGCACAGATTGGTCCTGGGGGAGAAAAACAGGTCAGATATGCCTGCGTAATAAATGACATGAATCATGCTGCTGGCAGATGCGGCATGGGAGCAGTAATGGGTTCAAAAAACCTGAAAGCCATAGCCGTGAAAGGAAGTACCAACGTTCCCGTTCATAAACCAAAACGGCTACAAAAGATGGCACAGTGGATGGCACAAAACGTTGACAGTGTTGCCCATACGTTACATACATATGGAACAGGCGTTGGAATGGATGCCATGGTTGAGGCAGGTAATCTTCCTATCCGCAACTTCAGGGACGGCGACTTTCCAGAAGTTGATAATATTTCCGCTGAAACCGTGAAACAGACAGTTAGCGTTGGTATGGGAACATGCTTTGCCTGTGCTATTGCCTGCAAAAAAGAGGTAAAAATAGATGAGCCCTGGACTGTTGACCCAGAGTATGGCGGACCAGAATACGAAACTTTAGCATCTTTAGGTTCTAACTGTGGCGTGTCTGACCTTAAGGCAGTCTGCAAAGCCAACGAACTCTGCCAGAGATATTCTATTGATACAATAAGCACGGGAACTACAATCAGTTTTGCCATGGAATGCTTCGAACACGATCTACTAACACTAAAGGACACGAATGGAATAGACCTGAATTTTGGAAATGCCGAATCAATGCTCAAAATGATTGAAATGATTGGAGAAAAACGTGGCTTAGGAGCAGTGTTGGCTGAGGGCACAAAACGTGCAGCCAAAAAAATCGGGAATGGCGCTGAGGAGTTTGCGGTTAATGTTAAGGGTGAAGAGGTTCCCATGCATGACCCGCGATTAAAGCGTGGTGAGGCTCTGGGTTATTCTGTCTCTCCGACTGGAGCAGACCATGTTCATAATATTCATGATACTTTCTTGTATCCCAAGCTGCCAAACAGTTACAACAGCCTCGGCGTCTTAGAGGCGGTGCCTGTAGAGGATTTTGGACCGAAAAAGGTGCGGCTATACAAGTATGTTGGCGAGTGGCGTACGCTAAACAACTTTCTTGTAATGTGCCTGTTTACTCCTTGGAGTGTCACACAAAAGGTCGAAATTGTCCGCGCAGTCACTGGATGGAACACCACTGCCTTTGAGCTCATGAAAGTCGTAGAACGAGGAAACACGCTTGCCCGAATCTTCAACCTCCGAGAAGGCTTCACAGAAAAAGACGATTGGCTTCCGCCCCGATTCTTTAAGCCACGAACATCGGGTAACCTGAAAAATGCTGTTAGCGCCAAAGATTTGCAGAATGCTAAGCTTCTGTATTATGATATGATGGGCTGGACAGAGAAGGGTGTTCCCAAAAAGAGTGCTCTAGATGAGTTGGACATTAGCTGGGCTGCAAACAAACTCTCCGCCAAGCCCTTGTGAATATGCATATATTCTGCAATTTTTAATAGGATGTCATCTAATACAGCATAGCGTTTGAAGGTGCAAGGTTTGCCTGTTAAGAGACAGAAATGGAGCGAAGACTTTGGTGAATGGTTCCGCGACGTTCTACTTAATGCAGAAATAATGGATTACCGCTATCCCATCAAGGGGTCTGGAGTTTGGATGCCCTACGGCTTTAAGATACGAAAAAATGTGCTTCAGATACTACGAGACTCACTTGACAGCACAGGACACGACGAAACCCTGTTTCCGTTACTGATTCCAGAAACTTCCTTGGCTCAAGAAGCAGCCCACGTCAAAAGCTTCGAAGGCGAATGCTTCTGGGTAACCCACGGAGGCTACGAAAAACTAAAAGTCAGATATGCACTGCGCCCCACAAGCGAAACAGTCATCGCACCAATGCTAAAACTATGGATCCGCTCTCATGCCGACTTGCCCAAGAAACTGTATCAGGTCGTAAACGTTTTTCGTCACGAAACAAAGGCAACCCGTCCAATCATAAGAATGAGAGAAGTTGCAACATTCAAAGAAGCACACACCTGCCACGCCTCCGACGAAGAGGCAGAACAGCAAGTAAAAGATGCTGTCGAGTTGTATAAGCAATTTTTCAATTCTGTCGGAGTCCCATATGTCGTCTCCAGACGTCCTGAATGGGATAAGTTTGCAGGCGCACTCTACACAATAGCCTTTGATATGCTGTGCCCAGATGGCAGGGTTCTACAGATTGGAACTGTTCATAATCTTGGACAGAATTTTGCTAAAGCATTCGACATAACCTACGAAACCGTGGACGGCAATCAGGAGCACATCTGGACTACCAGCTACGGAATTTCTGGGCGCGGAATTGCAGCTGTTTTGATTGCCCATGGTGACGATAATGGGATTGTTTTGCCGCCAAAGATTGCTCCTGTTCAGGTGGTTGTTGTTCCTGTTCCATACAAGGGAAAAGCCGAAGAAGTGAACAAAGCCTGCGAGAAAGTTGCAGCCACTTTGAAGAATGCGGGTTATCGTGTTGAATTGGATTCAAGAACAGATTTGACTCCTGGAAACAAATTCTATTACTGGGAGCTTCGGGGTGTACCCATCAGGGTTGAGATTGGTCCCAGAGACCTAGAAAACGGCGTAGTGACCGTTGTTAGAAGAGACAACTTGAAGAAGCAGCCCTGGAAGATGGACGAGGTTGTTTCTGCTGTGCAAAATGTGGCAGAAGAAATTAGCCGTGACCTGAAAGAGAATGCAAAGTTGTGGGAGCAGAAGCGCGTTTTCAGGGTTGAGCGTTTGTCTGAAGCAAAAAGTTTGCTGAAAAGAAGAGCAGGAATCGTTGAGGTTCCTTGGTGTGGCAATGATGTTTGCGGTCACAGTTTGGAAGATCAGGTTGAGGCTCGGCTACTTGGATTTCCTGAAGACACTAATGAGAAGGTTGATGGACGATGTGTTGTCTGCGGAGAGCAGGCAGTAAATGTTGTCAGGGTCGCGCAGGCATACTAGAATCTTGAGGCTGTTATTATAAGCCAAAGCCGCAAAATACTGTAAAACAATCTCTATCCGTTCAAGGTGATGTAGGATGCTGACGAAACTAAAACAAAGCGTGCAATCTTATCTTGGTTCCACAGCGGCACTATTTCACAGAATGGGTCTATCTCCAAATCACATAAGCATCATTGGACTAATCCTAGCCCTGCTGTCCGCGGTCACGTACTGGCAGTGGCACATTCATCATTTCTTTTTGATACTGGCGCCAGTTTTGATGCTTATTTCAGGACTTTTTGATGCCCTAGACGGAGCTATAGCACGAATCTACGGAGAAGCAACAGCCTTTGGCGGATTCTTTGACTCCATCCTAGACAGATACGCCGACTCAACCATACTCTGCGGAATAATACTAGGCGGACTGACCGAGCCCGCATGGGGACTAGCCGCACTGCTTGGTTCCCTTCTGGTCAGCTATGCAAGGTCAAGAGCCGAAGCTGCAGGGGTAAAAATGGAGTCCGTTGGCTTAGCAGAACGTGCAGAACGGATAGTTCTAATTGCGGCTGTAAGTTTTCTCAGCTACTTCTGGCTTGACGCCCTAAACTGGGGAATACTACTTCTCGCTGTCCTAGCAAATCTGACTGTAATTCAGCGAGCAAACTATTTCAGAAAAGCGCTAAATCAAAAATAAGAAGTGTTTAGCGTCTTGTGCCTCTTCTTCGTGGAGGACCTGATCGTCGCTCGTTTTTGGAGCGTACTTTTACTACTCCGCGGTGGACTGCACAGGAGACACAGTAGTAACTTGTTTCTGTGCTGCTGGCTACATAGGTGCCTTTCTGCCTGAGTTCCTTGTAGAGCAACGAGTCTACTAATGAGATTCTTCTTGAAACGCGTTTGGCTTTGTCTCGGGGTACCTGCTGGCCACAACCTTGGCACTGAACTAATGATCCTTTTCCTTTGCTTCCTTTTGATCTTCCTCTGGATTTCCTTTTGACTGGCATCTTTTTTCCTCATTTTACTATAGTTTAAACGGGATTATTAAGTATCACCAGACTCGGTTCATATACCTTACGTTTTTACCCGATAACCACATGCTGACCTAACAGACATTTAAAGTTTGAGTGTTCAACCAACCGATAAAACGGAAATCTTCTTTTTCGTTATCATAACAAACAGGGTAGCAACCAAGAATAGCGGCAAAATAACCCATAAGGGAAATTCTGGGATTATTTCCACGGTTACGGGAGTCATTATTGGTTGGTTGTCTTGGTTGTCTTCGTTTAGTATGTATGGTGTGTCTCCTATGCCGTCTCCGTTAGCGTCTGTTCCGTTGTAGTCGCTCCAGTAGTTTTGGTTGATGATGTTATAAGAACCGTTATATCCGAACGTCTTTGCGTACCATTCCCATTCTCCCGAGGGAAATTGTTCTACGTTGTTTTTGTAGTTGTTTTCCGTAATCGTGTTGTTGTTGGCAACGTAAATGGTTGTTCCAAGACCTGAGTATGACACATCATTTCTCGCTATCGTGTTGTTGTCGGCATACTGAAGCCTAATAGCAACATCGTCACAGTTCGTTATTGTGTTCTCCGTTACAGTATTGTTTGCGCTTCCCTGCCAAACCTGAATTCCTTCAGTGCAATTATCAATATAGTTTCCAGATATCAGATTATAGTTTGAGTAGCTTAGCTGGATAGCACTTGAAAGTCCAATTAATTCAAAATAATTCTTGGTCACGTTACAGTATGAACAGCCGACTAACACTATTCCATGCTCGTTGCCCGCTATCCTGTTACCAGAAATACTACAATACTTCGCGTCACCTACTGAGATTCCAGTATAGCCATAAAGCAACTTGAAACCAGAAACCGACACATCATCACACTGTACCTTTATCGGAATCCTGTACCCCTCAGGAGGGTTACCGTCAACTATTGTAGTATCCACGTTTTCTCCAATCAAAGACAACGACTTGTTAACCACCAAATTCTCATGATACGTGCCGCTCTTCACATAAACTGTGTCTCCAGCTACTGCACTATCAATAGCTTCCTGAATAGAACCATAATCATCAGGAACAACAATCGTTTCAGGCTCTGCTTTCACTACTCCAGTTTGATAAAAAGAAACTAGAACAAACAAAAAAGTCAGCAACAAAACAACTACAGTTTTTAGAATCTTCATTTTTTCATCCCCTGCTTAATCCGCACTTGTAATGCCACCGATATCAAAGAAACCGTAAAAAATCCCACAATTAAAAGGAACCAGGAAGAAAATTCTGGAATCGTGCTAATATCTACAGGTTCCATTAGTGGATAGTTGTCTGTGTTGTTTTCGTAGAGAATGTATGCTGTATCTCCTATGCTGTCACTATTATTATCTTCCTCGTCGTATCTGCTCCAGTAGTTTCCTTCGGTGCCATCGTCCCAACTGCTGACCGAGAACGGTAATTGAAATGGCCAAGGTGTTAGACCATAGTCCCACCAATCGTGTGTGTTATTAACAAAATTGTTGTGGTGAATAACGCTTCCAGAGGCTTCTATGTAAACGCCTTTGTTGTTGTCGGTTATGTTGTTCCACACAATGTTGTTTCCAGAACACCCAATATAGATGCCCTCATCATTTGATGTTATGATGTTCTGAGAAATAGTGTTGGATGCTCCGTAAAATAGTAGAACTCCTACATAATCATTTTCTTTTATGATGTTTCCACTCACTTGGTTACTGTTTGCGTAAACAAGTGAATACGACCTGTCTGTGCCACCCAATTCAACTCCAATACAATTGTTTGACAGAACATTTTGATAAACCTCACAATCAGAAGCATTAGTGAACCGAATTCCTCTCGTGAACTCTATTATGTTCAAATTCTTTATTGTAACGTTGTTACACTCAACAATTTCTATTCCCATTCCAACAATGGCGTCAGGTCCATGAACTTCTCCATCTCCTTGTAAAGTATACCCCGCCCCATTAACTACAATGTTGCTCCGTTGAATCTGAATACCCATCAAAACATTTCCTAAAAAAGTGTAGGCGTCTCCACTTCGTTGAATCATATCTGTTCCTTCAACGCTTCCATCTGCCTTGATGTAAATGATGTCTTCTGCTTTCACCACTTCAACTTGCGGAAAAGTAAACCAAACTAATGAAACAGCAATCAACACAACGACTGCAACGTTATATTTCGTTATTTCTGCACCTCAATAACTGATGTTTGTAAATTACTGATAACACAGCAACCACAGCGAATCCAACAACTAGAAAAATCCATGATGGAAACTCTGGAATTGTGCTAATGTCAACAGGATTCATTAGCGGATAATTGTCTTGACCAGAAACATAACTCACATCTCCACCAACGTCGGTGTCCCACTTGTACGCTATTACTACATGTGGTGAATCGCCTATGCCGTCACCGATAGCGTCTGTCCCATTATAGTCGCCCCAGTAGTTGCCGATTGTGCCATTGTCCCAACAGGTACCCTCTACACCATCATCAATGTGAATCTTGCAGGAGTCTGCTGCAAAAATGTTGCCATAAAATGTGTTGTTTACAGCCCCATCTTGAAGAGTTACAGCAAACCCGTTATTTTCAAAGTAGTTGCCATAGAACGTATTGTTTGAACAACCAAAGACGGTTCTAATTGCCTGACCTACAAATCCAGTTATGTTGTTTCCAAAGAATGTGTTGCCAGAACAGTTCTTGAAAAGCGCTATACCCTCACCACCTGTGAACGGCTCTCTGCCTGAAGCGGTAGCTGGTCCAGAAATCTTGTTCAATGAAACTATGTTCGAATAACAGTCATCCATTTGGACTGGAAGGATACATTGAAGTGTATTCTCAGAAATTGAGTTTGATGAACCTATAATCTTGATGCCGTATGAGCTTCCCGATACCGTATTGTTTCTGAATACAATTTTTGAGCCATCCAACATTACTGCTGGGGTACCGATGTCTGTGTGCAAGTCTATGAAGCTGTTATGTTCAATCTGCACAAACGAACAATCTTCCACTAACGTTCCTTTAAGGAGACCATTAGTAAACATATTACCAGTGATGTTAATGTGCGAGGATTCCGAGATTCTGATGCCCGTGTCGCCCTGTTCAAAATTTGTGTTTATAATAGTAACATTGTTTTGTCCCACAACAATTATGCCATTGTTTCCGTCATCATAGCCCTTAATGCGGCTCGCATTTCCCTGAATCATATATCCTCTGCCATCAAAAACAATGTTGTCACATTGAATCTCAACAGTGTGCAAAACTATGTTGTCTGTTAACGTGTATAGGCTACCTGCTCTTTCGATAGGCACGGTAGCAGGGTCAACACTTCCATCATTTCTTATGTAGATTCGTGGCAAGTCTGGACCAGGGTCAGGAAAAAAGTTAGCGTGAGCTAAATTAATGAACTGGAATCCAACTGCCATTGAGGATAGCAACGCAAACACGATTGCTGCTGTTATTAGATTTTTCATTCTGTCCACTTAATCAAGATACTTATACAGTTTGACGTGTGGAAAAAGGGTTTTTGTCAAGGAATGTTGACCAAGTAGGCGGTTTTTTACTCAAGAAACTTTGACTGACATGTTTTTGGGCTTGATTTTAACTTTTTTAGGTATCGAATAAGGGTAATAGTGGCTTGTTTTACGCAAAACAGTTTTAGTGTGGTTTTTCTATTATGTTGTCTAAATACGTGATTGGTCGGTGATTTGCTTGGGTCGAGTAGGTAAAGGCGTAAAGTGCAGCGTAAAAAACTGTAGCCAAGATGCGATTCGTTCTATTGCCCGTGACAAGGTTAGTGCAACAGGCTTGAAAGTTGACGATGGCAGACGCTCCTACCTTTGTAGGGAGCACTATAAGGAATACAAGAAGGGCAGCAAAAAAGACAAGCTTCTTGAGAAGTGGAGGCACAGCGGCTAATGCAAAAACAACCAAATTTTAAAGCTGGATGGGCAGATTGAGGATTCTCCAGTTGCATTCTAACTTCATAGAATATGAGGCAGTAGAAAAAGAGATAGCAGTTGCCGAGGAACCAGAAAAGAAGAAGGACCGCCTAGAAGACCTTGTAGTCTTGTTTGTTGCAGTTGAAGAGGGAGACGACGAAGCCATTGCAAGAATCGCGATGGAAAACACAAAAGCCTCCCTAGACAAACTCAAAGTTAATCGCATTCTCATTTACCCCTACGCGCACCTTAGCAGCAACTTGGCAAAACCAGCCGATGCCCTAAAAGTTCTAAAAGAAATGAAAGCTGTCGCCAAAGAGCTTGGACTAGAAACATATTCCAGCCCATTTGGATGGTGCAAACAATTCTCCATCTCCATCAAGGGGCATCCGTTGGCTGAGCATCTTAGAGTTGTTACTTCTGATTCTGTGGAAGAAGAGGTTGTCTGCGAAGCCCTGAAAGCAGAAGAAAAACTCAAATCATACTGGTACATTCTGCAGCCCGATGGCGAACTTATTCCCGTAGACGAATACCGCTTCAAGAACTGCAAATGCTTGGAAAAATTAGCCAATTACGAAATCAAGAAGGTCAGGGCTGTGCAACAGGTTCCACCTCATGTTACTTTGATGAAGCGCCTAGAAATAGCCGATTATGAACCAGGAAGCGACCCCGGAAACCTCCGCTGGTACCCGAAGGGACGGTTAATCAAGTCGCTGTTTGAGCAGTATGTAACAGAAAAAGTGATTGACTACGGCGGAATGGAAGTCGAAACACCCATCATGTACGACATTGAGCATCCTGCCATTGCGCACTATCTTCAAAGATTCCCTGCTAGACAGTACCCGCTCTGTTCTGATAAGCGCGACTTCTTTTTACGATTCAGTGCCTGTTTTGGGCAATTCCTGATGGTTCATGACGCCCAGTTCAGTTACCGCCAGCTTCCTCTACGAATCTACGAGCTAACAAAGTACTCGTTTAGGCGAGAGAAAAGCGGCGAACTAACAGGTTTGCGAAGGCTCAGATGCTTTACCATGCCCGACTGTCATGCTCTGGTTGCGGATCTTGAGCAGGCAAAGAAGGAATTTCTGGTCAGATTCAAGCTTTCTATGGGTATTTTGGAGAATGGTTTGGAGCTTAGCAAAGATTCTGATTATGAGTTGGCTATCAGGGTAACCAAGGACTTTTACGAGGAAAACAAAGAGTTTGTTCTTTCCATGGTCAAATTGTTTGGTAAGCCTGTGCTTGTTGAGATGTGGGAAGAAAGGTTCTTCTACTTTGTTTTGAAGTGGGAATTCAATTTCGTTGACAACCTAAACAAGGCATCTGCACTCTCCACTGATCAGATTGACATAGAGAACGCCAAACACTACGACATGACCTACATCGACGAGAACGGAGAAAAACAGTATCCACTGGTTCTTCACTGCTCCCCAAGCGGAGGAATAGAACGAGGCGTATACGCGCTGCTAGAGAAGGCTCACAGAGACTCACTGAAAGGCACACCGCCCATCTTCCCATTATGGCTGGCTCCTACACAGGTAAGAGTCATTCCTGTTTCAGAAAAATTCGAAGACGAAGCCGAAAAACTGATGAAACAAATCGAAAAATGCAACATACGAGCAGACGTGGACGACAGACCCCTGAGCCTAGGCAAGAAGGTTAGAACCGCAGAAAAAGAGTGGGTAAACTACGTCATAGTTTACGGAGAGAACGAAATCAACTCAGACGTATTGCCAGTCAGAGACAGAGAAGCAGGAAAACAAATTAGAAACCTAAAACTGCAAGAACTGACAGACGAAATTAACGAAAAAACGGCTGGAATGCCATTTAAGCCCTTAACGTTGCCTAGGCTGTTGTCTAAGCGTCCACAGTTCTCGTTCTAGACGGTTCAGGTTCTAATCAATACGGAGCCAAGTTATTGTACCTTGACATTAACTTTGACTCCTTTTCTTATGCTCTGCGTGACTGTGCAATAATCTTCAAAAAGACCTAAACACCGGTGCACCCTGTTCTTGTCTTCCTTGCTTACTTTCAGCTCTATTTGAACATCGATGCTTTGGATTCTTAATCTGCCGTTTTCGTTTCTGTAAAGGTTGGTTTTGACTGTGGTGTTCATGTTTTGAACAGGTATCCTTGCCTTTTTTAGACAGTATATTAGGCTTGAGCTCATGCAGTGTCCAACTGCGGCTGACAAAAGTCTGGTAGGGTTTGGTCCTGTTCCCTCGCCGTCGGGTTTTGTTTCATCAACCACAAAGTCTGGAATGTAGTCAAGGTCGGAGTACACATTAAATTTGTAGTTGTCTATCATCTGAAGTTTAGTTACAAAACTTTTCTCTGACAAATTCATCCCCACAATATCAAAGCATATTGCCTATTTTGTTGTTGCTGAACCAAGAATTTTAGTTTTGAGGTTAAAATTTAAATAGACTCGTTCATGACTGTCTACACTTAAAAGGAGAGATTGGTATGTCAAATGATCTTCTCATCTACATTGATGGCAAGTATTATCCTAAATCGGAAGCTAAAATCTCCGTGTATGACCATGGTCTGCTCTACGGGGATGGAGTGTTTGAAGGAATACGAGCATACAACGGCATAGTCTTCAAACTAAAAGAGCACATAGACAGACTATACACTTCTGCGCATCCAATCTTTCTAGAGATACCTTTGACCAAAGCTGAGCTATCAGAAGCTGTGCTTGAAACTCTCAGAAAGAACAACCTAAGAGACGCATACATCCGCTTAGTGGTCACCAGAGGCGTCGGAGACCTGGGACTTGACCCCAGAAAATGCCCCAAAGCCACAATTATAATCATAACCGAGCCAAAGCTGCAGCTTCATTCTCCTGAAACGCTCGAGAATGGAATAAGCACATACATAACGTGGGTAAGGCGCAACTCAGTGGACGCTGCCTCACATGAAATGAAGTCCCTAAACTACCTAAACAGTATATTGGGCAAGATAGAGGCTAACTGTGTTGGCGCAGACGAAGCACTGTGCCTTGACAAGACCGGATACGTGTGCGAAGGTGTAGGCGAAAACATCTTCATGGTTCAGAACGGCAAGATTCTTACGCCTTCACTAGCTTCGGGTGCATTGAATGGCATAACAAGGGCAGTGGTTATTAGGATTGCAAAGAAGCTGGGCTACGAGATTATAGAGCGAAACATTACTCCCAACGAGCTGTTTACTGCTGAGGAGGTTTTCTTTACGGGAACCGCTGCAGAGATTGCTCCAATAAGCAAAGTGAACAACCGCAAAATAGGAACCGGCAAGATTGGTCCAGTGACAAGAAAGATACTGGAAGAGTTCACAAAAATAATTCAGGATCCCAGCGAGGGTACTCCTATATATTAGACGGTTTGTAGAGAAAATGTTTGCCTGCTTTTTGGGCAGGCTATGTTCATTCTTTTTTGGGCTTTTGTTCTAGTTTAGTGTCTAGGGTAGCTGGGTTGAGGTGTATCCGATGTATCCATCGGCGCTTTCTACTGCGATTGATATTGTTTCTGCTCTGTGGTTTTCCCAGTTCCATGCGCAGTTGAGTGTGATTGTGTCGCCGATGTTTAGTGTGTAGGGCATGTCTGGTGATTCTACGGTTATGTTTACGATTGATAGGTCTTCTAGTTGTATTTGGACTTGTGTGAGGTTTGCTGTTGCTAGGGAGTTTTCGGAGTTTTGTACTGTGATGTTGAAGCTGCTCATGTTGGCGGTGTCAAAGTTGGTGTCTGTTATGACTAGCTGTACTGGTAGTGGCGTGGTTTTGGTTAGGTGGGTTTCGTAGCCCTGTGAGGTGTATATGCTGATTGTTATGTTTTCTCCTCTGTAGTTTGTCCAGTCCCATGTGCACTTGAATGTGGTGTATGTGTCCACTGCGAGTGTTCTTGGGATTGATGGATTTGTGGTTCGCACATTGAATTCTGTGCCGTTCTCCATTGTGACTGCTATTTTTGTGAGGCTAAGGTCGATTATGGAGTCTGTTGGGTTTCTTATGGTCAGGTTGAAGTGTTGGGTGTCATCTGTGTTGAAAACTGCGGCTGTTATGTCCAGTCCAACTGCGGCAGTCTTTATTTCGTATACTGCGCCTGAGCCGTCTTCAACTACGATTACGGCTGTTAGGGTTTCGCCGAAGTAGTTTCCCCAGTTCCAGTTGCATGTGAGTGTTTCTTCTTTTCCTACGGCTAGGTCAAGTGGCAGTATCGGGTTTGTGCTCAGGACTTTATCCAGTTGCTCGTCTGGTGTTATTATGTAGATTTCTTTGATTGTGGCTTCTGACGGAGAGTATGTTGGATTCAGAACAGTTATTGTGAATGATTCTGCGTTCTGTGGGTCTAAGCCGACATTGAGCACTGATATTGTAGATTTTTCTGGTATGTTGTTTTCGAGGTTCAGGTAGTATCCTGCCAGAATCATGTATGAAAAGATTGAGCCAATTATCATGGCTAGGAGCAAAATTAGTAGGAACAGAATTTTTGAGATTCCTTTGATGTTATTAGCGACTTTCACTCTTTTCCCTCATCAGTGAATTTGATTACCATTTTTTGGTTATGGCTTTATTATAAAAGTGTATGCAGTATTTTAATTCTCGTATGTTCCGCCGCCGTTATGTTGGTTTGCTGGCTTTTCGCTGGATTTTCAGAAAAAATGTTGTTTTCAACTGGTATTGATGTTTGGGGAGGCGGTTCGCACATTATATCTGGAAATCAGTTAATGAATAACATATGTGGCATCCATCTTGGAGAAGGCACCAGCAACAACAGCATATTCAACAACAACATAACAAACAACACTCGAGGTGTGCAAATTTCCTACTCTCAAAACAATAGCATCTACAACAACAACTTCAACAACAAATTTGACATCTTTGGTACATCTCAAAACAACAATATCTATGAGAACCACTTCCAGAATTTCCTTCTTGGACAATTCTTCCACTCTTTTTGAGTACAATTTTTTCTGTGATTATTATTAGAAAGAAACTGACAAAAAATTAATTATTTCAAACATCTCTATTTGCCCATCGTTGTAATCTGGGAATGACCAAATAGTATGCTATTAACATGATGCAGTTTGCTATTATTATCATGCAGAAGATTACGAACGGTCGATTCAATGTTTTAAATACAGGCATAGCAACTGTGGGCAGGTCGGGAATACGATGGGGGTATACCCACAATGGAGTCCAAGTACTTTGTTTATTCCAACTATACCAATTATTCATTTCTTCCCAGAAATAAAAACTAGAAATAATATAATCAACACTCAGCAAAGCATTGACTGAAAGTAATACTAACTTGAACGCTTTTGCCATAATATTGACTTACTACTGTTTTTGTTTAAGGTTTCTTGATGAAACGACCTGTCTTCAGGTCTCTATACCTGACCTGTGATTTTCCGTTCACAGTCAATGTCTCCTGTCTCCATGTTTGCTTAATATAATTATAAGACTGTCTTTGATGCGCCCGCGATTACCTAATAGAAAGAGGACAGAAATTACGGAAGAAGGATTTTGTTGTTACAGATTTTATGATGAGACTAAAAATGGGAAAGAGGATATAATTAAGTTGAAGCGCCAAAATAGTCCAAAATACACAGAAGAAAAATGACTAGAGTTAGATTATACTCGAAATAATTTATGCAACTGGATAAATACCTAATAACCCATAATATGTTTAATGAGTTAGTTTAGCTAAATTCATAATTGAACATCTAAAGGGGGAATAAAATTTTGCCAAATAAACAATGTCCAAAATGTAAACGCACAGTTAGTTTCACTCAGTTTCAGTGGGACATGGGTGCAGAACTACCCAAGGACTGCCCATGGTGTAATAAACCAATAAAGAAAAAAGAAGAAAAAACCAAAGAATATTTCCCTGAAGAATCCAAAAACAACTACCATTCTTGGCTTCCAAAAGGTGCATAAATTGACAAAGCAATTAGAATCAGGCTAATTATCCGTACAAGCGAAGATAAAAAAAATCCTTTAGGATTATTTATGGAATTTAATTGAAAAAATTACCAATAATAAGCGCCAATTGTTCAAAAGTATACATGCAAGTATTATCATAGGTTATAATACAAAATGTTTCGCGAAGAGATACCCATGGAGGTGATTGTATGAGTAAGTCAAAATCGAACATATTTTATGAATGCAAAAAATGTGGTGCAAAAGGAATTTTGGTTGAAAACGTTGAGTCCATAAATTTTAACAAAATCAAGAAGTTACCATGTGGTGATGGATCAGAAAACGGTAAATTTCAATTTTTACATCCACAGATGTACAATTAATGGTCAAATTGATTTAATCTTCAGTATATTCCTCGGCTGCGAGATTAACTGAAAGCGTGTCTTTATGGGAAGATGTTTTAATCTTTTTTTGATTCATCTTTCTACCTTGCATAAACGAATTTTCGGCGGCAGTAATTCCATCTGATTCTAACATTTCGCCTCTCTGTTTATCATCATAAATGTCTCCTGTTTCGCGTTCAATCTGTTGTTTAGCTTCGTTAGTATCGGTTCTTTCAATCTTTTTTTATTGTTATCAGTTATTTATTCATTTCCCCATAATAAAATAGGAATTGTTAAATATAAATAACATGATTGTATAAATTGTATCAAATAATTATTTTATAAAAATTTACCGTTTAAAGGAATAATTAAAGAATAATTTAAGAATTAATTGTAAAATGTTTTTTCAAAATCCAGAATAGAAATTTTTGAACAAAAAAGAAGAGACTTAATACGTCTGCTGGTGTTCTTATTCACTTATCAATTCGATCATTCGCTTTCCTTTTATACGCGTAGAAACGTATACTATGCCTTGTATTTCCAAGCGCATCACGGTTTTGTTCAAGTCTGCAAATCCTGCTTCGTCATGAGCTTCTTTAATCAGTTCGTAAAGGTCTATATCTGTTAAAGGGCTTTTTCGTTTCAAGATTTCAACTATTGTTGTGACTAGTGGATGAGGTTTCCATGTTTTTGTAGACATTATCTAAATCATCATCCATATTTTGTTAGGTCTTTCATTTATCGAACTTGATTCATAATTTATTACTTTTAGAATCATTGCATTAATCTTGTTATTTTGTGAGTTAGTTGCCACCGGATAAAAATAAGCGGATGTCTCTGCCGAAAAAAATTTGAGCGAGTTTGTGGGCTGCCACCAACAAAAACGCGTATGTATTCCGCATTATGTATAAGTTTTTGAGGTTATTCTTCTCGTCTAATTGAAGCTGTCTTTCTGCTTAATATGATGTAGGTATCCGTTGTAAATGATACGTGGTATCCTTGATCTGCTAAATCATTTAATCTTTCATTGAACGTCGCCCATGTTCCTACATCCCTAGCTTCAGGCACTTTCTCTATTTGAATATTTTTAGATTTCAAACTCAATTTTCTTTCCCTCCTACTTTTCAGGATACCTAGATTTTAGGTCTACTGAGAGTTTGTGTGGTCCTAAATTTTGGAGAAAATTCGAATATGTTATTTTTTCTGTTTTTTAGTGGGAAATCTATTTTTCTTTGTTAACCCATGTTTTTATTGCTTCTTCGACAGCTCGTGATAAATCGCCTTTTTTCCCGCCAAATCTCTCAATAGTCTTGAACCTGAGATTCTTTTCCAGTTCATCAGGTATTACTACACTTATTCGCCCCATTCCGATTACCGACCACACCATTTTTTATTGTTACTATTTTTTGTTAGCCCCAAAGGCTAAATGTTTTTCCAATAAGCAAATTGTCTTAGGATGCCTTCTAGCGTTATTTTTTGTGTCATTTTCATTCACCGTATTATTGCTTATTCCTATATACCACTATGGGATTACTAGCTTATAAGGATAGTGTATTAGGGGTTTAAGTGTTTAAAATAAATGTTCATTTAAAATAAATTAACAATATAGGTAGTTCTTAGCATTAAACAAGGGCAACTAAATTGAACTGGATCTTAGTGGGAACGGACTATGCGCAGGCATAAACATGGGGTACATACACTTCATTTAACCCCAAACCAAAATGACCACAACAACAATAGCAATTGCCAACACGTATTCATAGAAACTCCCCAACTAACTCTTATCTACTGGTCTTAGGCATATGCGAAATTGATCTTTTGATACTCTTAGGTGTAGCCCCGCGTCTGTCCACCGTGCAACTCCTTTTTCTAACTACAGATCAGGTACTATGTATATTAACCGATTTGCAGACTAAAATACTAGAATATCCGGGTATGATAAATGGAAAGTAAAGATGCTAAAATAGAAAGAGTAGATGCTGAAATAGAGAAAATTGCACAAAGGATTTTGTTAGAGCTTGAAAGTGCAAGTTCCAAAGATTTGTCACAAATTAGTTACGCAAAAATGATGTTGAGTTTATCAGACATTCATTATGCAAAAAGGGTGTTGCACCAGATAGAAACTGTTAAAAAACACAGCAGCGGAGCTGAAAGTGAGATCGAAAAAAGAGCAGTGATAAAGGTTCTATTGTTTTCTACATGGTTGCAGAGACTTTATTTCATCATAAGATCATTACTCATGGGAGCGTTAGGAGCGGTAATCACATTTCTTTTCGTATGGTATGTTGGGTTAATAGATGCTATTGGGATGTTTGTTTTAGGTATGTTCGTGTTTGTGTGTTCGTTGGTTATAACACGATTTTTTGATGTGCAAATAACTAAAGCTACAAAAAAGGTTATCGAACTTCTGGCTAGCCATAGAGCTGTTAGGAATTTTATAATGAATCATTTCTAACTGAAAACTATGACCGACAAACAGTGTTGCCTGCTTATAAAATGCATCAAGCAGTTAGTTGCAAAAAAAGTGGAAAAGCAGAAAAGAGCACCAACAAAATCAGCTAATTTTTCGTTCTACAACGAAAGCGATTTTGACCACAGCTCTGTATTCAACTATTTTGTTGTTTTCTATCTTGGCAGTGCATCGCTTCACGTAAACTGACTTGATATTCTTGATTGTCTTTGTCGCTTCTACTAATGCATTCTTTGTTGCGTCTTCCCAACCCTTTGGTGAGCTGCCTATTAATTCAACAATTTTTACAACCGTCATACTCTTTATATCTCCTAAGTTACAGTCTGTTTCTACTGATTTATTCTTATCTGGTTTGGACTAAATGTTAACAAAAAAGAGTGTGGGTTATTTCCATAGCTTTTGCCGGTAAACAGCCAAACGGCTACTAATATTACGGCAATAACGAGCAGTATATGTATCAACTAACCTATTGCCTGGCAAGGCAAAGAACACAAGCGCCCAAAGTACCACAATAACAATAGCAATTACCAACCACGTATTCATAGAAACTCATCACTTAAGTTTCAACTACTGGTCTTAGGTACATGTGAAGTTGATCTTTTGATACTCTTAGGTGTAGCCCCGCGTCTGTCCACCGTGCAACTCCTTTCTCTAGAGCTGAAATGGCCAACATATTGTGAATTGCTATTTTTGCTCCAAGTATGTCATTGGCTGCTTCTTTTGTCAACTGAATCTCAAGATGATTTACTTTCCAATCTTCAGGATCTATTTCAATTTCCTTCACTTCGCCGATTTTCTCATCTAACGCAAACACATTTTTATCCATAAACATTTTACTTTTCATGCTTCTCTATCCCCCCTTTTCCCGCCAAATCTTTCAATTGTCTTGAACCTGAGATTCATCTCCAGTTCACCAGGGGGCGCTACCCTGATTCGACCCACGTCAATTATCAACCGCGCCCGTTTTTATTGTTTATATTTTTTGCAAGCCCCAAAGGCTAAGTATTTTTCCAATAAGCAAATTGTCTTAGGATGCCTTCTAGCGTTATTTTTTGTGTCATTTTCATTCACCGTATTATTGCTTATTCCTATATACCACTATGGGATTACTAGCTTATAAGGATAGTGTATTAGGGGTTTAAGTGTTTAAAATAGTAAGTGTTCATCAATAATAGTAATAAAGATTTACGTTCGTAGAAGACGTTTTTTCGCAAGGTTTCTTAAAAGTTCATAAAGAAAAAATGTTGCGCGTGCATTACTATGTATTAGGTTATGCAAACTGACAAAAAATTCAGCATAATGGCAAGTATCTTTTAGGTGACAACTTTGTTTCGGCACATAACATGAAATGTGGTGTTTGTGGTAACTATCCAATTATGATGTCTCAGTCATTAGAAACTAAGATACTGGAAGACTGAGCGCATTTCGAAAACACTCGCTTTCATTCATACCTCTTTATTTTTGAATTCTAAATAACATAGCCTTTGACTGTTTAGTTTTTTATCATGTAAAATGTTGTTTTCAACATTCTATTTCTATTAGGAGCCTATTAGGATGCTACTATGATTGCAAGGTCAAAGTTTCTTGACTATGGCTGGGCGATTTTTGGTCAATGTTTCTTGACAAAAATGCTTATTCAGCTAGAAAAGGCTAGTTTTTGTGGGGTCTTTGATGAGGAAGGGTGGTGCTTTTGAGAGGTTTCTTATTTTGTGTTTCTCCTTTGTATTGGTTTTCAGTGTGTTTTCGCAGTTTGCTTTGGCTCAGGACAGTTCAGGTCCTGTCATTTTGTCGGTTAGTCCGATTTCGACGAATAGATTGCAGACTATAACCATTTCGGGGAGCGGCTTTGGTGCCACTTTGCCTCAGACCTCAAGTCTTGGTGATGGCTCTGTAAACACTGTAGATGATGGTTTTTCGCCTTGTTTGCAGATTCGTAACAATGCAGTGGAGGGTGGCTGGACTGCGGGTTTTCAGGATTCAACGGAGAGTAATGCGATTGGCGTTATTTTGGTGAGTTGGTCTGACACCGAAATAGTGTTGGGTGGGTTCGGAAAAGCACTAAGTGAAAGAGGAACAGGTCTGTGGAACCTTGAGGCTGGAGACCAGATACGTGTCATGGTTAAAGTGTCTGGCAAACTAACAGCATTTTCTACTGTTGTTGACGGTTCGCTTACAGATCGGCAGTGGTGATGTGGTTCCTGTGATTTCTTCGGTTACTCCGATTTCTACGGATCAGATGCAGACCATTGTTATTTAGGGCACGGGTTTTGGTGATGTCCAGCCTCAGCTCATGGACCTTGACGACGGTTCCGTGAACACAGTAGGTGGAGGCGATACTCCGATACTGCGCATATACAACGATGGATGGAACGGCTGGATGGCAGGAGTAAGAGATTCTCCAAAAACTGCATGGTGCCTAATAGGCGTCTATCTGGTAAGCTGGACAGACACAGAAATAGTGCTGGACGGTTTTGGCTCAGCCCTTAGTGCATACAGCTTTAGTGCAGGAGACCCCATGCATGTAGTAGTTGTAACCTCTAGTGGACAGGCAGAATATTCACTGACTGCTGTTGAGGGTTCAGGCACACCAACAAGTGTCTCGCCGTCTGAGCCTGTTTCTAGTCTTCCGAAACCTGAGCTTGATGTTTTTTGTCAAAGTTCGACGACGCTTTCTAATTTTAGGGTAGAAGTAGATGAAAGCTTAACCTATGATGGAAACAGTTTAGCTGATGTTCCAGTTTTGCTTTTTTACAGTGTCGATGGAGGAATTTCATGGAATAAGCTTACTCTCGTAAACACTAACAGCAACGGAAATTTCCTAGCGGTTTGGATGCTCTTTGTCACTGGAAACTACCAATTAAAAGCTGAATTCACAGGAAACTCCGACTACAGCCGAAGCAGTGAAGAAATCAGTTTTTCAGTAACACCCTCAGGAGAAGAAAACATCATCTCAGTAACATCCAACTCAACGATTTCAGCATTTGCCTTCAACTCCACAAGTAAACAGCTATCATTCAGTGTCAGCGGTCCTTCAGGCACCTCAGGAGAGGTTTCAGTTTACGTTCCAAAGGCGATTATCCCAGATGTTTTTGCTCTCCAAGTGTTGCTTGATGACGAGCCTCTGCCATATGATGTAGAATCGATTGGAGATTCATGGCTTCTAACATTCTCGTATCACCACAGCGCACACAAAGTAACAGTAAACCTGAACGAACAACTATCAACCCCAGCAACTACAACCCAATCAACAGACTGGATAACATACAGCGTAATAGCTGCACTTAGCATAATATTTGCAGTTTTGCTTATAGTGAGAGTGAGAAACAGGAAATAATTTGTTTTCCCCGATAAAAACAGACTTATGTCTCAAAAACCTAGAAATTAAAATTTAAACAACAATTAAAATGTAAAAACAGTTTTTTATGTGAAAAACAGTTATCATTTTGCAGGGAGATTTGGTTTGAAGAAATTTCACTCATTTTCAATTCAGAAAAAGACGGGGTTTGTTGTTTTGGTTATTGCTGTGCTGTTATTTGGAACTGTTTTTGTTGCCTTTTTTGGATTTAGTTTATCAGAAAAAGAGCGGGATATTTCATGGATTGATGATGTTGAAAATTTTATTGAAGAAGTGAGACCTTCTGAACCCATAGAAAGTTGGGGCATGGGTTTTTATGGGTATTATTTTACGTTGTCAGATAATGGCGAGGCAGAGCTGTTGTATCATGTTACCGATGAAGGCAACACAAATGATAATTTTGTTCTTTACATGGAGAACCTAATATACAAAGCAAACAATGTCCTGAACAATTCAGTAGACGAAGAGTTTATTGAGGAAATTTCTCAAAACACCAAGTTCCTAACAGTTAATTTTGGAACATACTTTGGAGAAACTGCTGAGCAAGAAACTAGTATTTTCACTAGTGCATGGTTTATTCTCGAAGACAACATAAACAAAAACCTCAAAGGAACAATAATCTTAATCCAAGACACCCACCCAGAAGGGACATCACTTCATAATTGGGAAAAAGAAATAACCTTACGGGAAATAGTAACACAATAATACGTTTTTTTCAGAATGAAAAACTTTTTTCAACAATGAACTGCTATTGGGCTCCAAATAGGACGGGAAATAATTATTTTGTTATGAGCCATTTTATGTTGTCGAAGCCGTATTTTTTCATAAGAGGTTCTATTACTTTTGGTGCGCAATTGTCGTCTGTTTCGATGCATATTATGTTGGTGCTGATTTTGTATATCATTGCGGCACTGTCTTTGTTGCAGTTTGTTTCTATTGCCCAGCAGTCGTCTTCGGATTGGACTGTAGCCCATGAGCTGTCACCGTTTTTGTTTTTGGCAGAGTTTGCAGTGCATAGAAAGTTTGCTACCTGTTTTAGGTTGTTTGGTGTTTTGCAGTAGATGCATATCATGGGTTCACGTCCAAAAAAATTAGAAAAAAAGAGGTTGTTATGTTAGTTCGTTTTTCATTTGTTGGTATTGTTCTCTTGTGATTTCGCCTTTTGCGTATCGTTCTTTTAGTATGTCTAGTGCTCTTCCGCTGCTGGTGGGCTGTGTCTGCGGAGTGTGTGTATGACAGGAGTAGCTGTTTCTATGACCTGATGTAAATGCGTAGTAGATTCCGATTGCTATTAAGATTAAACATATTGGCGCAAACAGCATGAAGCCCCAGCCCCAACCAAACCACATCAAATCATTTAACCTCCCAAAGCGATAAAAAAATGTGGGGCATTTTTACCAGCCCCAGCATCCTCGTCCATAGCCTCTTGGAGTGTAGTAGCCTTCGTTAGGGTATTGTGGTGGATAGTAGTATCCTTGGCTTGGCTGATCTGGCTGCACTGGAGTTGCTGGAACTTGTGGCTGCTGTGCTGTGCCAGATTGGTTTGCTGGTGGGTACTGGTAATATGGTTGATTGTATCCGTAGCATCCCCAACCGTAGTAGTAGTCTTGGTCTGGTGCATACTGGTCATGGTATGGTGTTGTTGGGATTGGAGTGTTATGGGCGAATACTATTCCTGTTGCCAACACCCCTAGGGCGGCAACTGTTACTAATGCGAGTATTATTTTTGTTTTCATCGTTTCATCACCATCTATAACACTGTTATGAGAGTCTTATGTAGGTTCGGTGAAACAAAACTGAAACAGTTTTTGAAACGGTTTGAAACACACTTTCCAGACACAAAACAGCATTCAAACATGTTCTTGCCGTCTTTCAACAAACTGACCGCCTAAAAACTTGGAAAAAAATAGCAATAAAAAGAGATGCATAAAAAAGGGCATCCTGATTTGTTTTCTTATTGTTCTAGGTCTTTTCTCATTTCTAAATATGTTTCCTTGTCTATCTCGCCTTTTGCATATCTTTCCTTGATTATCTCAATAGCACTGCGGGAAGGCTCAACATGAGAATGGGTGTGCGTGTGAGCTGCATTACACGAAGAAAGTGCAAGGAATGGGAAAAGTCCCCAACCACATGACATACACAATTTAAATCACCTTCAACACTTCATTGGGATAGGACATCTTATGAAGGTTGACTGAAACAATCCTGAAACGGTTTCTGAAACAATTTTCTACATGTTCTCACTTTTTAGGGCAGTCAAACAGAAATTTATGTACCTTTAAATGTGGTCATGAACTTAATATCAGCTGGTAAAATTGAAGAAAATATCCTTTTTCTTAATCATGGTTTTCCTGTCCGCCTTCCTACTCATAGCTCTCATAATCGTAGGATTTGTTCTTACGCCTCCAATTCCAACCTCAAACGAGACTGGTTGGGTAGACAACATGTGGAGTTGCATGGGAGACTGGATGAGCGGAAGCTACCAAACATCAGACCCCTTCATGGCAACATACGGAATCCTACTCATAATTTTGGTTGGACTATTGATTCTGGGAATCGGAGGTCTAGCCTACTTCTATCTGTTCCCAGAAATAAGAAACATGCCACGACCACAACCTCCACAAGTAACCACTGCTCAATCAAGCCAGGACGTGTCTATGTCGTCATATGAGTCTGTCCTAAAAACACTAAACGATGATGAACGCAAAGTCCTGACAGTTCTCAAAAATCATGGCGGAACATATCTTCAAAAATATATCCGAGATGAAGCTGGACTAAGCAGGCTGAAAACGCATCGTGTGCTTGCACGTTTTGCTGAACGAGGAATTGTAACTCTAGAAAAATCGGGCAATACAAACGAAGTGACTCTTGCAGACTGGCTCAAATAAGCTACACGTTGGGTTCATGGACAGCCCATTTTGTAGACACCAGCACGGCAGTGTAAAAAGCTGTCAAAGCGATTGCTCCTAGTGACTGTTGTAGGATTGCCATGAAGACTGCCATTGCATATGCGAAAACTGCAACTAACCAGAGGTATATGACGCGTATTTTCATTGTTGCTCAATATGGAAGTAGAGAGTCAGATGATATGTACGTTGCTCCCAAAAAATGAGACAAAAATCTCATATGACAAAAGAAAATGCCGAAATTTTGTCGTTTATGGGCAAATAGTTAGATGCTGTAGATTTCTTCAGTTATGATTGTGGAAAATAGTTCTTCTATTCCTTCTACTTGCCTGAGTTTTTCAATAAACGCGGACAGCACCTTAAGGCTGGTGAACCGTGCCTTGAGTATTATGTCAAAATTGGCTCCCTGAACGTCAGCTAGCTCCTGAATTTCTTTGTTGCTTAGCAGTTTTTTGACAAGCTTTTCTTTGGGAATGTAGCCGTTGTTTGGGCTTGTTTCAGCAACATTGATGAAAAGGTACGCGGCGATTGGTCTGCTTGTTTTTTCATAATCAATTATCGCACGAAAACTTTTGATGACGCCATCTTGCTCAAGCTTTCGTATTCGTCTGTGAACCGTAGAAATCGGCAACCCAATCTTTTCAGCAATGTTTCTACTAGACAACTTTGCATTCTTCTCTAGCGCCTGCAGAATCAACTCATCTTTTTCGTCCATGACTGCCTGATACCCTCAAGTTCATATAAGACTTTTGCGAGCCCGAGCATAGTCGTGGCGATTTATTATACACTTAATAATCAGCTTACAAGTGTAAGCTACAGCATGACAAACCACAACAAACACTCTTCGCAGACAGATGTTGGCCACAAAATAGCAGACCTTGTTTCAACATTTGTTTCTCCCCCAACCATAGCCATAGGGGCAACCATTGCCTTCTCGTTGTGGTCACCTATCGGACTTGGCACACTCTCTGCGCCCCTGAGCATTCTGCTATCCTTTTTGTTGTTTGCATTCTTTCCATTCTTGCCCGTAGTCTACTATTACAAAAAAAATGTCATCGACCTTTACGTCTCAGAAAGAAAAGCGAGAACCCCATTCTACCTTGTAGCTCTTGCCAGCTACGCAACTGCATTGATACTCTTCTTTGTGACAGAAACAAAAATACTGTTTTTGCTTGCTCTAGGCTACACTGTTGTCACATCAATTCTGCTAGCTGTTAATTTCTTCTGGAAAATCAGCACACACTGCGCCGGAGTAGCTGGACCCATCGTTGCACTCATTTTCGTGTTTGGCATAAACGTTCTGCCATTATCTTTGATTCTAACATTGTTGTGCTGGTCCAGAATAAAACTACAAAACCATACATTCTATCAGACCGTTGCTGGGACACTGATTTCTTTGACAGTTGGAATAATAGAATACAGCATACTATACCCCTAAAATGAATGTTCGTTTTGAAGTCGGATTTGGATATATTCCATTTTTCGATATACTTCGCAGACCAAAATAAGCATTATATTAACTCGTGATATACGATAGTTTGTTGAGGGCTTGAAGATGCAGATGAACTGGCTTAAAAAAATAGTAAAAACCTACACACAAAACTACACACAAGAAGATCCTAAACAGCAATTCGAAAACATTCTACAGCAAGCCAGCCAATACGAGCTCTTCGAATTCTAAAAACTGGACGAACCCTTTAGACTTGTTTTTGGGATTTTTTCCACTCTTTTCTGAGCTTTGCTCCAAGTGTTCCATCCTCAAGAACCAGTGCACCACGGTAACCGCATTCTTTGCATTCCCACAGCGACCAGAACTGGGGAAACCCAGATGCCCAATGAATGTTTGTTGAACCACATACCGGACAATACTTTACATCTCGTTTGTGCTTGTCTTCTTTGTGTTCTAGTTTAGGTGCAGTAATTGTTAGTCCCCAACCTATGAACTGGGTTTGTTCTTCATATTCTTTGTGAAAAGCGATGTCGTCTGAAAGGTTATTTGCCAGTTTGAGTGTTTACTGATTCTGTTTGGTGAAACGATGGACTGGTTCTGGTTTGCGCTGCTGGCTCCCGCCTTCTGGGGATTAAACAATGTAATCAACAAGTTTCTGATGACCAAAAAATTTCAAAGCTACTATTCCATAGCCGTTTACCTGAATTCTATAGACCTGATTTTTGCAGCAGCAGTATACCTTACAACTTCTGTCAGCTTCATGTTCCCGTACGCCCTACTTGCAATGATTTTTGGAGTTCTGCCAGTTGTTGCATTCTGGTTCTACACCAAAGCCCTCATGGTAGAGGAAATTTCACGGATTACTCCGCTATTCCAATTCATTCCCATATTCGTCGTTTTCATGTCAGTCATATTTCTTGACGAAATTCTGAGCGCCCAGAAATATTTCGGCATAGCCCTTATTGTTCTAACTTCATTGCTTATTTCTTACAGAAAATCCGAAGACGGAGGCTCATTCTCAGCTGCACTCAAACTGATGATTCCCTTCAGCGTCATTTTTGCTGTTTACAATATTCTGAACAAAATTCTTCTCGGCTACCTTGACTACTGGTCAATGTTTTTCTGGATGATGATAGGCTCCTTTTTGGGAGTCATGTTGATGATGGCTTTTCCCAAGCCCAGAAAAGAATTTCTTGACACACTTCCGCTTCTTGGAAAAAGAACATTTGCAGTCTCTTTGCTAGGAGAAAGCACATACATTCTGGGCACACTCTTTTCGCTGATAGCCATATCGTTAGGTTACGTCTCCTTAGTTTCTGCACTTTCTGGACTTCAGACATTCTTTGTGTTTGTCTACATGCTGATGCTGAGTTTGTTTTTGCCAAACATCCTAAAAGAAGACACAACCAAGGGCATCATTTTGCTCAAGCTTTCGGCAGTAATTTTGATGTTTATCGGAACTTGGCTAATAACCGCCTAGGTCCCAGTGCTGGCTAAAATCTTAACTCTTAAGTATATTAAACAACAACCAAAATATGAACTGCAAACGAAGGCGACAAAATGAGCAACCTCAAAAACTTGGACTCCACAACAAAAATTATTCTGATCGTTCTTGCAGTTGCAATCATCTTTCTTGTGCTTTTTCTGGCAACCTCTGCGCTTCTTGCTCCAGAATACAATTCGCTTAGCGGAATGGGAAACATGATGAACAACTATCAGCAGGACTACACCGTTCCGATACTGCTCTCGCTAGTGGTGGCGTTGATGGTAGGAGTGATTGTTTCGTTATGGCTAAAACCCGCAGCTAAAACTGAAGCCCCAGCTCCAGCGCCTGTAGCTAAAGTTGATGAGCTGGAAATTATCAAGCGTGCATTGTCTGAGGACGAAAAGCTGGTTGTTGATGAGATACGACGAGCAGGAGAAATCACTCAGGATAGTCTTAGGTTCAGGTTGGAGTGGAGCAAAGCCAAGCTCTCAAGGATTCTGACTAACTTGGATAAACTGAATATTATACAAAGAGAGCGTGTAGGCAAGACCTACAAGGTGTTTCTTTCAGAAAAAAGCCAAAAAAGTGAATGAAACGGTTGGAAACGGTTGCACTGACAACCCTTAATGGATTTCCCTCCCTAGTGTTTTTTAGCGAAAAAGTGTCGGAGGTGAAATGAGAAATGAAAACTAAAACATTGGCCTTGGTTAGCACTTTGGTGCTGATTGCAGTTGCAGCTCCTGCAACATTTGTACTGGCTCAGCATGGATACAATTACTACACCGACGCCACAAGCACAGCTCCTAACGTGGATACACCACTAAGTGAAGATGAGTGGCAGGAAATGAGACAATACATGGAGCAGCACTGGGCAGACCATGAAGACAACGGCTGGTGGCAGGAAGCAAAAGAACATATGGAACAGCGCTTTGGTGAAACCCAAACTGATGGCTGGTGGCAAGAGATGAGACAATACATGGAAGAACACTGGGCAGAACTAGACGAAGAAGGTACATACTGTTTCGGAGAAAACGGCTATTCCTACAGCGGCTATAACAGTGAGTTCGGCGGATTCGGTGGATTTGGCGGCTGCAGAAGATAAACCAGAATTTCTTTTTTTTCCTTTTTCTGTTATAATTTTTTTTGTTATTGTTTTTTTAGCCTCTTGGTAGGCAACGACAAAACCCGCTCATACTCATAGATTATTCTGGAAGTTATTGTCCAGGCTTCAAGCATTTCAAAGTCTGCGCAAACAAACTCATCAACTATTTTGGTCGTTGTTTCTTTGAAGTGCCCATGGGCAAAGCCGCCAACAATGACTGCGGGATTCTGTTTTGGCTTAAGGCTAAAGACTGCGTCCTGAATTGTTTCTGGTTTGCCTTCTGTGCTAAATGCTAGAATATGATCAGGTTTTGTTTCCAAGAGTAGCTGTTTTAGTGTTTTCTTTTCTATCGTGAGAAGGGCTTCTCCTTCTGCTGGAACCCTTCCTTGCTCAAACAGCTGCTCCATCAGCCCTACAAAGCGGCTATAATTTCTGGGCAACCTAGCCGACGAATTGACTGTTATGACGTAGTCTTGGTTTGTGTGAACATAAACCCGTAGAAGATCTTCCTTGTTGAGTGGTGAGCCCAAGGCTTCTAGTAGCACAAAATGGGTTATGTCTGGTCGTCCTCTTTTCAGATTGTTTTCTAGTCGGGTCATGGCTCTGTGATGTAATGACCTGTCCAAAAGAAGCTGGCTGGGACTCTTGTTTTGCCGTTTCGCGTGCCGCCTGACAGAGGCATGTTTCCATAGTTTTTCTGGAACTGTTTCAAGTGCAGCTTCTGCCAGTATGAATGTAAACAAGGTTTGGTTCCCACTGTTGGTCTGCTGTGTTGTGATAAAAAGCTTAAGGTGCTATTCTGATTTGTCAGGTTTCTTCTTTTTTCTAAACAGCAGTGCAGATGTGACTATCAGTACCAGAGCGAATGCGATTGTTACCAGTTTTTCTGGCTGCAAAAAGTATTCGACAATGTTCATGGGACTGTCAGGAAGATTAGCTGTTGCTATCTGGAACTGGCTGTAGCTCATGTTTTGTGGCAGTGTTACTACAGAACCTGTGGGACATGTTATTGACTGGGTGTCCTGTGTTTTTAGCCATCCAAAGACTTGTGAAACAGCATAAAGGTTAAGCGACGACAGTGGTTTCACGGTTTCCGTGTAGTATACGGAGGGATACATAACGTCGCTGGTGTAATTGCAGTGCGACAAGCCAAGAGTGTGCCCTAGCTCATGTACGACAATGTTTTGCATGTCGGTTTCTGTCATGACGTGTCCGCTTGGAGCTTTTGCTGTGAGGCAAACTGTGGCATTTTTTGCAGTACAGGGGTATTCAATTGCTGCTTGGGTTCTGCCTATTGTTGATTCGCTGCTGCATTGTGCTATCCATCCCATGTAAACGTCAAAGCCTGAAGCATTCTCATACATTACCGAGGGAACAAACTGGACACTTGACAAGTAAGAATAGTCAGTGTTGTTTGATGCGAACTCCTGAATTGCGTTATTCCATTGCACTATTCCGTGCAGGGCTGCATCAAGGTAGGCGGGTTTCCACCATGACATATTCTCTTGGGGAATTACACAGACGCTGATTGTTGATTTGTCCCATGTGTATCCTTGGATTTTTATGGAGTAGTCTGTTTGTGCTTCTGTTTTTGGCGGAACAATAACTATTACTGAGCAAATAAGCATCAACAGCAGAGTGTAAGCTAATTTTCGAGTTTGCACAACAAACACTGTACATATTTTCTATTCAGAGAACTTATGAGTTTCTATTTTTGCTACCAAAACTGTTTTTTCACTTTTAGTCCACATAATATGATTCGTAATAGAAACAATCTCGATTTTTGTATTTATCTGATTCTTTTTCTCACAAATCTGTGGAAACTTTTATCTAATGCAAAAACATCGTTTAAATGGTGCATCAGCGATGATGTGCTTCTACTCCTAAGGAAGTGAACACGTATGGGATATAGCGTGTACACCTTTTTAGCACTATTAAACAATCCTGCTGTTCGAAAAATAATTGGTTCGTCCAGCAAAACCTGCTCTAACTGCGGCAAAAGCCACATCGAAGTAGCCCTTGACGACTACTCTGGAACAGGAGATAAACGGCGCCGCTGCATAAAAGCCAAGTTTATCTCAAAATTTGTACGATACACATTTGACAACAGCACAAAAGCATTTGGAGTCACCAAAGAACAGCTAAAAGAGGGACTTAGCGACCCATACATCAGACGGGGAATCACAAACGTTCTAACAGGTGCCGCAACTTTTGGAATATCCAAACCACAAACAGTAGGCGCACCCTTTCTTGTAGTATGGAACTACACCAACGCCTGTAATCTTAACTGCAAGCATTGTTACCAAAACGCCCAAAAAAGCCGCCTTTGGGGAGCTCTCGACAGCTCAACGAATGCAGGTTGTTGATCAGCTTGACCAAGAAAGAGTGGTCAGTGTGGCATTTTCTGGGGGCGAGCCCCTCATGAGCAGGGACTTTTTTGATGTTGCAGCTTATGCGGCTAAGAAGGGATTGTATGTGTCTATGGCAAGCAACGGCACAATGATTTCTAGTTCTGTTGCAAAGAAGCTGAAGGAATGTGGAGTGGACTACGTCGATGTGAGTCTGGATGGCGCTAACGCGCAAACTCATGAGTCATTTAGGGGTGTTCCTGGCTGTTTCGAAAAAACGTTGGCTGGAATCAGAAATCTTGTAGATGAAGGCATAACTGCATGTGTGGCAGTGACTGCAACCAAGCACAACCTGCACGAGATTCCTAAAATTATCGAATTGGCGAAAAAGATCAAGGCAAAACGTGTTATTGTCTTCAATTTCATTCCAACAGGAAGAGGTCAAGAAATAACAGGAATCGACTTAACTCCAACAGAACGGGAACAGCTACTCGAAAGCATATATAACGAGCTGGTAACTGGAGAAATCGAAACTCTATGTACTGCTCCCCAGCTGGCACGGGTATGTTTAACAAAATCTTCTGAAACAAACAAAGAAGTATTTGCGCCGACACACTTCTATGCGGCTGACCTTGGAGGAAAAATAAAAGGTTTATCAGACTTCATAGGCGGCTGTGGCGCAGGAAGAATCTATTGTGCAGTTCAGCCAAACGGACTAGTAACGCCATGTGTCTTTTTGCCCATTGTTGTAGGCGACCTGAAAAAGCAGAGTCTTAACGAAATCTGGCACAGCTCACCTGTATTAACTGCCCTAAGAGACCGCAGTAAACTGAAAGGCAGATGCGGCAGTTGCCAGTACAATCTTGTATGTGGAGGATGCAGAGCCAGAGCTTACGGATACTACAAAGATTTTCTTGCTCCAGACCCCGGATGCATCCGAGAGCTAGAGCAGCCAAGTGTTCAGTTTATTCCCGCATCCTGACATTGTTATAGTAACATGAAGCCGTATCTGAGTGCCTGAAGGCTTTTGGGATTAAGTTTTTGTAGTCGGCACGATTAGGTATCGTGTTTCATGCTGATGGATGGTTTTTGTTCTGAGTTTCCTTAATCCCCTGCTTGTTTTCGTTATTTCAATTATCGTTTTTCTTGTGCTGCTTTACCGCAAAGTAGGCTTGGGCATCTCATTAACTGTCTCTGCATTTCTTATGGGACTCTTGTCCTTGGGCATTTGGGATACTGGAACGGTTTTACTTCAAACATGCACGGACTCGACTACTTTGACGCTGGTTTTTGCCAGCTTCTTCATTATCCTGATGAGTGTTCTCTACAAGGACACTGGACTTGTTGACGATTTAACTCAAAGTCTGGGCGGTTTTGTCAAAAACTCCAAAATCATAGTCAGCGTGCTTCCTGCAGCTATCGGATTGATGCCTGTTGCAGGCGGAGCTCTAATGTCTGCGCCCATGGTAGACACCGAAGCAGACAAACTTGGACTTAGTGACGCAAAGAAGTCTTTCGTAAACATCTGGTTCAGGCACGTCATCATACCCGTCTATCCTGTGACACAGTTCATCATCCTAACTGCAGCATTGACCCAAACAAGCATCGACTCGCTGATAGTCAGGCAAATCTTTGTTGTAATCGTCATGATTGCAGTTGGCTACTTTATCGGGTTAAGAAACACAAAACCGCAAAAAACAGACAACAAAACAGAAGTGAACAAAAAAGCCAACCTCAAATTGCTTATACTTTCATTTTTTCCTATCATTGTCACGGTTGTTTTGAATGCAGCACTAGGAATTGACATCGCAATAGCTACTTTCATCGGAGTAACTGCTATTCTCGTTATTACAAGAACAAGCGCTGAGGTGCTCAAGAAAACTCTGAAAAACAAGGCGGTCTGGGAAGTTACTTTGGCAGCCTTCGGTGCAATGCTTCTAAAAAACGTTACAGTAGCCTCTGGAGCCTCTGAAATCTTAGGAACTGCATTAGCAAACACAAACATGGACCAAATGCTGCTGGTCTCTATTGTCCCCGCGGTTGTGGCGTTTCTTATCGGCTCAACTTCAGGAGCCATTGCCTTGAGCGTGCCTATTCTTGCAGAAACCGTAGCTTTTGTTCCAAAAATTGCCAGCCTACTCTACATCCAATCATATCTGGGATATATGGTTGCCCCAACACACCTATGCCTAGTCTTCACTGCACAGTATTTCAAGTCCTCAATAAACAGCAGCTTTAAGTATCTTCTCCCAGCAACAGCAGTTTCAATGGCTGCAGCAATCCTAACATATATTTTCATGTAGTGGTTCACAAAACTTTATGCACTAAACAGTAGAATGGTACTTTACGATGACCTCCACAAAACAGATTGCCCATAAGCGTGTTCAAACCCTTTTTCAGCTAGCAATAGAAGTAGTTCATAAAAACCCAGAACAGGCACAACGTTACGTGCAGATTGCCCGCAGAATAGCCATGAGAGCCCGACTGAGGCTGCCAAAAGAGTATAGGCGGCTTGTTTGCAGAAAATGTAAAAGCTTTATCTTGCCGGGAGTAAACTGTCGTGTCAGAATACAGCAAAGAAGGGAACCGCACATAGTAGTTACATGCTTAAATTGTGGCGGTTACTCCCGTATTCCACTCAAAGGCAGAGAAAAACAATGTTAACCCCAAAAATGAAGCGCAGAGTAAAAAGTGAACTTCGCACTGAAAGACCAACAGTGCATGTTGGAAAAGAAGGCGTAACCACGCATCTGATAATTGAAGTTGCAAAACAGCTTGATGCAAGAGAGATGATTAAAGCAAAAATCCTCAAAACCGCACTGCAAGAAACTGAAGCAAAAGAGATTGCAGCAAAAGTTGCGGAACAGACAGAAGCCGAGCTTGTAGAGGTTCGTGGACACACATTTCTTTTGTTCAAACGCAAGAAAAAACAATAAAAACTACATCAAGTTACATGACATTTGCTTGTCAACCACGAAACTAATATAAGACAAGCCTTTTCCCTTACTGAAAGGAAAATTAGGAAAGATGAAGCCTTGCCAACACCTTACGATATTCCTGCATCAGTTCTGATCGAAGGGCTAGCTAAGCATCTGAAAGATGAGGTGGATGTAATAACTCCGCCAGAATGGAGCCAATTCGTCAAAACTGGCGTTTACGCCCAGAGACCACCCAGTGACCCTGATTGGTGGTTTGTACGTTGTGCCTCTATTCTACGCAAAATCTACGTGAAAGGACCAATAGGCATTGAATTACTTCGCCAAGAATACGGCGGAAGATTAGATGGAGGAGCAAAACCCGAGCATGCCAGCAAAGGAAGTGGATCCATTGTCCGAACTGCTGTTCAGCAACTTCAAAAAGCAGGTCTTGTTAGACCCCAAAAAACTGAAGGACGCGTAGTAACAAGCACTGGAAGACAGATGCTAGACAGGTTATCTACAGAACTTAAGAAGGAAATGGAAAAAGTTCAGCCTGAATTGGCAAAATATTAAACGGTGTAAAAAGAGTGAGCGAAGAAGAGCTTGAAAACCTTAGAAAAAGAAGAATGCTTGAGTTGCAGCAGAGAATGGTGGACGAGCAGAAACAAGCTCAAGTTCAGCAGCAACTTGAGGGTCAAAAACAAGCTTTGCTTCGCAGAATACTCACTCCTGAAGCTAGGAGTCGCCTTACAAACCTGAATATGGTGAAACCAGAGTTCACTCAACAGCTTGAACTGCAGTTGATTCAGTTGGCTCAGGCAGGGAGAATTAATCTTCCCATTACTGATGAGCAGCTGAAGGAGCTTCTTGTGAGGCTTCAGTCAGGCAAACGAGATTACAAGATTAGGAGAGTATAAAAGACGGCAAGAAATAAACCAACCGCCAAGAAGCTTAGGCTTGCAAAGGCTGGTAAACAGAAGAAACCTGTTCCTTCGTGGGTTATAGCGAAGACTGGCGGTAAAGTGAGATCGAATCCCAAGCGGAGACGCTGGCGACAGAGTAAGATTAAGGCTTGAGGGACAATCATATGGAAAAACCTGTTGATGATGTTAGTGAAGTTGAAGAAGAAAAAGAAGAACTAGTGGAAACTGAAGAACTGCAAGAAGAGGCTGAGTCTGAGGTTCCTGAAGAAGAAAGCGAAGAGATGGAAATGGAAGGCGAAGAAGACCTTGACGTGGACTTGGATGCTGAAGAAGAGCCTTTTGTTGAGGCAAAAGAGCGTGCATCTAGAAAGGAGCAGGCTATCGAGGAAGAGGATATTGTTGAGGAACGATTCTACACTATTCCTTTGAGGAAGGTTTGGACTGCGCCCAGAAAGAAGCGTGCTCCTAAGGCTGCACGGGTTGTCAGAAGTTTTGTTCTTAAACACATGAAAGTCCAATTAGACACTGTTGAGGAAGAAGAGGAACCAGAGAAGCTAGTTATCGATAACGAGGTCAACGAGAAGCTTTGGAGTCGCGGTATCGAGAAGCCTCCACGCAAGATTCGTGTGCGTGTGGTCAAGGACAAGGAAGGAGTTGTGACTGTCCTTCTCGCTGAAGGAGACTAGCATTTTTTGGCGCTTTATCTTTTTGATGTCTTTGGTAACGCAAGCATAGGAATTTATTCACTTGTCAACGACAAAATCGCAATTGTTCCTCCACAGGTGCCTGAATCTAAGAGGCAGAAGATTGAGGAGTGGTTGAAGGTGAAGGTCGTTGCAACTACTATCGGCAAATCGCTGGTAAACGGTGCCATGACATGCTCAAATTCTAATGGTGTTCTTTTGCCATCAGCTGCTACAGATGACGAAATAGACGCAATAAACGCAGCTAAGATGGACCTTAATGTGGCTGTTATGGACACAAAAAGGACAGCATACGGCAACATGGTTTTGGCTAACGACAAGGGCGCAGTGGTTGACCCCAGGTTGACGCCTGAGATTATGGCCAAGATTTCTGACACTTTGGGTGTCGAAGTTGTTCATGGCGAGATTGCTGGTCTTCCTTATGTTGGTTCGCTTGCATGTGCCACAAATAAGGGTGTTTTGGCGCATCCGCTGCTTAAGGATGAGGAGCGAAAAGTATTAAATGATGTTTTGAAGGTTCCTGTTGATGTAGGAACAGTTAATTGTGGGATTCCTTATGTTGCAACTGGTCTCGTAGCTAATAGTTATGGGGCGATGATAGGGTTGTTGACTACTGGACCCGAAATGTTCATAATTGGACAAGCGCTTGATGTGGTGAAAGATAATGACTGAAGTAAAAGTTTTCCGAGTTTCAGGGAAAATCAGGAAGCCGAATTTTCAAACAGATTTCCGCAAAGAAGTTAGAGCTGTGAATCCCGAGAATGCTGTAGAGAAGGTCTACATGGAATTGGGTAGCAAGCACAGAGTCAAAAGGTTCCAGATGAGTATCTCCAACGTCGAGGAGATTGGCGTTGACGAGATTGAGAACATTATTGTGAAAAAGTTGACTCAAGGGGCGGAAGAGTCTGTCCAGTGAAGAAGAGGTTTTTCGTAGATTAGCTTTGGAGTCTCGTTACCTAGAGGAAACAGTTAACGAGCTTCAGCAAAGAATCAGTATGACTAATGCTGCAATTAATGAGTTGAGAATTTCTAATCTGACTCTAGAGGGTCTAGAGAAGGAGAAGAAGGGAACTGAGCTTTTTGTTCCTGTTGGCGGCGGCTCTTACATTAAGGCTAAAGTTGAAACTACAAAGAAGGTTGTTGTGGGCATAGGCGCTGAGGTTGCTGTCGAGAAGACTCTGAAAGATGCAAAGGTTGACCTGGAAGCACGAATAGCTGAGCTAGAGAAGACTCGTGATGCTTTGGGTCAGCAGTTTAATCAGGTTCTTGGCAGAATTCAGGAAAACAGGGCTAGGATGGAAGAGGTTTCTGCGGCGCTGAGACAAGGAGAGCAGACTGGTGTTCGACAAGCTAAGAAAGGGTCTAAGCAGCGCAGTTAACAAGATTGTTGTAACTGAGCTAAAGGCAGAGAAGCTTCGTCCTATTCTGGACGATTTTAGGTTCAATCTTATCGAGAACGACGTAGCGGTTCCTGTCGCATACTATATCACTGACGAGCTGGAAAAACGACTTGAAGGTGCTCAAGTAAAAAGGATAGGCGACAGAAAAGACCTAGTAAAAGAGGCACTTCATGAAATTTTGATTGATATTTTGACCACCAAGGAGCGCATCAATCTAATTGAGCGGATAGAGGAGAAGCGCAAGACCAAAGAGCCTTATATTATTCTTTTTGTTGGCATCAATGGCACAGGCAAGACTACATCTATTGCGAAAGTTACCAGTTTTTTGATGAAGAAGGGCTATTCTGTGGTGCTTTCGGGCAGTGATACTTATCGTCCTGGTTCTATTGAGCAGCTTGAGCAGCATTCTAAGCGTTTGGGTGTGCGGATGATTAAGCATGATTATGGTGCTGATCCTGCGGCTGTGGCTTATGATGCTATTAGTCATGCTCAGAGCCGTGGAGTCAACGTGGTTCTTATTGATACTGCGGGTCGTATTCAGACTGACAGGAACCTGATGAGCGAGTTGGCTAAGATTAAGCGTGTTGTTAATCCTGATTTGACGGTTCTGGTCATTGACGCGCTTATTGGTAATGATGCTGTTCTTCAGGCTGAGGAGTTCCACAAGAGTGTGTCTGTTGATGCGAATATTTTGACGAAGGTTGATGCTGACGTTAAGGGCGGGGCGTCTTTGAGTGTCGCGCATGTTACCGGTAAGCCGATTATGTTTATTGGTATGGGTCAGGACTACAAGGATTTGGAGCCTTTTGAGCCTGAAAAGTTTGCGAAGATGATTCTTAAAGACTAGTTTGGGCATCTTTTTGGGGCTTGTAATCGATTAATTTAAGTTAGCTGACATTCTGAGTCTTTTATTGACGGAGGAGTTTCAGAGTGAAGGTTGCCATGGCTCAAATCAATTCAACCGTAGGCGATTTACGGGGAAACATCGAGAAGATACGTAAGTTTATTGTTGATGCTAAGGTCCGTGGTGCTGATTTGGTTGTTTTTCCTGAGTTGGCTGTGGTTGGTTATCCGCCTCAGGATTTGCTTCTTGAGGGCGAGTTTGTTTCTAAAAACAAGCAGGCTCTGGAGGAGCTGATTGCAGCTAATGATGTTGATGTTGTTTGTGTGGTCGGTTTTGTCGATTGTGTTGGCAAGGATTTGTTTAATGCTGCTGCCGTCTTCAAGAAGAATAAAATGATTCGTGTTGTTTGTAAGAGTTTGTTGCCGACTTATGATGTGTTTGATGAGGACAGATACTTCAAACCATGTAAAGCGGAGGATATTGCGCCCGTACCCGTTACTATAGGCGGTAGGGAGGTTTTGTTGGGTGTTGAGATTTGTGAGGACCTCTGGGACTCTGGTTATGATGTTAAGGTTACGGATTTGCTTGCTTTGCGTGGGGCTGAACTTGTTGTTAATGTTTCTGCGTCTCCATTTCTTGTTGGAAAGCATCTGGAAAGAAACAGGCTCCTGAAAGAGAAGTCGGCGAAGAATGGTGTGCCCATTTTTTATGTGAATCTTGTTGGGGGACAAGATGAACTTGTTTTTGATGGCCAGAGCATGGCAATAGACAAGAACGGCAACCTGATTGCTTTGGCGAAGCAGTTCGAAGAAGATTTGGTAGTTACAGACATTGACATAGACAAAGGAACGGCGGAACTTGTTGAGGCTCCTGTGCATGATAAGGTGCAGGAGATGTTCGGTGCGCTAGTTCTGGGTATAAGGGATTATTTCCGCAAGACGGGCTTTGAGAAGGCGGTTGTGGGTATGAGCGGCGGCATCGACTCTTCCGTTACAGCTTGTATCGCTGTTGAGGCGCTTGGTAGGGAGAATGTTTTGGGTGTTTCTATGCCTTCGCGGTTTTCGAGTGGTCATAGTAAGTCTGATGCGGAGCGGCTTGCGGAGAATCTTGGGATTTGTTTTGTTCGGGTTGGGATTCAGGATGTTGTGGACCAGTTCCATAAGACGCTGGAGGAGCCTTTGGATCATATTCGCAGATGTTTCGGTGTAACAGAGCATGCGGATGATGCTGTTGCTGATGAGAATATTCAGCCGAGGACTAGGGGCAATCTTTTGATGGATATTTCTAACAGGCTAAAAGACCTCAAAATCTTGGTACTTAACACTGGAAATAAGACTGAGGTTGCCTTGGGATTCTGTACGTTGTATGGGGATATGGCTGGCGGCATCGGCGCACTCGGAGACGTCAGCAAACTGGAAGTCTACAAGATTGCAGAGTACGTCAACAGGAAGGCGGATAGAGAGGTTATTCCGAGGAGTGTTATTGAGAAGCGTCCTTCGCCTGAGCTTAAGGAGTGCCAGTTTGATCCCTTCGACTTTGACATAGTCAGCCCCATGGTTGATGAGATAATAGAGAACAGAAGAAGCAAAAAAGAGCTGATAGCCATGGGCTACCCCAAAGACGCAGTCGAAGACACATACAGAAGAGTAAGAGCCTCAGAATACAAACGACGACAAGCAACACCAAGCATCAAAATCACACCCAAAGCCTTCGGCATAGGATGGAAAATGCCAATGGTCAACAAATACAAAGGATAAGAACAATGTCTAAAAAACTTAATTGATGATGATAGTGAACCAGTTATTTCAAGTTCATTACAAGAATTAACTGTTCTATCAAATTACAGGCGAATTGCTCATTTTCCTAACGTTATACAACAAATATCAAAACTTCTTGATAGACCAATAATAGTTGATAATGACCTGAATTTGAACCAGCTTATACAAGTCTTGATTGGAGTTCTGTTCTATGAACAACGAAAAAAGGCAGTAAATTGGAAAAAGATTGTGGAAACATTTACAACCGCTACAATAGACAAAGTTGCAGATCTTTTACTAACAAAACCTAATGATTTAATGATTAGTTATCTTGCTAAAACAAATCGAGTTTATGCTGTCGAAACAATTTTTGAGGTAATAGAACATCATCCAATAAATGCTGATGATAATCATTTTTATCCTCTTAAAACAGCTTTGAGTTCAATGTATCGTACACATCACAGATTAATCAATAGTAAACTGAACAACTTTTTACGTAGCAAAAATGAAAGACTTGTCAAATTAGCATTAAAACTAAGAGAAAATCTGATACAAAATATACCCCTGTAAATTTTGTCCTTGATTGTCAATTATTTTTGTTAGTTGTTATTTTTTCGGTTACTTTAGTTTATGGTAAGTTTTTCCTAACAAATCAATTATCCAAGAAAATTTTGTCACAAAGTAAGTAAAAAGTCTGAAAGTAAGTATAATCTATCAAAAGTGTTTACTTACTTGTTTACCTTCCAAAATTACCTTGGAAAATCTTGTAAATATAATACTTTGCTATACCTGAATATTTACTTACAAGCTTTGATTATTACTTTTAGCAAATCTTCTACTTACCTGAGACATACACTATCTGAGTAATGCTACTCTCACACGCGCGCGCAAGAAAATCATGTAGGAAATATCCGCCATAACATAGTATGCGTAGCAATTATTTTTTCTTGAAGTGATAATATATACCTAAGGCTGCAAACATTCCAACAAGACCGATAATTGCTCCTAATGGGACTTCTGAGATAACGAAAAAGTCTGATTGTTTTGAAAAGACCTTGACGTCATCAAAATATACCACAACTGAGTTGTAGCATTGACTGACTGAAAATGCCTCAACATCATACGTAGAAATGGCTTCTGAATCACCTGAGGTAGTTAAAACAGGCAAATGTTCGCTTTTCAATTTTCCATTAACCCAAACAGAATATGTTTGAGTCTCCCTATTCAAAACCTGCCTAATGACATACCATTTGTTAGGCTTATAATCTTGAAGAATTTGCCCGCCTGATGTAATAACTCCAGAATCTTGGAATAGAACGGTTGCATATTCCCGAGAGAGAGAACTACCAAGTTTTGTTGTAAAAGCTACCCGTGCATTGTCACGTTCTCCACCATTTACAGAACTCACACAAACGGCTACTTCAAATCCAATTATAGGTGAACTCGATGTGAACGGTTTTGCCGCAAAACCTGCCCAATAATCTAAACCACGAAGCATCAATGAATTTGAACGACTGTAAGAAATGTTATTTACGATAACCTGTTGTTCAGCTCCTGCTCCATCAAACCACAATTCCCAGCCGCCACTAGAAGGAAAAGAGTCGACACAATATTTCTCAAAATCATCTTCAAAGCTCAATAGGGCAGTAGCGTTAACAACCTGAAAAGTGGAGGTAAAAAGAATCACAAACAAAAAAAGACAAACAACCCTAAGTTCTTTACTATTCAATCTATTCACCAACATTTAATTTAATCTATGAAGATTTAAGCTTTGTTTCTAATAGACATCATTTAGACATTTTTTGATCGCTTTTACGAAATTTTGATATAATTTCGTATTACTTATATCTGACTATTGCAGATGCATGCGTGATTTTCCTCTTTTTGTTCCACCCAAAATTACCTAGGCAGTTTACAGTTCATAGAGCAAATTACCATGGTAAAATTCAGAGACAGCAGGGAATACCATAAAAAGTTAAATTTTAACCAAAAAAATGTACGCCTGCAAAGTAGCTTGAAAATCCTTTGAATGCCCGTGTCGATTGATACTAAATTTCAAAGCAAAAGAACTGTAATTCATTATAAGTATGGATTAAATCTACAATGAAAAAGGAGATTTGAATCCAAATGGGTCATATTCTTCTTTAGTCTTCTTTTTGAGCTTATCGTGTTTTCTTGAATGGCAATTTGGACACAGAACTCTCAGGTTTGAGAGTTTATTGTTTCGTGGATTACCATCTTTATGATGAATGTGCGGTTTTACATTATCCAAGTTGATTCCACAGCATTCACATTTTCCCTTTGAACTGGACCAAAACCTTTGTTCTGGCACTTTGTGAAACAGGTTTTCGTCTCTTTTTTGGTTTAGTCCCCCAAATAATATCATCTAAACCGATTTGTACCACCAGCTATTCAAGATTTCAGTAATTAATTACTCTGAATACGTTTTAACTCTTTTCAACTAGAACTGCTGAAAAACAGTTTCCATATTCTTGTAATTGGAGAAACATTGAACTCATTATTGTAAATTGTTATACCAAATAGAATATGTTATGAGATAATTGTTGGAATCAGTTTGAAGATAAAGAGTGTAAACTCCTTCTCCGTATTTCTGAAAAGCTGAAGTTAGGTCGAAGTTTATTTCGAAATTTTGCCCTGTTATTTTCCACTCTTTTGCAACAATTAAGATTCCTTCTTTTGGTTCTTCATATTCCCAACCAGAAGGCAATGGTTGATTCACAGTCCCAACAAAGGTTCCAGAACTATAGCCGCTATCGTATGGTGGTTCTTCTAATTCTTGAGTATCTAACGGCACAGGGTCATCATAGAAAATAGCAATTTGTTGAATTGTTTCCTTTATTACAACCGTACCAGTCATGGTCACTTCATTACTTTGTTCGGTCACTATATTCCATTGTAGGTAGTCATCTTCAAAATCTTGAACTAAATAAATTGCATTATTATTGTAAGCAATACCTATGCTGACTTTATTGTGAAATGGATTTAATATGTTGTCCCTATGACCCCAATCTGATTCTGCATCATCATATATCATTCCCCATTGCATATCCTTTAAGGAAACAATAGGGTCTATTGAACCAGTACGTATAAGTTACAGCACAGTTTTCTGAAACTGAACCTGAACCACCTGCAAGGGTATAACGCATATAGGGTTTGTAACCGTTAAGGTCCCAATGACTAAAGTAATTATTGTCCAGCAAATTTTCAGCATGTAACTGTGCCGAATCAATTGCACTCAAAGTAACATTTGTTAATCCATTTTTTTTGTCTATCATTATTAATTAAAACTAAAGCATAGTTAACCAATTCTTCGTGATTATATGTTAATGAATCTTCAGAAGTTGGTGGTGCTATCTCAGGTAACGAAAACTGATTAGTTATTAAGGCAAATAAACCAATAGAAATTACTAAAAAAGTCACAAGTGCGATTGCTATCCACTTTCGATTAGCAGATTTTGATTGATGATTTATAACGGAGTCTATTTGTCGATTAAACACAATTCTTCTGTTTTCAATTTTATTTGTATGACAATCATTGATTAAAAATTTAGTCATAAAATCAACTTTTTATTACAAATTTGGCAATCTGCTATATAATTAAAAGGGATATTATTTAGTTAAAAAATATTCCATGACATACAACAAGCGCAAAAAACCTGAAAAATAAGCAAGACTATTTTTTATGTTAAACTGAATGTAAGAATTTAGGCACGGTTCTAGTTTTTTATAATTCTATGATTTTTCCTAAGTCAAAAGTCAAAAAATTGAAAATGTTACGTATTAGTTTTGTTGTGTTATGCTAGTAGTTTTAGTAGTATTGCTTTTGCTGAGTGTAGTCTGTTTTCGCTTTGTGTGTAGATGAGTGAGTTTTTGTTGTTTATTATGTTGGGTGCGATTTCGTAGCCTCTGTGGATTGGCATGTCGTGCATTATGAGTGCGTCGGGGTTGTTTTTTAGGAGTTTTTTGTTGATTTGGTAGGGGAGCATTGTGTCTATTCGTTTCTGTTTTTCTTTCTTGAACTTTGGGTCCAAAAAGAACTCCATGTCCACCCAAGTATCAGTATAAACCACGTCCGCGTCCTCAACCGCTGCTTTTACGTCCAGCGACTTTTCGTACAGTCCCAGTCTTCTTAGCCGCCTCAACAAGCTCATTGTCTATTGATGCCTCATTAACTATCGGCGTAACAGTAGTGATTTTCATGCCTGTTTTGGTGCAGCCCTCAATCAAAGAATTACAAATATTATTATGAACACCAACATACGCCAACTTAAGCCCCTTAAGCTTCCCTTTAGCCTCCTTTATCGTCACTAGGTCTGCAATAATCTGGCAAGGATGATACTTTTCGTCACAGCCATTAATCACAGGAACAGAGGAAGCGTCTGCCATCTTAACCAGATCAGCGTTACGTAGCACACGTGCCATTATTGCGTCAACGTAGCCCGAAATCGACTTTGTCTCATCCCCCAAATCTGCCAAAACAAGGTTAGTGCTTCTCCAATCCATGTAGATGGAGTGTCCGCCGAGCTGGGTCATGGCAACCTCAAAAGACAACCTTGTACGGGTCGAGGTTTTCTGAAAAATCATAGCCAAGGACATGTCCTCTAAAACAAACTCAAAATCCAAAGGATTCTTTTTAACATCCAAAGAAGAATCAACAACATCAACAAGCATCTCCGAAGAAAGGTCACGCAACGTAATCAAATGCACAAACAACAACTCCAAACAGTCGCAGAATACTTGTAAACACCGACCATTATATAACTATCCAAAAACAGCCAACAAAACATAACCAAAACAGGACAGAAATTCACACGCTCATGCACGTTCATTCTCCCTATTTGGAGCCTATTAGAATCCTAATAGAAATACAATGTTGAAAACAACATTTCCTGAAAATTTTTCTGCACAGCAACAGGCAATGCATGCTACAAAAGATATAAAGGAAATTGTGCACCGTAAAGTTAGCTGAAAACATGGGCTCGTGGTCCAGTTGGTTAACTCAAACTGAGGCCAAAAGACGCTTCCCTCACGCGGAAGAGACCGCCGGTTCAAATCCGGCCGAGCCCACCACCATTCCTAGAGGTTTTCTCGAATTTTCTTTGCAGTCTCATCTAACGCTTTTCTGTCGTATCTTGTGCGTCCATGATGCCCAATCACTGTACCTTCCCGTGCAATAACCGGAATGACATGAAAGTGGAGATGAAAAACAACCTGACCCGCAGCCCTGCCATTAAGCTGGATAACCTTTACGCCATCTGCGCCAACAGTCTTCTTTGCAGCAACACAAACACGCTTTACAACCGCCACAACATCAGCCAAAACCTCATCAGGAACCTCATAGATGTTCTCCCAGTGACCCCGAGGAACCACCAAAGTGTGCCCCTCAACTGCGGGACTCAAATCCATAAACGCCAAAACAGTCTCATCCTCATAAACTATGCTTGCCTCCGCCTTGCCCAAAGCAATATTACAGAAAGGACACGTCAAACTCATCGCTTAAACACTCAAAGAGCAAAATAGTCGCCACAAGTTAAAATTTTATGGTCACACCCAAAAAACACAAACAATAACTTTCAAAAAGCTTAAAAAACAAGACATGGTTCATGTTGAGTGGCGCCGAGGTAGCTCAGTTTGGGAGAGCACTCGACTCAACAAAAACCGTTGTTGAGGGTGAAGCTGAAGACCGAGTTGTCGCTGGTTCAAGTCCGGCCCTCGGCACCACCACACTTTCTTTCAGAAAAGAACATGAACTAAGAAAGTCTGAGCTTCGATTGTTGTTTTGAGGTTCCAAATAGTCTAAAATGCTGATTAAAGCCTGTTCAGAGATTCTACTAATATTTAAGTTCCTTTTTCTTGCTCTTTTAACAAGATTTCGAGGTAGTGTAATACCAACTGTCTTTTTTCTCGATTTTAGTTTCACTCGAGTATTTTTCGGCTACATTACTCGAGTGGTTTCTTTCAAAATTATTATTAGGTTGATGTCACATTAGTAACTATGAACAATTTTAGCGCAAAAAAACTGGGAACTTCGACTCATTTTATTGGTGGCCCTGAGTCGATTAACAGTAAGACTGTTTGTGATTTTTGGCAGTGGAGTTTCTCTGATTTAATGCAGAATACCACAAGAGGAATCTTAGCGGAATATATTGTGGCAACCTTACTCGAAATCGATGATAACGTTAGAGATCCGTGGTTTCCTTTTGATTTACAACTAACTGATGGTAGAACGATTGAAATCAAAACCATGTCTCTTCTTCAGGCTTGGAAACAAAAAAAATTGTCCACTCCAAAAATAGTTTTGGTGCCAACTAGAAAATGGGAACCTGAAACGGGAGAAATGGAAAAAGAAACATCATTCAATGCTGATATTTACATCATTTGCTTCTTCAAAGCACGTGATCACAGTTTGGCTAATCCACTCGATTTAAACCAATGGGATTTCTTCGTTTTCACCAAAAAACAAATAATTCAAGTTTTGAATGGAAGAAAATCCATTTCATTAAAAACCCTTGAAAAAAAAGAATAGAACCTATAACAGCGAAGGACTTGAAAAAAACCATTCAGTCAATTAAAAATTCTTAGGTTTGTTTTTTTTCATAGACTCTTGGTTATTCTGACAATAATTCACATAATATCGCTTATTACAAATCCATTTTTTCAGAAGTGAGTAAAGCCGTTGATAAATTGCTCTCTCCAAAATACTTGTTTGCCACTTCAATCAGATCATTTAAAGAAACCGATTTTATTTTCTCTAAATATTTCGGAATAATGTATTCGTCAGCAAATAAGATTTCCAACCTAGTGAGCTGTAAGTGAAGAGCTAACGAGTAATCAATCCCTCGGAAAAAGTCACCAAGAATAATATTTTTTACTTTAGAAAGTTCCTCATCAGAGACTTTCTTAGTTTTCAAGTTTGTTATCTCCTTTAGAATAAGATTTGTTGTTTCTTTAATTTTGCTGGATTTTACAGCACATTGAATAGAAAAAAAGCCAAAATCTTCACCACTACAATTTGAAGATTGAATTCGATAAGCAAGAGCCCTCTTTTCACGCAATTCCCTAAAAAGTCGTGAACTTTCTCCAGTTCCCATTATTGCCGAAAACAATTCTAATGCTGGATTATCTGGATGGTTCCCAAAAGTCGTTCTATAACCAACTCCAATGTAGGCTGTAAATATTCCCGCCTTAATTTTCCTTGATATTTTCTCAAGTTTTCCTTCTTTGAAGCAGGTATCTTTTTTTGAAAGCATTTTTGATTTCTCAATTCCCATAAAATTTTGTATTACGAATTCTACATCTTTGTCTGAATATTTTCCACTGAGAATCAAAATAGTATTTTGAGGAGTGAAACTTGTTTTTTTAGCATCAATAATTTCATCGAACGAGAACTTCCGTACAGTTCTAGGGTAACCTAAAATTGGATGACAAACTGGATGAACAGCATAAAGATTTTTTCGTAACATATCCTCTACAATATTCCAAGGCTCATCAAAACTCTCAGCGATCTCGTTTAGAATCACTTTTTTTTCTAAATCAAATTTTTTCTCTTCAAACTCATATTGGAAAAAGAGTTTTGATAACAACTCCGAAGTTTCATTAAGTTTTTCCGGAAAAACGTCTGCAGAACCTATTGTGTATTCAAAATCTGTAGATAAGTCCAGAAAACCTCCATTTTGTTCAATCGAGTGCATAGCTTCTATGTGTTGTTTTGAGCCTCCTCCTACCATATGTTCAAGGTAATGAGCAATGCCAGCGTTCTTTTCAGAGGTTGTTTTTGATCCATTGTTAATAACAACTGAAAGTTGTGCAGTCATCTTTTGGGATCTTGGAAATTCAACTAGCCTAATTCCATTTGGAAGAGTTCTTCTTTTGATTATTAGATTATTACTTAACAAGTCACATACCGGTTTACTGCTATTCTCTTTGAGGAGTTTTCATTCTGTTTTATCGTTAATATCAATTTAGTGTTTAAGAGAGAACCTTCAGGTTTACTTTTTCATAAATTTCTAGTATATCATTCAACTAAGAAGCAATTCTCAGTTCTCACTACTGTATCTGCAATCCACTAGGCTAAGACAAAACATGCATTGTTCTGGTATTGAAACGCTCTCTGGAAGATATGTTAAATATCCAAAAGTGTAAGGACATTCTAAATTGATATTTCCTTGTATAATTGTTTTTTGCGTAGATTTTACTCGTTTCTTTCTGAATAACACAGCTATCTTATTCTATTACATTAAGTCTTAATATATCGCTTATTTCATAATTGGGAATATGTCTAATTTCAGAAACTATGAATTATTTTCAAATGTGCTTTTTCATAAATTTCCTTCAACAACTATTCCATTTGCTTTTAACACTCGTTTTATTTTTTCCACTTCAGTTTTTAGCAATCTAATCTCTCTGATAACATCCTGTAAAGTATTCGGAGTAATTTCACCCAGTCCAGGCGAAAAATCAGACTGTTTTCTCTTTCCTTTAACAAAATCTTCAGGTTTGTATACTTCACCCACAATACTCACCTCCGACTGTAATGTAATTGATAGATTTTAAAACTCAAAAACTTAACTTAGAAGATTACTTTTCATAGACTTTTAATGTTTTAGAAATAGACAACAATATAAAAAAAACAATGTGTCTTCAAAGGGAACACTGCAATTAAATAAAATTGCCCATATTTTAGAAGTCATTTAATGAAGGATTTACATTGACTGAAGTTGTTGTTGAAAAAGTTCATACTCTAAACATGTCTTGTATAGGAAAAAAGTTCGGATATGAATGCTCCACATGTTTAATGAAAAGTTGGTGTGATGGCATTCCTGTTAGAGAGTAAAACCATTCATACACAATTTTTAATATTGTTACAGATGTAAAGTAATTTATTCGTTGAGTGATGTTTTTGTCTGAAAGGCAATCGACTAAAGAAGAAGTTTGTTTCAAAATTCAAGAGTTTCTATTAAAAAAATCAGCAAATTTCAGGCAAATTGTTGAGATTTGTGAAGTAGATAAAGATACAGTGTCGAAATATCTGGATGAACTTCTTGATGAAGGAAAAATTGTTGTGAAACCTAAAAGAAAACAGGGGATAGAAAAATATGCTCTCTCCTTTGAAGGAAGAAAGACAACAAAACTCCTACTGGAAAAGCAAAAAATCAAAAACCAAATAGATAAGATGCCGCCTAAAAAATTTCAAGAATTCAAGAAATTCCTAGAGTTCATGGCAAAAAGCAAGAGTGGAGAAGAATTTTTATTAAATGTTCCTGATTCAAGTCGTCTTACAACAGCAAAAAGGTTCAAAAATTTAGGAATAACCATTTTGCCTAACGAATAAAATAGAACTGGGCACTTTCGAGCAAATTTTAATATTTTAACTAAACGAGTTATAGTGGGATTCTTATGAGTGTTAAAAAAAGCGAAAATAATTCAGAAGGTTATTGTAAGTGCTACACCCCATGAAGTCTATGATGCTTTTGTAAATCCCGAAAAACATTCAAAGTTTACAGGAAGCAAGGCTACCGGAAAAGCTTCTGTAGGAAGTAGTTTTACTGCATGGGATGGATATATCAAAGGAAAAACATTGGAACTTGAAAAAGATAAGAAAATAGTTCAACAATGGACAACAAGCAATTGGCCTCAGGATTTTCCTCCCTCACGATTAGAATTGACATTTAATGCCATAGGAGACAAAACAGAAATAACTATGGTGCATTCTGAAATCCCAGCAGTTCTGGAGGCAGATAAGGGATTGCTAAAAAAATTGCACCTATACCACCCAATGTTTTGCTAGATTCCAAAGACACCTTATAGTCCCCCAATTGTGTGGTATTTCCTTTCAAATCTATTTAATATTATTCATCATTTCTGCAGATGAAGATACAAGTTGCCTTTTTCATAGATTTCTTTTAACATTGATATTCCGTGAGGGTTGTAATGTTTTGCTAAGACATTTCTTGGGGATCTGCCTTGAAAGATGTCGATGTATCTGTCTGGAACAAAGGCTTTGCCCATTTCTTGGCTAAAGAAATCTCTCAAATCTTTTGGTTTAAGATTAATTCCTGATTTTTTCTTTGCTCTTTTCCAAGCGTAAAAGAATCGTTCATATCGTATTGGGAAAAGTCTGCCACTTTCTTTTTCTTTGGGTGTTTGTTTTTGTTCGTATTCATTTAGATGTTTTTCAGCTTCTTTGTTGTAGAAGGTTATTCCTGAGTGTTTTGTTTGTCCAGTATGACAGCTTGGTATCAATGATCTGAGTTCTCTATTGACATCATTTTCCTTTAGGCTTAAAACTTCTCCACGTCTAAGTCCAGATGAAGCAAGAAAAATAGCAGCACATTTTACGCCCAAATCGTCAATTGCTTCAATAAATGTCTTAATATCTTCTTTTTTGATTTCGGGTTTTATTTTAAGTGGACTTGAAGGGTGTTTGTAGCCATCCATCCAGGGCAATCCTTTGTAATCTCTGAAATATGCTTTGAAAGAAGAAATCATGTTAGAAACATAGTTTGGAGTGCAATTCTCTTTTTTCTTTTGTATGAAAAGTTGAATGCCTCTATCATTTACATAATTTCTTCCTTTTAGAAATGCCTTCACTCTTCGTGAGTATTGTTTAGCCGTTAATTTAGTTAGATTCAATTTTGCTTGGGCGAACAAAATGAAATCGTCTATATCATTCAAATTTACTGGAATTGAAGTTGTCGCTGGTTCAAGTCCGGCCCTCGGCACCACCATTAACCTTAATTTCTGTGTTCATTACAAGAAAACTTGCGTATCACTATGTTCCAAACTTCAGCTCTGTTCGTTTTCCTTGCAGTTGTAAACATATTCTCAATGATAGTCTTTGGAGTGGATAAGCTGAAAAGCAAGAGAGGCACATGGAGGATTCCCGAGTCGAGACTTCTGTTGGTTGCACTTTTTGGACCACTCGGAGCATACACAGGCATGCTACTATTCAAGCATAAGACTCGTAAGGTCAAGTTCCTTCTGGTTCCGATTTTCTTGTTTATCCAAGTGTATTTGATAGTGTATTTTCGCCTAATTTGAAGCATATGATTCAAACGAATTGTTTCCGCGGTCGTGGATAATTTCGGTTCTCGGCACCACCATTTTAACTTCTAAAATACCTTAATGTGTACTCAGTTCGGTGTTGGTGCTAGTGTTGGCGGGTATACGTCTGCGGGATATTGCACATGAAGCAATAATAAAAGTGCTAGAATTGTGGAGTGCCAGTTTGTTTCGTCTGCTGTTTTGCCTGTGATGCTCCATCCTCCATCGGTGTGCTGGGCTAAAATTACATGATCAACAAAACTGTTATCGACTAGACTGCCTTGCCCTGTCAAGTAGAGAAAGGCTGCAGCTTCAAGTTCCTTATCGGTTACTGTTTGGTCACTGTCAATCAGGGCAGCAGTGGCAAGGTATGTGTCTTCGATAAAGCCGTCAGGCAAAGACAGATTGCATCCGTTTTCTTGAATAAAAATCCACGCCAACAAAACATGGGTAAGCTGATAATCCCCAAGACTCGCCGCATTTTCCAACATTTCAGCATAATTGTCAGGCAACTCCATTCTGTCACAATAAAGAGCGGGAACAACAAATTTGTCAACATCTGCAGTCAACGCCCCCAAATCCTCTATCCTTAGCACATTATTGTGGTCTGCAATTCGGCGAAATATTCGCAACAACGCCGCATCATCTGGCTGCTCAGCTAATATCTGGTCATAATGCTCAAGTGCGTCTGAAAACTCGGTGATTCCAAAGCGGCGATACATCACGTTGCACCACAGCAAGGCATACGACTTATCTGTGTTTTCCAAATAATCAACTGCACGATCTATGGCAGATTGCATATCCGATTTGGAGTTTAGCGGCGGCAGTAATATTAGAGTGGACAGCGCGGCTATGCAAAAGACCAAAAAGAGGACGTTACGTTTGCTGAGTTTCATGTTTTTCCCTTTTTGTTTTCTTTTCTTTGTTTTTAGTTAAAATATCTTGCCAAAAACAAGTCGCTAGTGGTGCCTGAATGCTTTTATTGACTAGGTTATCAAAGTGTATATGGGGTTTGCTGTTTTTGGTAATCTCGCCATCAATCACGTATGCTAAATCTTTAGAAAAGAAGTATTCTGGTCTTTCGGTTCCTCGGTATAAGCTCATGGAATGGTACGACAGCGAGAAGCAGGTGTTTTTTGATTGTGCTAAAGCTGACAAAAATGCTTGTTTGACAAAGATTTTAGAGAAGACGGATATTCCTGATTTTGTTGTCTTTTTCATTGTCAAAGAAAACAATGGTTACAGTTTCATGGACGTAACTTACCGAAATCTGGGAAAGGAGACATTGACTCACTTCATTACCAGATATGAGAAGCAGTTGATGTCCATGACGAAAATGAGTCTTCAACCCAGAAAAATCGAATATGTCCAGAATGTGGGCTTCAGCTACGAGCAGGAACAATAAATTTCAAAGGGGAAGCTGTTGGAAAAGCTTACAAAAGTAAAATTCTCGAACCTAGACAAAGTTCTGTACCCAGAGTTGAAACTCAAGAAATCTCAGATAATAGAATATTACATCAAAGTTGCTCCCCAGATGCTAAAATTTCTAGAAGACAGACCATTAGTTACCACTAGATATCCCGACGGCGTAGACAAAGAAGGATTCTACGAAAAAAATGCGCCAAACGGCACTCCATCATGGGTTGAAACCTTCAGGCGCTACTCAAAAACAGCAAAACGAAACCTCGACTACATAGTCTGCAACAACCTAGATACCCTGCTCTGGCTGGCAAACCTTGCAGCACTAGAAATCCATATTCCTCTCTCCAGAACGTACTCGTACGAAAAGCCAGACATCATGCTTTTTGACATAGATCCAGAACCCCCAGCAACAATCGACAACGCCATCGAGGTAGCCCATCAGCTAAAAGAAACACTGGACAATCTGTCACTGGTGTCTTTTGTCAAAACTTCAGGAAAAAAAGGACTCCACGTGGCAGTGCCCATAGCAGCAGAGCACACGTATAAGCAGACAAGAGAGTTTGTTCACGAAATCGGAAAACAGCTAAAAAAACAGAACAAGCTTGTAGTTTCAGAGTTTACGCGGTCGCAGGAGCCCGGAACAGTCTACATTGATTACGGACAGAACTCTGCTGGAAAAACAATGACCTGCCCATACAGTTTGAGGGCAACAAAAACTGCTTCTGTGTCCACTCCGTTTTCCTGGAAGGAGCTACAAAAAGGGTTAAAGGCTCAGGAGTTCAATATTTTGTCAGTGCCCAAAAGAAGGGGCACACCTTGGAAAGATTTTTGGAAACAAAAACAGAAACTGGATGTCTAAATTATGGAAAAAATGAAAGCCGAACCTCCCAAACGGTCTATTTGGAGCGGAAGAATAAGCATCGGCCTAGTTAATGTGCCCGTTAAACTCTACACGATGATACGAGATAACTCCATCTCGTTTAGATTCCTTCACAAAGCTGATGGGGCACCGTTGAAGTATCAGAAAGTGTGCACTCTTGATAACAAAATTGTTGCATGGGAAGATATAGTCAAAGGCTATGAAGTGAGCAAGAACGAGTTTGTTGTCTTTTCTAAGGAAGAGCTTGAGGCAATGAAGCCAGAATCTGACGAAAGAATCCGCGTTGACCAGTTTGTGAACCTCATCTCGATTGATCCGCTCTATTTTGATAAATCATATATTCTTGCGCCCAACAAAAGCAAAGACGCCTACAGCCTGATGCTGTCTGCTTTTCAGAAGATGGGAATGGCTGGAGTAGGCAAATTCACAATGAAAAACAAGGAACATCCAGTGGTTATTCATGAATACAAAGGAGCCCTAATTTTAACTACTCTCAGGTATGCAAACGAGATAGTGTATCCGTTGGACATAGAGGGTCTGAAGGAGCTTCCGAAGGCTACGAAAGAAGAACTCCAGCTTGCAACAAAAATTGTTGAAAACCTGTCAGGAGAATTTGATATAACCGATTACAGGGATGGTTTTAGGGAGAAAGTGGAGCAGCTGATTGGCAAGAAGATGAAGGGAGAGACAATTGTTCCACAAAAACCTCAGAAAGAAGAGGCAAAAGAGCTTATGGTTGCACTTAAAGAAACTTTGAGTAAACTTGAACAGCAATGAAAAAATACAAACCAATGCTGGCTAAAACAGCCAAAGAACCCTTTTCTTCAAAAGAGTGGATATTTGAGGTAAAATGGGATGGCATACGGGCAATCTCTTACGTAAACAAAGAGCTGAGCATAAAAAGCCGAAACCAGAAAGAAATGAAAACTGTTTTTCCAGAGCTTGATGAACTGACAAACATAGCCAGCGACGTTGTTGTGGACGGCGAAATAGTCGTAATGAGGGAAGGCGAAGTTGATTTTCAGACGCTTCTCAAAAGAGTCCAAGCAACAGATTCTAGAGAAATAAAAAAGCTGCAGCAAAAGTATCCTGTTCTTTACATACTTTTTGACATATTGGAAAAAGACGGAAAATCATTACTCGATAAGCCTCTGATGGAACGCAAACAGATACTGAAAGATTCGGTGAAAGAGGGAAAGAATGTTCTGCTGTCGGTTTTTGTAGAAGAAAAAGGCGAAGCATACTACAAAGCCAGCATAGAAAAAGGACTAGAGGGCATGATGGCAAAAAAGAAAGACAGCATCTACACGCCTGGAATCAGAAGCAACAGTTGGCTCAAAATCAAAAAGACCAAAGAATGCGACTGCGTTATCTTCGGTTACACAAAAGGAACAGGAAACAGAGAAAGCACATTCGGAGCATTGATTCTAGGGCTCTATGATGATGCCAAAACTCCTGTGTTTGTGGGAAAAGTTGGAACAGGATTCACTCAACAAACACTAGAAACATTAAAGAAAAAACTCAAAGACATAGAGGCATCCGAAAAAACTTTGCCGACAGTTGATGTTCCTGACAAGATTAGCTGGGTCAAGCCGGTTCTGGTATGTAAAGTCAAATATCAAGTTGTAACTTTGGACGGCAAGCTGCGTATTCCAAGATTTTTGGGGCTGCGAACAGACAAGGAGCCGCTGGAATGTAAACTGGCGCAGATTAAACCAACCAAACTCTCAGAGTATATCCAGAAACGAGATTTCAGTAAAACTCCTGAGCCGACAAGTTCAGATAAAGATGAAAAAAATCCAGTTTTTGTGGTTCAGGAACATGATGCCAGCCATCTTCATTATGATCTTAGATTAGAAAGGGATGGTGTTTTGAAAAGCTGGGCAGTTCCTAAGGGCATTCCGCAGAAGCAGGGGATGAAACGTTTGGCAATACAGACTGAAGACCATCCGCTGGGGTATGCAAAGTTTGAGGGAACAATACCGGAGGGACAATATGGCGCAGGGACCGTCAAAATCTGGGATAACGGAACATACGCAACCAAAAACTGGGATGAACACACAATCGAAGTTACATTGAACGGGAAAAAACTGGACGGTAACTATGTTCTTGTTCACTTCAAGAGGGGCGGGGAAAAGAATTGGCTTCTAATGAAACTGGAAACAAAGAAATGAGCAGATTTCATGTGGGAACAATGGGCTGGAGCTACAGCTTCTGGGTAAACAACTTTTATCCAGCGAAAACCAAGCCAGAAAACTTTCTTGAAGAATACAGTAAACACTTCAGCACAGTAGAAGTAAACAGCAGCTTTTATCGTGTCCCCTCTGAGTCAACTGTAGAGAACTGGAAAAAACAAACCCCACAAAATTTTATGTTCTCATTAAAGGTTCCCAAAAAGGTCACTCACGAAAACATGGCAGACAATTATTTGGACTATTTCCTAAACAACGTCAACCAGCTCGAAGGCAAGCTTGGACCGTTACTGTTCCAGTTTCCGCCCAGTTTTAAGCCAGACAGATTTGATTACCTGAAAGACATTGTTTCTGTTTTGCCAAAAAACCACAGGTATGCGGTAGAGATTCGAAACAAAAGCTGGCTTGATGACCGCTTTTACAGCATGCTAGAGGACAACAATATTGCATTAGTTTTAGGTGATAGCCCGTGGCTACATGGAGTTTGGAGGGCTACGGCAGATTTTGTTTATCTTCGTTGGGAAGGAAACAGAAAGCAAATCAAAGGAACCCTAGGCAAGGTAGAGAAAGATAGAAGCAGTGACATCAAAGAGTGGGCACAAAAAATTAGTTCATTTTCTGGCGTTGAGGTATTTGGCTATTTTAGCAAATACTATTCAGGTTATCCGCCGACAGACGCCAAACAGCTCCTCGAATATCTAACTAGTGAATAGAAACAGGATCTACTCCATTTGGTTGGTTATTGATTCTTTTGTTTCGCAGAAAAAGCAGTGTGTCAATAGTTACCATGCTCATGTTGATAATGTAGAAGATTATCACTATGTCTAGTTGATTCAAGATTTTGTTCACTACGCCTGCAAGGTAGCCAGTCCAGACAATCAGCAGGAAAACAAGGCTCTTTCCTTTAGTCGAATGGGAGGTTAACGATTTGCGTATAGAGAATGGCCATGCTGCGCCAAAACATAGAAGCATGACGAGTTCGAGAATGTTCAATGACTATTTTCCGTCCTTTTTCGTAGTTGTAAGCGGTTATGCATTGTTAGAGTTAACTTTTTTGATTTCAGATGCTGTGGCACCTCAAAAACCTGTAAAGTGCAACAATGATTAGCAGATAGGCTGTAGTTCGTATCACGATTTAAATTGATTCTAGGGCGTCTTTGAGGTCCAGAATCGTTGCCAAGTGAGAGATTCCGAATAACAAAGGCTATTCCTATGATAAGGGGTATTGTGTTGCTTTGTTTTCTGTAACCAAAAATTCCTAAGGACAGTATGATTATGCAGAGAACCAAGTTTATGATGTAGATGGGTCAAGTAGTAATGCCATGTTGTATCAGTTACCTTTGTGTTAGGCTATTTTTTAAGCTGCTTGTACACGACGTAAATGATTGCTACTATTACTGTCCAGAAGATTATGTCTGCTAGAAGATACAATCCAGAATCATACAGCGAAAACTCTTCAGGTGATCCAGGAACGATTATGGTCACCTTTTTTAGCCAAAGCCAAGGCAAACCGTATCCTGTTATTGATGCCCCTAAGCCTACGGTCATGTCTTGAGAATACACCGCAGTCAGCAACGCGATAATTATGCCACATATGATTAGCAACAGGATTGTTTTTATGTTCATTTTTTAACCCCCAAGTTATAATTTTTGATAATACTGAAAATTATATTTAACGGGTTTTGTTTTTAACATTTGCGGGGGCAACCAAAACAAAACGTATTAACCACTCAGAAAGTAGTTAACAAATCATGAAAACTCTCCTGATTCAGCCCCCATCAGGAAACCCAACCCTGAAAGTTCCGCCCCTAGGAATAGCATACATTGCTGCTGTTCTAAAAAGAAATAATATTGAAACAAAAATAATCGACCTAAACTTCGAGCATCCCCAACTTAAAACAGTCCTCGCTGACGAGAAGCCTGAGCTGATCGGAATATCGTCTATGGTTACAAATGCGCGTCAAACGTTCAACGTGGCTGAACAGGCAAAAAAGGTTCTTCCAGAAAGTTTCGTGGTCATGGGCGGACCATATCCCAGCATGATGAAAAATACACTAATAGCTAGGCACAATGAAGTTGATGCGGCATTAGTTGGCGAGGGAGAATACGCCTTTCTCGAGTTAGCCAAACAGTTAGAGAATGGAAAGAACTTAGATGTTGAGGGACTGATTTTCAGAAAAGGCAAACAAATCAAGACAAGTTCGCCACAAAAACCTATCACTCATTTGGATATGATTCCGTTTCCTGCACGTGAAGAACTCAAAATGAGCATGTATGGCGAGAATGCAGGCGTGATATTTACGTCACGAGGGTGCCCACAGCAGTGCATTTTTTGCAGTCGCCCAGTTTTTGGAAGACAATGGCGAGGACACAGTCCAGATTATGTTCTGAAAGAGATTGAACAGCTAGTAGACAGCTATGGAGTTTCGATGTTGAGTGTTCTTGATGACAACTTTACGGTTGACTTGAAGCGTGCAGAGCAGATTCTTGATGGAATGAGCAGAACAATTCGGTTTGGGCATTTATTTTTGGAATGGGCTGCGAGCTGATCACATGACAGAAAATCTGGTGACGAAGCTAAAGAGGGCGGGGTGCAGGGCAATCAATTTTGGGGTTGAATCAGTAAACCCAGATGTGATTTCATTCATAAGAAAGGGTGCGAGTCTAGAGCAGATAGAGAGGGCAATATGTTTAGCTCGGCAAGCAGGAATTAAAGCCAATGCCTTTCTGATGATCGGAAACGCCAAAGACAAACCCAAAACAGCAGACAAAATAATCGACTTCGTAAAAAGAGTCCATGTTGACGGGGTTCACTTGAGCATGGCAACACCCATCCTTGGAACACCATTTTGGGATTGGGTTGAAAAACATGGAAGATGGCTAAACTATGATACAGCAGAGCTTCTGGACTGGCCAGTAGACGATGTTGCTGGAGCATATCCTGTATTTGAAACACCAGAATTTACTGCAAAACAAAGAACAAACGCCTACATGAAAATCAGGTCTTTTCTTGACGAAAATGGGCTTGCTCTCTAAACTCCCATTATTTGAAAGATTGATTGCACTAAATATTAAAAGAATAAAACATACCTGAAACTATTGGAGTTGTCATGAAAAGGCAGAACTTGGCAATCGCCCTTATAGTATTGATAATCGCATTAAGCGCAGTAACAGTTGTTTTACTTAATAAACCAGTTGAACCAAGCAGTCAGCCTGAAGAACCAATAGAACAAGAAGCAACCCACTATACATACCCCATCATGAATGTGTTCCCTCATGATAAAGACGCATTTACTCAAGGTCTAGTCTATGAGGATGGAACCCTATACGAAGGAACAGGACGCTACGGACAATCGTCACTTCGCCGCGTAGACCTAGAAACAGGAGAAGTGACACAAATCCATGAATTGCCCAACAATCTGTTTGGTGAAGGCATCACCATTTTCGAGAACAGAATCATCCAGCTGACATGGAAAAGCCATATTGGGTTCGTTTATGACAAAAACTCTTTCGAATTACTTCAGCAGTTTAGTTACACTACTGAAGGTTGGGGCATCACCAATAACGGTACTGCTCTGATAATGAGCGATGGCACAGCTAATTTGTATTTCTTAGACCCCGAAACATTTCAAGTCGTTAATCAAATTGAAGTTTACAATAACCAAACAGCCGTTACAATGCTAAATGAACTGGAATACGTCAACGGAAAAGTTTACGCCAATGTTTGGCTGGATGACAAAATTGCCATAATAAATCCTGAAACAGGGCAGGTAACAGCATGGATAGACCTATCAGGGATCAGCGAGTCTGAAAAATTTGATTCAGACAGTGTGCTCAACGGAATTGCATATGATCAGAGCGGAAATAGGCTTTTTGTGACTGGAAAAAACTGGTCAAACATTTATGAGATTGCATTTCCCGAAGATTAGCAATGGTAAGCACTATTACCATCCGCCTCCAGCACCGCCGCCACCTGAGCTTCCACCGCCTCCTCCGCCTCCGGAGTGTCCTCCACCGCCACCGCCTCCGCCGCCCCAGCGTCCGACTCTGCCGCCGCGTCCACCGAGGCGTCCACCAATAGAAATCATTACAATGACAAAAATGACGATGAGTATGATTACCCAGTCGGGAATTTCTTCCTCCGCAGATGGCAGTTGACCACTGTCGTAAACGTATCTTCCACGTGTTGGCATCTGCTCAGACGGTTCAACATCTGGTATTTCTAGGGCAAGCGCAATAACCGTGTATGCTAGCCCTTCGCCGTATTCGCCTTCCTGAAACTTCGGGACCAGATACTCTTGTGCTATATTGTTGGCTTCTACATCTGTTATGTAGCCCTCTAGTCCGTAGCCTACCTCAATTCTCCATTGCCTTTCTTGCATGGCAACAAGAACAAGAACACCATTATCCTTGTCCGCTTTTCCGATTCCAACAACAGCACCGCTTGGCGTATCTAGGGGCAGCTCATTGAAGATGTAAACTCCAAGCTGTGTAATATCATTGATTTCGGTTCCGTCCTTTTCGATTCCATGCCCGTACAATGAGTCGATAACGTAGATGACTATCTCCGCAGTTGTGTTCTTGTCAACATCAAGAAGATAGGATTCAATCTCGTCGCGCCAATCCTCTGAAATCAACTGCCCCTTAACTGGCTTAATTTCAGCAGGAATCGAACACACAAAAGAGCCTAGAATCAAGACTATTAAAAAAGAAAAAAGAAGGGTTCGTGGAACGGAACGCATCTACATGCCTCTGTTTGAATGAAGCTACTAATCTAATGGAACTGGAGGAGGTTCCTGAGCTCCAACTTTTGCCTCGAAGTATTCTCTGATTTCAAATCCCCATCCGGAAGCCCACAGGTTTGCTGGAAAAACTCTTTGTGCTTGGTTGAAGTCTCTGACTGCTTCATTGTATCTCATGCGTTCTGTGGAGATTCTGTTTTCTGTGCCCTCAAGTTCAACAATTAAATCTTCTACAACCTGTGATGCTTTTAGCTCTGGGTAATTTTCGATTGTTACAACAAGGGTAGTTACTGCCGAGTCAAGTCTAGTTGTAGCATCATTAATCTGGTCAAGGTCTCCTGAGTTTAGTGCAGCCGCCCATTGGCTCCTGAGCTCAGTGACATTTTGGAGGATAGAGCCTTCATACTGTATGTAAAGTTTAGAAGCGTTTACAACTCGCGGTATCAAGTCATATCTTCGTTGTAGTTCTTGTTCTACCTGTCCCCATTTTTCGTTAACAGATTCGTCCAGAGCTACTAGATTGTTGTATGTTCCATAGTATAGCGCCACAAAGATAACGCCGACCACAAGAATAGCAATAATAATTACAGCTAGTGCAATCCATTTGCTGTTCAATATATAATCCCTGAGACAATACTTCAAGGTTAGCAGTAATATCCTTTACGGAATCTTTGCCTAAAAAACACAAAAAAATAAGATAAAAAAATTGAAAAAAGGGAAACAGTATTCCCCTTATTCTTCTAGCACTTTGTTTGCTTCTTCACCGTATGCATCCATTACGTAGTCGATTCCAGAGATTTTGGCTGCCTCTTCCGTCAATGCCATCAAATCTTTACGAGATATAGTGGATAGTCTGAAGTTTCTGCTTCCCGCCATCAGCTGCTGCAGTCCAACCCTGAATTTCTGACAATAAGTGTAGATTCCAATAGCACCCAAAGGAATGCACTTTATGTCGTTGCCATACTTTTCTTCAAGTTCCGCATAGGCAACAAAGATTTCGCTGACTTCACTGCCGTACTTGGAAACTGATTTGGGCAAGTTGTCTTCGTCTAGCCATGCTGCTATGTTCTTTCCGACCATTCCAGGTATCATTAGTCCTCTTCCCATACACACTGCCTTGACGTAGGGGCTGCCCATTGCAAGTGCTTTGAATACGCCATCCTCTGATGAAAATCCGCCAGCCATAGCAATGTCAGGAACTCTCATGCCTCGTCCTTTTAGTTTTTCGCAGAACCTGTATGCAAGTGCCTGAAGATAGAATGTTGGAATTCCCCACTCGTTCATCATTGGCCAAGGACTCATACCTGTGCCGCCTGGTGCACCATCTATTGTGAGAAGGTCTAGTTTTGCTTCCGCACCATAACGAATTGCCATTGCAAGCTCTAAGGCGGAGTATGCTCCTGTTTTGAGGGTGACACGTTTGAAGCCTAAGCCGCGGAGCCGGTCAACTTCTTCCAGGAATGCGTCTTTGGTTACAAAGCCTAGTCTGGAGTGGCGCTCAAACTCTTTTATGGCTCCCTCATTAAAGGCGACCTGGTTTTCATGAAGCGTAGGATCGGGTGAAACAACGTAGCCTCGTTTTTTGAGTTCAATTGCCCGTTTCAGAGTTTTGACTTTGATTTCTCCGCCGATGCATTTTGCGCCTTGTCCCCACTTGAGCTCTATTGTGTCCAGATTATGTTTTGATGACACATACTCGGCTACTCCGAAGCGGGTGTCTTCTACGTTCATTTGGACAAGAAGTTCGCCGTAACCTTCATGGAACTTTTTGTAGATTTCTATTCGTCTGTCCATTTCTGGCGATTTAGTGATTTTTCCGTTGCTGTCTAACTCTAGTCCAGGGTCGATTCCGCAAACGTTTTCTCCACATACAAGGGTGATGCCTGATATTGCGGCGCCTATTGCGAAGTGTTCCCAGTTTTTGCGTGCAATCTCTGTTGAACCTAATGCTCCAGTGAATATGGGTAATCTCATTTTGACTTTTTTTGTCCATCCATAATCTGTTTCAGTGTCTACATTAGGGAAAAGCGCAGTATCTGGGTCAGGGTTTACTCCTTCTGGGAGACCTTTTGCTCCTCTGGCATAGCCTTGAATGTTCAGGTGGGAATAGTCGATGGGATAGTTTTTGTCTGCTCCTGCTGTTACTTCTCCGAAGGGTCCAGGGTAGAGAACCTCACGGCCTCTGAATGATGATAACCAGATTTCGCAACCGCCTTTGCATCCATCAATGCATCTTGAACATATTCCCGACATTGGGGCAACGTTCTTGGATCGATTGAAGGTGCCGGTTGACTCGTCTGCATTTGGTCTTCTTAAATTCATTTTGCGTTATCTCTCCAGTTTTTGCCACACACCAGATGGTATACGGCAACCTTTCGCCATTTAGAACAGGGCGCTTATAAGATTTTTCAATAAAACGCCTTAATAAACATCAAACATTCAAATTCAACATTAACTAACACTGCAAATATGAACAAATATTCATGACCAAATTACGGAAAAATAGTAGCTTAAAAAAGTCTGCCATTTGTTATTTTTGGCAGCTAGGACACAGGTACACCTGACCTCCGCCCATGCTCAGCTTTTCTATTTTGGTTTCGCAAATAGGACAGGATTTTCCTTTCATGTTTGGTCCCATTGCAGCCACATACTCGCCATGTCTTTGATTTAGGTCACTGAACTTGTCTTTGCCGTGTAATCGTAGTCTCTCTTTTAGCACAAACACAATTGCATCATAGAGCCGTTGAGTTTCTTCATCATTTAACTCGGAGGCTCTTCTTTTTGGATGAATTTTAGCCCTATACAGAATGTCCTGAAAAGTGCTGTTGCTTATTCCCACAAGAACTGCTTCCTTTCCCACAAGCACAGTTTTTAGTATCCTGTTCTGGTCCGCCATCCTTTTAGAAAATTGCTCAAAACTAAACTCTTCATCAAGAGGCGACAACTTATTTTGGTCGAAGTCTCGCCTGTAGACATACGAACTTTCTAACTCGTTCTCATGCAGAACTTTGATGACTCCCATGCTCGTGAGCCTTACAGTCAATGCTGTGCCATCAACAAAATCTAATTTCAGGTGAAATCGGGGAATATCATTTGCATCTTTGTTGTAGAAGATTTCTCCGCCGTACTCTGGACCAAGAATCAGGTTGATTTTGTCAAATTTAACTCGTATCACGTTGCCTCGGGATATTATTTCTTCGATTATTGCGCCCACAAGATGCTCAAACGAGCTCAGGTCTTTGTCCATCATGCCAATTCGTTGAAGCCGTTCATAGTCCTTTAGCAGATAGGATTTTACCTGTTTGCATTTCAGGTTCTGGTTCATTTGTTGTGCAAGAATTCTGGCTTCTGGAAGCTCTACACTCATTTTTTGACCTCCAAATCTCCACATACTGTTTTGCTGGCGGATATTTTAACTTTCAAATAATGGGTCAATCAGTTCTTAGCCAACAAGTAACTTTTCAAACAGGTTTTTGCGGTTAACGATAATCAACCAAACAAGAGGAACTCCCATTATAATCTGGGTATATAATGATCCAAGAGGGTCTCCAAGGGCAAAATAGATTGGGCTTTCGGTGTAAGTTTGGGAGCTGAAAGGCCAAAAAAGTGGGTTATATGGGTGGTTCGTGAAATCCAGCAGAACATGGGAGAGAATGCCTGCAAGAACTGAAACGAATAGCCCTAAGGAGAGTTTGCATTTGGTTTTTACTCGTTCTTTGTTGACATGAAGTAGACTGGTTACTAGGTACGGATAAATTTTGACGGTAAAGGTTACTGCAAGAATTGTTCCTATTGTGACAGCCCCAAAGATGCTGTGAAGTACAAGTCGGTTCGGAACTTGAGTTCCCAAAATCAATACAATGAAAGGATTTTCAAGGTCAGGAAACATGCTGCCCACAATTAGCCCTGGCAAACTGAGTTGTTTGTCAAGCTTGTTGATGAAATATGCTAGTGGATAATGAAGAGGTGTTATTGGCAAATCTACTACTTCAGTTCTAAATGTTTGTTTTGGATATAAATTCATTCAGTTTTTAGAAAAAAGGGAGAAGGGGTTGTGGTGATTGTTTGTTTTATGGGGTGTCTGCAGTTAGGGTTGGTGTTGGAAATAGTATGTATTTTCCGCTTGCGCTGTTGAGTCCGAAGAGCCCTTCTGCTTTCCAGTTGCCGCCTCGATATTTGCCCCAGAAGAAGTTGCCGTCATAGAATCCTGCAAAGACGTTGTTTCCGTATATTCCCCAGCAGCGTTTGCCTTGATTGTCAGTGCCTACAAAGTAGCCATTTCCAATATAGCCCCACATGATGTGTTTGCCATCATGAGTATACAGAAGGAACCTTGCCCTCTGAGTGGAGAGTCGGACATCAGTCTCGTCATAGGTACTTGGCACAGCATCTCGTAGACCCTCAAGGTCAACTTCCTGTGCATCAGCAGTGCTGTCACTATCAGATACTATGGAGTCGCCTGAAGCGGTTACCAGTGTACGATTAGTTGCTCGTACAGAAGCTACTGAACATTCACGGACAGAGACAGCATTTTCTGCTGTTTCAACTTTTGTGATTGCTTGCATGTCGTCGGATACAGCGGTATTCTTTGCCAATGTTTGGCTAGAAGCCAATACTGAGGTAGCCATTATGCCCATGAGCAGCAATGTCACCACAGCCATTGAGATAACGATTTTCTTTTGCATTTTTTTGCAAACCTCGCAAAGCCAATTGGCGGGGCGTAACATTAGGAAATCCATGGAAAGGCACGAAAAAGCAATTTCAAAAAGTAGTATTGTTTTCTAGGGGCTATTCTTTGATGTCGTATTTGTTTTTGATTCGTACTAGATTTTGTCTTCTGAATTTGGTGACTGTTATGATTTCCATTCTTTTTAGTCGTTTAACGAGTCTCCATGTTGTTGTTCGGGGAAGCTTTACGTGGTCATAGAGTTCTGCCTCGAAAGCCTCCCCATTATTTTTTATAAGATATTGGATTGCCTGCTTTTCTTCAGGTATCAAGTCTTTGTGTTCTCGGAATATTCGCTCAGAATCTATCTGCCTTTTCTGTTTAGTTTTAGATTTGGCATTTTTTCGTGATCTTACAAACACAAATCCAAGAACAGCCGCAGCTACAATTAATGCAGCGCCGAATGTTTTGAAAAATGGAAAACTCTGAGGTTCGGTCATGTAAAGGGTGGATTGTTCAGCTTCAACTGTTGCTTGAGATGCATAATTTAGGGCATCAGAATAGTTTCCTTGCGAATATGCGGTGTTGGCTTGGTCGAGTAGGTTTTTTGCGTTATTTAGTCCGTTTGTTCTTCGTTGAGTTTCGGCACTAGCTATCTGTGTTTGCGCTTCTGCTATTTTGGATTGGGCTTGGGCTGCTGTCTGGTTTGTTTGAATTGCCAAGTCTTTTGCTTGGGCTGCTAGGGTTTCGGCTTCGGCGTAGTTGCCAAGACTGAATGCATCTATTGCTTGTTGAAGCTTTGTTTCTGCCTTGGTTATTAGTATGTCCTGTTTTTTGATTTCTGTGATTGTTGTTTGTGCTTCGGTTAGGACTATTTGTGCGTGTTCTTCTGTTCCGATTATGCCTATTACGTATGTTACCTGAATTGAGCCGTTGCCCATGAGCAGTGTTACCTGCTGGTTTTGGGTTTCTATCATTTCTGGAACTTTGTTTAGGCTTATGATTGCAGCTTCAGAAGGCAAGGCTATGTGCGTTGTTGTTGGGGATATCATTGTTAGTGTCCAGTATCTTCCCTCTTTTGAGGTCAGGTCCTGAGTAAGATATGTTATTTCTATTTCTGATGTACCAAGGCTGTAGACGCTGAGAACAGAATCGATCTGGGCGTAGCCTAGGGGCAGTCCGTCTGAGTCGATTACAAGCAGGTCTTCTAGAACTTGACCGAAAACTGTAATGTTTTGCGTAGGAAATGTTTCATCAACTTCGAGCGTGTAGTCGATTAGGACAAAGCCGTCAGGATAAACCGTTAACAACAACGACTTGGGGATTGTTTCTTCACAAAATGATGCCTGAGAAGTAAGCAATAGCACTGAAAATAAAGTGAATAACAGATATGCGGTTGCCCGTTTTTTGTTCAATGGGCTTTCACTTCTCTTGGAAAACTTTGGGGTATATGCCTAAAACGTTTATGTACTTGAAATTCAGGGCAAACAACCTCCATTTTGTTGGCATTACGTTTGATCTGGTGACGCTTTCGCCTGCTTGTGTAACGCTAACACTATCCCTAGAAATTGAAGATACGCTATCAGTTGTTGGCGAAACCACTGTTGGAGTAACAGCCACTGGCGAGATGACGCGAGTTGATTCTTCTTCCCATTTTTTTGCTTCATTTAGCTCTTCTATTGCCTCGTCAACGCTGTCATTTTCTATGAGGTCTCTGGCGCTTGTTAGGCTTGCTTCAGAATTGTTAAGAGCAGTAATCGCTTCCTGTTTTGCTTCTGCAGTTAATGTTGCAGAAAGGGTTATGTTCTGTTTAGCTGCGGAGACTCTGACCTGTGCTTCGTTAAGATATTTTTCAGTGTTTGACTCTGTCACAAGCTTGGTCAGTCTTACTATTGCCTGACTCAGTTCATCAAGCAATGTTTTGGCGATGTTAAGAGCATTGGTTACTTCTTCCAAGTTTCTGTTTCGAAGCTGTTGTGTCGCATTTTCTAAGTAATTGTTGATTTCTCTGATGTACCTTCTGGATTGCAGTTGTGTTGTACCCTGCCTCTGATAGTTTGGTGATCAAGTTTTCTGTACGCTGAAGATGTTCTTTTGTTCGTGTTAAGTTAGCTTTCAAGCTGATTGCTTCTTCGGCAACAATTTCTGCCTGTGTAGGAGATGCAGGTGATACGTTTTCTAGTAGCTGTAAAGTTTCTTCGAATTTTTGCATCGCAGCAACCGCTTCGGTGCATGCTTCACTAAAGTTTTCTTCCTCGATTAGACTGGCTGCTTCTATAACATGTGTTAATCCTTCGTTGTAGGTGGTCTGGGCATTTGGTGCCGTGAGGTTTTGTGAGTCAAGTCTGCTAAAAGCTGAGGCTATGGTTGTGTTGCTATTTTCGAGAATCATGTATAGTGTTTCTGCTTTCTGTTTCTGCTCACTGCTTGTTGTGGCAAAAGTTTGGTTCAAGAAAATGGCAGTTGCTGACAAAATTAGGATTACTAGAAAAAACACTCCCGCTCTTTCTTGGTTCAAATCCTTCTGGCGCCCTCCCGCATACGTTACATTGTTATTGGGAGGGTTGTTATTTGAGGAAACCCGTGAAAAGATGTGGAAAAGTCAACTTTTTGTTGCTTTGGCGAGGTTCAGGACTCCGTGGCAGTCACATGCTGTTCCCACAGCCACACTGTATGGCGCAATTGATTGTCTAATTCTTTGAGTAGAGCAGCTAGGTCTTTTCCTTCTATCCCGCCAAGTCCGCCCGTTAATTGTCTGGATACCAAAACAGCCGAAACGTCAGCCAATCCATAGATGCCAAAGTTTAGGATTTTATCCATTGGGGCAAGTTTTGGTCTTCCCGTCCTTGTGCACACTGTTTTTGGGGGTACGCAATTTTCTCTACAGCGCTTGTCTGCTGGCATGTAACTGACCACAACGACTCCTGTTTCTGGGGTCTGCAACTGAAACTAGACTGCGTGGAATGTTCTCTACCACTTTGAGGAGCAACTCTTTGTTTGGTTCCAGCTTGATGTCTTGTTTTGAAAGCCAGCTTTCAACGATTTTGGCGACTGCGTTTCCTGGAATTGCTGTGACAATCAGGTCGGGTATTTTGTGTTCTAAAAGTTGTATTAGGATGTCTATGGCGTTGCCTTGAATAAATGCGGCTTGTCCATTCATCAAAGAACCGAAAATGTCAGGGTTGTCGGTCTGGATGTCTGCTTGCGATTTTGCCATACATTCAGGGTTTATGTCAACAACCAGCACCTTGACGCCTTTGTTTTTTAGGTATTTTAGGGCGTTTGTGCCAAATTTGCCGCCTCCCATAACGAATGTCAGTTTTCCTTGTAGCACATAAGGTGTCGGCATGGTTTTCAGCTCTTTTTGGGCAGTTTGAGGTATGTTTGTTAACCTAAAATGTTTATCTAACAAAAAAGATTGTTCTAACTGTGTTTGCTGTATGAACGTAACGTGGGAATCTGTTCTAAAACTGGTCATAGTTGGAGTTTTTGTTCTAATTACGTCACAGGTGATTTTGTATGCTGTTTTTCCGAACAGCTATGACCCCCACTGGCTCAGCATCACGATTCTTGCTTGTATTCTGGTTCTGATTGTTTTCAGATTAGTATGGAGAGTTGCAACAAAGAGGTTCCCATACAGATCTACAGCATCGGATTGGTAAGCATGAACAGAAACCTTCATCTCTACGAAAGAAATAAAAACCGTAACTACATTTGAAAGAGTCCTGAGCGGTCGTAGTCTAGTTTGGTAGGACATCAGCCTGCCAACCCACAATGGGGCGGAACGCTGACGACCCGGGTTCGAATCCCGGCGGCCGCACTCATCCGTTTTGTGTTGGAAAGTTTTTTAACATGGAGAAACATCATAAAAGACAATTAATGCATTAAACTGCAGTTCAGAATTTGATGTGCGGTTGTGGTCTAGCCTGGTAGGACACAGACATCTTTTGGTGTAAGCCTTCCAAGCCTGCAATCCCGGGTTCAAATCCCGGCGGCCGCACCAACACAATCACACACATTTTCTGTTTTGGTGTCTGTTCTATCTTTGGACATGTCTGTCTTTTTGTTCGTGTTCTTTTCCAAACTAATTATTTCAGACCCTATTTTCTATTTTATAGAAATTTAGAAATTAGAAAAATAGTTTATAGAAAATATTATTTACAATACTCACTGTTCAATACAGCGAGAAATTACTAATGTCAGATCAATTACCTGAAATATTCTGGGAAATACACAACGGTCTTCCAAGAGCAGGTCCTGGTGATGATGAGTCAACTCGTAGAGCATTTTTGATGCTTAAAGATTTGCCAAAAAATCCGCGCATATTGGATGTTGGTTGTGGTCCAGGTATGCAAACTATTGAATTGGCAAAACTATCTAAAGGTCAGATTGATGCTTTGGATAATCATCAGCCTTTTTTAGATCAATTAGACTTTGAAACAAAAAAAGAGGGTTTAACCACCAAAGTTAAGCCTGTAAAGGGTGATATGTTAAACTTAACCTACGATAGTAACACTTTTGATTTAATCTGGTCCGAGGGCGCCATATTCATTATTGGTTTTGAAAAAGGTTTGCGAGAATGGAAACGACTGTTAACTGATAAGGGATATCTTGTTGTTTCAGATCTTACATGGCTAAAAAATAATGTACCTGCAGAAGCCAAAGAATACTTGGATCAATTTGATCCGACTATTAAAACAATACAAGGGAATTTGGATATTGTTAAAAAAGTTGGATATCGTTTAGTTGGGTTTTTTGTTCTTCCATCTGAAAGTTGGTGGACTAACTATTATGGTCCAATATTGGATAAACTTCCAAGCTTGAAGGAAAAATACAAGAGTAATGAGGGAAAAATGCGGGATATTGCTTGTCGTGAAGTAGAAATTGAGATGTTTCGTAAATATTCAGAATTTTATGGTTATGTGTTCTATGTAGTTCAATGTTCAACATGACCAAAAATACAATTTCAATTTTTGAGTGTATATCTGTGCCTGAAATTTTTCTGAAAAAATGTTGTTTTCAACATTCTATTTCTATTAGGAGCCTAATATGATTGTTGAAAATTCTTTTTTAGAAAACTGAATGCACAAATCAGCGCAGGAAAATATTATATTTTGCAGATACTCAATCAAACAGAAATATTTTTTTCATTGATATTGCTCCAGCATATTATTTGTTGATTTTCTTTGTAGTAATTACAGTGGTATTCATAGCACTTCTTCTGTTGCCTGCTATACTGGAGTTGAAAAATCCGAAAGATGATGGTCCAAGAAGAATTGATGAACATCAGAAGAATAATAAAAGATATGACGCTGACAGGAAAGGGGTTGTGGCGCCGCCGAAAGGACTCGAACCTTCGACCCACGAGTTAACAGCCCGTTGCTCTACCTAACTGAGCTACGGCGGCTCAATCAACAAATTGAAAGGTCTTGCTATTCTGAGAATTTGTGGCGCTATTTAAATTTAATCGACCAAATCCAGAACGTGGTCTTTCAGCACGGGGAAATTAGGTTATAGAATAGAATAAATTGTGCCCCGAAAAATAGACATAAGAGCACAATGAAAGTTGAAGTCAAGTTTTTCACTTTTTTACGGGAAATCACAGGCAAAAAAGTTGACACAATCCAGCTACAAGACGCAATCACAGTAAAAGAGCTAGTCAGGATGCTCTCTGAAAAGTATGGTAAAGAGTTCAGGGAATATATCTACGACAAAGATGGAGTAACACAGGAATTTCTCTCATTTCTCATTAACGGAAAGAACATCAACAAAATGCAAGGATTTGACACCAAACTAGGAGACCAAGATGTGATAGCTATTCTTCCTCCCGTAGGCGGAGGCTAAACAGTTCAAATAATTTCTGCTTCAAGATACGTCGAAAAAGCAGAAGAAACCCGAACCGAAACAAACTTGCCTAATAAACAGTCCTCAGTTTTGACCACAACAGGCTTGTAAGCAAAATTACGTCCCATCCAAGACCCTTCTTTGCCTTGCTCATCAAAAAGAACACGACCCTTCCAGCCCAGCCACGTTTTGTTTTTGTCAAAAGAAATCCTCCGATATAATTTTGATAACTGCCTGCTTCTTCTATTCAATTCTTTAGGAGCAAGGGGAACAAGATTTTCGGCAGGAGTGCCCGGTCTTGCAAAAAATTTTGAAACATTCACAATATCAGGCTTGACCTCAGCGACAAGGTTCATTGTATTCTCGAAAGCTTCTTTGGTTTCTCCGGGAAAACCGCAAATAACATCAGTAGAAAGCGTTAATTGTGTAATTTCTGCCCTGAAAGCCTTAACAACATGAATGAACTCGTCAACGGTATAATGTCGATTCATGAGTTCAAGAATTTGTTTGTCGCCGCTTTGAACAGGCAAATGCAAAAATTTGAAAACTTTGCTGCACTTGTAGGATTCAATAAGTTCATCAAGCATTCCCAGAACATGGTCAGGGTTCATCATTCCTACTCTTACAAAAAAATCTCCTTCTAGTCCACAGACGTTCTTAAGCAGCTCAGCCAGATTAGTTCCAATGTCTTTGCCGTAGCATGCCGTGTCTTGGGAAGTCAACCAGAACTCCTTAACGCCCTTGCCTAAGTCTCTTTGGACACGTTCCCTGACATCATTGACAGAATTGCTTCGAAGCTGTCCCCGAGCAAAATGAACACAGCAATAAGAGCAGTTGCCCAGACAACCATAATTGATTGGAACAATGCTCACAACAGGGTTTATGGGAACTCGGGGAAGCTCTAAACCAGAATCAGAATCTGCATCAACAGAAACAACTCTTTCTCCAGTAGATATACGGTCCAAAACATCAACAATCGCTTCTCCAGGAGCTGGACCAGTTACACCATCAAAATCAACTTCATTTTTTATGCGTTCAAAATTTATCACAGGCAAGCAGCCAGTAACAACAAGCTTCTTGTCATGTGGAGCCTTTTTCATGAGGTCTACGATGCGATTTTCTGTCTGTGACTTAACTGCGCAAGTGTTGTAAACCAAAAACTCTGCATCATCGGGAGTTTCTACAATCTCGAAGCCAGCGTCGGAAAGGCAGCCTGCTATTACTTCTCCGTCTGCAAGATTTGCTGAGCATCCGAAGCTTTTGATGTAGGCGCGTTTCGATTTTTTGGTCAAAGGTTTTCAGCTCGACCTGTTACAGTGACAACGGGTGTAGAGGGCATAATATTACTTATGCGGTTTTAATTGTATGCAATAATCTCAGGTGTTCGATGGAATCGGTTTTTTACATGTTGATAATATGGCTCCAAAAGGTTGTAATGTAAAAGCTTATAAGGAGTTGGCTATTCATGTTTGAATCATATTTGTAACATAACATTAAGACATATAAGACTCAAACAATGTCAACTAGTTAATTGTCCCAACGGAGAAATGAAAAATGAAACTAATAACATTGCACTTACCTGAGCCATACATTCAGGCACTAGACAGCCTAGTCAACGAAAAATATTATCCAAACCGAGCAGAGGCAATCCGCACAGCGGTCAGAGACCTCCTCACAATAGAGGCATGGGGAAAGAGCAGAAATGGTTAGACCAATCGAAAAACTCATCAAAATCGAGCATCCAAAGAAACTTTCAGAAATGAAACTAGAAACACTAGAAGTCTGCCCAGCACTCCCCAAACTAGACCTCATGGACATAGAACCCTATACAGAATCAGGAATCGCAGTCCACGTTGACCTAGGGCTAGACCAGCTCGAAGAACAGGAAGAATAAAATCTTCCAAATTCTCAAATTTTCCTTTTCAAACCCAGAATCATTCTTTCAAGCCTAATTTTCCAAGGGATAGCCTTTCCACAAGGAAAGACAGCCCCATGCACTATAGCAGCAGCAATCTCGTCAATTTCAGAATCAGCCTCAACAACAGTGTACGCAGACCCAATTTCTGGAGCATAATGAGAATCGCTCCCGCCAGTCTGTGCTACACCTAGTTTGTCGGCAAACTTTCTGCTAAAATGCGTCAAAACAGAAAAAGGAATAGAAGACGCATTCATCACCTCAACCGCATCATACGAAGTTACATTTCTTGTGGGCGGCGACTTGTAAAATGCAGTGGGATGAGGTGCTATTGCGATTCCGCCTGCTTCATGAATTTTGCGGATGCTTTCTTCCATGTCGAGTTTTGCAGGTATAGACGTAGTTACGTTGATACCAAGCAAATGCCCCTGTGATGTTGATACTTCTATTCCGGGAACAACAATGATTTCGTTTGTTTTTAGTTTTTGAGCGCCTTTGAGGGTGTTGTGGTCTGTGATGGCAACTCCGTTCAGTCCCCGCTTTTTTGCAAAAGAAACAACCTCTTTCAGTGTTATAGACGAGTCGCCAGAATAGCAAGTGTGAACATGGAAATCGATTTTCAGCCCCAAAAGCTTCCCTTCATTTCGCCCCTTTTTCTACTGTTTAGATTTTTGTAGCTTGACTCTTGCTTCTTCCAGCTTTTCTTGAAGCTCCTCTTCGGTGCCCTCTATCTTGCTGAACAACGGTTTAGCCTTGCCTATTTTGTGTCCAGAAGGAAGCACTTTTTCTGTTTCAGTCCACCTTTGCTCATGAACGTTGCCTTCCAAGTTGAGGAGTGTCCACAGTTTTTCTGTTGTGAACGGAATGAATGGCTCCATGATTATTGCTAGCTGTTTGACTATCTGGGCTGCGACGTAGAGGGTGTTTGCTGCTTGTTGTTTGTCTGTTTTGATGGTTTTCCAGGGTTCTTTTTCGTTGAAGTATCTGTTGCCGAGGTGGCTTAGGCTTATAGCGTATCGTAGGGCTTCTTGAAGTTTGAACGTTTCTAGCCTTTCCGCAGTTGCATCAATGATCTGTTTCGCCTCGTCTAGAACTTCTTCGTCTTTTTCGTCCAGCATGTTTGGTGTTGGGACTGTGCTGTCGAATTGTCTGTTTATGAATGTCAATGTTCTGTGAACAAAGTTGCCGAGGGTGTCGTTTAGGTCAGAGTTTACTTTTTCGATGAGTGTTGTCCATGAAAAGTTTGTGTCCTTAACTTCGGGACGTATAGAAAGCAGAGAGTATCTCCAGTAGTCTGCAGGAAACAGTTCCAGAGCTTCATCGATCCAGATTCCTATTCTTCGGCTCTTGGAGAAGGCTTGGCCGTCAAACATCAAAAATTCTGTAGAATGAACCGTCCAAGGCAGATTATATGGTTCATGAGTGGCTAAAAGAAGCGCAGGCAGAATAATCGTATGGAAGGGAATGTTGTCTTTTCCAATAAAATACAACGTTTTAGCTTCCTTGTCAAACCAATACTCCTTCCACTTCTCTTCCTGACCCAGCCTCTTGAAGTACTGAATAGTAGCAGAAATATACCCAAGAACAGCCTCCACCCATACATAGATCGTCTTATCCTTAGACCCAGGAAAAGGCGATTGAATCCCCCACTTATTATCCCGAGTCACAGGTCTAGGCTTAAGACCATCCTTCAAAATGTTCAAAGTAAAATTCCTGGCATTATCAGGCAACTGGTCATTATTCTTGATGTAATCTTCAAGCTGGTCGCTTAACTTGGGCAGGTCAAAATACCAATGCTTTCGAGTCTCAACTGTCGGAGTGGAACCGCAGATTGCACAGCGAGGCTCGGAAAGATTTGTGGGCTCAAGAAGTGTTCCACAGGCGTCACACTGATCCCCACGAGCACCCGTGTCACCACAGCGGGGACAGGTTCCTTCAACAAATCTGTCAGGCAAGAATCTGTCACAGCTTGAACAGTAAAGCTGTTCAGTTTCTTGAGTGAAAATGTAGCCATTCTCATAGATTTTTAGCAAAAAGTCGCGGACAAACTCTTTGTGTATAGGATTTTCCGTGCGGGTATAATTGCTAAAGGCTATGCCCCAACGCTTAAAGAGTTCCGAAATTTGGGCGTGATTTCTGTCTGTTAACTGTTTTGGAGGAATATTCAACCTGACAGCTTCAATCTCGATTGGGGTTCCATGCTCATCTGAACCCGTAACATAAACAACATCGTCGCCCTTTAGTCTGAAATAGCGGGCTACAACATCTGCCGAGAGAATGGAACTTACGATGTTGCCTAGGTGGGGCACGTAGTTGATGTAGGGCCATGCTGAAGTGACCAAAATCTTAGTGAACGTAATACACCTCCAGTAATCCAACATTTTCCTTTACGAAGCTAATGTACTTAAAGACAACGGAACACACAAAACATCCTGTCACTGTTTCAGTTTTTGGAACGCTTTTTCCATGGTGTCCCTTATATCAAATCTTGACATATATCACAAAATGACAATTAGAGGATGGTCAAAATGAAAAAAATAGTTACAGTTGCAATACTGCTTCTGACCTTTGCCAGCATATTCTGTGGGGCTGTAATGGCTACTACATCAGGTGACGAAAACTACAACGACTACAGCAATGAAATCAGCTCTGGACCCGGAGAAGCACCTGACGACGGAATGGCAAGAGAGGAACCACGAACAAGAGCCAAAGACGCTTGACCTCTCCCCTCTTTTTTATACATTCAGCTTATCGCTATTGAATTCACGTTAGTTTGTTGCATAAAGCTATTCTATCATTATTCCTTCAATCTATGCAACGGAAGGAAGCCTTGATGACGAAAGAGAAACCAGTGAAGCACAAGGACTGTTTAGTTGCTTTTGATGTCGAAGGTGTTCTAATACCCAAGAATCGTTACCTAATATTTGAAATATCACAGAAACTGGGCTTCTTTGGATTTCTAAAAATCCTCATACTAGGATTCCTCTACGAGACTGGACTATTATCCCTAGAACCTGCATTGAAACAAATATTTTCATTACTCAAAGGATTTAGCGCAGAAGAGATTCTGGAAATACACAAAAAGATACCCCTGATTCCTGGAACAAAAAAAGTGTTTGAAGACCTAAAAAACAGAGGATACAAAATTGCGCTCATCAGTTCGGGTCTTCCCACACAGGTAGTACAAGACCTTGCCAAGAAACTAAATGCTGACTACGCCTATGGTCTGGAACTTGAAATAATCGATGGAAAGTTAACAGGCGCTATAGAAGGCGAGGTAATCAAGCAGAAAGGCAAGTACCATGTTCTGAAAAGTATCCTAGAAAAAGAGAACATTACGGCAGAAGATTGTATTGTCGTAGCTGATGACCGAAACAACAGCTCAATGTTTCCTCTATGCAAACTGAGGATAGGATACAATCCCGATTTTGCTTTAACAGTCAAATCAGATTTTGTGACAAGGGGCGCACTAACAGAAATTTTGCCTCCGATAACAGGAGAAAGACCAGAAAAGTCTCAATCTAACCTGTCAAACAGAGGACTAAGAGAAGCAATTCACACGGGCAGCTTCCTACTGACATTCATCTGCATCTACATCACAGGAAACATCCTGCTAGGGTCAATTATTCTTCTTTTAGCAGTAGTCTACACGATATCCGAGCTGGCTAGAATCCGCGGAATCAACATTCCCATACTTTCAGAAATAACATGGAACGCCGCAAACAAAACCGAACTCTACGAATTTGCCGCCGCCCCAATCTATTTTGCACTAGGAATCAGCTTCTCACTTCTTTTCCTACCCGAGCCGATAGGGTACGTTGCAATAACAGTACTCACTTTAGGTGATGGCGGAGCACACATTCTGGGAATAAAATTTGGAAAAACACCCCTCCCGTTCAATAAAGGAAAAAACGTGGAAGGAACAATCTTCGGTTTTTTGTTCGCGTTTCTGGGTGCCATGCTTTTCGTAGCTCCCATAATTGCACTGATTGCCGCTGCTGTAGGAATGTTTGTTGAAGGAATTCCCAGCCCAATAAATGACAACTTTACTATACCATTCATAGTGGGACTGCTACTAATCTTGATAATGTGATCGTGGCGTGTATTTACGATAGAATTAAAAGATTGCATTTAGCATATAGTATCGACACGCCAATTGATAGCTATCAATAAAATGTATCTAAGGAAGTTTTCTCTGCTTGGCAGAATCAGGTAAAATTGAGTACAGACCTATCTCTGTTCGTGAAGCGCTCACGGAAATGAAGGACGTATCAGAGATAATGATCGACTTAGCTTACTCCTCTGCGCTTTTCAACAGCCATGAACTCGCAGAAGAAGTAATGGAACTAGAAAAAAGAATGGATTACCTAGACTACATCATAAACATGAACATAATGCTGGCAGCCAGAGACGCCGAAGACGCCCAGCATCTTACTGCAGTAACTACAGTAGCCGCAGCCACAAACAAGCTCTCAGACGCAGCCGCAGACATAGCAACAATAGTCCTAAAAAACATCGGAATCCACCCCATTGTCAGAAAAGCCTTTGAACAGGTCGAAGAACATTTGGCACGAGCCATCGTTAAACCAGACTCGATACTAATAAACCAAAAACTTGGAGACCTAGAATTAGCTGCAAAAATAGGCGTCGATGTAATAGCTATCAGACGGCACCGAGAGTGGACAATAGACCCAGAAGATGAAGAAAAATTATTGTCAGGCGACGTTTTAATTGCCAGAGGCGCCCCTCATGGAATTGATGAACTGAAAGACTTAGCATCAGGCATTCTAAAAAAGATGGAAGATTAAGGAAAGAACAGAAGTGGCGATAAGTCAAGAACATTTCAAAAAAATTGTTGACAAACTAGTAATTCTAAAAAATACGTCGGAGCTCATGATTGACCTCGCATACTCTTCACTTATGCTAAACAGCCAAGCACTAGCCGAAGAAGTTGAAGCCCTAGAAAACCACATCGATGACCAGTACATAGAATTTGAACTCCTAGTTCTAGCCAGCGGATTTACTCCAGAAGAATCCAAAGATTTCCTTGGACTGATACGGCTCGGAGTAATAACAGAAGAAATAGCTGACGCCGCCATGGAAATCGCAGACGTCGTACTCAAGGGACTGGAGCCGCATCCTATCTTAAAACTTGTAATAGAAGAAGCAGAAGAAACAGTAACCAAAGTTACTGTCTCAGAAAACTCCACACTAGTCGGAAAGAAGATACGGGAAGCCCAACTCCAAGAAGAAACAGGCATGTGGGTTCTAGTCATACGAAGAGGCAACTGGTGGCTAAGACCACGTCCAGACACAATAATCTACGCAGGCGACATATTAATTGCCGCAGGATACTCTGAAGGAGAAGCAGACCTCGAAACCCTAGCATCTGGAGAAAAAGAACCATTCGAAGAGGAAACATAACCAGCTTCCTATACCATAACAGATGTTACATTTGAAAAACAACTTTTGCATTTGCACGAAAGTGTGAACTTGTGCCTTGGATATGTTACCTGAAAATGGGTCTATATGAGCCTAATAGAAGGGGATTGTTGAAAACACCCGCCTAGTCTTCATTTTTTGTTTTTGGGTTTTCATGTTAGAGTTTTCGAATTGAGTTGAAGAAATGTTTTATGGTTAAAATTTAAACTCAACCCAAAATTTGCTAGGGCATCCTTAAATATTATCACGGGTACTCTCGGGTAGAGTAGGAACGAGGGACACATACAAAATGAACTTGCCACGGGAACGAGGACGTCCCTGTGGTATGTACCATAGTCGCGATAATTTTGTGGCTCTCAATAATATTTTTCTTATTTCAATGAGGTATGGAATCGATTCAGACGTTTTCTTTAGTAGCTTTATTGAGGCTTGGCAACATGAAGAAGCTACTTGTGAAACTCTTTTGATTACATGTCGTAAAAAGACGTCAGATGATGCTATTTTTCTCATAACTGAAGGCTACAAAGCTGTTGCTCAATTCTCCATATCAACAAGCATATTCAAAAAAACAGATCCGTTCAAAGGATTTGTTTCCACAAAGAGTTCAACAAAAAAGACGCCAGAAACAGAATACATTGAAAATCCCCAGATTAGAGATTTGAAGTTGGGAATGAAACGAATTAACTTAAAGGCAAAAGTTATTGAAATTTCAAAACCTAATAGTGTCTTTACTAGGTTAGGAAATTATAACACTGTCGCAAGTGCCAATGTCAAGGATGAAACAGGCACTATTCAACTACCCTTATGGAATCAACAAATAAACTCGGTTGATGTAGGTGACACCATCCAAGTTGAAAATGCACATGTTACAGCATTCAGAGGCGAACCTCAGTTAAGAGTTGGTAAAGGTGGACAACTCAGTGTTATTAAGAAAGGTAAACAACTGAAATGAATATGGTTACACTTTTGGTTGGTTACCGATTTATAATTGGAATAAACTTAGTTCCATATGCGCCTACATATCGTGATGTTGGACGAAGCAGAACTGAATCTGAATATTGTTCTAGAATGTGGGCAGTCCACCCTGTTATTCTGCTTGAGGCAAAAAACAGCGTGAAAAACTCTTTAGGAATAGCTAACGCATTCAGAACTAGGGCAGCATAGAAATCTACATTCGGATAGATTTTTTTCTCTTTGTGAACAACGGCTTGAATCTTTTTACATTTTTGGTATAGGTCCATTCGATCAATGCGGTTGCATAAGGATTTACTTACTGTTCTAAGATGTCTTGACCGAGGGTCATCTACAATGTAGATTCTGTGACCGAATCCCATTATCTTCTTCTGATCGAATAGCATTCCTTGTACGTATGCTTCTACTTCTCCAATGTTGTTAACATCGAGCAACATATTCATGACTCTCTCGCTAGCTCCGCCATGTAATCTGCCTTTGAGTGTTCCGATTGCTGAGGTTATGGCAGAGTACATGTCTGAAAGCGTGCTGGCTGTGACGCGTGCAGCGAATGTAGAAGCGTTGAGTCCATGGTCAGCATGTAGAATCATGTATCTGTCAATTGATTCTTTTTCTTCTTTATCTGCAGTTTTACCTCGAAACATGTATAGGAAGTTTTCAGAAAAACTGTATTCTTTTTTTGGGTGTATAATCTCGCTGTTATTTCGTAGTCGATGGATGGCTGCAACTATTGTTGGAACTTTTGCTATTAGATTAAGGGCTCTTTGATTGTTAGCCATTTCAGATGTGTCTGTTGGGTCGGGGTCAAATTCTTCTAGGTGAGATATTTCAGTCCGTAATATTTCCATTGGATGACTGCTTTTTAGAGCGTTTTTGATGCTTTCAATTATTTCTGACGGTATTTTCATTTCAGAGGTAAGTTTGGATTTGATGTTAGCTAACTCAGTCTTGTTAGGTAATTTTCCGTATATTAATAAATGAATTATTTCCTCATAGCAAACTCTACCCAATAGACGGTCAATGTCATATCCAACATAGTATAATGCGCCAAGCGGATCAACAAAACTAATGTGAGTTTCACAAGCTGCAACATCTCTTAACCCACGAACATACTTTTCTTCATAAGCCATTTTTACATTCAACTCTCAAGTTTATAGTCACTGTTGCCGTTTGTGCTGAAAACAAGTTCTAGTTGATAGGAATAACAAGAACAACCTAAAGGCTTTCTTTCTCTAAGTCCAGTTAACAGTTATTATGAAAACAATGAATTAAATCTGAATACATACCAGATTGTGTCTAGCACCTTTTAAGGGTAGTGTAAATAGCATACAAAGTGTATGAACTAGATTTTGTATATTCATCTAGTTCAAAAAATGCTGAAAACTCATTTTTATGAGACAATTTTTGCTTCTGCACTTAGACGATCTGTGTTTGTAATGACTACTTTTTTGTGGTCTCCAGATTTAGTGTTTTGTACCAAAACTATTAATCCATTGACCTTGGCTATGCCCACTCCGTTTGGGGTTGTGTCTACTATTTCAACGTCGTACTCGTTTCCTACTTGAACTGGACATTTTCTTGCTCTTTTGCTTCTGTTTTTGGCGTTTCTCTGGCTTCTTTTCATGAACCTGTCAACCATTTACTAATTATACTCACGCAGTTTTACGATAGTATCTGCTGTCGCTAGTCATTTTTATGCTATCTTTGGAGGTACCAATCAAATAGGGCAACCAATATTGCTCCTGCAAATCAAACTCTGCAGCCGCTATCGACACCGCATTTTTCTTGGAATCCGCACCTGCATCTTCAATTTTCTTGATAATTCGTTCCCGCATGTTAAGTTCAATCTTCGATATAAACAACTAATCACATCTCCCATTCTTTCTGAAAGAACACTCATAATAAACGACAATTCTCGACAATTTTATGTCGGCATTCACTAAGAGAATCCTACAACATGAAATATTGGTCGTTGAATATATACAGTTTGGATACCCAAATTTTTCCATAAAATTAAAAATGCGAACAAAAAATTCAAACTCAAAACTATGCCACTGATACCCTTTTAAGCCAAAAATAATGGTGTACTTACAGAGGTACTAATTTTAGAGGTGAAATCGTTGAAAAAATGGGAATACATTGTGCTTGCATTGAAAACTAAAATTCAGGTCAGCAGATTCGACAGAGAAAAAAATCCTAGCATCCAAAACGTACAAAACGAATTAAACGAGCTAGGAGAAGATGGCTGGGAACTAGTGAGCGTTCAAAATGTTCGCCTAGAAACAGGCGGGCTTTTTACTGTTGCATACCTGAAAAAAGAAAAAAACTAAAAAACAATATGTCGTTTTGAATGTTTTTTCTTACCAAAAATTGGCTTTACACACATATTTTCCAGTTTCTTTTGGGTTGCCAGTTGGTTTACAGTATAATCTCTGTGGAATAAAAAAAGAAAAAGTATAAGAAATTAAAATTTAAGCAATAGAAACTAGCTTTTTAAGCTTAATATCTTCTTGCAGGTCGTTTTTTTGCGTAGCATTCTTTGCAGTATACAGGTCTGTCCTGGTCAGGTTTAAATGGAACCTGGCACTCTTTTTTACATTCAGCGCATACTACAGTGTGCATTTCTCTTGGTCTACCATAAGACATTTTTATGTCGCACCTCCGATTCTATGACAAAACTAGTCACTATATTACTAATTCAGCACCGACAATCTCACTGTACCTTATAAACATGTGCGTGTTTTCAGTAATTTCAAGAATTACAAAAAACTAGACAAAATTTTGAAGTTTCATTTATCTTTGGATTCTAGCTTTTCTTCCAACAGTTCTATCTGACTTTCTAAACTCTCTAGTCTATTTCTAATACGTTCTCTTGTGGTTTCAAAATCTTTGCACAAAAAATCGGGGACCATATGCCCTTTTTTACAATAGGGATGTGCTGGAAAGCTGAAGGTGCCAGGAGTAGTCTTCTCATTCACGTGAACATAATATATGCAACACTTACACAACGACTCAGCATCATTTTTTGGCATAAAATTCCCACATCACAATAACCTGTAGATAATGAAGTAGCAAAGTAGCTCTTAAACAAAATGTATACAATCAAATTTGATACACCATTAAAAGGAGACCACGGTCTAACATACTACCTAGGCAAAGGACAAAAATTGTTTGCACATTACTGCTTATACACACTTTCATATTGCCTATTAGGTATGCCTAATAGTAGTGCTATGTTGAAAACAATCTTTTCTGAATTTTCGCTGCACAGACATTATTTCTGAAGCATATTCACACAAATATTGAAATGTAACGTCTTTTAGATGATTAGTGCTAACACGATTAGGACTGCTGCGGTTGTGATTGTGTCAGCTAGTGAACTTTCTATTGGGATGACAAAATTGTCTGGGTTCCATCCGCGCCTGAAAGTAAAGATTGCCACCGCGTAGGCAATGATGACCATTACAGAAACCGCAATAACGTTTGTGACTAAAATTTGACCTGTGAATGATGCTAACGTGTCTAGTGTTGTGGTGCCGCTGACAAACACAGACAGCAGGGCATAAATTACAAACATTATAATTGACGCTAGCCATGCTCCGCCTATCTCGTTTATGTGATCCTTTATTGACGAAAAAGAGGACTTGATTAAACCTAACGCAAGCTTGGTGGTTGCTGTTGAACCAATTATTGAGCCTACACCGCCGACAGTAGCGATTATGGCAGGATAAACAGCATATATTGCAGTTCCGCTGGCGACTCCAGTTATCCTGTTTAGCAAAGACCCAGTAACATTGACAATTATGGTCACAAAGAACAATGTCAAAAGAAACTCTCTGATTATGCACGCAAAGTTTGTGTTGCCAATATTCTTTATGAAAACGTAAACAACGAAACACACGAAAGCAATGTCAAGAATCCAAATCAAGTAGCGCCCCAAGGAGCCGAACATGAAGAACAGAGCTAAACTGAGGACGTAGCAGCTTGTGTTAATGATGTCAGACACGGGAGAAGTGACAGGATAAACCACAACATCAGGGTCCAGTCCTCTCCTGAAAGAAAAAACAGAAAACACCATGGTCAGAGGCGAAACAAACACCACTGACAAAGCTATTGTGGCAATAATCACTGTCATTAATGGAATAAAATCGATTATGGTTGCATTCCACAGAAAAACTCCAAAAGCCCACGTTCCGGCGCCTACGCTGACACCGCTTACAAGAGCCAACGTAACAATCACACGAAGCAAAGTCTGAAAATCATCTGTGTTCTTTGTAAAAACTGGTTTAATTGTTCCCAAATGCAGCCCGGTACCAAGGTGCCCACTAAAGAGTCCACCTACAGCGCCCCTGACACTAAGAATTCCTGGAAACAGAAACAGAGCCCACGGAGCCTCATCAATAGAAAGAACTCCCAGATATAGAACAAGCAGGGTTCCAGTCAGTAATCCAAGCGTATCAAACGATAATGAAAGAAGGGACTGACCTAGGCTGGCTTTCAGTTTTGTCCCAGACAGAGCTACAGCTATGTTGGTCCTCGTCATCGCTGTCACTTCCGTCCATCCAGCTTAGCCTCCTAATTCTTGATGTTTCTCGGACATGGAGCGTATGGTCGAACATGTAGAGTTCTTGACCCATCACTGGATCTGCACTCTTCTGTATCGTTAACACCGCTTTCTTTCGCTCCTATTTTACAAACATAGACTCAACAATAGCCCTTAAAGGCTTTTTGTGTACACAACAAAAAAGAACTCAAAAACAAACCAAAACAAGAAAAATAAGCAACATCAAAACAAAAAAAACCCACGCTAACAAAACAACAACAAAAAAAGAAGTGGGCAAACAGCCCTAAACTATGGTTTCTTTGGTTTTGTCAGGCTGAGACTCTTCATCAAGTCCCGTTTTCTGTTTCTAACAGTAACCTCTGTCACGTTCGCAGCTTTGGCAAGTTGCGCCTGAGTTACCTTCTCTTTTAGCATCTTCGCAGAAAGATAAAGTATAGCAGCCGCTAACCCCGAAGGATCCTTTCCTGTAGTGGCGTAATTCCTCTTGGCTTCCCGCAACAAATTAATCGCCAAACCCTCAACATCGCTTGAAACACCAGCCTTCTCAGCAACCTTTGTAATGTAATCGGTCGGATCGTCTATGGGCATCTTCATGTCCAAATTTCTGACAATAACACTATAAGAGCGGGCAATCTCTTTTCCAGTCCTGTTACTAGCCTCTGCAATTTCCTTCAAAGTCCTAGGAACCTTAGTAGACCTAACCGCAGCATACAACGCACCCGCTACCATGCCGCCAATACTTCTACCCCGAACAAGTCCCTCATTCAAAGCCTTTCTGTAGATTATAGCAGCCATGTCATGCACTGAAGACGGCATATGAAGTACATCTGAAAGGCGTTGGAGCTCACTCATCGCTAACATGAGATTTCTGCTCTGAGAAGCATGAACTTTAGATCGTGTCTGCCATCTTCTAAGCCGCCACATTTGCTGTCTCATCTTAGGTGAGAGTGGACGACCATACGCGTCTTTTTCTACACGAATAACAGTGGATAATCCTTTATCATAATGTGAAAAGTTAGTTGGGGTGCCTGCTCTTGCCCTAGAAGCTCGTTCTTGCGGAGTGAATGCTCTCCATTCGGCTTCTTGGCTTTGAAGGTTCTCTTCGACGACTAGACCACATCTACTACAAACGTATTCTCCCATTTCTGAGTCCAAAACTAGGTTTGTACTACCGCATTCTGGACACCTGACTGTGACCATTTGTTTTGTCACTTTATTATCACCCCTTTTATGTGACTACATATATAGTGGTAAAAGCAATATTTAAATATGACGTATGTCATATTTTAGCTCTCCCACGTTCTATAGCAATACAGACAATCAAGCAGTTCACATCACACAGCATTATGGCACTCATTTTATGTATTAGAGTTCACATGAACTGCTGATAAACGTTATCTCAAAAAAGAGAATAATTGGGTAAATGCAATATGTTTTCAGAGTTTATATGACGAGCTTTTTTGTCGAGAAATAGTATAGACGAAGGGAAATGAAAAGCTGATAAGGGAATTAGTAGATTAGTTGAATGTTTGTATAATTGGAGTTGTTTTGGTGTCGCAGGAGATTGATGCTGCCCGGAAAGAGATTGAGATTTTGCGGATTTTGAGTGAGTTTGATAGTCCTGTTGGTTCTACTTTGTTGAAGAGGGAGATGCGTAAGCGTGGTTTTCTTTTGAGTGAGCGGACGGTCAGGTATCATCTTCAGTTGTTGGAGGCTAAGGGTTTTGTTTTAGGTCATGAGCGTAGGGGCAGGACGATTACGGAGCAGGGTCTTGAGGAGTTGAGTCGTTCTTTGGCTACTCAGAGGCTTGGTTTTACGACGACTCGTTTTATGTCTTTGGCTTATTCGGCGACGTATGATCCTGTGATTGATTCCGGGACTGTTGTTGGGAATGTGTCTATTCTGGATAAGGGTTTGCGGGATAAGTCCGTGGAGACGATGAAGGCTCTTCAAGAAATGAATCTTTTGTCTGCGCCTTATATTATGGTGCTCAACGAGGGCGAGGAGTATTGTGATATTTCGGTTCCTAAGGGCAAGTTTGCCTTGTTCACTGTATGCAATTTGACTTTGGACAGTATTCTTATTCATTCTGGGATTCCGCTGTTTTTCAAGTATGGCGGTCTTGTCCAAGTAGTGAACCGTAAGCCGATAAGGTTTGTAGAGATAATCTCGTATGAGGGTACGACTATCCCGCCTTTGGAGGTTTTCGTGTACCGAAAAATGACTTCCATATTGAGGATTTTGAAGACTGGTTCAGGGATGCTTTTGGCGACGTTGAGGGAGGTTCCGTCTGAGGCAAGGGACAGGACAGTTAAGATTCTTGAAAATCAGCAGAAGAAGGGCTGGGGAGGCGTACTGGTTTTAGGAGAACCCAACGAGCCTGTTCTGGGAGTGCCAGTGGGCATGGACAGGTTCGGAATATGCATGGTCGGCGGAATCGTTCCAGGAGCAGCCATGGTAGAAGAAGGAGAACAAATAGCAACATTCGCCCCACACTGCTTCATACCCATAGAAAAAATGACCAGAATCTAACAAACATCATATCTAACGAACCTGTGAACAATTTCCAAAAAAGTGTACAGCGCAGAAAAATTTGCAGAAAATGTTGTTTTCAACAATGAACTACTATTAGGCTCCTAATAGGCTCCAAATATGACTGTAGGCTTTGTTGTTCTGAAGAATAGTTTAAATGATGCTCGTTTGCATTTAAGGGCATGGTGAAGGGACAGCCGATGAAACATGACGCGATTTTAGTTCTTGATTTTGGGGGACAATACTGCAATCTTATTGCCAGACGAATCAGAGAGCACAAGGTGTACTCCGAAATTGTTCCCTGTGACATAACTCCAGAAGAGATCAAAGAACTCAACAAAACCATGAACGTCAAAGGCTTAATCCTGTCAGGCGGACCATGGAGCGTCTACGAAAAAGATGCACCAAAATTTGATCCCCAAATCCTAGAGACTGGACATTCCGGTGCTTGGGCTGTGCTATGGTCACCAGATGATAGCCTATTTTTCGAGCGGAAAAGTTAAGCCGGGAACAACAAAGGAGTATGGAATCGCATATGTCAACATCGAGAAGCCTGTGGGCATCCTGAAAGGGCTTGATGAAAAAGAGAAGGTTTGGATGAGCCATGGAGATACAGTGTATGAGCTGCCCGAAACACTATGAGATGATAGCATTCACAGAAAGTTGCCCAGTTGCAGCTTTTAAGCACAAAACAAAGCAGATTTATGGTCTTCAGTGGCACCCCGAGGTGGTTCATACAGAGAAGGGCATGAAAATGCTCAAGAACTTCATTTTTGAGGTCTGCAAATGCGAACCAAACTGGAGACCCGAATCAGTAGTGGACAAGGCAGTTAAAGAAATAAAAGAGATAGTAGGCGAAGGAACCGCCATAATCGGTTTAAGCGGAGGAATAGACTCAAGCGTCGCCACGTTCATGGCTGCCAAAGCTATCGGAGACCGCCTTTTGGCAATTTATGTTGACCACGGATTTATGCGCCTTGGAGAAACCGAGTCTGTGGAAACTATCTTCAAGAAGCTGGGCGTCAATGTTGTTGCAATTCATGCTGAGGAACGTTTTCTGAAAAGGCTCAAGGGAGTTGTTGACCCTGAAAAGAAACGAAAAATCATTGGCGAAGAATTCATACGCGTCTTTGAAGAAGCAGCAAGAAAGATAGACGCAGACTATCTTATTCAGGGAACAATCTATCCCGACAGAATCGAGTCGGGCTTCAGGAAACACTCGGACACAATAAAAACGCACCATAATGTTGGGGGTTTGCCCGAAGACATAGAGTTTAAGGCGATTATTGAGCCTCTGCGCGACCTCTACAAGGATGAAGTTAGAGAAGTAGCAAAAATCATGGGCTTACCAGATGAGCTGGTTCACAGGCAGCCGTTTCCGGGTCCAGGTCTGGCAGTGAGAATAATTGGCGAGTTAACAAAAGAAAAGCTTGACCTGCTAAGGAAAGCAGACAAAATAGTCACAGACGAAATAGACAACTGCGAACTTGGAAGAAAACTGTGGCAATACTTTGCTGTGCTGACCGAAACAAAGAGCACTGGCGTCAAAGGCGACTCTCGAGCATACGGCTACACCATCGCGGTCAGGATTGTTGAAAGCAAGGAAGCTATGACTGCAGGTTTTGCGAGAATTCCCTATGATGTTCTGGAGACGATTTCTACAAGAATTACTAATGAGTTGCCTCAGGTGACACGTGTTGTGTATGATATTACTCACAAGCCGCCAGCAACAATAGAATGGGAATAAACAACGAACTTTACAGACCGTTGTTGCGAAAGTGAATTATTCAAAAACAGCAAACAAGTAAGGGGGCAGACTTGAGTGAAGTTTGAGATAGTAAAAGTTGAGATGCCCGAAAACTGCAACGTAATCTTGGGCACGGCACATTTCATCAAAACAGTTGAAGACATTTACGAGGCACTGGTCAATGCTGTTCCCAGCATCAAATTTGGAATAGGATTCTGCGAAGCCTCTGGACCATGCCTAGTAAGGTCAGAAGGCAATTACGAAGAACTCAAAAAGTTAGCCATCAACCACGCATTGAAATTAGGATGTGGTCACAGCTTCATAGTTTTCCTAAAAGACGCATTTCCCATCAATGTTGTCGGCACAATAAAGCAGGTGCCTGAGGTCTGCACAATACATGCTGCAACGGCAAATCCTCTGGAAGTAATTGTAGCTGAGACAGAGCAGGGCAGAGGAATCATGGGAGTTGTCGACGGCTTTAAGCCCAAGGGCATCGAAACCCCGAAAGATGTTGCAGACAGGAAGGCGTTTCTCAGAAAAATCGGCTACAAGCTATAATGTTGTCAGCAGCCATTGTGTTTCATTAATGTATTCAGCTGCAACTAGAGGCACAACTGAAAAGCTGTTTTTCTGTTCAACAAAATAAAATAAAGAGAAAGTTATGAATTTTTGGAGTGGGGTTATTCCAGAAATCATGGTTAGGTGTGTTTTTTGAATTAATTCGTAAAATTTGGGAATCTGTGTAAAGCTCAATTTATTGGGTAAGCAAATGAATATGGGAAATTGGTAATATTTATATGTTAAGAAAACAACGATATTGTATAGACTTGTTGCATTCTAAAATTAAAAAATGAGGTGATATGTTATGTCACAAGTTTCTTTACGTGTAGCCGAAGCCCAGTCACGAGATGTGGGCAGAGGAATAGCCAGAATTGACCCCAAAGTCAGTTCTGAGATAGGACTTTCCGCTGGAGACGTTGTTGAAATCCACGGAAAGAAAAAAACAGTTGCAATATACTGGCCAGGATACCAAGAAGACACTGGTAGAGGAATCATCCGCATCGACGGATATACAAGAAATAACGCAGGCGCAGGCATAGACGAAAAAGTTGAAGTCAAAAAAGTTGAAGCAAAAGAGGCAAAAAAGATCACAATTGCCCCCACTGAGCCGCTGCGAATAACCGGAGGAGAAGAATACCTTAAACAAATCCTAGAAAACAGAGTCATATCCAGAGGCGATCTTATACCCCTCGGAATCATGGGACGAAGAATAAACCTGATAGTTACAGCAGTTCAGCCGCCATCACCTGCAGTAATGGTGGTTCCATCCACAAACATTACCCTAAGCGACAAACCAGCAAAAGAAATACAAATGGAAGTCCCCCAGGTTTCATACGAAGACATCGGCGGACTAACTGAAGAAATCAGAAAAGTACGCGAAATGATAGAACTGCCGCTACGATACCCAGAACTGTTTGAACGTTTAGGTGTAGAAGCACCAAAGGGTGTACTTCTTCATGGACCGCCAGGAACAGGCAAAACATTGCTTGCAAAAGCTGTAGCCAGCGAAACAAACGCCAACTTCACGAGCATAAGCGGACCAGAAATCATGAGCAAATTCTACGGAGAAAGCGAAGGAAGACTCAGAGAAATCTTTGAGCAGGCTCAACAAAATGCGCCCAGCATAATCTTCATTGACGAATTGGATTCAATAGCTCCGAAAAGGGAAGAAGTGACAGGCGAAGTAGAGAAAAGAGTTGTTTCGCAAATGCTCGCGCTCATGGATGGCCTGCAGTCCAGAGGCAAAGTTGTAGTTATCGGAGCAACAAACAGACCCAACGCGTTAGACCCTGCCCTTCGCAGACCTGGACGATTTGACAGAGAAATAGAGATTGGCGTTCCCAACAAGGATGGGCGTCTTCAGATTCTGCAGATACACACCAGAGGCATGCCATTAGAGAAAGACGTAGACTTGACTCAGTTAGCCAGCGTCACTCATGGTTTTGTTGGCGCTGACCTAGAAGCCCTAACCAAAGAGGCGGCACTTCACGCTCTCAGAAAAATATTGCCCGAAATCGATTTCGAAGCAGACACAATACCTGCAGAGATACTAAACAAGATAATAGTCAACATGAACGACTTCCAAGAAGCGCTCAAAGAGATTGAACCCTCAGCCATGCGAGAAGTACTGGTTGAAGTTCCCAACGTCAAATGGACAGACATCGGCGGCTTGGCAGAAGTAAAAGAGGAGCTTCAGGAGGCAATAGAGTGGCCTCTAAAGTATCCAGAAATCTTTGCATACATGAACACTGCTCCGCCAAAGGGCGTACTGCTGTATGGTCCTCCTGGAACAGGAAAAACAATGCTGGCAAAGGCTGTAGCAAACGAGAGCGAAGCGAACTTCATCAGCATCAAAGGTCCCGAAGTGCTAAGCAAGTGGGTAGGCGAATCAGAGAAGGCAATACGGGAAGTGTTCAGAAAGGCAAGACAGGCTGCACCGACAATCATATTCTTTGATGAACTGGATTCGATAACTCCTGTCAGAGGATCAGGGTTTGGAAGCTCACAGGTAACAGAACGAGTAATCAGCCAAATCTTAACCGAACTCGATGGACTAGAGGAACTCAAGGATGTTGTGGTTATTGGAGCAACAAACAGGCTAGACATCGTTGACCCAGCGCTCTTACGTCCAGGAAGATTTGACAGGCTGCTTAATGTGCCCGTTCCAGACCTAGAGGCACGAAAAGACATACTAAAGCTTCACTTAGAGAAGAAGCCACTAGCCGACGACGTCAAGATAGATGAGCTAGCACAAAGAACCAGCGGATACACAGGAGCAGACCTGGCAGCACTAGCAAACACAACTTCAATGCTGGTCATAAAAGAGCACATAACCAAGAGCAAGACACTAGAAAAAGCAAAAGAGAACCTCAAAGACCTGAAAATCAGCATGAAAGACTTCGAGAAAACTCTAGAAAAGATGAAGCCATCAGGACAAAGAACACAACAACAATAATCAGGCATCTATAGGGGAGTTTTCTCCCCACAGACTCTTTTTTTGAATTATTTTGGTTAGTCGTGACTATTTTTTGTGAAAACACAAATGAGCATCGAGATTAGTAGTTGTTTTGAAGGTGAAAAGGATTGAAGCAATGGGAATGTGTACTGGTTGGTCATCATAGTAAAGTTGGAAGGACAATTGAAGAGTTTGAAAGTAAAGGCTGGAAGTTGCATACGTATTCTGCTGCGCATTTGCGTGGGTCTGAAATTAATCATTACTTGTTGTTTGAAAAAGACCAATAACAGAAGTAATCATGTCTTGCACAGCTTTTGCATAGTGTTATTAGATAAGCTAGACGTTAGAACAGTTGGTGTCGGCTTTGAGGGTTATTGCTGATCTTCATATTCATAGCAGGTTTAGTCGTGCCACTAGCCGGAGCATGACGATAGGCGAGATTACGCGTTTTGCGAAGATAAAGGGTCTAAAGCTTGTGGGCACAGGCGACTTTACCCATCCAGAATGGTTCAAGGAACTGAACCAAGAACTCGTAGAGATTCCTGATACTGGTTTGTATGGTTCTAGGAATCATCCAGATTCGCCTGTTTGTTACATGTTAACCGCTGAAATCTCTACCATATACCCTGTTGGTGAAAGGTCTAAGAAGGTTCATCATGTTGTTTTTACTCCCAGTTTAGAGACGGCTTCTCAGATTAGCGACAGACTGAAGCCTCATGGCGATTTGGCTGTTGATGGCAGACCAATAGTGGATATGACTTCTGCGCAGCTTGTGGAGGAGATAATGGAGGTCTCAGACCAAAATGAGGTTGTTCCTGCCCATGTTTGGACGCCATGGTTTAGCCTTTTTGGAGCTTTTAGCGGCTTTGACAGAATAGAAGACTGCTACGAGGACATGACAAAACACATCCATGCACTGGAGACGGGGCTTTCTTCAGACCCGCCCATGAACTGGAGACTAAGCGCTCTTGACAAGTACACCCTGATATCTAACAGCGACTGCCACAGCCACTGGCCATGGAGAATCGGACGAGAAGCAAACGTCTTCGACTTCGACAAGCTGACATACATGGAAGTAGTTGACACCATACGCAAAAAGGACCCAAAACGGTTCAAGTTCACTATAGAAACCAACCCCGCATACGGCAAATATCACTGGACAGGACACAGAAACTGCAACATTTCCCTGTCGCCCCAAGAAGCCATGAAATACGGAAACATTTGCCCAAAGTGCGGCAGAAAACTTACCCTCGGAGTAGAACAGCGAATCGAGGAGCTGGCTGATAGACCTGAAGGCTACACTCCAGAGAATCCGATAGGCTACATGCGTTTGCTTCCGTTACATGAAATAATAAAGACGGTTGTGGGCGTCAGCTATCAGGGAGCAAAAAAGGTCTGGAACATCTACAATCCGCTGATAGAAAAGTTTGGCGATGAATACACAGTGCTTATCGATGCATCCAAGGAAGAAATGAGCAAAGTTGTTGACCCCGAAATTGCTGAAGCAGTTATTCGGGTCAGAGAAGAGAAAGCTAAGGTTATTCCCGGCTATGATGGCGTTTATGGAGAACTTGCACTCTTTGATGAACAAAAAGAAACTTTGGCGCCTCAGAAGCCTAGCCAAAAGAGTATGTCGGATTTCATGTAACTTGCTAACAGTTTTAAGACTGAACAGAAATCTTATCGGCATAGAACAGCGGTGATGTGTTTTGAAGGATATTCTAAGCAAGACTGTTGATTTTGGCAGGGGCCAGGGCGCAGAGTATGTTGAGGTTCGGGCGCAGACATTGTTCAAGACTCTTTTGACAACCAAGGATGGAACAGTTGAAGGAGCCAAACAGGGAACAGAAAGCGGCGCAGGCATAAGAGCACTAGTTGACGGCGCATGGGGCTTTGTATCTCTTGGAGAACTTGAACAAAAACCGCTAAAAGATGCTATGGGGGAGGCAGTGAAGTTGGCTAGGGCGACTAGTCTTCAGGTAAAGTCTCCTGTGAAGCTTGCTGATGTAAAGGCAGTAAAAGACCGTGTTGTGGCAAATTCGAAGAAGAATCCGCAGGATGTTTCTATGCAAGAAAAAATCGCCAACGCCTTGGCAATGGATAAGGCAGCGTTTGGTTTTGATAGCAGAATAAAGAGTTGCACAATCAGCTACTTGGATGTGACAGGAACAAGCATTTTTGTGAACAGCGACGGAACGTGCATCGAGCAGGATAAGTTGTATGTGTGGTCTCGGATTCTTGCCTCAGCCCGTGAAGGTAGCGTGTTTGCGTCTGCACGAGAAGAGACAGGTTCCACGTCAGGTTACGAAGTTTTTGACGCTGTAACTCCAGAAAAGATGGGAACAATGGTTGCTAAGCGCACTGTTGACCAGTTGAAGGCTAAGGCTCCTAAGGGTGGGGCTTTTCCTGCGGTTATTGGTCCCAATGTGGTGGGCGTTTTTATTCATGAGGCGATGGGGCATCTTGCAGAGGCAGATTTGACGTTGTCTGGTTCTATACTCTTTGATAAGTTGAACAAGCCGATTGCCTCGGATGTTGTTACAGTCTTTGATGATGGCACTGTTGAGGGCGCTTTTGGGTCATTCAAGTATGACGATGAAGGAGTAAGAACACAAAAAACGGCTCTGATAAAGAAAGGAGTTTTGACTGGTCTCATGCACAGCCGCGAAACTGCGCAGAAGCTGAATATGGAGCCTACAGGGAATGCTAGAGCCGAGGATTTTAGGGTGGAGCCGATTATCAGGATGAGAAACACGTACCTTGCTGCAGGTGACAGCAGTTTTGAGGAGCTTCTTGAGGATGTCAAGTTTGGTTATTATCTTAAGAGTTTTCGTGGCGGTCAGGCAAACTTGGATGGGACGTTTCAGGTGGGAATTCAGGAAGCGTACGAAATTGTTGATGGGCAGATTGGGGAGCCTGTTAGGAGCGCCTCGATTAGCGGCAACACTCTTGAGACGCTAGGTAGAGTGGATGCTGTGGGCAAAGATTTTGAGTTATGGCCAGGAAGGTGCGGCAAGGGTCAGACTGCTTTCATTTGTGATGGTGGACCGCATATCAGGGTGGGAGAGGTGACTATTGGTGGCGGGGCATAGAATGGTTGAACTTGTTGAGTTTGGTAAGCGGGCAGTTGATTTTGCCATAGAATTCGGCGCCAAGGAGGCTGAGGCTTTTCTGAGCATGAGCAGCAGCACTTCGATAGATATCGAGAGGGGACAGATTGTGAGAAGCGCCAAGAGCACTGACCAAGGATTGGGCGTCAGGGCAGTTTACGACAAGGCAATGGGTTTCGCGTATACGAACACGTTGACAGACAAGGATGCAAAGGATGCTGCATTGCGGGCTTTTAGGGCTGCTAAAGCAAGTAAGCCAGACAAGAAATGGGTCAGCCTTCCAGACATAGGAAAATACAGCACAACAATTGGCACGTTTGATAGGCGGATAGTGGATTTGTCGCCTGATGAGCTGGTTCGTGTTGCTTCAGACATGCTGGCGACTGTTGGAGATTATGATAAGCGGGTTTTTTCGGTTGCTGGTGGTGCTTCAAAGTCTGTTTTTAGCACGGTTGTTGTTAATTCTAGTGGCATCGAAGTTTCTGACAGGGGAACTGCTGTGGGCTGTTCTATGGAGACGATTGCCCGTGATGGGTCTGATGTGACTCCTGCATGTTTTGAAGTGGACGCGAAGCGGATTTTTGATATTGATGAGCAGAAGGTTGGGGTTGAGGCTGCGAGGCAGGCTATTTCTTCTCTTGGTGCTAAGAAGATGGGTTCGGGTGTTTTTCCAGTTATTTTTACTCAGGCTGCGTTTCGTTCTTTGCTTTATTATACTGTGATTAATGCTGTTAAGGCAGATTTTGTTCAGAGGGAACGGTCAGCATTTAAGGACAAGGTTGGCGAGCAGGTCGCATCTGAACTTGTTACTGTAAATGATGATGGTCTTCTTGATGGCGGATTATTGACTGGCAAATTTGATGGTGAAGGGGTGCAGTGCCAGAAAACGTCGGTTATCGAGAAGGGCGTTCTGAAGAATTTTTTGTATGACAATTACACGGCTAAAATTGCGGGTGTATCCAGCACTGGGAATGCATCTAGGAGCGGTCTTGCGCCGTATAGTTCTACTCCTGTTCTTGAGGCAAGCAATTTCACGTTTGAGAAAGGAAACAAGACCGAGGAACAGCTTGTAGCCGAGATAAGCGAGGGCTTGATTGTTTATGGTGTCCAGGGTGCACATAGCAGTAATCCTGAGAGCGGCGAGTTTTCTGTTGTGGCGACGCCAGTGTGGAAAATCGAAAACGGCAGTGTAGGGTATGCTGTTCGGGATGTTATGTTGACTGGAGTCTTTTTTGATGTGCTCAAGAATGTTTCCGCAATGGGAAGTAATGTGAGAAATTTGGGGCAGCTTGTTGCGCCGTGGATTAGGGTTGAAAATGTCAGAACTGTGGGCAGGTTATGAACCGCATAACTACAACTGCTATCAAATCAAAGATTTATTGAGTGGAAATAGAGAATGATTAACGATGTTATGGTAATTTATTGATGTTTTATTCATGATTTTGGATAAATTTATAAAGAATTTCGAGTTGCTATGGGTTGAAGTGGATACAAAAGCATCAACAAAACTTCGGTTTTTCGTGTTATTTTCCCATCATGAAGAGTGCCATTTCGATGTCTGCTATGCTGAAGGGGTAGCCTTCGTTGTTTAGGTAGTCTCGTATTATTTCTAGAGTCCAGATTAGTCGTTGGTAGTTTTCGCCCCATCGCTGGTCTGAGCAGATGTCTCCGGGTTTATGTGGTCCGGCTGGGCATTTTAGGACCGGCTTTTCCTTGAATTGTAGGGATTTTAGGGCGTTTCCGATTATGTTGTTGTAGAGGCAGAATCTGTTTTGGTCAAATAGTCCAATTATTCTTGAGGCTTGGTCAATGTCGACGCCTTCTATTGATAGGAGCTTGTTTACGGCTTCTGAGACGTCGCCGTCATCGACTAGGCTGAAGACTTTTCGGGTTATGTCTAGGACCTTGTTTTTGTCTCGTAGGGGAAATTTTGGGAGTCCGCCCCATTTCATTATCATGTCTAGGGTTTCTAGGTCGATTCCGCCATTGTTTTGGCTCTGAGAAAAAGTTATGGACCGTCTTATTCTGTCGCGTTCGGTTAGGCAGGCTTGGGGGTCTTTGTCTTTCCATGAGTAGTTTTTTCTGCCTTCAATAAGCTCTAGCTTGTGAGTTTTTGTCCAATCCAATATTGTGTCTCTGTATTGTTTCAAAAACCGTTCACGATTGGGTACCATTTCGTTGGAGTTTTGGTCAGTCAAATCAAAATGCCCTTCTATCAAAATATTAGAGGACGGTTTTCCTCTTAAAGTTAACACATCCAATCAGCTAGTAACGGGAATATGGGCTCTACCAAATCTGCCAAACTGTTTTGTTCATTCTTGCTTTGAGCCTTTCTTCGAGTATGAAACATTGATTTGATATTCGTTTGAGAGTGTTAAAAGCAGTTGTGAATTTTGGTGCTATCTTTTTGTGCAGATTCCTTCTAGGCAGTAGACTGTTAGTTTTTGTTTTGTTGGGCATTTGGGTTCTAGGTCACAGTTTGGGCACAGCATGGAAATGTCTGAGATGTTCAGTGTTCCGTTGTGTTCATGAATGGAGTAGATAAGTTTGAGGTATTTTCCTTCTGCTATCCTTGGAATCTTGTTTCTGTTTTTGAGTCCGAAGCACTCGTAGAGTCTTTTGTCTCCTTTTGAGCAGTTACATTGTTTACAGACAAAAACAGCATTGTCTGTGGTGTCGGGTCCACCTCTTGAACGGGGCAAAATGTGCTCCAAAGTTAGGTCGTCGCCTTTTTTTCCGCAGTAGATGCAGGTGTTTGGCTGTTCTCTTTCCCTGACGTATTCTCGGATTGAGGTTGACCAGTTTATTTCTCCAGAAGACAGCTTCTTGAAGCGGTCCATGACAAAGCCGGTACTGGTTCTTGCCGATTCCTGCAGACTCAGAAATTATCTTTGCGTACTGCCAGAAAATCAAGTCCTGAATAGTCTTCACAGCATGAGGAGGCAAACCAAAGACCAACAAATAACAATAATACGGCAACATTATTAGCTTTACTAAAAAGCTGCACAAAAGGAATAAACAAAACAATTCAAGGATTACACGTGTAACATCGTTTTGTATGGACAGATATTACTCCGTTGCAGGTTGGGCATCTCCATTTTTGCTGTTCATTTTTCAAAAATTCGTCCATGCCGTTGTTTTTGATGTATTTGAGGTTTTCAATCAGGCTCAACCCATATTTTTCCCTGTACGTGCCGTCAATAGTTGTTAGTGTTTCACATGGAAAATATTGGCACTCAAAACAGTAATCAACGTGCTCTTTGTTTGCTAGTTTTTTGCATTTTTGTTTGATGAAGGCACATGATGATGGTCTTGTTTTGCATCCTGTGCAGGGGTGTTTTCGTTTTGTTCCTGCCATTGTGTAGCCGAAATATGCTATGCAGGTTTTGCAGTTGATTCCGCACTGTCCGATGTGTTTTGCGTCAAAACCTTCACTCATGGCTTTGTTTCCTCAGATTTTGGTGGCGCGGGGTGCGGGATTCGAACCCGCGTGGCCCTATGGACCACAGACTTAGCAGGCCTGCTCCCTACCAGGCTAGGAGAACCCCGCATAGATTATTGTGTTCAGGATGTAGCCTAAAAAAAGTATCTGTCCAACAAAACCAAGTTTTTATAAAACCTCTGCATCCAATACAGATGGAACAACAGGGCCGGTTGTCTAGTTGGCTAGGATGCAGCCCTTACGCGGCTGAGGTCGCAGGTTCAAATCCTGCTCGGCCCACCACTCATCAAATTAAAGTATTCACACAAAAACGAAACAAAACTTTTTGCCAATTTAAAAACTAACTTTAGTCAATGTTTCTTGACAAAAACTCTTTTCTCACGTTATTGGTATAAAAATAATTTGAATATAAGACAGAGTAACCACAAATGAAAAAGAAATCAATTATTTTAGTTAGCGTAATTATTCTTCTTCTTATTGTTCCAGTATTTTGGATTTTGCTCCAAAATAATTCCAATCCCACCCAAAATGAATCTAATGAGCCGAATGAGTCTAATGAACCTGCACCAATCTTATGGCAACGGAACATAGAAAATTTTGCTACAGGGCTTGCTGCAGATGGAGGAAATATCTACACTATTGACATTTTTGGGGACATAAAATCGTATTACACATCCAGCGGAAATTCTGTTTGGAACGGAAGCATAGGTGGATATTTTGCGAAAGGTCTGTTGAGTTATAAAGACAAGGTATATGGAGGCGCGGGTAATGCGATTGTTGGTTGTTTGGACAAAACAACTGGCAGAAAGTTGTGGGATTTAGCTGGAACAAGAGGCATCAAGTATGGCAAACAGGCACCTGAAAACTTCACAGTTGTTGATGATAGGCTTTACATTAAAACAAACACTTTCAGTGTTTTTAATGCAATGACTGGAAAATTTCTTTGGATGATTGATGAATTTGGACCCATACCTGGTCAATCCAACAACATCTATGGCATTAATGCGTGGGCATTCGATGATAATCTAATAATTGCCACAAGTGGAAGTCCTGAAGGAAAATACATTTACAGACTAAACCCCGATGACGGAACAATAAACTGGACCGTTGACGGTATGTTCAGTGGCACTCCAGTTATATATCAAGGACAAGCTATACTCCAAAATCAAACTGGACAAAACATATTCAGTTTAAATGTAACTTCAGGAGAAATCCTATGGAGTTACAATCTTGAAACAGAAATTTTTAGCCCAATTGAATATAACGGATTACTCCTTTTCGGAGCATCGAATGATTGTTTTTATGCGCTTAATTTGGATACTGTAACACTAGAATGGAAAACGAATGTTGCTAGTCAAAACATAACTTCGCTTGTTAATTCTGATAATCCTCTTGAAGCATTACCGATAATAATTGATGACCAAAACCAAAGAATGATTGGTTGTCTTGCTGTTACAACTCAAACCAGAGTAGATGACATTCATGTCGAAGACCACCATTATGGAATTTTATGCAGTTTAGATATTGAAACGGGCAATATCATTTGGACTGAATATTTTTCTGGCGACGGCGACATCTCAAATGAATACCTCGTCTTCGATTATGCTTCTTCTGAAAATTACATCTACATGACTGCAATTAATGACCTGTTGATTTTTAGCAAAAAAACGGGTACCCTAATCGAAGCTAAGCACTATGAACACCAAGTTACGCCCCCAGTCACAGGAAACGGAAAAGTGTATATTGCAGCCGACCTTTGGCTCTTTGCCTACGACTAAGAATTTCTTCCCACAATACACTCCATTCGTGTTGCTAAATTAAGTATATTCTACTCCATAAGGTGCGATTCTCATCAAAACTCGGTGTCTAGAAGTGATGTGAGTTCTTCGATTCGTTTTTTGATGTTTATTTTGTCGAAGTCTTTGGTGATGTAGTTTATGGTTCGGGCCATTTCTGCTGTGATTTGTGTCCATTTTTTTCTATAAACAAGATGCGCTTAAACGACACAATAAAGCAAAGCAAAATCTAAAGGCGGAGTTACGCAACAATCATATTAGGCTCCTAATAGAAATAGAATGTTGAAAACACCATTTTTTCAGAAAAAATTTCAGCAACAAAAAAAGAGTGGAGAAACATGAACAAGTTGTTCATCTTACCTGTTGTGTGTGTTCTGCTTGTGGCTAGCTTCGCATTTTTTGTGATTCCAGCTAACGAGAACTCCGTGGAGGCGGACTGCTATTTTGGCATCTCATTTTGCGGAAACACAGCCGCGGAGGCGAAGCTTCTGATTGACAGGGTGAAGGATTACACTAACTTGTTTGTGTTACAGTCTGGACCTGTAAGCGAGAATGAGACGGCTACAAACGAGATTTGCCAATACGCAGTGGATGCTGGGCTTGATATTATAGTGTATTTTGGTGACCTTAACCCGATAGTCCTTCAGAGAAAACTGGAACTGGATGGAAAGGATGTTGTATGGCGGACATCTTGGATTAATACTGCAACAGAAAAGTATGGAGACAGCCTTCTCGGAGTGTACTATTATGATGAGTCTGGCGGAATTTGGCTTGACAAGATACAAGAATCGAACACCAGCAGGTTTATTGACCCAGATTATGACAGCCTAGCAGAACTTTTTACTGCCTTTTTGCCTCGTGACCTGGGATATCAAGGTCTCCGAAATAATTCCATTAACGTTTTTGCCTCAGATTATGCGCTTTATTGGTTCGACTACAAGATGGGCTATGACACAATATTTGCTCAGATAGGATGGAACCACACAATGGAACAGGACATAGCCCTGTTAAGAGGCGCAGCGACCCTACAAAACAAAAGCTGGGGAACAATAATAACATGGAAATACAATAACCCGCCTTACCTTGACACTGCAGAAAACATCTACAACCAAATGAAATTATCCTACGAATCAGGCGCAGACTATATTGTGGTCTTCAATTACCCCATATACCCCGAAGACAACCAGTATGGAGTAATGACAGACGCCCACTTTGATGCAATGAAACAATTCTGGAACAACTTTGTAACAAATAACAAGGTAGCTAAGGGCGAAACACAAGCTGAAGCAGTATTGGTGCTCCCACAAAACTACGGCTGGGGAATGAGAAGCCAAAACGACACAATATGGGGCCTGTTCGGACCAGACGAAAAATCTGAACAAATATGGACAATCTCACGCCAGCTACTGGAACATTACGGAACTGCCCTTGACATAGTCTATGAGGACCCAGAGTATCCGATTCCAGAAGGTCTTTACGAGAAAGTCTACTACTGGAACCAAACATTAACCTCGATTCCCTAATCGCACAACTTTTCTTGGTTTTGGTGAACATTTATATCCTCTTGTTAGCCACTCAAAACCCGTAAGGGCACACAAAAACTTACGAGGGGAGAACACAAAACATGGACGAAACCGAAAACAGCTCCATAATGCGTGTTGTCAAAAAAATTGCTAAAACAAAACTCAGCAGCCTCGCCGTCCACAAGCTCGAGCAGATAGCAAACAAGGTCGGCGTAGAAGAAAAAGAGCTGTTCCAACTATATGTCGAAGCAAAAAACCGCTCCCAAATAGACAGCTTCGCAGCCACACCATACAACGAAAGAGGTACTGCTTTTGCCCCAGTGCCTCCGCGCCAAAGACTGCCCCGCAGAACTAGACGAATACGGCTACAAATGCAAACAATGCGGAAAATGCAGCATTGCAGAAATAATCCAGCAGACCAAAGATCTGGGCTACAAGGGCACGTTTGTAATGCCCGGAGGAAGCTTAGCCAAAAAAATTCTTGTTGAACTAAAACCCAAAGCCTCGCTGGGCGTTGCATGCTCAAAAGAACTGATTATGGGAAGCTACCTCTGCGAAAAGGTTGGAGTAATCGGACAAGGAGTAGAACTGCTAAGAGACGGATGCATTAATACTGCTGTTGACTTGAAAATCCTGACAGACGCACTGAAAATAAGTGTGCACTAAGTTTACCAGTCGAAGGGTTCGCTGCCAACTGCTTTTATGATTTTTTTGGGCGAAAAAGGAACAAGAACCGCAGACTTAAGATAACGGCCTATCCGCGGAATCAGCCCCACAGCATCGGTTCCAAGCTTGCATAAAACAGCCTGCTCAAGAACACCCAAAGATTCCACACTTATAATGTCCCTGTTCAGCCTAGACACTGCACGTTCCACATCAGAAAAAAGAGAACCCAAAACAATCAGCCGATCAAAACGGGAACTAATCCAGCCCTTAAACAGGGAAAGCTGCGCCTCAGAAAGAACAGCCCCAACAGGTTCATCACCTTTAACGTCTTCTACGAGCTTGACTTCAAGAGGCACATTATCATACAAACAGAAAAGCTCAGCCAACCGCTTAACCGAAAGCTCCTTACCATCAGCCAACTGGCAACGCAAAGTTTTCTCAGACACAACAGCATCCAAAGGCTCAGAAGAAACAGCCAAATCAACAAAAAGCTCAGTTTCGCTTCTGCCAGAAAAAACAACCTTACCATGCACAACAGAAAACTTCTCCAAACTATCCAAGCTGGGCGCTAATCCAGATTCTCGGCTAAGAAGGCTCAGGGCTACAGTTTCGTCCTCTCCGGAAACGTCCAGCATTATCCATCCGTGCTGTGTTGTGCCAGCAAAACGTAGCTGCACATCAAGACCGCTCAACAGTTTGGAATAAATTTCCTCAAACACAACTGGAGAGACAGAGCCGTAAAGCTTCTCAGAAACTGTTACTGATGGCATCCAAATCGCCTACCAAAGGAACAAGCTCATCATGGAGACTTATAATTCGATCTATACTAGGATGACCGGCTCCAAGCTTCTGCGAAAACTGTTCAACCGTCTTCTCCAAAGGCACGACCTTAGAGCCTTCAAGAAGCTTATCCGCATAAGCCACAAGCTTCTCCTCCAAACTCAAAGGAAAATAGTCTTTCGCAGGCAAACCAAGCTTACGCGCTTCATCAGCGCTAATTCCGCCTCCAATATGACGCTCAATAATAGAAACTACAGGCTCAGGCAACTTCAAAGAACGGGCAATCTCTACCCCAGCAACAGCATGCGACACATCATGAGTCCTTGACCTGCCAATATCATGAAGAAGTCCACCGATTCTCACAAGATCAACATCAACCGAAACCCCATTCTTTTGGCAAGCTTCGGCAAACTTAACAGCAAGAGCAGAAACTGCCTTACAATGAGCTATAACTCGTTCAGAACAACCCGCATCAGAAAGAAGCTTTAGTGCCATCTTCGGCGACGGCAGACCCTCATTCACCTAATTCCTTCCTTAACTCTGCAACACGCTGCTCCAAACAAGTCTTCAATTCGGTGTTATCAAAATGCATCAAAAGCTTGTTGCAGGTTGGGCAACGAAAAACAAGTTCCATGGCATCCTCAAAGGGAATGCGCTTGCATCCAGGAGTTGAGCATGTGTAAAAATCGTGTGCTCTTTCATATTCTAGCCGTGTTTCCAGTTTTTCTAGAACACGACGTTTCTGGTTCAAAATGAATCCTGCAAGCTGGTCAAGCTGCAGTCTCCAGTGAAAAATAAACCAGCCCGTGTTTTTGTCACGTGACCGTCTTAATCCAACAAGCGAGTAATCATATAGTTTGTAGAGTATTCTTCGGACAGTGTTTAGTCTAATCTCTGTCTGTGCTGCAATTTCATCGTCTGTGGTTTCCCCAACGCCCTTGAGTGCCCCAACAATCTGGACAGCCTCTTCGCCGCCAAAGGCTTCAGCAACCTTCTGCAAAGTTTTATCGTCAACGCAAGCTAACATGGCAACCGTATAACTCCACTCACTTATATAAGCAGTAGCAGGGCTTAAATCTGTTTATGTAAAGCAAGAAATCCTTTCGTTACCATCTCTTAAGAGCAGGTAACCTAACATAATGACCAGTTAACACAAGAACTGCTCTCATGATTCACCAAATTCTTTAACAGTTATAGATAATTTTAATCCCAAACTTAATATCCATGTTAAATTTTTCCAAAAAGAGTTCAATTTACGAAAAATATTAAATAAAACGACTGCAAAGGATTGGCTTGATGCATTTAGAATTACCTTCATCAGGGAGACAGCCAGCGTGGAAAAAAATAAACTAGAAAATATACTAAAAACTATAGGATTAACTGAAAAAGAGACAGAAATATACATCTTTCTAGCAAAGCATGGCGCTCAAAAAATAAGCCAAATTTCAAAACGACTGAAAACAAATAAAGGGCTAGCCTACCGAGTTCTAAAAAATCTACAACAAAAAGGCATCATCCAGATAACTTTAGAATCACCCGCACGGTATAATGCAGTTCCATTTGAGAAAGTAATCGACAATTACATAGCATCAAAACGACAAGAAGCTAAAGTAATAGAAAAAATCAAAGACGACTTAATTTCTGAATTAAAGAGTGTGAATCTTAACAAACATTCTGAAGAACCCCCAAAATTTATGGTAATAACTGGAAAAAACAAGATTTTCTCAAAAATTAGACAAATACTAACAGAAACACAACAAGAAACATCAATAATATTACCAGTATCCGGACTGATTCAAGCTTACCAATCAGATCTATTTGAGATTAATTCAAACTATCCTTTGAAAACTAATACTAAATACAATGTTCTCACAGAATTAACCGATCAAAATTTCGATGTATTTAAGAGCCTTCTCGATAGGTCGCCAATAACAGGTTTTAATTTCAGATATACCAGTCCGGATCTAGGTTTGAATCTATCTCCATGCATGGTTCTCAAAGACGGAGATGAAGCTCTAGTTTTCATAACTAAACATGACGAAGAACTAAGAATAGAAAATGAGACATGTCTCGTTACAAATTGCCCTCAACTGGTTCAATCGTTTAAGGTTGTTTTTGACAAATTATGGCATGATTCAACAAACATTCAACAAGAAAGAAACCCAGAAAAAAAGCTAAGGCTATTTAAAATTCAAACATTCGAAACCACTGAGGCATCAAATAAAAAATATGAGGAAATTCTAAACTCAGCTGAGAAAGAAATTGTTATTTTGACTTCCAGTTCAGGATTAATTGAGATAGGAAACAAATCAGCTTTATTAAAAGACTGCTTGAAAAAAGGAATCCGTCTAAAACTTATGGCGCCCATAACTAATCAAAACTCTAAAATTGCATATGATATACTAAAGCATTTTGAAGTCAGACATGTTCCTGTAACATATCTAAAAACAACCATTGTTGATGAAAAACATCTGTTTCAAAACAGGGCAACTTTTGAGCATGATTGTTCAAGTATTCCTCAATTCCATACCACATATTATACGAATGATCACGAACATATTTCCAACAGAATAAAGGTTTTGAACAATCTCTGGAAGATGTCTAAACCTCCTTCTATGGTTACTCTTGAATCTGTAACTAATTACACAAAATCAAACATGCAATCTCGTCCATCTAGGTTTATTGAAAACATAATCAAGACAATTGAAGGCCCAATTATTGTTAAAGAAGACACCAACTCCTCAAAGAGAATAACTGAAAAAGACGTTATAGCGTTAAGCTTGAATGCAAAAAGGCATCCAGAAACATCGTTTGTAGGGGGAATAACAAGATATTATGGATTTATTGGACAAGCCATTGTTCGACCGCCCAGCAACCTGAATCTGCCCGAAATGTTGTTCATATTTCTTCATACAGAAAAGAACTCAAGATTTGGCATTGATAACATATTACAAGTTTTTGTTAAAGCAAAATCTCCTAATCAGAGCTTTCTACCTGTAATCTATCTTAGCGATAATGAAAGAAATCTAAACTTCCACAAAAAAATCCTTTCAGGTTGTTTCATCAATGACAATTTTGTAATGGCTAAAAAAGAGCAGATAAAACTCCATTTCCATAAAGAAAATATGTTTTGTGGATGGACTATGGAAATCCCACTAATCGAAGATTACGTTCTTCCACCTGGTTCAATATTTCTTGAGGGTTATGGAAAACCGAAACCAAGCATTTTCGAATTGAATTTTCCATCAGGATGCCAATCGTGGGACGCATACAACGGAATTGAAGCATTTGTCACTTATCTTCATCCTTCAGCTAAATATTCTGGACCAGGTACCGATGGTCTTATTCTCAAGGACAATTACATGGAATTGTCGATGACATATTCCTAGAGTGTAGTATCAAAGAGTTTATCCTGAAAAGCCTAAAGCATTAAAATTTACCAAATGAATTCAGGGACTAGACGTCAACCACATGCTTGCCTCTAGCCTGAGGTACAATCTTTCTTTTGGCATTACAGAAGTCGTCACCCAGAGGTTTGCCCTCAAAAAAACGGTCAAGAAAAATGGCCAAACTCGCACACTCAGAATGAGGCTGATTTCCCACTGCAACATTGAAATCAGAAACAGCTTCCGAAAAGAATCCCGGAGGCACCTTCTGGCTGCCCACAAGAACCAAAACAGGCTTTCCTGTCTCGCGGATTCTGTCCAAAACATCACTTGTCTGAATATTCTCCCCATAGGCAGTAAGATGCACTGTTACTCCGCCTTGGGCTTTCCAATCTTTTACTGCACGCTTCCACGGAGTTCCCATCTCAAAACAGAAATCGCCGCCCCAGCAGTCCTTGACCTTCTCTACCGTGTCACTGATTTTCTTATCAATGATGTCGGATAAAATGAAACCAGAAGCTCCTAATGCTCGGGAAGTCAACGCCACATGGGTTGTAAGCCGCTGGTCTCTGTGCCTGTGTCCCCACCTAAGAACAACAACTTTTTGCAACCTTGCTGTCCTCTCACTCATTTTCGGTTTCAGACCTGAATGTTCCACCCAGCTTTTGTATGCGCCCCTTGATTCTGTCTGCAAACCAAGGAATCGCACTAAAGGAAACATTCACAATATCGCCTTCATACTTGACATCTTCCACATGCACTTGATCAAAAAGTTCCGAAACCACGGACATAGACTCATTATTTATTTTAACAGAAAACGACGCCTCAACAAACCCTTCCAAATATTTGGTGATTTTTTGCTTCAACAAATCAATGTTAGTTTTTTCCATAACAGAAATAGGAACAGGATTCTGCGCCAACTCCGCAACAAACTCAACCTTCTCTTTTAGTTCATCTTCTGTAAGCAAATCAATCTTGTTAAGCGCTGTAACTACGGGTATGCCTGTTGCTCCAATCTGCTCTATAGTGTCAAGGCTGCAAGAAAGCTTGCGTTTAATATCTTCTTTTGATTCGCTCAAGTCAACAACTAGGATAATTACATCTGAAACAATTGTCTCTTCAAGCGTTGAATGAAAAGCCTTAACCAGTTTCAGAGGCAAACGGTCAATGAAGCCGACAGTGTCAGTCAACAAGACTTTTCGTTTAGAGAACTCTACGGCCCGAGTCGTAGTCGACAGAGTAGTGAACAATGCATTATCAACAGGCACAACCTCTTCTGTTAGCAGATTAAACAATGAACTTTTTCCCGCATTCGTGTAGCCAGCCAAAGAAATCGAAGAAAAACCCAGCTCAGCCCTACGAACACGATGCAGCTCACGCTCTTCCTGCTTCTTCTGCAGCTTCTCCTTGATAAAACCGATATTCCGTTTCACAGTTTCAAAGTAGACGTCAACCTCATACTTTCCCAAGCCCATAAAGCCAGGCTGCTCTTCCATCCTTGCAAGCTTCACACGCTCTTTTGCCTTAGACAGCTCATAACGCTGGCTAGCCAACTTTATCTGAAGCTCCGCTTCATACGTTGAAGCTCTTCGAGAAAAGATTTCGAGAATAAGCTGGAAACGGTCAATGACAGCCAAACCCGTAACCTTTGCTAAGTTGTAGGCTTGAACAGGCGTCAAGTCATTATCGAAAATTATTTTCTCGGCTTTCGTTGAATTAACCAAATCTGCTAAGTCATTAGTTTTTCCTCGCCCAATCTGATATTTTGGGTCACGCTGTCTGACCTGCTCAATAAAGCCAACAACAGTGTATCCTGCTGCTTTTGCTAGGCTCTTTAGCTCATCCAGATTTGAAGGTTCAGTGGGAAGCCGCCTTTGAACAACAATCGTCTTCGTTACTTCTCTACCTCCTCTTGCTTCAACTTGAAACTGATCAGGTCACCCAACGTTGTACTCTGAGGCTTATTTGTCGCACTAATCTGCGCTTTAGGCTCAGAAGGAGGCACACGAAGCTTGATTTTCAGTGTATGCTCCAGCTTTTCTGCAAGCACAAGATCAGGAACCATTTTGTCGCTCTCTATTTTGCGCAGAACAGAAACACGTTCACTGATTTTTCTGCCTAAATCCTCATGGCTCATGCCCATATCTCTTCTAGCCTGCCTAACCATCTGACCCAAGTTGGGCACAAGATCTAGGGTGTCGGGTAGGGGTGAGGTGGCTGGTTTTCTTTTTGTGTATGATCGAACTGGCTGACGGCTTGTTGTTCTTCTTTGTGCACTTTGTGTACGAGGCTTAACCTTAGGTTCCCAGTAGCCAGAACCCAGTTTGCTACACTGAGAACATACAGTCAGGTTAGCTCCTTCAATTATTGCCCTGAAAGGGGCACCATATATTTGACGACCACAAACTTCACACTGCAAGAGAGGCACCTACACTAGTTACTTCATCGTAAGCCAATTCTTTATACTTGTCGATTCCGCAAGTTTTGATCTAATAACGGCTTAGCATAAGCCCCAAAAGACGATAAATGCCTGTCTTATTTGACATAAAAAGCGCAAATTATTTAGGGAAACAAAAGCTATCATATGTACTGTGGAGAGATTGTTTTATGCCAATGGCTTTTGTGTTAATAAACACTGAGATAGGGTCTGAAGCCGAAGTTTTAGACGAATTGAAGAAGATCGACGCTGTAAAAGAAGCATACATGGTGTATGGCGTTTACGATGTGGTCGCTAAAGTCGGCGCAAACACAATGGAGAAACTTAAAGAAATTGTCACATGGAACGTAAGAAGACTAGACAAGGTTCGATCAACTCTTACCATGATAGTTATCGAGGGACAAAAGTAGCCCTCCACATTCCCCTTTTCTCTACCAGCAGAGTTAGACGTAGTCATTTTTTTATCTGAAGATTCTTATCCGCAAAAGTAATTATTTGACACGCATGAGCGGATGCTAAATGGTTAAGCTGCATATCGGATTCGACGACACAGACTCACCAAATGGAGGCTGCACCACGTACATAGCCGCCCTGCTCGTCGAAAAACTAACCAAAATGAATGTCACGTTCACTGATTATCCCAGCTTGGTTAGGCTTAACCCGAATGTTCCATGGAAAACCCGAGGCAACGGCGCACTCTGCATACGTATAATTTGCCCAGAAAGCAAGCTGGAAACAATCAAAGAAACCGTTATTGATACGGTTGAGAAGAATTCTGACCTGAGTTATGGCGGGAACACAGACCCAGGAATAGTATTCATCACAGAAGATGCAGCAAAAGAAGTTAAGGAGTTTGCAAAAAAAGCGGAACAGACACTTCTGAAAATTGAAGACGCAACAAATCTCGCAAAAAAGGTAAACGCCGAAGCAATTGGCTTCAAAAAAGGCAGAGGAATCATTGGTGGCTTGGCTGCCATCGGAGAAGACCTGAGTGGAGACCACACCTATGAAATTATTGCATATCGTGTGCCAGAAAATCGTGACAAGCCTCGCCGTGTAGATGCCTCATCAGTGAAGACAATGGACACAAAGTCTCCTCTTACATTCAATAATGTAGACCCAAAAACAGGAAGAGTCTTAATCACGCCCAGAGGACCTGACCCGATACTTTGTGGAGTAAGAGGCGAATCCCCAGACGCAGTAAGGAAGGCGTATGAAATGATTACGATTGAGGAACCTGTTGAGCGTTGGATTATTTTTAGGACAAACCAAGGAACCGATGCGCATCTACGAAGAGTCAGCACAGTTTCGGAGATACAGCCCTACAATCCCGTGGTTGTGGAGGGAACTGTGTCCGAGGAGCCCAAAATAATCAAGGGCGGTCATGTGATTTTCTCGATAAAAGACAAGACAGGCGAAGTTGATTGTGCAGCCTACGAACCCACAGTAACGCTCAACAAAATGGCAAGAAAACTCATGAAAGGCGATAAACTGAAAGTCTATGGTGGTGTCCGTCCATCGTCTGAGCACAGGTTGACAATAAATCTTGAAAAAGTAAGAGTTCTAAAGCTTGTTTCTAGGGTTTCGTTTGTTAATCCAATCTGCCCAAAATGCGGCAAACGCTTAAAGTCCATGGGAAAGAATCAGGGCTTTCGGTGTGACAAGTGCGGTTTTCGTTCCTCAGAGCTAAAGAAGATACAAGTTAAGGAAGACAAGGGAATCGAAGAGAGGCTTTACATTACTTCGCCGAGGTCTCAGAGACATTTGACCAAGCCACACTGCAGGTACGGAAAAGAGAAAACAGGTATCCAGAAAGGGATGATAGAAAACTGGCACTACCCATGAACTTGTACTAGGTTGTGAGGTAGGCTGTTTTTTCGTCTTTGCTATTCTGTGGTATGGTTAACGTGAATTTGGCTCCTGTTCCGTTAATACCAGTTTCTTTGATTGCCCAGCCATATGCGTCACAGGTTTTCGTTATCAGGTAAAGTCCGTAGCCTGTGCCTTTGCCGTAGCCTTCTTCAAAGATTTTGTCCTTCTCGTCTTTTGGTATGCCGCATCCGTTGTCTTCATAAATCAGGTCTAGACTGTTTTTTCCTTCCTTGTAGTGAAGCTTGATTAGAGTCAGAAATGAAAGACCACCAAACGTTAGGAGCTAATTGTTCTGGAAAAGAGAATTTCAGCAAGGTTTTGTCAACAGATTGCTAAACAAATGGATATTGTTAATGTCCAAGATTACAGTAAACTTAAATGCGTCTGCAGAAAAGTTACGGACTGGAACAAGGGTGCAGCATGAAGTTCTCGTTCATTAATCCGGGTCCAAATCCTGAGTTGCCTATCGAAGATGTCAAGAAGATGGTAGGAGCAGCGCCTCCACTCGGTATGCTCTACATCGCAACATACCTCAGAGAAAACGGAATAGACATCTCAATAATAGACGAGGCTGCACAAGGCTACTCTCTAAAAGACACAATGAATTGGATAAAAAAAGAAGACCCAGACATTCTAGGCTTTTCCACATGCAGCGCCACAGGACGAAAAGCAGCACTCATTGCAGAAAAAGCGAAAAAAGAAAACCCAAACATCAAAGTTACTTTTGGCAACTTTTTTGCCACATTCAATGCCGAAAGGATTTTGAAAAAATATCCCTCAGTGGACTTTATCATAAGAGGCGAAGGAGAACACACAAGCCTTGAGCTGGCAAAGTGCCTCGAAAAAGATGACGACCTGAAAAAAGTTTTAGGAATCAACTTCAGAAACAACGGCAAAATTGTTTCAACCCCAGACAGACCCTTAATCAAGGACATTGACTCGTTGCCTTTCCCAGATAGAGAACTGCTGGATGTAGAATATCATAACACTACAGCAGGGGTTGTTGTTGCACCAAGAAAGTTCAGCGGTTTCGTCACATCCAGAGGATGCGTTTATCGCTGCCGTTTCTGTGGATGCCGAAGATTAGCTCGAACTCTTTGGCGTTCAAGGTCAGTAGATAACATTCTCAAAGAACTGCACTTGTTGTCTAGTCAGGGTTATCAGCAGCTCTTTTTTGTAGACGACAACTTTACGTTGAATCCTAAAAGGGTCATCAAGCTGTGCCGCATAATGAAAGAAGAAAAAGTCGACATTGAATTTTTTGCTGAAGGCAGGGTTGACCATTGTCCGCAAGAGATGCTGTATGAGATGGTAAGGGCACAATGCAAGATGATGTATTTTGGAATCGAAAATGGCACACAAAAAGTTTTAGATTACTACGATAAGCAGACAACTCCGCAGCAGTCAATCGATGCGGTTGCTAGAGCACGAAAAGCAGGCGTAGACGTGATAGTAGCGTCCTTTATTGTAGGCGCACCCAACGAAACAAAACAAGAGATTTGGAACACTCTAAAGTTTGCACAAAAACTTCAGGTAGACATTCCCCAATTCAACATCTTAGCCACTTTTCCGGGAACAGACATCTGGGAAGAACTGAAAGCGCAAGGTTTGGTAGACGAAGAAAAACACTGGGAAACAGGAGTCATGGTCTCAGAAGTTTCACCAGATACCGTGCCAACTAAAGAAATTGAGGAACTAATCCATGAAGGCTACCAACGATTTTTTATTCGCCCAGATTACATCCTAAGAGAGCTGATTAAAATGGGTACAAGCGCGTATCGGCTCAATGTTTTGCTCAGCAATCTAAAGAGACCTACAGAAGTCATTGAAGGCATAAGAGACGTAACTTAAACAATATAATAATATGAAACCAAACATTATTTTTGGTTGGTTACCAAATATTTGCAGTTCTGTTGGAAGTGAAAAAAATGTATGACATTATAATTATTGGTTCAGGTCCGGCTGGTTTGACAGCCTCCATTTACACAAGTAGAGCAGGATTATCAACACTTGTTGTTGCAGGCACCACATGGGGCGGACAGCTCATGCTAACAAGAGAAGTAGAAAATTTTCCCGGATTCGAAAACGGCATACTTGGACCCACGCTCCTAGAGAATATACGAAAACAGGCTGAACGTTTCGGCGTAGAAATACTCTACGAGCATGCCACATCTGCAGATTTTAGTTCTAAACCATTCAAGATAATAGCAGGAGAGAAGGTTTACGAGGCAAAGGCGGTTATCTTGGCAACTGGGGCTTCAGCAAAATGGCTTGGATTGCAGAGCGAGACCAGATTGAGAGGCAGGGGAGTTTCGGTTTGTGCCACTTGTGATGCTCCGTTTTTCAGGAACAAGAATGTCGTGGTTGTTGGCGGAGGGGACACAGCCATGGAGGAAGCACTGTTTCTGGCTAAAGTCGTAAATGATGTTAAGATTATTCATAGAAGAGACAAGCTGCGTGCGTGCAAGGCTCTTCAGGACAAGGCGTTTGTGAATCCGAAGATATCGTTTGTTTGGGACAGTACAGTCACTGAGGTTCTGGGCAAGGACAGAGTCGAAGGCGTCAAAATTAAGAATGTAATCACTGACGAAGAGTCTACTATCTCATGTGATGCTGTCTTCTTGGCTATCGGATACACGCCCAACACAGACATTTTCAAGGACCAAATCGAACTCGACGACAACGGCTATATTGTTGCCAGAGAGCAAACACGAACCAACATAGAAGGCGTCTTTGTTGCAGGTGATGTGGCAGATTTTCGTTATCGTCAAGCCATTGCAGCTGCAGGGTCTGGATGTAAAGCGGCTTTGGATGCAGAAAAATATCTGATAGAAACATGAAAACTGAAAGTTCTGTAGGGTCTGGCAAAGCTTTTACACGTGATAGACCAAATACTGGGTTGAAGAATTCTCCACAGAACCCAAGTTAGCAACAAAAAGGTGGAGGTCATATAATGAGTGTACAATCTTACTCCAAAAAGTTGGGAATAGTGGGCAAGCCAAATACTGGAAAATCCACATTTTTTTCTGCAGCAACCCTGATTCCAGTTGACATCGGAAACTATCCGTTCACTACCATAAAGCCCAATAAAGGAATAGGATACCTGAGAACTCCATGCGTTCATCCAGAATTCAATGTCGAAGATGATCCCAAAAACTCTCTGTGTTTAGATGGAATTAGGCTGGTTCCTGTTGAAATGATTGATGTTGCAGGTCTTGTTCCCGGAGCATGGGAAGGACGCGGACTAGGAAACCAGTTCCTAGACGAAATCCGAAGAGCAGATGCACTACTTCATGTGGTTGATGCTTCAGGGTCAACAGATTGCGAGGGAAGAATCTGCAAAAAGGGGTCACATGATCCCTTAGAAGATGTTAAGTTTCTTGAGAATGAAATAACGATGTGGCTCAACCAGATACTGAAAAAGGATTGGGCTAGACTTGTTAGAACAGCAGGTTCTGGAAAAGAAGATATGGTGTCACTTCTTGAATCGCGTTTGAGCGGGTTGGGCATAAAACGATTCCATATACTTGAGAGTTTAAGAAAAACTGACCTGAAAATGGACAAACCAACCCTCTGGAGCGACGACGATGTACTCAACTTTATTGATATCCTACGGAGCGTTTCCAAGCCAACACTGATTGTAGCAAACAAGATTGACCTCCCCTATGCAGAGGACAATCTTGAGCGCCTAAAAGACAGCGGATACAATGTTGTGGCATGCAGTGCAGAGGCAGAACTGGCTCTTAGGCGTGCAGGAGAAAAAGGCTTAATCAGCTACACTCCTGGAGATTGCAAATTGACATTGAAGAATCCTGAAAAGCTTAATGAAGCCCAAAGAAGGGCACTTGATGCTATTCAAGAGAAGATTTTGTACAAGTTTGGCGCTACAGGCGTTCAGGAGGCAATTAACATGGCATTTCTTGAGATGCTGCAGATGGTTGCAGTGTATCCTGTTGAGGACAGCGAGCATCTGAGCGACCACAAGGGCAGGGTGCTTCCGGATGTGTATCTTGTTCCGTTTGGGACGACAGCAAGACAGCTTGCATATATCATTCACACAGAACTGGGAGACAGCTTCATTCATGCTATTGATATTCGTGGGAAAAACAGAATCGGCGAAGACTATGTCATAAAAGACAGGGACGTACTTTCCATAGTCAGCGCCAAAAAGAGAGGCTAAAAGACTATTTTCCGAAGCGGCGTTTTCGTTTCTGGTATGTCCTAACTGCACGCAGAAGGTCAATGAGACGAAAGTCTGGCCAGTTTACGTCCACAAAACATAGTTCGCTGTATGCGGATTGCCATGAAAGAAAGCCGCTTAGCCGTTCTTCTCCTGAAGTTCTGATAATAAGGTCAGCATCCTGTTTTGGCATGTGAGCGGTGTACAGATATTTTTCGAAGATTTTTTCGTTTATTTTGTCAGGATTTATTTCTCCTTTTACTGCCTTTTTTGCTATCTCTTTTGTTGCATCAACAATTTCTGCACGTCCACCATACGCCAGAGCCATATTCAAGAGCCTTTCAGGATAATCTTTCGTCTTTTCTTCTACACGCTCAATAGCGTCCTGTATTGATTTAGGCAAAAGGTCTCTGCGTCCTATCACTTTGACTTTGATTTTGTTTTCATGAATCGCCTTATTATCAAGAAGTGACAACATCTTTTCTTCAATCAGCTTCATGAGTTCCTCCACTTCCTCGTGAGGGCGGCGAAAGTTTTCTGTTGAAAAAGCATAAAGGGTAATGAATTTAAAGTCCAGTTGTATGCACCAGTCCAACAATTCATCAACCTTGTCTGCGCCGTGGCGGTGACCCATCCAAGAAATTAGTGCATTATCAGATGCCCATCTGCGGTTTCCGTCAAGAATAATTGCGACATGTTCTGGCTTTTTTCCTCCTTCTTTTACTTGGAACCACAACCACTTTTCGTACAGTTTGTAGATTCCTAAGAACGAGAGCAGACCTTCAAGCATGTTTGTTACCACAGACAGTGAACTAAATCGGGCAATACATCTCTGTCATTGTTCTTTAGTTTTTCCCAATTCAGCAGAACTGATGTCCAAGGTACATAGACGGCTTTTCAGATAATAAACATATTTCAATAATCCACGTTTAGTTGTTAGCTTTCTTCAAAGTCTTCCATTTTATCTTGTGACTCTTTGAAGTAGCTGCTATATTTTCTTCGCAATAGCAGTGCAGTCAAGAATGTGGACACGATTACAGGTATGCCACCGACTATTGCAAGAATTAGAGGAGTGTAGCTGGGGTCTGGCACTGTGCTGATTAGTATCTCAGACGCTTGAACAAACATAACCGAAGACCATGCCACTGCAACTATTATGACAATTGTGCGCCAAATCCGTAGGTCATGCTCAAAGAACCAGCGGGCAGCGCGACCAGAAAGTGCGACACATATTCCGAGAGCCATCAGGTATGATGAGTTGAACATGAATTCGCCGACAATTTTTGGAATCTGACCAAATATGTCAAGTGAGGAATCGTACACGGTGGCTACTGCAGTTCCGCCCAGATATCCGCCAACAAGTATCAGCAGTATTCCTGCAAGCGATGAAAAACCTGCCAACTGCACGGCGAATGGGGGAGGCGAGTAATCTTTTACCCATTGAACAAAGCTTTGGGCGGCTTTGTCTAATCTGAATCCTCGGACAACAAAGTATCCGCCTATTATTAATGCGAGCGCAGGTATTGCGTATTCTAGTCCACCGGTGAACGCTAGGATGCCTAAAACTATGAAAAGAATTCCTGGAAGTCCTAGGACCATTCGGCTGTAGCGGGGGTTTTCTACAAGAAGTTTCATGTATCGTGTAAACAGGGCGGCTGATTCTTCGATGGATTTGCTGTGCTGTATTACAATTCGCCTAACCGATGTGACGGGAACTCTTGATTCGATAAGAGGCAAAACCATTTCGTCAGTGAAACCGTCAGTAACCAAGATGACGTCTGTTGCCGCAAACTTTTCCAGAACCTCAGTGAGTTCAGACACGAGCTGCCTGTCGGCTTCTACACCTTCAAGGTCAGAACCCGCTATTGTTGCAACCTCATAGTCTTCGTCTCCTTTGGTGTTCTTTGTTAGGTTGTCATAGATTCTGACAGCCTCAAACATGGCGTTTGCGTCGGCTTCTTCTGGGTCTCGGAGGGCAAGACTTGCTGCAGCATTTACGTTTTGTTTTCTTCCCATAATAGGCGTGTTTAGTCCTGCTTTCATTCCTATGTCGTCATCTCGGTCAACGCATAGGATAAGAATGCGTTCCGCCTTTGCTGCTTTGGGCATGTTTGCTCTCCTTATTGTATATCCATTAATTCGAAGGGAACACTTTAATTTTGTCTATATTTTAAGAAGACAAAATTCAGAAATTAGGCAGTTTTTGAAATTTAGAGTAATCCTTTTTCTGCCAGATACTGGAATTCTTCCCACAGCAGCTTTTCGCCGCTCTTTAGTTTGGCTAGTGCTCGTTCTTCCAGTTCTTTCTGGAGCTCGTCTTTTCTTTCAGCCTGTTTTTTGTCTGCGGTTTCTTTCAAGCTTTCTTGGATTTCTTTGATTTCCTTTATCAGCTCGACACATCTTTCGTGTTTCTGCTGAGCTTGCTGTCTAGCTTCGACGTATTTTTGGTGCGCCTCGTTAGATTGAGCTTGAAGTTCTCGGGCTTTTTCTAAGAGTCCGACCATTTGCACATGATATTTTTGGCTCTGCTCTGCAAGCTCAGAAAGTTTATCGTGAATTGTTTTTGCTTCAGAACCAAAGCCTCTTTGCGCGGTTCGAAGTTCATAGAGTTGGTCTTTTACTTTTTTTATCCGTTTTTGAACCACAAGCTGGGTTTCAAGTTCGCGGATTTGATTGATTATTTCATGTTCTTCTTTTACTGGAAGAGAATTGGTTTGGATTTTCCAGTCAAGTTCTTTGATTTCTTTTTCGACTCTTCGCAGGTTCTTTGTGGGAGGTGGCTGATTCTCGGTCATGCCTTCGATTTTTTCTTGCAGTTCAGAAATTAGTTCGCGCTTTTCTTTGCCTTTTTCGCTTATTTGGTCGCGCATGTTTTTGAGTTCTTGGACCTGCTTGTTTATGTCGTCTCGTTTTTCTTTGAGGCTGTTTGCCTCGGTTCTTAGCTCTTTGACTTTTTCGTTGAGTGTGTTTCTTTTTTCAACCCACTTTTTTGCCTCTAGGTTTAGAGCGTTCCTTTCTTCTTTGATTGGAGTCAGCTCTTGGTTCAGGTTTTCGATTCTGTTCTTAGTGGAGTCAGCTATTTTGTTCACGTCCTTGTGGGTTGGCTTTGGCAAATTTTTTAGTTTTAACATCTGTTTTTCATTAGTCTGAAAGGGATGTACGTTCTGAAATATGAGGTTTATTCCAAAATGATCCGCGCATCAACTGTTTTTGCTCCTTTTTCATAGACCATTACAGGGTTTAGATCAAGTTCTTTTATTTCTTGGTGTTCCATGACCAACCTTGAGGTATCTAATATAATTTTTGTTAAGGCACCAATATCGGCTGGCGGTTGACCACGATAACCCGTGAGAAGTGGATACGCTTTCACTTCCGAGATCATCTCTTTTGCGTCCTCTTTTTTTATTGGTGCAATCCTGAATGATACATCTTTCATCAGTTCTACGAAGGTTCCGCCGAAACCGAACATTAGTGTTGGTCCAAACTGTGCGTCGTTAATTGAGCCAACTATTACTTCTATTGCGCTGGGAACCATTTCCTGAACTAGGATGCCATCAATTTTGGCGTTTGGGTTATTTTTTTTTACATTTTCGATGATTTGGTTGTAGGCTTTTTTTGCTTCCTGTTTGTTGTTGATGTTAAGAATTACTCCGCCTACGTCAAACTTGTGGATTACGTCGGGTGATATGATTTTGAAAACTGTTGGATAACCGATTTCTTCAGAGAATTTTACTGCTTCTTCCTCTGTTTTTGCTATTTTCAGTTTTGTGATCGGTATTCCGTATTCTTTACAAACAGTCTTGGCTTCATGCTCTAGGAGGAATTTTCTTCCCTCAGTTCTTGCTTGCTCAAAGATTTTGGTTACATTTCCGGACATATCAACAACCTATCTTTATTGGCTGCAGAATGGTAGGTACAGCTTCTCCTTTCTAACTCTTTTGCATACCAAATCGTCAAACATTAATTTTTTGTTTGGTGACTATTGTCAAATAAGGAAAACAGTTTCTACTGCAGAAATTCAGAAAAAATACTGCTTTCAACAATCTATTTCTATTAGGAACCTAATATGCTGATTTTTCTGCGCCAAAATTGGCATTCATACCGAGTAGACGTATACGTGATGGGCTAAATGACGCCCACATGGTGGTCAGGTTTTGTTTAATCAAAAAAGGGAGGGAGTTTGGGTTTGGTTTGTTTTTAGTTAAAGGTGTATATTGCTGTTACTTCGGTGTATTGGTTGATGTAGACTGTTTGTGGGTTTTGTGATATGCAGATGAAAGTGTATGGGTAGTCATAGATTGGGCTTTCGAAGCTGAAAACATGGTTTCCTTCGGGTAGGCTTGTCGTGTATGGTGTTGTTCCCACGTACTGTCCGTCAATATAAAATGGCGCATAAACCGTACCCATGTAATAGTCTTCGTATGCGAAAATGTTCACTGTATGGTATTGGACATCTTCTGCGAAGACTGCCTGCAGATTGTGGTTAGTGTCCATGTAAACACTTATTGAAGGATTGCTTCCCGCGTTGTTTCCGTCTAATAGCCAGTATGCAAACGACCAGCCTTGATTGGCATATGCCTGAACATTAGCATAAGTGCCACTTTGGTATTGCGGACTGCCAGATGGGTCAGTGTAGCCTCCTTGGGTGGACGAAATAGATAATGTGTACGTAGGAGGCGGTGGAGGATCATCTGTTACTAGTATTTGTGTGGTTGCATGATTGTAGACGCCTGTGCTTTGGCTGATCACTTGCTGTCCATTCGCGGTTATTGTTACAGACCAGTAGCCTACATAGCTGCTCACGGCATACTCAATGTTGTGGTATCCTTCTGTCAGATATTTTGTTGTTTCATAATGCAAGCTTGTTGCAGCTATTCCAATGATGGCGCCTGGATTTTGATTGTACCAATCTCCACTCCAGAATACAGTTGGTATTTGGTTGTCAACAGTAAAAGCATGATAACGACTATACTGGTCACCAACTGCAGTAGAATCAATAACAAACGTAACCGCTACAGGAGGAGGTGGTTCTTGAGTAAAATACGCTGTTAGATTAAGGTCTGATTCAATCGGAATGCTAATGTTCTTACTTGTGTATGTGTTTGTGCCGTCAGTGATGTTTATCAAATAATAACCATTAGTTTCAGTCACTTCAATATTATGAATCTCCCCAGGAAAAGTCGCAAAAACTTTCTCACTCACACTAGTCGTACCAACAGATTCACCATCAATCTCAACATCAACAGCAAGAGGACTACCCGAACTAGTCTTAGCACTCACGGTCAACAAAGGCTGATACAACTTAAGGTTACCATTTCCGTAAACAACAAGTCTACCATTTCCCGATGGATACGTCCATCCACCACTATTAGCATAATACATTGGCCATATTGCACTGAAACCTGCAGGTCTACCCAGTGGAGATTCATCAAAATCACAATAGAAAAATGATTGAGACGCGTTATCCAACGCATCATGTATTGAAATGTCTACAGTTAAAGCCGCAGCAATAAAATGTTCAAGCCAATAATGATAGGACCATCCACTTGTTTCAATTGTTTGATTTAAAGCAGCCGATCCACCGAAAAATCCCATATAACAGAATTTACCTGTGTCTGGGTCACCATAACCATCATCACTCATATTGTAATTCGAATCAATTTGACTTCCAGCAGTAACATCATCAACTATCCTGTGTGTCCAAGCATATGGCATTCCTCTTGCACGCCAGTCCTCCTCAGGATCGCTTGGATTGAGTATTCCCTGTGTAGAATTTGTACCAGTCATAATAAGTTGAGTTGAAATGTGCTGAATTACAAGTATTAATAAATGCAAAGAAAGTATTGCCGTTATCTGTTTTCTTGGCTATTTCCATGTTGTATACTGCATATTCAGTATTCAATGTAGCAGTTTCATTAGATGTACTCACCAGTGTACCGTTGTTATCTTCAAACATATAATGGAATTCGCCAGCAGGGGCTATTGTTGAATCGTTTCTACCATTACCGTGGTCGAAATTGATCACAGCTACTCGTGGATAATTTTCTTCATTATATTCGATCTGAGCCAAAATAGTTTCTTTATATGAACCTAAACCGTTGTCCCCTTGATAATTACTAGCATCATAACCATTATTTTCGAACAGGTTAGCAAGGAATTGAGCAGTTTCTCGTTGCTGTAATGTCTCATTCCAAGATTTACGCCAACTAGATCCAATAGTTACATTCCAGGCAGCAGCACTTTCAGATCCCCAAATTGTAGCCCGCCCAGCATAGTCATCAGCTTTAACAGTAGGCAATGATGTGAAAATCATTGCTGTTGAAGACAGCAGAACACATAGGAAAATTCCGCTGAATTTAGAACGTAGTTCTGACCAGTTGGAAAACAATTTAGTTTTCTTCTTAACAAAATAGAAAGAAAATGTACTTACTAAAGCAGAAACAGTAGTAATGACACCAACATGAGCTGCATTGAATCTGAGGTAAAATCTTTGTTGAATTCGTTTTCTGATATTTTATTTGCCTCATCAAAAGTAGCGATTAAGTCTGTTTGTGGATCTGTTGTTGAAACACGTTCTTTGACATAATTGATTTCTCCTGTATCAGCCCAAACGTATATGTTCATGCCGTAAATATTTCCAGGGTAAAACTTGTCGAAACTAACCCAAACGTGATACATAGGATATAGTTCAAAAAGATCTTTTACTGTGTGGAATATCTACATATGTAGATGGGGCGAGTATCGTTTCCCAAATCATAGCGTTTGTCACGTTACATTTTAGCTCAAAAGTTACCATTTGCGGTTTCATTTTTTAATGAAAAACTCTTGGCTCGTTCTATTGCAATATCGATGGCTTCTTGTTCAGATATGTTGATTTTTGTGTTTCCGATAGTGTATAGGTTCCAATTATCAATAAAATATTTTAGAACACCATTTTTATAACGTAAGACTACGCATCTATCTGGTGCCTCGATATTGTTGACTGTGTAAGTCCACCTAAAAGTTGTAGAGTTTGTTGATGTTGTTACTTTCAGTTTGGTATCGCCAGTAACTAATGTCAAATTTTTTGTTTCGTCAATATTGTTGATGCTTGATTTCAATTGGTCATAAAACGAATTCTTAGTATAATTTTGATACCTATCAAGAAAACCGCTAATTGTTTCATAAACGCTAGTTCCAGATGTATCAACACCAGATTTGTCTTCGTTGTTAAGAACCTGTATTCGTTGTAGATTACTTTCCACAAAAGTGAAAGCTATATCTATAGTGCTTCCGTTAGACTGCAACTGATATCGTACTTTCTCTTGAGATAGTTTCCCCAAATATTCATCCGATGAATATTCATGTGAAATAAGGGAATGTTTTGGTAGCTCAACACCAACAACGTCATTTAATATCGTCCAAACTTTTTGTTGAATTCCTTCATCTGTAGCACGTACTGATTGAATAAGAAAAGGGTTAAAACAAGAAAGCGTCAACAAAAAAATCAGGAATGTTGATATCAGGAAATATACGGGCATATTTTTATTTTTGTACATAATTTTTACATCCATTTCTTGAAAAAATTCAAGCTGTTCTCTTTAAACTCCTCAATTAGAGCTAAGCGGTGACCGTTTCCGATGCAAGTAGCTTCGGTTTCAGTATTGTTCCAGGAAACATTTGAAATTAAAGAGTATTGAAATTCAATAGAACTATTTTGCAGAATATTCTAAATCCCCTAGAGAAATATATGAAATATAAATATATAATATTTGTGCAAGAGAATCTAAAAGAATGAATGAAAATTTTATAATGCATAATTAATTCAAATAATAATACGTGATCGTTAAAGCCACGAGAAACGTATGAAAAAAACAGTCAAAAGATAGCGTTATAGGCATCAATCATACACAATAAGAATTATTTAACCCTTTAAAAGAGGATTTTTTATAAGTAACTAATAGACACAATCCAAAAATTATTAAGAACAAAACTGATGGTGAATTTTCGGGAATTACGATTGTTCCAATAACCTCTACCGTTTTATAACCATTTGCATAACTCAAATAAATATAAGAATTGCTAGCATCTTCAGTTATATTTGCTGAAACAGATTCCTCATTTACACGGACAACCCAATTTTCATCAGTATAAAGCAAGTCTTTAGGTATAGTTAGCCTAAGAAATCCGTTTGTTCCATATTCTCCGTCTACATCAAAGGCAATCATGCTACTTTCAGGAATAAATCTAAAATTTGTAATTGTAGAATTAGAAATTACATCAACAGCAAAGCTAGTCCATTCCCACACACCCACATTAAAACTTACAATTGGGGCTATAAGTGGATGATTGTCTTGGTTGTTTTCGTTTATGATATAGGGTGTATCTCCTATGCCGTCTTGGTCGCTGTCTGTTCCGTTGTAGTCGCTCCAATAGTTTCCTTGAGAACCGCTATCCCAGAAATTTTTTTCATTAGTTGACCGGACATTTCTATCGTTGTTCACTACGATGTTCCGATAAAATGTGTTGTTTATAGCATTGGTTGGACAAACTATGCCCCATGCATCATATCCAACATTGTGGTAATTTGTTATGTAGTTGTCATGAACTGTGTTGTTAGTGCTTGAATGAATATAGACTCCCCAAACTTCTGATGTATAGTTATCGCCGTTCAGTAAGTTGTTTGAAATAATGTTATTCGAGCTAGACCGTCCCTCATTACCGATTATAAACCCCATACACGTGTTGTTGTGCAATAAATTTGAATCAGAATACTCTAAGAAGACCCTTGAAAGAATGTTGCTTGCAATGACATTGAGAGAAGCGTTCCTTACCATAAGATATTGGTCAATATTATTTTCCATGAATTTGTTATGCGAGCTCTCCAAAAACACGCGACCAGTTATAACGCAATCAACAATTTGAGTTGCATTACCAAGCACAACCACATTTTTTCCAATTTGGGAATAATACGGAGTTGGCACGATTGTGAATCCTGAAATGGTTACATTATCAGCGTTGATAATTATTGAACTGGAATAAACACGAGTTGGAGGATTTGGGAAATCAGATACTTCATAATAGTAAGGATGAAAATTCAAGATTGTGTTCTCAACACTTTCACCAATAAGGGAAATTGTTTTGTTTATTGTTAACGTCTGATTTGTTGCATAATCATATGTTCCACTCTTAACGAAAACAGTGTCCCCATCATTGGCATTCCCAATAGCCTCAGTTATTGTCAAGAAATCATCAGGAACAACAATCTTACTTTCAGCTTTGACAACAAAACAAGTTGAAAAGTATGAAATAAACAAAAAGAAACACAGTAAAAACACGAAAAATTGCTTTTTGAACGCCCACACTTCCTCTAATTTTATTGGAGGTTTTTGTATTATTAGTTTTTTTGTTAAAGTTTCTTGACTAGGTGTTTGATTCGTTTGTCAATTTTTTTTTGACTATTAATATGCATATTTCAGTTGACGGGATGTGATAAGTGTTTGTGGTCGGGAGGGCGGGATTTGAACCTGCGACAATCCGGTGTCTGTACGCTTGATAGGCTAAATGATGCCCACCATAAGGGTAGACGTCTACAGCGTCTCCGTCAGCCCAGACAGTTGTTAGGCTGGCTCGGAAGCTCTACCAAGCTGAGCTACCTCCCGACAGACACTTATCAACGGAAAAACACAATTTATGCGTTTCGTTAAAGCAGGCAAAAACATTGTATCATCAAACCTTTCCAGACATTAAGCAGTCTGGTTGCCTGTTTGTAGAATAATAAATGTTGGAGAAAAAAGGGTGTCAGCCCCAGTTGTTGGGGTGGTTATTTGCTTAGGTCTTGTATTGCTTCTTCTACGGCTGAGAGCTCCTTTTTGAGGTCTTCCTTGTATTTGTTGAGTTTTTCTAGTTTTTCTTCTTTGGTTAGGACTTTTCTGGGTCCATGGTGGTCGTGGCAGTCGCCGCCGCAGCAACAGTCTCCGGTCATATTCTTTGTTCACCTCCGCACATACACTCAATTACTATCAGAAGTAAAGTATTTAAACTATCAAGTTTATAGTAAGATAGTCACTATACCCAAAGAAAGTGAACAAACATGCCCAAAAACGGCAAACAAACATGTCTCTGCCCACTAAGAGGCGTCATCGACATAATCAGCAAAAAATGGGCACTTCTAATAATCAACACCCTAGGCAACTGCGGACGCTTAAGATTCAACCAAATCATGGAAACACTGCAGGGCATCAGCCCAAAAACTCTCTCAGAAACTCTAAAAGACCTGCAATCCGAGGGGCTGGTTGAGCGGGAATCGTTTGCAGAGATTCCTCCACGTGTCGAATACTGTCTAACAAGGGATGGTACTGAACTCAGAAAATCTATTATACCTCTTTTAGAATGGACTGCAAATAGAAGCAGCATCGACAAAAAGCGGTGTGACGGCTGTCCTCCGCATATTCGTGCACGTAATCAAACAAATTTAGGTGAAAAAAGTGAACCGTGAACAAATTCATGAAGTTTTATCAGAATATGACCCTAAACAGATCAAGATAGGTGTGCTTGGCTCTCACTCTGCCCTAGAGATGGGTCATGGCGCCAAACAGGAAGGCTTTGAAGTAGTTGTTGTGTGCCAAAAAGGAAGAGAAAAAACATACGCCAAACACTATAGAAACCTCTTCGACCACGTCCTGCTGCTAGACAAGTTCTCAGACATAATAAAAGAAGAAAACCAAGCCAAACTCAGAAGACTGAACACGATTTTTGTTCCAAACAGGTCATTCTCTGTCTACACAGGATACGACAACATTGAAGAAAAGTTCAAGGTTCCACTTCTCGGAAACCGTTTCATGCTAAGAAGCGAAGAAAGAAACGTTCCAAACAACCAGTACCGACCTCATTGTCCGTGCAGGCTTGAACTTGCCCAAGATTTTCAAATCGCCAGAAGAAATCGACAGGCTCGCAATCGTGAAGGTTCCAGAAAAAACAAGAAGCATAGAACGCGCCTTCTTCTATGCCTCATCCCCAGAGGAATTCAAGAGACGGTCAGAAGAACGAATAAAGAAGGGAATAATCAGCAAAGAAGACCTAAAAGAAGCAGTCATTGAGGAGTATGTTGTGGGCGCAAAATTCAACGCAAACTACTTCTGGTCACCAATAACCGACGAAATTGACCTTCTGGGATTTGACAGAAGAATACAAACAAACCTAGACGGCGTCCTAGACCTGCCCGCAGATGAGCAGCTTGAAGCAAAATTGCCAACACAAAACGTCGAAATCGGACACATGGGAGCCACAATGCGAGAGTCACAGATAGAAAAAATCTTTGATGCAGGAGAAAAATTTGTTGAAACCTGCAAAAAAGAATACCCGCCAGGCATTATCGGTTTGTTTGCTCTACAGGGAGCAATGAACAAGAATCTAGAGTTTTACATTTTTGATGTAAGCCCAAGAATTCCCGGATGCCCATGCGTAGAACCTACCTCGCCTTACATGAAATACAAGTATGGAAAGCCTGTTGGTCCGGGAAGAAGAGTTGCGATGGAAATCAAGCAGGCAGTTGCAGAAAAGAAGCTTGAGATGATAGTCACGTGATAACAAAAAAAGAAATAGATATTGTCCTAGGCGGCTATGACCAAGACAAGATTACTGTAGGCACGTTGGGATCTCATTCTGCGCTTAACATATTCAAAGGCGCAAAAGAAGAAGGCTTTGACACGGTTTGTGTGTGCAAAAAAAAGAGCGAAATCGTGTACAAGCGGTTTCCAGTGGCAGACCAGATTATGATAGTTCAAGACTTTGGCGAACTATTAGATGAAAAGCTGCAAAACAGGCTGAAGCAGCAGAATACGATTCTTGTTCCTCATGGATCTTTCAATGCGTATGTGGGGACTAGAAATATTGTTGACAAGCTTCGGGTGCCGTTGTTTGGTAACAGGGAGCTTTTGCACTGGGAAACAGACCGAGACACCCAAAGAAAGTGGCTGAAGAATGCGGGACTAAAATTACCCAAAACCTTTGAGTCTCCCGACGATATTGATGGGCTGGTTATTGCGAAGTTTCCGGGAGCAATGGGCGGTAAAGGCTACTTTTTGGCGGATTCGCCGAAGTCGTTTCATAAGAAATCGAAAGATATGCTCAAAAGGGGTCACATAACCCAACAAAACTTGGACAATATCCATTTGCAGGAGTATATTGTTGGCGTGAATGTGTATCCGCTCTATTTCTATTCGCCGCTAACCGAACGAGGTTGAATTGCTGGGAATGGACAGAAGATATGAGTCCACAGTGGATAGTATCGGAAAAATTCCCGCAGACGAACAGCTAGAAACCAACGTTAATCCCACGTATACTGTTGTGGGCAACTTTCCGATAGTCGCACGTGAGTCGCTTCTGCCAGAGATAATCAGAATGGGCGAACAGGTAGTAACCGAATCAAGAAAGATAGCCCCGCCAGGCATTATTGGTCCATTCTGTCTAGAGATGGTAATCACTGACGACCTGAAAATTTACACTTTCGAGATTTCTGCCAGAATAGTCGCAGGAAGCAACGTAGGCATAGGCACATCCCCATACGCTTACCTAAAGTATGGTGAAGGAATGTACATGGGCAGAAGAATCGCCCGAGAAATAAAAAATGCAGCACAAAACGATGAACTGGAAAAAGTTGTGTACTAGAGCCTATTTTTGTCCCATTCTTGCTTTCATTTCATGCTCGACAATGCCGCGGTAGAGGATGAGCGGTGCAATCTGTTCGTTTGGTGCTGTTTGGGCAATTTTTTCGGTTATGCTCTCGTCTAGACGTTTCTTGTAAGCCTGAAGCTCGGCTAAACACAGGTTCTTTAGTTTAGTTTCAAAATATTTGATGGGGTCACTCATGCTATTCCACTCTTTTGAAGTTTACAAACGTTTCTGATAGTATTGTGTCGAATTTGTTGTTATATACTTATGTGACTAAGAATTTTGTGTAAAAACTTAAATTTGCATACAAACAACAGTTGGAATTAATAATTCTCATTTGGAAGCGGTTAGGGTGGAAACTGCAAAATCCATAAATGAAATAATTGATGTAAACGAAGAAGATGACCCTTATCTATCAGAAAAACTGATAGAAATAAGTGCAAAACACGATGCTGTCTTGATGGCTTGCATTGCGCCGTACGTGGGACTGAAAATTTCTCCTACAAAAACAGTAAAGGCTCAGATGGGTCTATCTGAAGAATTTGCCGTAGAAACAGCAATTAATCGAATAGAAGCAAAAACGAATAACCGAAAACTGATGCTGCTAGTCAATAGTCCTGGAGGACTAGTGCAGTCTTCATACAAGATAGCGCATGCGCTTCGAAAAACCTTCAATGAAATTATTGTTTTTGTGCTTCACATTGCAGCAAGCGGCGGAACATTACTTGCATTAACTGGAAACAAGATAGTGATGGGCATGATGAGCCAGCTTTCGCCACTTGATCCACAGGCGGAAAGTGAGGAGGGCGCAATTTCTGCAAATTCGGTGTTGATGCGCACCAGTTTGTTACTACGCTTTTTGATGATGTTGCAATTGGAGGATGCGCCGTATACTTATAAGGTTCTTGCAGACAAGTTTGATAGTGTTGACATACGGGATGCTTTGGCTTCGCTGAGTTTGATGGAAGAGTATATTCGCGAAATACTGGATGGTGCCGACTACAGCAAAGAGGAATGTTGGAAGAATAGACAAAAGAATAGTTAGGGGATTTAAGACTCATGATGAGGTTATCAATTTTGATAAAGCCAGAAGCGTTGGACTAAATGTTGTTTCTCACAACAAGTATGCTACGAATGGAAGATTTTTCGGGAGTGGCTAGCAAAGTATATGCTTCAAAGCGCAGACAAACATGTGATACGATTTACAATATCAAAAAAACTAACAATGGTGACCAAAAAAAAGGAGCGATAAACGCTGGCCTAATCTGTCACGGTTATTGTTTTTCGTATTTCATTACCGTGTTGTTCATTACGACCAGTTCGACGCCTGCAAGCTTGAACAGCTCTATGCTATCCTTGTCTGCATGATAGTGTTGTTCGCAGACCACACGCTTTATTCCAGAATTGATTATCATCATCGCACATGTCCTGCACGGAGTCATCTTACAATACAGTGTGCTGCCGTCTAGGGGGATTCCAAATTTTGCGGCTTGAATTATGGCATTCTGTTCTGCATGCAAGGTTCGCACACAATGGTTGGTGAAGGTTCCGTTTTCGTTTAGGGCTTTTCTTAGGTCATGACCTTCTTCGTCGCAGTGTGGCAATCCAGCGGGTGCTCCAACATAACCTGTGGTCATTATTCTTTTGTCCTTGACTATTACGCACCCTGCCCGTCCCCTGTCGCAGGTGGCACGCTTAGAAACAGCCTCACACAAATCCAAAAAATATCTGTCCCAATCAGGTCGCTCACAGCTCATGTTGCAAATCTCCAGCATTCGACTATACACCTACACAAGCACTAAAATGTTTTTTCTCGTCCGAGCGCAATACTGTTAAATATTGTCTCATCTTCAAACGATAGAACAGTGGGCTGGTAGTTCAGTCTGGCATGAATGCCGCCTTCGCAAGGCGGAGGTCGCGGGTTCAATTCCCGCCCAGTCCACCATTTGACTGCCGGCTTGGGATAGTTTTTGTTAAAAGTTAAATTGCTGGACACCCCAATTTATAGTTAAGGAGATGCTTCTGTTGAAGATTGATAAAAGAATTCTAGTTCCTGTTGTAATAGCGATAATTTTTGTTGCTGTGTGGGTTTACTTTTTCTGGTATCCAGGCTACGTTTTGGACCAAAAAGTTGAAGAACTGAAAGCTGACGGCGTCGAAATCAAAGTAATAGACTACACAAGATATTACGAGGATGCAACCACAATAAATCCGACTGCAGTGTTTGCACAGCAGGTTGATTGGTCTGCATTTAAGCAAGAGGTAATGGCAGCAAAGACAAATCAAGGCTCAGTATTTGTTTCCGTTGACAGTAGTCAAAGAATTTTTGTTCTGGATTTGGACGAGACAACGCATTACTATTACCAAGTTTAGCTAGTTGTTAGCTTTTGGTTCAGTTAAAGGCTGAACCACAAGCTTTTGTTTCTTTTTCTCGTAGTTGCCACCAATCTTTCAGCCTATAATATACGACAGCGGCTGGAATTATGTTGATCAATGCTTGGGTTGCGTTCATTATTGCAAGGGCAGGTAAGATGTCAACAACAGCCGATATGGGAGTTCCATAGAAGAGGGGAAGCAGCAGATAGTTTGTTGCTGTCATTACTAGAACTCTTGAACTGACGGCTGCGGCTGTTTTTGTTATGTATCCTTTTTTGAGTGCAGCAAAGGCTAGAATTGTTGCCAGTTCGGCTATGATTTTGAAGGTGCCGCCGTAAATGTTTCCTCGAAGGAAGATAAAGGAGCAACCGACAATGCACGTGTATACGGCGCCCAGTGGACCTGTGAAAAGCAGGCTTATCATCATGGGCACACCGGTTAGGTCCCATGAGACTCGGCTGTAAAGCGGAAAAGGAATGTCAAAGGGCGGTCCTGGAGCTATTTCAAAAACTGCTGAGAGCGCCCCCAGAATGCTTGCTAATGTAAGTTTCGTTGTATCTAGCCTCCGCAACATCACCACCTTGCCTATAGAATAGGAAATGGTGTAAGGTTGAAGCGGATTTATTTGTTTGCAGTCTCTGCAGTTTCGAAAATCTGAATATATTGTGAAAATACTATAAGCCCAAAAATCAATCGTTTTTTGGTGAATCGCGAATGGGTCTTAAGCCTGAAACAATGTTGTCGATAGGAATGATATCGATGGCTCTTGGCATTCTCATTGGAAGATTTGTGTACATGGAATATTTGGGCGTCTCAGTTTCAGATTTTGTTGAAGGAATCCTAGTCGGATTGTCGCTGACCATGAACTTGGCATATCTAATACAGTTCAGAAAAAAATAATCTATGCACCAAAAAAGCGCGTCAACGACTGCTGCATGTCCTCTTTCTTTGTCAAACTGGAAAGTCTTACGCCTACTCTTCTTGCCTCAACATCTGATTCATCTAAGAACTTTTCAAAAAGCTCCTTTACCGTAGCCGTAAACGTTTCCAAGTCATTTTGCGGATTTTCGAGAGTCTTTGACCTGCTGTAGGCAGCAAGGTTGCTTGCAACAACGCGGATGCCTACTGACCGGTACATCAGCTCCCGTTTTAGCAGTCTTTTGTGGACGTCTTCGCATAGCCTGTAAGCCTCCTTCAGAATAACTTGTAGGTCTCTTGTGTCTTCTTTGAGTGTGGAGATTCGGCTCACAGATTCGGGTTCACTTCTTTCCTCGACAGGGTCGTCATCTATTCCCAAAGATGCGTTATGAAAGTAGGTGCCCAATTTTCTTCCAAAAATTTCGATTAGATGCTGCACATCAAATATTGCCAAGTGACCAACGGTTCGCACTCCCAGTGTGTCAAGTTTTTGTTCTGTCTTTTTTCCAACGCCTACAAGGCTACGGACAGGCAAAGGCGCCAAAAACGATCTGACCTCTTCAGGACGAACCACAGTCAGACCGTCAGGCTTTTGGACGTCTGCTGCTACTTTTGCTACTAGCTTGTTTGGTCCAACTCCGATAGAGCATGTGAGGTGTGTTTGGGCTAAGATTTCTTGTTTTATTGTTTTTGCAATATGTTTTGCTTCAATGTAAGATTCTTTTGTTCTATTTGTCATATCGAGGTAGGCTTCGTCTATACTAACCTGCTCAAGATGGTCTGAGTAGCTTCGCAGAATATCCATTATGTTATCTGAGATTTGTTTGTAGAAGGGCTTGTCCACGGGCAGAAAGACTGCGTCTGTGTCTTTCAGTTTCTTTTTTGCCAAAGATATTGGGATTCCAGATTTTACGCCATATTTTCTGGCTACATAGTTTGCTGTGCTTACTGCTCCGCTGTCTTCTGTTCGTCCAGAATAAACACAAACAACAACAGGCTTGCCCTTAATGGCTGGGTTACGGTTTTCTTCACATTGCGCAAAGAAGTAGTCCAAGTCAACCAGCATCACAATTCTGGACTGCAAAACAAGAACAGCCTCACACAATAAAGTTTGACAGTTATTACCTAATAAACCGTCTCTAAACCCAAACAGAACTGTGGAATATGTTATATTCTCAGTCGGTTCTATCTTTAAATCATGAAATCTTGTATTGTTTATTTTTCGCAGACCGGCAACACAAAAATGTTTGCAGAAGCAATCTCCCGTGCACTAGACATTCCAGACGTTTATGACATGACCACCAAAGAACCCTCAACCATAAACGAATATGATTTGTTAATTCTCGGAACACCAGTTCACGGATTTAATCCATCAAAAGAGTCAATATCTTTCATAAAAAACCTGCCAGAAACAGAAGGAAAAGAGGCAATCCTGTTCATAACTTGCCGCCTATGGAAAGGAGGTACCTTCGGTAAACTGAAAAAAGAGCTGAAAAAGAAGGGCTACAAAACTGGTTTGTGTGTTGAGGTGAAAGCCAAAGAATTCACTGAAGAAGACTTTGCAGGTGCGATAAATAAGCTCAAAAAAGAACTAAAAAAATGAAAATTTGGGTTCAATCAGACTTTTGTTTTTTGTTTGGATGTTCTGGCTGAATCAGGGATTCTCTTAGGTAATCGTCTAGTGTTTCTCCTGGGATTACTTCTATGCTGTAGTCTCTTGGGTCTATTGAGTGCTTGTAGTTTTTGGCTGGAACAATGACTTTCTTGAAGCCCCACATTTCTGCTGCCTTGATTTTTTCGTGAAGTCCGCCGACTGCAGTTACTGGAACTACGTCGTTGACGCTGACGTTGATTTCTCCTGTTACGGCTACGTCTTGTCGTATTGGTTTTCCTTCAATAAGTGAGCAGAGTAGTATTGTCATGGTTACGCCTGCGCTTGGTCCGTCAACTCTGTAGGCTTGGGCAAAGTCGATGTGCGTGAAGAATTCTTGGGCTATGTCAACGCCGTACTTTTGTAGGATAACGCTTCTTACTTTGGCAACACTGTCTGCGATGAACTGTTCTTTTCCGTCCTTTGCTACGCCAGTGACCTTGTAGTAGCCTTGAAGCGACTTGTCATGCCTTATGTCCCGTTTTTCTAAAAAGCCCTTGACCGCAAGAACATTACCAGTCATTTCTCCACTGTATGCATCTTTGACTACCGCAACTCCATATATTTGTCCAAGCTTAGCTCCTTCAGGGCTAATTTCTAGTAGTTCACCTCTTTCGCTCATCTGATGCTCAAGAATCTGCTTCTGTATTGTCTTGCAGTGTTTTTCAATTGCATCAATAACGTGCCTTCGCTCAACATATTCCAGTTCTTCATTCATTGCCAAAGTTGCTGCGGTCTTTATCAGTGAAATCATGGGACGAAGCTTGGTCGATAGCCCATTGTTTTTGTTGCTTCTTCTGCGTCCTTCATCAACAATTTCTTCACATGCTTCCCTGCCAAAGGGAATAAGCCTGAATCTGGAAGCTTCCTGCGCAATAAACTGGACGTATTTTCTGCGGTTTTCGACAGTGTTTTGCATGGTGTTGTTCATTCTAACTACTTTGCCGTACCCGTAGATTCTGTCCATGAGCGCTGGATGAACCTGTCCTATGCTGTCAAAGTTGCCTGCGCCAACCAAGAAGCACATGGAAGGAACGGGTTCTGTTGATACTGCCATGGCTGCTGTTCCTCCTGCTCCGCTTAAACGGCTTCGCATGGTTATGGGCAGTTGTCCGTCTTCTAGGACGGTTAGGAGTGTGATGGCTTCGTCTGGTGCCATGTTTTTGATTTCGTCAATGTACAGGATTCCAAGATGGGCGCGGTGGACGTCGCCTGCGGTCACTCTTTGATGCTCTGGAGTGCCTAGTCCTCCTGTTTGCAGTGGGTCCCATGCAACGCTTCCGAACAGTTGTGCAGAGCCGTGTCCTGTGGCGTCTATGAATGGGGCTACTTTTTTGGAGTTGTCAACTATGAGTTTTGGAACTGAGGATGCTTTTGCTCCGCCTACGCCTTTTGCGCCTCCCATTACTCCGAAGCGTCCTAGCACTGTTACTAGAATAAGGAACATTAGCATCATTCCTGCTGGCAGAAACGTTATGCCGCCTATTGAAACGAACTGATCTATCATGTACGACGAGAAGTCGCTGTTGTATGTGGCTTGGAGTGTTTCTCCGAAAACTGTCATGGCGTTTGTGTCCCATGCAACTTTTTCTTGCCACAGATAATAAAAGCCGGCAAACATGAAGATTGAAGCAACGACTATCATGAGATAGATTATTGTTTTAACTCCAAGACGCTGAAGAAACAGTTTCTTTTCTTCTTTGATTTTCTGTTTTCGCAGAATCTTTTTTCCGTCACCTGCTGGGTGGCAGGAAACTTTTGGTTCGCTTGGGATAACGTTGTTTTGCCATGCGACCACGTCTTGAAGTTGGATGTCCTCTTTTTTGTAGAGGTCAGTTAAGTGAACGGAAAGTGCTCTTCCGATTAGTGATTTGCCTGTGCCTGGGTCTCCCAGCAAAAGGAGGTATGGTCCGGGCGGTGCGGTTTTGGTGATTTGGGGTTTTTCTTTGTCTGGGTCTTTCCATGCTTCGTACCATTTTTCTTCTTTCAGGTTTTTGAGTTTGTGGACCCATTCGTTTAGGCAAAGGTAGCATTCGTTTAGTGCTTGTTCTTGTCCTATTACCCATTCAAGAAGATTGTCGGAAACGGGATAGTCTTTTGTGGTTTTGAAGTTTTTCCAGTCCCATTTCTTGTCGTGAATAATCTCTTCGTCTTCTCCGAAATAGCTCAAATTTCCCCTCATCCTCTTTGTCTACATGTAGGTGCTGCACAGGCGTTTGTTGAGACTTATGCTGTCCTTGAAAAAATGGTCATCGTCAGCTAAGATAAAACCGTATTACCAAAGCAGACATATTCCCAAATGAGATTATGGGAAATTGTCTATAAGCATCTATGAGCTGTGTTGCATCCTGTTTTGGGGCTTTTTTGATTTAACACACCTTGTCTTTTTGTAAATTCTAACATTTTTGGCTATATTTGTTCAAGAAGATTTTATTAGTGGGTAGCTTTGGAGTGTTAATCAGTCAAAAGCTTGGAAGTGACCGTAGATGAAAGACAGTATCACAGTTATTGGTGCAGGTGTAATCGGCGGCTCGGTTGTCAAGAGCCTTGTGAAGAGCGGCTACAAGGGAAAGATTACAGTCGCTGAAATTGTGCCTGAAAAAACCAAAGAACTAGAAGCGTTGGAAGTAGCTGTGACCAGCGACAACAGGAAGGCAGCAAAAAAAGCTGACATTATTGTTTTGTCTGTTAAGCCGCATGTTTTGAAGCCTGTTCTGGAAGAAATAGTTGAAGAGGCGTCTGGGAAGCTGGTTGTTTCTACGGCTGCTGCGGTGACTGTTGATTTCTGCAAGCGGATTGTGCCCAAGTCTAGGGTTGTTCGGATTATGCCTAATGTTGCGATTCTGGTCCAAGAATCATTTACGGCGTATAGCTGCGACGAGGATGTGACGGAAGAGGACAGGGCTAAGGTTGAGGAGATTCTGGGTGTTATGGGAAAGTGCATGCTTATTGATGAGAAGTATATGGATGCGGTGACTGCGGTTAGCGGTAGTGGTCCAGGTTACTTGTCTATTGTTGTTGAGGCTCTTATGTATGCGGGCTTGAAGGTGGGTTTGCCCAGAGATTTGGCTTTGACTTGTGCGGCTCAGGCTGTTCTTGGAACTGCAAAGCTTGTTTTGGAGACTGGTCAGAGTCCTGCCCAGATAAGAGATAACGTTACGACTCCGGGAGGAACTACTATCGAGGCTATCTGGGAGGTTGAGGGTAGCGATATCAGGCAGGCTATGATGAGGGCTGTAGAGGCTGCAACCAAAAAGAGTGAGACAATTAGAAAGCAGTGGGAATAACAGAGATTTTTGTTTACCAAAATGTATATCAAAATAGTGTAGCGAGTGTATGTGTATGCCAGAAGAGAAGATTGTTGTCCTTATGGGGTCGCCAAGAGACCTTCATTTTGCTTCCAAAATCAAGAGTTTTCTTAAGAAGGAAAAGTTTGCAGTTTCTGTTGAGTATAATGTTGCTTCGGCGCATAGGACTCCAGAAAAGCTGCTAAACGACCTGAAAGAGAACGCGAAAAGCAAAGACAAAATCGTGTATGTCACGGTTGCGGGCTTGTCAGATGCGCTTTCAGGAGTGGTCGCGGGATACAGCATCTTTCCTGTTATTGCCTGTCCTCCAGATTCTGAAAAGTATGGCGCTGAGAAGCTGTTTTCTTCAACATCAATGCCAAGAGGAATACCTGTAGCCTATGTTGAAAAGCCAGAAAATGCTGCATTAGCCGCCGTCAGAATCTTCGCGTTAGCAAACCCTGAACTCAAGGAGCAACTGGAAAAGTACAAGCAGAAAATGGCAAAAGCTGTCTATGACGGAGCAGCAGAAGTAAAGAAACACACCCAGAAAAAAGACGTGAACAGATTAGCAGTCTAAACGGTATCATAGCAACTTGTGTCACATGGCTTTTCTGTGGAGGAAGTGCCGATTTTCAGATTCTGTTTGGAGCAGCAGTTATTGCCCAAAAATCTGGAAGTCTTCTAGTCCATTCCAGAAGCCATGTAAATTTTAGCTGTGCTGCAGATTTTTGTGGTTTCGTAGTGCATCTTGAGTGTCAAACTCGGCTCCGCACATTGGGCATCTGAATTTTTTGACGAGTTTTCCCTCAATTTTTGTTTTTATACTCGGTAGAAATACCAAGAATCAGTTGGCATGTTGACACGGATTGGGTTGTTCTGCTGGCTTGTACCTGAAATGAAAACTGATTTTCCAAGATTCAGGTTTCTGTTTATGATTTCATAATCGATTTTTTCTACTTCCAGAATTTCGATGTCCCAGTCTTCTTTTCCGAGAAGGAATAACCTGAATTTCGTTGCATCAGGATTGCTGCGGGATTCTGGATGTTGCGAATTTATTTTTTTCAATATTTTGTCTCCCCTAGGTACTGACTACCGTTCCTTGTAGGTAGTGTCCCACAAATTAGAGGGAGTAATTGAGTTGTATTAAGTTGGATGTTTATGCTGTAATAGGTTGTCTTACATGGTACACAATCTAGTATTGTCTAGAGCCAGCCCAGCTTGTTTGCATCAACATCAAAATTGCATTCTTTCAGTTCTCTGATTAACTGGAAATACCATCCAGTCTTATATTCTATCCAAAATACTCCACTGAAGCCAACTGGAACCTCAAAATCTTCCTCTTTGCTGTAAATGGCAACAACGTTACGGTTTCCGAGCTTTCCCAGAAAATAGCCTAGCTCCAAAATGACGTCCTGAGATGCCCTGTATTTTGCCTTTTTAACGGTATCTTCTTTCGAACATACCAAGTCATCTGGCGACAAAACAACTACAGCAAAAGAAACATACGGATATTCTCCAATTTTGTCGATTACAGTCTTTTGGCTACTTGGTTTTTCATGTATGATTACGGGTTCAAGCTCCAGCTTCTGCAGAGTCTGGATTACATCAGAACTAACTTCATCACTTTTTCCGTAGACGACAAAAATCTGGTTTGACCTAACCTCTTTGTTAAGCTTTGTTTCTGAGGGCGGGGACAGAAGCAGCCTCACCTTCTTTAACAGGGCACTGGATGCGTTGGCTACTTCGCGCAGTTTTGCTTTCTCTATATCCGAAAAACCAGAATTGAAAGACTGGTCACTAAAAGGAACAGGCTCAACAGGCTTCAAGCGCTTATAGAAACCTAGAGACTGCACGTCTTTAAGCAGCCTGTTGTATTCAGTCACATATTTTTCGTAGCTGTTCCAAAACTCGTTACCAAAATCTTCCTTCGAACTACCTGCAAGAGTCTCCAAATCGATAATCAAAGCACCAAAATCAATCCCCATAATCGCACCTCAAGTCTAAACGTAAATCTGTGTTATTGGAATATTGGAGCTTACTTTTCCGGGTTTTGTAGGATGGCTCGTATTCTTCTGACGCCTGATGCTATGCCTTTTTGTTTTTTTATTTTGAAGATGCCGAGTTCTGAGGTGTTGTTGACGTGTGGTCCTCCGCAGATTTCTGTTGAGAAGTCTCCTATCTTGTAGACTGAGATGGTGTTGCCGTATTTGTCGTCAAACACTGCCTGTGCACCCAGCTTCTTTGCCTCATCAACCGTCATCTCCTTCCTAACGATAGGAATCGCCTTCTGTATCTGCTCATTAACCAAGTCCTCAACTGCAGCTAACTCTTCTGGAGTTAAGGCTCTGTCAAAATTGAAGTCAAAACGTAGCCGCTCTGGAGTAATGTTTGAGCCCCTCTGGACAACGTCATCTTTCTTCAAAACCTTCCGCAGCGCCTCGTTCAGAAGATGCGTTGCAGTATGAAGCTTCTTGGTTTCCTCGGATGCATCACTCAAACCGCCCTTGAACAGCTTCGTTGCGCTCTTGGCAGAAACCTTTTGGTGACGCTCATACTCGTTTCTAAATTCCTGTTCATCAACCTTAACTCCTATCTCTGTGGCAAGCTCTTTTGTCAACTCAATCGGAAAACCGAAACTCTGAAACAGCAAAAATGCGCTTTTCCCATCAATACGTGGACTGTTTTCTGCTATACGATGGAACTTTCTCAAGCCTTTCTCAAGAGTCCGCTTAAACTTAGCCTCCTCTTTATATAGCTCCTCAAAGATGCTAGCCTGCTTCTCCTTAAGAAGCGGATAATCATCCTCGTTAAGCGTTATGACAATGTCAGAAAGCTCGGTCAAGAAGTCTTTTTCGATTCCAATCAACCGCCCAAACCGTATGGCACGTCTTATCAATCTTCTTAGAACGTAGCCTCTGTCGGCGTTGCTTGGCTTGACTCCTCTTTCGTCGCCAAGGAAAAAGGTTGCAGCCCTAGCATGGTCCGTGATAATCCGGATAGACCGCTCCTCCACGTCATTCGGAGACGAAATCGAAGCAAGCTCCTCCACTTTCCTTGCTATTGGACGGATTGCCCCAATCTCAAAAACATGATTCTTGCCCTCAAGCATCGCAGCAGTGTGCTCTACACCCATGCCCGTGTCAACATTCTTCTGAGACAAAAACTCGAAAGAGCCAGAGGGCATCTTGTTGTATTCCATGAAAACGTCGTTCCATAGCTCAAAATATTTTCCACAAGAACATCCAGGTCGGCACGTTGGACTGCAAAGAGGCTTTCCTGTATCGTAGAACATTTCGGTGCAAGGTCCGCATGGTCCTGTGTTGCCTACTGGACCCCACCAATTATCTTCCTTAGACAAGAAATGGATGTTGCTTTCGGGAGCGCCCATACTGCTCCATGCCTCAAAGCTTTCAATGTCTTTTGGGGCATCTTCGTCTCCCGCAAACACTGTTACTGATAGTCGTTTTTTGTCTAGGTTGAGCCATCGTTTGTTTGTAAGAAAGTCGTAGCTCAGACTGATGGCTTCTTTTTTGAAGTAATCACCTAGACTCCAGTTGCCCAGCATCTCAAAGAAGGTAAGATGTGAGCTGTCCCCGACGCATTCGATGTCTCCTGTCCTGAAACATCGCTGAACATTAGTTAACCGTGTTCCAAGGGGATGCAGCTGCCCCAGAAAATAGGGAATAAGGGGATGCATACCCGCAGGCGTGAAAAGAACAGTTGGGTCATATTCTGGAATAAGAGGAGAATTAGGAATCAAACTGTGCCCATTCTCGACAAAGAAATTCAAATACAATGTCTTTAGCTTTTTTGAATCTATGACCATGCTAGGTGTTTGCGCAAAACTGCTTAATATCCCTAACGTAAACAACCAAAACAGCCAAGTCTGTACAAACATAGCATTTGCAACAAAAAAATCAAGAATCTAAAATAAAAATGGTCTAAGGTGAACAAAAAACAGCTTTGCAGTAGCTAAGAAAACAAAGATGCAAAAAGAAAATGCAAAGAGAGAGGAAAAACCGCTCCCAAGTTCAGAAAACGGAACTAGCACCGCTTAACCGAACAAGGAACCTAAGCCTTCCATTGCTTCCTCTTCTTTCTTAGTCTGATCTTCTTCTTCCTCTTCTTCCTTCTTCTCTTCTTCCGCGGCTGGTGCTGCAGCTGCAGGAGCTGGTGCTGCGGCCATCATTGCAGGAGCAGATTTGATAGCTTCGTCGATATCAACTTCAGCAATAGACGCCACTAAAGCTTTTACTCGAGCAGCGTCGGCAGTAACGCCAGCTGCTGTGAGAACTTCAGATACGTTCTTTTCGTTTATTTCTTTTCCAGCTTTGTGCAAGAGCATTGCAGCATATACGTATTCCATATTCATTCTCCTCCATCTTTTCAATCATACTTACTTTTCAACTTTTCTGAACCTAACTTGATGATGCCTCTTTTTTCTCAGCTTCATCCAATTTATCGGATAGGCCTTGCATTTCCATGTTAGCCTTTCGGATAAGGTCCTCAATAGTGTCCTTGTTGGCTATTCCGGCATTCAAAGCCAAACTGTAGGCTTGTTGATGAGCCATGCGAACAAGGAAACTGGCGTTTTCTGGAAGAACAATAGCTGCCTTCAATGATAGGTTGAAAGCGTATTGATGTGCTTCCTGAAGTTTTTGTAGAAAACCGTCAAGGTCCAGTGTCAGGTTTTCTTCTGTGATAATTACGCCGTCGTCGTAGACTATTTTTAGGCTTAGTCCAGCTTCGACAGGTTTTATTCCTAGTTTTGTGAGCAAGCTTGCGAGCTGAGCGTTGATTGCTTCGCCCTTTTTGACTACTGTGGTGTCTTTTGCGACGAAGACGCTTCCAGCTTCTATTCTTGTGCGTATGCCCACGGCAGTGAATTGGCTGATGATAGGACCTGGGGGTAGTCCAGTGTTTCCTGCGGGAACAACAACGTCAAAGGCGGCTGTGTCTCCTCCTTTTGCTGTTGTCTTGACTTTGCTTTTTTCTAGCAGCAAAACAAGCTTGAAAGGATTCAGGTTAGTGAAAAGATAAAGATTGGAGCCAGTCAAATGGTCCGCAAGTTTCTGGATACCAGCTTTGTCTGTTGTTTCAGAAACAGCCCTTGATATTAGAGAGTTTTTGACAACGCGGATGTAGGCGGTTTCTTCTAGTTTTTTTCGCAGCTGCTGGAGTTGTGGTGCTCTAACTTTTACTAGGCTGGATATTGCTACAGTATTATATTTGGATAAGATGCCCTTTAGTTCTTGGACTTTTTCAGCCTTTAGCAGAGTTGATTGACGAGCTACCATAACTTTTCCCTACATAGCTACCTTTATTGAAGAACCCATCGAGGTTTTCAGGTATACAGACCTGAAGTTTTTGATTCCTCTTTTGAGTTTTCCTTCGATTCTTCTAACAACAGCCTGAACATTTTCAGCTATTTCTTCGTCTGGCATGTCCTGATTTCCTACACGACACTGAATAACAGGCTGTCCACGCATACGAATAGAAACAACATTCTGATGCCTTTTGATCTGCTCCTCTATGTCAACATTAGGAGGCACAGGAGTAGGCATTTTTCCACGAGGTCCAAGAGAAGCACCAAGACTCTTACCTACAAGAACCATCATTGGAGCCTCAGCTATGAACAAATCATACTTTTTGGCGACATCTTTCTGTTTCTTTTTATCGCCAACCAAGCCTTCAAGTTCGGCTCTGCTTAGAACTTCAGCGCCTGCCCGTTTAGCCTTCATCGCCAGTTCACCTGTTGCGATGACACAGACTTTGAGCTGCTTTCCAACAGAATGAGGCAACTCGATACGTTCCTGAATTCTGCCTTCAGGCTTCTTCATGTCAATGTTCTGCAGGTTTATGGCGAGCTCTATAGACTGGGTGAATTTCCGATCATTACTATTACTTTTTACCTCTTTAACTGCAGCAAGGAGGTTTTTCATGTTCAATGGCAACTTTAGAGCCTCGCGCCAATGACGTACAAGAGCCAATTATAAAAATCTTGTTACTCTCAAACTATTTTAGAAGTAAAGCATCATGCTTTCCTTCATCGATTTCCTTTTGAATTTCACGAGGGTCTTTGCCCAGAACTGTGACGCCCATGCTAACGCCGGTCCCCAGAACTTCTTTGACTGCGGCTTTCATGTCCCTGCCCAGAACGTCTGCACGTTTCATTCGGGCAATCTTCATTACTTGCTCCATTGTTAGGTCTCCAATTTTTTCGGTGTTGGGAACGCCTGAACCCTTGGTTACGCCTAATTCGCTGACAAGTAATGCTGATGTTGTGGGAGTACCAACAGAAACTTCGAACTCTTTTGTTTCTGTGTTAACACTGACCTTTACGGGCACTTTCATGCCAGAGAAGTCTTGGGTTACTTCATTGATTTTGTTTACAATAGCTAGAACGTTTACTCCTAAAGGTCCAAGTGCAGGTCCAAGAGGAGGTCCAGCGGTAGCTTGTCCGCCGTTAACTAATGCTTCAACAACTTTCAGGTCTGCCATATTTATTCCTCAGTTTTAGATTTCTCAACAAGTTTCACATAATCTGCGTGAACCGTGATAGGTAAAGTAAAGGTTGCCTCCAAAAGCTCAAGAGTGACGTCCTCTTTTGCTTTGTCAACCCTAGTGATTTTTGCTCTCATTCCCTTGAAGGGTCCTCCGATAACTTCGACGAGGTCGCCTTCGTCCAGTTCTTCGATTACAGGCTTTACAACTATGTATCGTTCTACTTCAGGAAAAGTCACAACACCAGGAACCCTAGACCGTACATGCTTGACTCCAGCAATTGCCTTTTCCACAGAATGAGGTCCATCAGCTTCAATGAAAACATAGCCTTTCAGCATTTCAGGCACAAGAACCGACTTTATTTGGAGGTCATTCATTTTCACTTTGGCTTCAATTAGGTTTGCCACATTTTTTTCTTGCCCAGCAGTGGTTCGTACGGCAAAAACTGCTGTTGTAATCTTCTTTTCCTCGCTCATTAGCTATCAACTCAGTAGACCAGAAACACCATAGAAAACTAGTTTAATTAGAAATCCGATTCCGCCAATTGCAAGAACACCTATGAAGCAGATTTTCAGCGATAGCCATAGCTCGCTTCTGCCTGGTTTTGTGGCTAATTTCAGCAATCTGGCTGCTGATTGGAAGAATGTTCGTAGTCCCAATGTTCCTCGCCACTTTTCAAATCAATTCTAATATGTAAAGTTATCCCTGACTGGTGCCTGTTTCTAACAATGTTTTTGGAGTGTTGAAGTGTTTTTGAAGGCACAACAGATGTTAAAAGGCAAAAAGGATGTAACGTTAAGAGGGATAAAATTTGTCTAAAGAAAATGAAATGCTAGAAGAACTTAAACAGATACGTGAACTCCTAGCTGCTAAACCTGCACCACCGCCACCACCTAAAGGACTTTGGAACGAATTCAAGGCGTTTATTGAAAACTACAAAGTCATGGGCTTGGCTGTTGCATTCATCATGGGCGTTTACTTGGGTCTACTGGTTCAGTCTTTGGCTAAAGATTTGCTGTTACCAGCTATTGGTCTAGTGTTGCCTGTTTCAAATTTGGCTAGCCTTCAATATGTATCAGGAGAACAAATCTTTGGTGTCGGCAACTTTCTGGTAGCCCTGATAACGTTCATCATTGTAGCCATTGTCATCTTCCTGATAGTGAAGATAACCAACAAATGGGGAATAAAGTAAACTTTCCCCAATCCAATTTTTTCTTAAACTTTTTCTAAAGACAAACCAAGCTCCTCTAGCACTGAAACTATCCTAGGTTTATGTTCGCCTTTGATGCCTTTCCAGTCAAGAACCACAGAATCTACAGGTTCAAATGTGCGCTCAACACAATGCCGCAACATCTTAGCATCTACATCTTCAAGTGCATATTTTGGAATCATGTGACCAAACGCCCACTCGTCGCTAAGAGCCAGTTTTGTGAACTTTTTGTTATAGTGAGGTCCACCTATTCCTAACGCTACAGGAGAGTCTGAGCCTTCTTTGAGTCCGGTTACTGCAGCCTCTGACACAACTTTTGCGGCTTTGATGTCTTTCCACTGTTCTGGTGAGCTTCCTAGTTCCACGAACATTGCTGGCGTATCTAGTGATGGTCCGTGGTGGGTGCATTCGTAGGAGACTTCGTAGTCTAGGTTTTGTTGGGTTGCCAGTTTTGACATTTCTTTTAGAGCGTTTTTCATTGCGGCTGCTGGGGAAACTGAGACTGTTTTTGGTTTGCCTCCAAATTTTGCTTCTGAAAGGTTTCCGGGCGTGTGAACGGACAGTGTGGGTATGCCTTGTTTGCTGTTGTGCCGTGAAAGGAAAACATAGAGGCTTGGGGTGAAGTGGTCTTTTAGGAATTGGGTGTTTACTATTTCTGTGTTGACGAAAACTAGTTTGGTTTGTTTGTTGTGTAATATTTTTGTGTAGATGGGATTGTCTTGGAATGTTTCTGTTTGTTTTTTGAAGCTGTGGTTGGCTATTAGCTGGTTTGCGATGTTCATTCCTGCTGTGTCTTGTGTTGATGCTATGAATAGTATCAAATTGTGTTCCTTTCCTATAGCTCGGTTTTGGGAGTATAAGCTATTGTGGATTATTGTCTATAATTAAAGTATAGAGAAAATCACCATGGTTTCTTATATAATGTCAGCTGATTTTATAGGGGTGTCACTAAAGGAGAGGCTGTGCGTTTGAAGAAAATTAGGATTAAGCGGTATCCTCCTAGGAACTTTCCGGCAAAGTCGTTGTGGGAGATAATTGCGGTTCCGCCAAAGTCTGAAGAAGACACCGAGTTTATGATGCTCTATAAAGCAAACCCGAAGCATCCTGCAGTCATAGAAGAGATGACAGAAGTTGTTGAGGTTGAAGTTAACGAGAAAGCCTTCAACGAGCTGATGTGGCTATTCAAAAAGTATAAGGTTCCCTGCAAGCCCATCGAAGAAGGCATAGAAGTCAAGCACAACGGAGCAGAATCCAAGTGCGTTGACGACAAAAACTGCGGCGCTCCCTAATTTTTGGGAAACCTCTGTTTTTTACATGAATCTTTCTAGTTTTGTTAAGCCAATTATTTCATCAAAGTCCAGTCCTAGCGCGTCTAGTATCTGGTCAAAAGTGGACTGAAGATATGCAACGTATTTTTCTACGTCTATTTCGCTGTTTGTAGCTATCTGGACGGGCTTAACGCCCTTCAAAACTTTGACGTAACTTATCAGGTCTCCAGCATTCATGTCGTAACCTATCTCTTTTAGCATAAGTGCAGCTTTCACGTGTTGGGGCGTAGTTTTTGTGTAAGCTTCTGGAGCCTTTCCCAAAACAACATGAAATGCTAGCTCTTCAGGAGTGTCTCCCCAACGCCTCTGCTTCAACCGAAGATAGCGGTCTCGGATAATTTGTTTAATATCTCTCTTAGCGTCCTCGAACTCTGCGGGGTTCTGCACCTGCTCAAGTCTGCGTTCTAGGACAAAAAATGCTTCTTTGATGTATGGCGGAATGTGGCGTTTCTTTCCAGTCATTCCTTTGATGTCAACGCCGCCGCCTTTGAGGATGCCAAAGTAGTTCTTTTTGCGGGAACTAAAAACAGCATATCTGTACCATTTTTCGACTTCAAGTTCCATGCCCATTTTTGTTTTAGACCATTCAGCCAGAATCTCTACCTGTTCAGGAGAAGGATTCTTCAAAAAGACGCTGTCGGTGTCTCCGTAAAGAACTTCGACTCCTAAGGACCTGGCTTTCTCGATTGTTTTTGTGATTACGTGGCGCCCGATTGCTGCTGTGGCTTCTGCGACTGGTGGGCAATATAGGTTGAAGGCTGGTGAGCCGAAAACTCCATAGCTTGCGTTGAGAACGACTTTGAGTGCGCTTGGAATTACGTTGTACCAGCTTCTCATGTCTTCTGGCAGGGTTTTGTCTTTTGATTTTGGTTTATACCATTTGACCCTGAGGTCTCTTAGCGAGCCGATAAGCAGGCTTTCGAGGGCTTTGTTTTTTGTGCATATCCAGCTGTTTGTTTCTGGAACCTTGTTCTGCTTACATTCTGGATGGTTACAGAGTAAAGTCTGGTAGCCCAGATTGTAAACCTTGATAATGGAAGGGTATAGGCTGGCAAAGTCCATGACTGCTACGTTAAAGTGGACTCCGGGCACAGGGTCAACGACTATTGCACCTTTGTATTTTTTTCCTTTAATGATGGCTTTTGTGCTGGTTCCGCCTTTTAGGGCAAGTATGTCTTCTGCGTTTGGAATCAGATAGTTTCTTTGCCTGTGCTCGTAGTATAGGAAGTTTCGTATCCACCGGGAGACTCCTTGCCTGCTGACGTCTTCCATGGGCATGTGTGCAATTCTTGACATTGCCAGAATCAGTTTCATGACTAGGTTGTCGTTGAAGGCTGTGAGTTCTAGGGTGATTTCGGAGTCGCGCAGGTTGTATTCTGCAAGTTCTGTGTAGCTGAGCTGTGATATGGATTTGGTAAATTCTATTTTTGGCAGGTTTAAGATTGCGGTGCCGATTGCGTCCAGTGTTATGTCTCGGTATTTGTTGCCGAAGGCGTAGATTTGGATTGACCTGTTGAAGAAGAACTTGTACAGGTCGATGTGGACGCCGTGTTTTATGTGGCTGACTCTTCTTCCAATCACTATAGGAATGTCTCTGTGGGGAATTCCAAGATTCTTTGCCCTGTTGTGAAGGAAGGGCAGGTCAAAGTCGTCGCCGTTAAATGTCAAAACGAACGGGTACTCACGAAGAGCTACGAATAGTTGTTCAAGAAGCTTCTTTTCTGAATCAAAATACGTTACTTTGGCGTCTGGGGGCAATGTTTTGTTGCCGTGGTCTATTCCTTCCCTTTTTAGCACAAACAGCTGCTGTTTTTGGTCTGAGCCAACAAGCGCAACACAGACAATTGGGTCTTCGGCTTTCTGTGGGTCAGGAACTCGTGTTGCTATTGGGGAGGCGACTTCGATGTCTAGTCCGACTCTTAGAAACTCTGGAGCAGGGGCTTCTAGTAGTCGTGCCCAGTTTTTTACGCTGTCCAAGAACTCTTTTCCAACATCAGGGAAGAGGTTTAGAATTTTTTCTACTGTGCCTTTGGCTGATTTCGTCTGAACGGCAACAAGGTTTCCGTCTTCGATTTTGTAGAGCATTCCAACTGCCAGATGCCTATCGTAGATGTAGGACTGGTAGTATCTGATGTAGGATTCCCAGACTTTGGGGGGTTCTTCGATTCCAGTTAAGTCCTGATAATCGTGGGGAATTATGTCTCTCAGGCATCCGCTTTGGCGACCGCCTATAGCCAAGGGGTCTTTTGCGATGACCTTTGTTACTGTGACTTCCTTGTCTATTAGCGGATTAAACTTTTTCAAAACCTCGAAGCCGACAAAGCTGGAGTGCCCAGTTACTCGGCTTAGCTTTTTTAGTTCTTCTGGAGGAAGGCTGGTGAGAAGGTAGGGCTGGTGTCCTGTGTTGTCGTCCCAGTAGTAGATTTTTTGGGACTCTGGTTCATACAGTCCAAGTGTGGCAAGCTGTTTTTTGCCATTATAGCCCACTGACACAAGATACGAAGGAGGCAGGTTCTTTGGAAACTCTCCATAGACGGTGGCTTTCTTTTCTTTTGGCGCCTTCTTTTCAGGCGTGGAAACTGGTTCCCGTGAAGGCTCTTGCTCTGGTTCCGGTTCTGGTGTAGTTGGTGGCGATGGTATTGGCTGTTTTTTTTCTTTTTTTGCAGGAACGCCAAATAAATCAAGTGAGCTCTGGGAAGTCATTTTTGTGTCGCTGTGGTATATTCAGGTGTGCCCATTAAAATAATCTCTGCAAGAAATTTAGGGTCTTACGCATTCAGCTTTGGATCTAAATGGGCGCTTCCGTTTGGGTCTGCTATGCTTTTTGCAGCGCTTCACACAGACCATTATGCCTTCCTCAATCTCAAAAACGCAGCCACAAAGGTCCTTTCGTTGCTCACCCATACTACAAGCCTCATTTAGGTATTCTTAGTTGATGTGATCGTTTATATTAAACTGTTTCAAGCACACGATTACGGGAATTTAATAGTTTTTAGATAATAGCAAACAAGTCGTAAGCAATTGTATAAGTTGTTGATGTGAAAAAGTCTTTTTTTAAGCCTTGACTAACAGATATTCAATATGAATAACGTTTAATTGTTTTTGTGTATCAATTGTGCATTGTTATGTTGAGATGACCCTTATCAGGTAGTTGTCTTAAATTATATATTCATTTTCGACAATATGTTATGGTTAGGGGAAGTTTGTGTTGTCTGGTTTTGAGAAAGGCATTATTTGGAGATATGAATGGGTTGGAATGATTTTCATTAGCCTTCTTGGGGGCTTGCTTCATTTTACTTTTGAGTTGTCGGGCTTTAATCCTGTTGTTGGCGTGTTTTCGGCTGTTAATGAGAGTGTCTGGGAGCATCTTAAATTAGGTTTCTGGCCAGCACTGCTCTACACGCTAATAGAGTATAGGCAAATCAGAAAACAGACAAACAACTTTTGGGTAGCCAAAACCGTTGTTCCCTACACAATAATCGTTGTGATAACTGCCATCTTTTACACGTACACAAGCTTCACAGGAGAAAGCATCTTCCTAATAGACATCACAAGCTTCTTTGTAGCAGTAATAATCGGACAAATCCTAAGCTACAAGCTGTTAACGTACAGAAAACTTGCAAAATGGACACAAACACTAGCACTTGCACTATTCATCATACTAGGAATCCTATTCATCATCTTCACTTTCTATCCACCAGAACTACCGCCATTTCAAGACCGAATCAGCGGAGAATACGGAATCATCCGCCATGAGCACATTTGAGTGGTAACGTCTGGTCTAATACCTATGAAAGCTATTGTTCTATATGTCAACATAGGTCAAAATTAAATTGCTAATCAGTTTAACCTGTTTTTGATGATGGAAGGAAAGTGAAGAAGACAACCCCTTCTCTTTCCGCTAAGAACTCAACCCCTCGATGCGGATTACGAGTGCACACGTCACGTTCCTGTCCATAACCCACACATTTCACAGGTTACTCTAGTATCTCATACGATGAAGTGATTTCAGCAGCCTTTTTCAGCATGCCACCGACAGAGCAGTACTTCTCCTCTGAAAGAGCTATCGCCTTTTCTACTGCCTCAGAATCAATGTTTTCTCCCGTGACTATATACTTGAGATGAATTTTTGTAAACACTCTTGGCGGAGACTCTTCTCTTCTTTGAGCAGAAGCCTCAACAGTGTAACCTGTTACGTTTTGTCTCATCTTTTTCAATATCCTCAAAACATGAAAACTGCTGCACGCTGCCAGACTTGCCAAAACGTTTTCCATAGGAGACAAAGCCGTTTCTTCTCCACCATGAGATATAGGCGCATCAAACTTTACAGAAATCCCTTTTTCGTTCCTAGCCTCAAGCTGATAATTAGTCTTCCAATCCAGAATCATCTTCTTTTCCGAATACATAGCACTCACGTCTACGACATTTCCAGAATACTCAAACTATGTTATGACCCTGATTCTTAAAAAGTTACCAATATTGGCTATAACGTCAAACTGGCACCTAAACCCTAAACATATTAGTATACTAATAGAAATAGAATGTTGAAAACAGTCTTTTTTCTGTTTTCCAGAGCACAAACAAGAAAATGGAGGCAGTTTTTAGTTATGTTTATCTCCAATGCACTACCTTGTACAGTTAGCAGAAGGGGGCTTTTGTTTGGCAAGAGACATTATTATTCCAATAGGCGGAATTAATCCTCCTGAACCAAACAATCAATGTAGTCTATGCAAAAAGACAGTATCTCCGTCAAGGCTTACCCGCTGTCCACGCTGCAAGAAACTGTTCTGCAAAAGTTGCATAACCGAAGACCTACGCGAAGGCGAATACCTGATCTGCCTAAACTGTGCCAGAAGATACGTCTCGCCCAGAGCAAAGGCATTCAAAAGCAAATACATGCCCCTCACACTATTTCTGACAAGAAAAGCAAAATGGAAAACATGGCTAAAACTCCAAGTCTCACAAATCGAAGGACTGATAGGCGCAGACCTTCCAGCATCAGCGCACAAAAGTATTGAATGGTGGACAAAAACGGGTTCATCTCATTCCAAGGCATGGAGCAGTATAGGCTGGAACATAAAAGAGGTAAACCTGAAAGAGAAAACAGTGATTTTCACTCGTCCTGAACTGCTGAAAAAAGAGGAAAAGCCCAAAAAATTGTCGCCACTAGTTAAGCTTCCAGATTACAAGCCAAGAAAAAGAAAGACTCCATCGTTGACAAAAATTGCTATTGCACAGGCTAGGCTAAAGAACAGTGTGAGAAAACGGTCTTCAATGAAAAAGTATCGTGGAAAGTTTCGTTCAAGGTCTGCATATGAGAAAAGGCTTTGGAGCAGTGACGAAAAACCATGAAATTGCCAGAAATTTGTGTTTAAACAGGCAAACTAGATTTTGCGAAGAGGCTACATGTCATTTAGGGCGTGTTTTTGACCGAAAGAAATAAAGAATAAACGCTTACTATTTGCTCAGAGTATAAAGAGAATGTGATTACATGAGCAAAATTAGGGTTGGCGTAATTGGCGTTGGAAACTGTTTTGCTGGACTAGCACAAGGAATAGAAATCTACAAGCGAAACAAAATCCAGAAACTCGGATTAATGCACGAAAAAATCGGAGGCTACGGCATAGAAGACCTAGAATTTGTATGCGCCTTCGACGTAGGAGAAAACAAGGTCGGAAGACCACTAAACGAAGCCATCTTCTCTGACCCAAACTACGTAGACTGGGTGGACAGCGTCTCAAACTGCACCACCAGAAAAGTCAAAGAAAGCCCAATTCTTGACGGTGTAGGAATCTACGTTGCAAGCATGATAAAGCCAATCAACCAAACAAAAACCGAAGAAGAACTCGAAAAAGAAGCCATAGAAGAAATCAAAGAAACAAAAGTGCAAGTCCTAATCAATTACCTTCCAGTAGGCAGCCAGAAAGCCGTAGAATTCTGGGCAAAAATTGCACTCAAAACAAAATGCGCATTCATAAACTGCATGCCCGTCTTTATCGCATCCAAAAAAGAGTGGCTCAAAAAATTTGAAGACGCAGGACTCCCAATCGTCGGAGATGACGTCAAAGGCGTAATCGGAGCAACCATCACACACAGAACACTAGCCAAACTGTGCGTAGACAGAGGCGCAGTAATAGACAGAACATACCAGATCAACGTTGGCGGAAACACAGACTTTGCAAACATGCTAGAAAGAGAACGGCTAGAAAGCAAAAAAATATCCAAAACAGAAGCCGTACAGAGCCTGATACCAAAAAACCAGCGACTAAACGCCAAAGACATTTACATCGGACCAAGCGACTTCATACCCTTCCTAGGCAACAAAAAACTTGCCTTCATCAGAATAGAAGGAAGAATGTTCGCAAACGTGCCCTTCAACATGGAAATCCGACTAGACGTAGACGATAAAGCCAACTCGGGCGGAGTCGCAATCGACGCAATCAGATGTGCACAACTCGCACTGGACAAGGGAGTCAGCGGCAACCTCACATATGCTTCCGCATACCTTATGAAGCATCCACTGGAACAGATGGGCGACGAAGACGCCAGAGAAAAACTGGACAAATGGATAGGCAAACTCGAAAAAATGTGAACGAGACCAACAAACGTTGCCCAGCAAACCCCTCCTAATTTGTTGCGGAATACTGAGAAAAGAAGTAGAAAAACTCATACAGCAGGGACAACTTGACGTTGAACCCTACTTCTTGGACGCTGGGCTCCACGCTGTTTATGCTGACCTAGAAAAAGAACTAACAGATGCCCTAAAAAAGGCACAACAAAAAGCAGAAAACGGCATCGTCGTAGTCTACGGTGACATGTGCCATCCCAGAATCAAAAAAATTGTCAAACAACACAATGCCGTAAAGGTTGACGCCCTAAACTGCATAGACTGCCTCCTTGGCGGACACAAAAACCTGCTAAGGATAGACCCCAAATGCAGCCACTTCTATCTCTCTCCAGGCTGGATGCCCTCTAACCTCAAGAAAAACAAGTACTTCAAAGAAATCTTTGACTGGAACATTGAAAACATAAAAGACCAGTTTGAACACCTAAACGGACTAATCATAATCGACTCACTAGACAATCTTGAAGAACTAGAAGGCGACATTGAAGAGTTCAGCTTCTACTCAGGACTGGAAGTTAAATCAACAGAATCTGTGGGACTAAATGGACTGAAAGCCGTTATTGAGGAATCCATCAAAAAGCTAGAAAACAGCGCTAGATTGTTAGGTGATGCTTTCGGTACTTGAAGAGCCCTGGAAAAATGTAGTATGTGGAGCCTTTTATGGCGTAGCCGAGAGATTTTGCGATGTCGTAGCCGTCGCTTACTCTGCTGATTGTTCTTGTGAAGACCCCTGCAGCGCGCTCATAGCTGATTCTTCCGTGACGCCTCATTAGCCTAGAAATCTTTTGGTCCTCAGACACTCCAAGCTCCGAATCGTACGGTCCATAACCATTCTTACACATTTGGTCTGCAACCTCACGCATCAGCGTCAAACTGCATCCAGGAACGCTAGCGCCCATAACGGGAATTCCCAAAATCTCTATTGTCGGAAGCTTCAGGGAGAGTCTTGTCAAAAAGTTGGCGCCCATTATTCCAAATCTTCTTCCAAGCTTTAGGCTGTCTCTGGGACGCAGTGAAGGAACAGTAGCAATCACATCCTTGCGCTTGAAGGCAGTATACATCACTTCAAAGTAGTTGTGGTATTCATCAAGCTCTGAAAAAATATAATCCTTGTCCATGTCGGTGCCAGTCGAGAACATTGAGTCGATGTCATGAAAAATAATCAGCTTTCCTTTAGCATGCCGAAAGCCCAGATTTCGTCCAATAGCGGGCGTGTCCCAGTTCTGATACTTGATTACTCTCTCGTTCAGGAGTTCTTTTCTGTACTCTTCATATTTTTTTGGAGAAATTACTTTTGAGTCAAGGATTTTGGGAAAGTCGGCATTTTCGCCTGCATCTGCAACCAAAAATTCTATTGCATGACTTTTTCCTGTTTTTTCTTCAAAAACCTTTTTTGCAATCTCCCAGTTGTTGAAAGTCTCATCTAGGGCATCTGAATCGTTTTCGCCTCGCCCTGTTGTAATAACCGAGAAGATTGGCTGTGACATAACCTCTTGTAGAACCAAGATTACTTTTATCTTTTACCCGAAAGCCTGACCAAAAGAAACATCAATTATTCATCATCAAGCTGTCTCTAAACCGTTTTCAACGACAGAAATAATCAAAAAAAGCTAAAAAAGAGAAAAAGCAAAGCACTCGATAGCCGCAGACAAATCAAATCTTGAGTGCCTATCGATGGTAGCTACCTGTGATATTACGGACATAGACAAATGCGCACAGAGCCGAAATTCCGGCAGCTACACTCTGGCAGATAACATATATCAACACAATGTTGCCTTCAGTATATGCTGACGCACTTGCAGAAGCTAATCCTCCAAAGAGGTCTCTGAATCCCGGAGCTATAGAGTTTAAGCCGCTGGCAAGTGTAACCAATGCATTAGCTAAATTCTGCATAAATTCCTGCAAGAATGATGATGTGTTATAGAATCCAATGGCAAAATCGGTGAACAGTCTAGGATACACCAGAACAGACAACAAAATAGCCGCCAACAAAAAGACTACCAATACAGTTAGGGCGCCTTCAACGGCTGCTTGGCTGAAACTAAGCCGCCCATGAATGATCGAACTGTCTGACCCAAAAATTTTGCTAACAACTCCACGAAGAGCATTGCCCAAGTTTTCTGTTGTTGATTTTTTGGTTTTTCTTGTGTGTCTTCTGTGCAGTTTAGATGCTTTTGTTGGTGCTGTTCTGCGTCCCAGTGCAATATATTTTGTGAGGTACATCCAGCTTCCTACCAGAACAACTATTACTGCAGTTGGAACAGCAACAAAAAGCAGGACAGCGGCTAGCATGTCCATAGAGGTTAGTCCTGAACCTGTAAAGAAAGACACAATAAAATATTCTGAGACAAGTCCTAAGACAATAAATGAAACAAGTGTTAGAAGTCCCTTCTGGGAGGTCCAACGTAAAGTTTGGATATATGGTTTTGCTTCCATCTTCAGTTTCCTCGATAATTTGCTTCTTTCAATGAACGTTTTTCCGATTGTATTAGTTAGGATACAGGCTTTTCTTATTTAATTTTGACCCAACGTCATTTATTCCATGCCCACTTTAACGGTGGCTCATTAATAGCAACATTAGCAGATTTAGTAGAAAACACAGAATAGTAAAATGGATGGAAAGTATAAATTAATCGACCATAATATTTTAAAAAACTACTCAGCATAAAATGCTTCAGAGTCAGACAAAAGAGTCCCACTGCCAAGGTAAAGGAGAAAGCTAATGCCAAAAGCCTCAAAAAAAGAGATGCTTAGGATGTACAAAGATCATAAAGTGCAGCTTCTTATCAGCAAACTAGTTAGCGGAGAGCTTAACTCGTTAACTCCAGTTTTTGACCCCAAACAGGGCATCACATACCCTATCGTAAATGAAATCACTGGAAATGAATATAGCTCTGAAAAATTTTTGGACACCCTTTTTGAGGGCGGAATTTTAAACAGAAAAATTTACGACAAAATTATCTACTGTCCTTCATGCAATTCAGGCGCTATTTCGATTCACTATACATGTCCCCACTGCAAATCTTTTGACATCAAAAAAAGCGCCCTTATTGAGCACATAAAATGTGGCTACATAGACACAGAAGACCATTTCCAGCAAGGAGACAAGCTGGTATGCCCCAGATGCAACAAAGAACTAACAACACCAGATGTTGATCACCACAAAGCAGGAGTATGGTGCACATGCAACCAATGTTCCAAAAGCTTTGACATACCTGTCCCATCCCATTTCTGCCGTGAATGCAAGCAAAAATTCAGCTTTGACGAATCAATCTACAAAAATGTTTACACCTACAGTTTAACTCCAGAAGCAAAGAAACAGGCAACGCTAGGCTGGATCATGATTGGTCCAATTATGGAGCTTTTAGAAGGAATGGGATTCACTGTAGAAAGCCCTGGTTTCATGAATGGAAAATCTGGAACACGGCACATGTTCGATTTAACTGCAGTTTCTAGCAAAACAAAGAACATAACTGCAATTGACCTTTCAACATCAGATGATATTGTGTCTGAGCAGTCCGTGATTTCGATGTTTGCAAAGATTTTTGATGCAAATCCAGAGAAGGCTTGTCTTGTTGCTATTCCAAAAATGAGCGAGATCGGCAGAAAATTATCGGCACTATATAAGATAGAACTGATTGAAGCAAAAGATCAGAACGCGGCAATAGAAGCATTGAAGGCTTGTGTATATAAATAATCCACACTATTCTTATGGTCCTGAGTAGACTGCTATGTTTCCTCTTTCTGTTACAGCTTTAACAGTGTAGTTTCCAGTTGGAAGCACAACATCGTAGCGGATGTAGGTTTTTGTTGCTGCCGAATTTATGAAAATGTCCACAGTATACTGTTGATGATTTGTTGAGTTAGTCAGCCACAACGATACCAGATGATTTGTTAGTGCACCGCCATTTTTGAACGTAAATTTGGTTCCATCCAGTTTTACGCGCACGCCCAAAAAGTCGATGTCTACAGATGTTTGCACAGTATCCTCGCCCTGATCAACAAACTTGACTCTCATTGTGCCATTAGTGTGAACACAGCTCCTCCAAACATCATCTAGATTAACTGCATACGTATCCCAGCCTGTGGAAGGCACGCTACCCAGAGTAGTATTGAAACCGAAATCAGTGTATTCGGACGCTGTCCAGTTATAGGCTTTCAGATACCAAGTCTCATCAGCATCACTAGCCATATACAATATTTGTAGGTCAACAGTTTGAATATAACTAAGCGGATACGTGGACAGATTAATAGTAAATGCCCCGTTCATGTCAAGAACAGACGAACTGGAAACTGCAGTCTTTTCGACTGTGACCAAATCAACAAAGACATTGTCGCTGTAATGATTCGTGTCTGTTACCCAGCGCACCTGAAAATCTGAAATAAAATACTGGCTGTCCATGATTTCATCCTGATAATGGTGCCATTCACGTTCATAGTATATTGCTGCAAGGTCATATACTGTGTTCCAGCTGTTGCCGTCATAGTATTGGAGCACAAACTCGCCTGATTCTGCACCATTATCCCTGTACCAGAAATCTACAAGAATAGAATCTGCATCAGAGCAATCCATAGAAAAAGTGGTCAAAGTTCCTGACCAACCGTTTCCACCATCAAAATCTGCAGAATACCACCCATCATACTGCTCATCACTTTCTTTGTTCCATTGACCCGTTTCTGACCATCCAGACGGAGGCCAACTGCCCTCAAAGCTCTCACCATTAATAAACACAGTATCACTTGAACCTCCACTTCCAGACTCGGTAAAGCTTTCAAAAACGCCATCAGCAGCCTGTGTATCCACGTATGAGCCGCCACTGAAGCTGCCATTTGATAGTTGATATTCGCTTTGAGCAACAATCCATGGCGAATTTTCTGTAACCGATTCGACGCCGACTATGGCTATTTCTTCTTTCATTTTCTCATAATCTACTTCATTCATTTCATAATTCCATAGAACGATGTTCGAAACTATTGCCAGAATAATCACTAAGCTGAGGGCAACAACGATAATGTTGCTTATTCCCCTGCGGTCACGCCTAAAGCGTTTAAGCTTAAGCCGGCGACAGATAGTAGTCCACAACTTGGGTTCCTCGCTCAGTTACAATTTTTAGTTCGTATGCAGTGCCTGGGCTCCAATTGTATGGAATTGTTAGCCAGCCATGCTTGTTTTGTTCCAACTCAAGAGGCACAAAAGACTGCCCAACCTGATTCACGTACACTGCATCGACTGCGATGGCGACTTTGCCTACATTTCGCAGATACACAGAAATTTGGTTGGAACTAAACCAGACATCTTCAACAATCAGGCGTTCTCCCATGTTGTTGTGCAATCCATCTGTTATCACATATGTGGCACTAATGGCTAGTGACATACCCGCCACTGCGATAACAGTCATCAGGAGACTGCTTAAGACAGGGGTTATTGCCCTTTTGTTTCTTGATAGTTTTCTCACAGTCTTTTCTTCCATTACACGATGAATTTGAATGCTAAGTATCCGATGATTAGCAGTATTACGCTGTGTTTCAAGCCGCCGCCTACTGTTCCTTCACCCATTTTTCCTGCTACCAGACCGCCAAAGAAGGCTTGAATGCTGCTCATGTGAAAGAATATGGTTCGTGCTTCGCTGGGCGGCATCATTTCGAATTGGCTGAGCTCAAAATTTGTTATGTCACCAAAGAACGATTTGAGCAGAATAATGATTGTGAAGAGGAAAACAAAGAATGCCACATAGATGATTGCCAAGTAGGGTCTTGTTTGGGTTTTTCGTTCAGTGTCAAATGTTAAGGTTGTCTGCACAAATTCTTCTAAGGGCTCAAAGACTTTTTCGACCTGTCCTCCGGAGTGCTGGGCTTCAATTATCAAAGGAATTGTTTGTCGGATAAGTGCGGTGTTGACACGTTTGCCTAATGATTGCAGAGCCTCTTCAAAGGAGATACCCCAACTCATCTGGGCAACCATCTTCTTTAGCTCCTTTGTCATCGGTCCATACTGCCGCTTAGAAGCCTCCTCAACAGCTTGGGGTAGTGTCATTCCGCTTTTTTGTGCCTGAACTATGCTGCGGAAAAGGTCAGGAAGATGCTTGTCTACTGAACGTTTCCATCGGTGGTCCACGTAGTCGAGGACTGCAGGAGGAAAAACAGTCAATACCACAGCCAGTAGAAGATACTCGTCGAAGAGAGGGCTGCCTCTAAGAAGAAGTATTGCGGTTGCGCAGATAGTTAAACCTACTGCACCCGAGACAATCCAAGCAATTTTCTTTTCCCATGTTTCAATTTTTGGCATGTTTTCATCTCTTCGGTGAGCTCATGTCTATTATTATCAAGAATATCACGGAGCCGATAGGCAACCCTATGTATGTTAAAAGCTGTAGTAGCAGCCGAGAGTCTAGTGGTCCAAATGCTGCGCCGCCCAGCATTGACATAACCGCCAGCATTACCACAAAGATGAGTGAACCCGCAACCATCAATGTGACATAAAATTCTGCTAAGACTGCAAGAGAATCAGAGAAACGCTTTAGCGCAATCTGTTTTAGCTTCATGTATTCCTGTGAACGATTTCTAAGATACTTTACCAAGTTGCCGCCAGAATGAACAACTGAAATGAAGCCCTCAACAAGTTCTTTGAACCGTTCAGAGGGTGTTCTTTTTGATGTGGTTTCCAGTGCTGAGATAACATCAAAGCCGAAAAGTTCCACATCCCTGACCACATTCTTGGCTACACTAGAAACAGCAAGAGAACTATCGACCTGTGCCATGCTGCGCCAAATAAAATCTGGGGGAACCCCTGCGCCTGCTAAGATTGACATGTATCCTGCAGTGAAGGGCATGTCATCTTCTAGGTCCCGCTTCAGTTTGTCTGCTCTGTAGCTTGGATAAGCATAGAAGCCAATCACGGTTATTGCTCCAGCTAGCAGGCTTATTCCTACTCCAAAAAGCAGTGCCAAGTCAATGAAGAGGTTGAACACAAAAAAGAGCAGCAGGGGAAGAACAAGAATAATTGATGTAGAAACAATTAGGCTCGCAAGAATTGCTGTGCTGACATAAGCTTTGAAGTTGCTTTTCATTCCTGACTTCTTTAAGCTACTATTAAGGTCCTGAAACAGCGGAAACAGTTTAGATGACCATCCTCCGACTAGCTGATATGCAAAAACTTGTGGTTTTGTTGCACCTAACTTAAGACGTGCTGATACTCCAGAAGTTTTCTCCTCGCTAGAATTGGATTTTTCTTTTTTGAACATGCATTTGGCTCTGTAGTAGATGTTTTTGAGCCGTTTTCTCAAGCCACTGATGTTCATTATGTTCCCAACCTAGCCTTTCTGAATACTCGGTTCGGGTCAGCGTAGTAGTCTCTGATGACCGAGACGACGTCAGTATATTTTCGGATGCCCTCTTTGACCATCCAATCTAGGACAGTTTTTCTTTTGTCCAGTTCTTCTTGGACTTCTATTTCGTTGAGTCCTTTGCGTTTCATTTTTTCTTCTATGAGATAACTTTTTCCAGAATACTCAAACGAGTCACTGCGTGCATCCCAACGATAGACCTCATGAGTCATTAGCTCGCGTGTTTTAGGGTCTAAACCAATAATTTCTGTCACTGAACGGGTCCTTCGAACAGGTTTCCCATTTACTTCTGTTCGCAACTGCACAGGAATAGCATTTATCATAGTCAAGAGTGGTCTGGGAATGTTCATTGGCTCTGACTCTAACCTGTGAATAACCGAACTCGCAGACTCGCCGTGAATTGTCCCCATTCCAAGATGCCCTGTTGCCATTGCCTGAAACAACGTGTAAGCTTCTTCTCCCCTGACTTCACCTACAATCAGGTAATCGGGTCTCTGCCTGACCGCCGCCTTAAGCAGGTCAAACAGTGTAATGGTTCCGCTCGAGTTATCGGAGCCAAACCCAGTTCGTGCAACAGACGGAATCCAGTTCTCATGAGGCAAATTCAGCTCTGCAGTGTCTTCGACGCTGACAAGTTTTAGTCCAGGCTTGATAAACATCGAAAAACAGTTGAGTATTGTCGTTTTTCCTGCTGCAACGCCGCCTGCTACAAGGAATGATGCCCTGTTTTCTATTGCGTACCAGAAGTAGGCTGCCATTTCAGATGAAAGAGTGCCAAGAGAAAGAAGGTCAGTTATTGTCAGGGGGTCGACTCGGAATCGGCGTATCGTAAATGTTGAGCCTCTTCTTGTGATTTCGCTTCCGTATGTCATCTGAATTCTGCTGCCGTCAGGCAAAGAGGCGTCAAGGATGGGCATTGCCAATGAGATGTTCTTTTTTGCCAGATACGCCAACCTGACAATAAATGAGTTCAACTCTGTACTGTTTTTGAAGATGATGTTTGTTGGAAGAGACTCGTAGTCGCGGTGCCAAACATATATGGGTATGTTGACTCCGTCTGCAGAAATGTCCTCGATTAGTGGGTCTTTCATTAGGGGGTCAATTTTTCCGTATCCCAGAAAGTCGCGTATGATGTAGTACCGGAACTTGTCTATGGAGTCCTCGTCGATTTTGAGGCGGTAGTCTTTGATGACTTCGTGAATTTTTGTGTTCAGGTATTCTTCAGCTTTTTTTCTTGTTTCGATTTCGTTGAGGTTTACGTCGAGTTCTTCGACAAGTATGGATTTGATTTCTTTAAGCTGCTCTTCTTCATCTTCGAGCAGGGTGGGTTCGATGAGTTCGTATTTTAGTTGGCGAGTGTCAGCGTCTGTTACAACTGCTGCGTAGATGTAGGGCTCGTCAATCGGATATACCTCTCGGAAAACGGAGGCTTTCTTACCTAGAATCTGTTTTGAGTTTGTTGTCATTTAGCCCTCACATTTACTTTTCAGTTAATACACTGGCTAATTGGTTGATGGAATTTGGTATTGGGTTCACTACAAAAAATAGGGCATATTAAGACTTAATAAAACCTATGGATTTTGAATAAGTTAACCAAAAACAAAAGAGCCTAAGCCGCCCAAAAAGGCGACTCAACACGCATAATCATAACATACTCTTTCAGAGCATCAATCTCTTCCGAGGTTAAACGGTCAGAAAACTTTGTTAGAAGCAGCTTTGCATGAGCCTCAGGCACCCTAACATAGAATGTTTCGCCCTCATGAATATGGCGACCAACAATAGCCTTGCCCAAAGAAACAGCCACTTCTGAGCCAACATTAGCTTCTGATGCAGCTTTGCCCTTGTCTTGAATCTGCAAAATTTCGCCAATTGGGCGTCCGTCCTCTTTGACGAGTATGTTTCGGGGTTTTATGCGTCCAGCCAAGACCTCTACTCCGATGACTGCGGGTTTGGCTTTTCTGAACACGTATCCTGGAAGGAATTTTATTTTTGCGGGCTTGACTAGGCGGTTGTATTCTTCTCCGAGTCTTGCTTCATCTTCTTGTTTTAGCCATGCAAGATACTCGTCGATGAGGCTGTAGATGGTTTTTTCGTTGAAAATGGGGACGTTACGGTTTTTTGCTTCTTCTTCTGCGTCTGGCAGGACTTTGACGTTGAATGCCAGGATGACGCCGTGTAGGGGTTCGCGTTCTTTGACGATTGCGGCTTCAGTTACGTCACGTTTGGATACATCGCCTACGTCGGCAACTTTTATGGGTACCTCGTTTCGTTTGAGGCTGTCTGCTATCGCTTCCAATGAGCCTAGTGCGTCGGTTTTTAGGATGACGCCGTCTAGGTCTGTATCGATTTTGATTTGCTCAACCTCTTCCGAAACCATATTCACGTACTCGTCAAGGCGGTCTTCGGAGGGAACGGCATATATTGGTGCACCTGCCAGCGTGTCTTCGAGGTTTGGTGCCGCAATTTTTACTCCAGCCGCTGCAGGAACAGAGTCCACTGATGAGAATTTGTCTCTGGGATCTCTGATTTCGTCTAATGGTTTAGGCAAGAAGACTGCGCGAATCGTCGTCACAATCGGCTTTTCTTTTGCGCCGACAACTATGAGGTCGCCCTTCTTCAGGACACCATCGTAGATTATTACGTTGGCTGTTATTCCCAGTCCGGGTTCTTCTTTTACTTCAAGTACTGTTCCTTTTGCTGGTCCCTCGGTTGTGTTTAGCCTAGAACGAAGATACTGCTGAGTTAACCCTATCAGAACGGCTAATAGTTCGGGTATGCCTTCTCCTGTTGTTGCGCTTGTGGGAACAATTGCGATTGTTTTCTGAAAATCTTTTACGTTGTTGAATTTGTCTGCCCTAAATCCGAGACGGGAAAAAGTTCCCATTATGCGGTACAGGTTCTCGTCCAGTGCTTGCTGGACGTATGGACCTTGGCTCTTGTATGATGCCGTAAATGTTGAGTCAGGTTTTGGTTTCCATCCGGGTATGCGGTCGATTTTGTTTGCGGCTACAAGGAAGGGTGTTTTTTTCTCTTTTAGGATATCTAGGCATTCGTAGGTTTGTGCTTCAAAGCCTCTGAGCACATCGACGACTAGGATGGCGATGTCTGCTACTGCGCCGCCTCTTTTTCTTAGGTTAACAAATGCTTCGTGCCCTGGTGTGTCTACTACAAGCAGCCCAGGAAGCTGAACGTCTTTTTTCATTCCTTGGAATAATGTTCCACAGATGTTGGCGAGGGTTTCTACTGGGAAGTAGCTTGCGCCTATGTGCTGGGTGATTCCTCCGACTTCTCGATCTTGGACACTGCTTTTTCTGATTTTGTCTAGCAGTTTGGTTTTTCCAGCGTCTATGTGTCCGAGAACAGAAACGATGGGCTGTCTTACTGGCACGGCGATTTTCCTCCAAGGTAATTCAATTTAACTGGTTGCTTTTAGGTTCTACCCTAATGGTTCATTTAACAAAAATATGAAAGATAAGAAGTTTGCAGTTTTAGGCTAGTTTTTGGAGATATTTGTCGCATTGGGCGATTATTTTGTCCATTTCTTCGATGGGATAGTTTGCGTCAATGTCAGCTACCAGACCGAGATTTTTTAGGTAGTCGATGACGGGTTTAGTCTTTTCGCGATATACCATTAGCCTGTTTTGGACGACTTCTGGTTTTTCATCTGAGCGCTGTAGGAGTCTTCCTGTGCATCGGTCGCATATGCCGTCGATTGTTGGGGGGATGTTTTTGATGTGGTATATGGCTCCGCATTTGCTGCAGGTTCTTCGTCCGCTGATTCTTTCCATTATTACGTTGTCTGGTGCAAAAAAGTTTAGGGCTATGTCGATTTTGTTGAATTTCATCATTGCTTCTGCCTGTGGAACGGTTCTGGGGTATCCGTCAAGCAGGTAGCCGTTCTTGCAGTCTGGTTCATCTAGCCTGTTTTTTACCAAGTCAATAACTACCGTGTCGGGGACGAGTTCTCCGCTTGACACGTAGCCCTTTATTTTTTTGCCTAGTTCTGTCTGGTTTTTTATGGCTTTTCGGAAAAGGTCGCCCACAGAAATTGTGGGTATTTCATATTTTTTGGAAAGTTCGCCTGCGTAGGTTCCTTTGCCTACACCTGGCGGACCAAGCAATACAATGTTCATGTGCTCACCAATCCTCCCTTTTTGGCTGACCAACAAAATATGGTCGGTGGAGCTTAGTGTTAAGCTCTTCCTTTTTCTTCCTTGCCGAAGTATTTTGTCCATTTGACTTTTCGGGAGTCCCGCTTTAGTTTAAGTGCGCTTTTTCTGCATTTGTTGGAGCAGAACCACAGTGTTGAGCCGTCGTTTTTGACGTACATCATGCCTGTGCCTGGCGGAAAGGTGTGTCCACAAAAAGAGCAGTCTTTTGGTTTTGGCATCTTCTAGGTTCTCCTTATCTTCTGAGTCTTTTTGCTTCTCTTTCTGTGTCTCTTAGAACAAGGATGTCGTTTGCGCGAACTGGACCTTTCACGTTTCTTGTTATGATGCGCCCTTTATCGTCGCCGTCGAGAACACGGACTCTGACTTGTGTGATTTCGCCAGTCAGCCCTGTCCTGCCTACGACCTGAATTACTTCTGCAGGAACTAGCTCATCAGGTGCATCTCTCTTGCTCATTCACTTGTGCCCTTCTGTTTTAGTTCCTCGATTCTAGTAGAGATTTCCTTTATCAGGTTAGCGGATTCGCCAGCGTTAGCTATTGCAGCTGCTGCTGATGAGACTTCTATCCCTGAGGAAATTCCTAGTTTTTCTTTGCTGGGAACAAATATGTATGGGATTTTGCGTTCCTCGCAGAGTAGTGGTAGATGTGCCACAACTTCTGGTGGATCTACATCGTTTGCGATTACTACGAGTTTTGCTTGTCCTCTTTCAACTGATTTTGTTGTCTCGTTTGTTCCTATTCTAACGGATCCTGTCTGGTTGGCTATTTGCAGGGCTTCATAGGCTGCATCTGCCACCTCGTCGGGAACCTCAAATTTTGCATAAAATGGTTTTGACATATGCCTCACCCTATTTTTTCAAGTGCAAAAGCTATCACAAACACACTTAATGAATCTTTCTGCCCACAGAATTAGATGCAACAACCCACCATCAACATTGTCTCTTGCTGCTGCAGATTTTCTGAAAAAATGTTGTTTTCAACATTCTATTTCTATTAGGTATACTAATATGTTTAGGGTTTAGGTGCCAGTTTGGCGTTATAGCCAATTCTTTTCTCATGTTTTTTTGATATTTTTGGGCGTATGTCTAATTTTTCTTTTTTTCCAGACGCAAGAGAATGGCTACCGCTGTTCCAATGATGACTGCGGTTGTAATCAGTACTGTGGGGTTTGATAGTTGTGATGGAACTTCTGGGGTTTTTGGTATGTTTGTTGTTGCGTACATCAAATCTAATGTGTCATAATCTTGAATGTATGGATGTGATTTGAGGTAGCTTATGTGGGGATTTCCTTCAGAGTCTACGGCTAGGTAGCATGTTTTATCTGGTATTCTCTGTGTGTCCACAGTGTAGTTTTCCCATTCTGTGCCTGTCCAGCGGGTGTACACCAATTGTTCTGCTCTTGTAGTATAGATGATGTGAGGGACTCATCTGGAATTAGTGTCAAGAAACCTATGTTGGACAATGTGACGTTTGAGGCCACTGTTTGGACATTCCAATCAGACCCACTCCAACTAATATACAGAACATCCCTGAGGAATGCGGTATGGTCACCAAAATAGCGACGTAGAGCAATAAGGAAGTGGGGATTGTCGTCAGAGTCCAGAACCATGTTTCCATATTCGTTTAGGTTTAAGGAGTCAAGGACAGGTTCAATGGTCCAACTGGAGTTCTTCCATACAGCAAGTTTGATACGCACTGGATTTGCAGTATAATACATTATGTAAGGTATGTATTTTGAGTCTAATGCAAGACACTCTTCTGGCGATGTCTGGCATATTGTCCACAATTTGTATTGTCCAGTTTGAGCCATTTTGACTCGCATACCTAAGTTCAGTGCCAATGCTATACGCTACGTGTGGTGTACCTGATGAGTCTAAGGCAATGGAAGAATAGGCAGTGTCGTCTGTTGCGATTGTTTGGAATTCCCACTGTGTTTTGTTCCAAGCGGCATACGCCAGACTTCCATATGTTATGTGAGGTGTATCATTAGCATCTAAAGCCAAATCGCGAACAAAATCCCATCCGAGTTTTTGAACCATAACACCAATCTGGTGAACAGGTATAGGCTATGTGCGGATTACCATCAGAATCAACCTTAATCTGACAATACCCATAATCAATGCTCGAAGCATCATCACTCACAACCTGAATATCTCATGACACTTCAGCATTTACAAATGAAGGAAATAGTAGACAAGTAAAAATTATCAGGCAGACTACTGTTGTTACTGTTTTCTTCAGTTCCCCCACCACATCCCCACCCATAAATACTGCAATTACATGCTTGAAAAAGATTTTTGTAAACAAAAATTGACTGAATAAAAGAAGGTCTAGTCAAAAATCTTTGACCAATTCAACACTCCATGCAAGCATTCAAAAAATTGTTAACAGTATTGAGTTGTGCTCTCACCTTGCTTGTGCCACGCCACCCTTTAAAGATCAATTTTTGGTTATCTCACTTGAGATGATACATGAATGGGATTTATGCGTGCAGAGCAAGCTTTCCGGTGAGAGCAAACCCTTCTTCATCGTTTTTGGTAATAAATCTTATGAATCCACAGACTCTAAAAAGATACACAAGAGAGGTGTTTGTGTTGGATCTGCTAAGCATCTACATACTAAACCTGATAGTCACTGTCGCCATGTTCACTGTATTGGTGTTTCGGGCATGGGTGGAACACAAAAACTACAAAATGATGTGGAAAGAACTCGAATGGCAAAAAACCTGCAGCACAGCAGGAAAGATACTGCGCGCAGAAAAAAGCCTATTCACAAATGTTGAAGGCGGCGAAGAACTCTACGAAATGCTACTCGAACTGTTCTCACAAAACAACAAACAATAACACGAGAACAACCAAAGTTCACATGTTCATACCACCTATTAGGAGCTTAATAGGATACAAATAGAAGTATATTGTTGAAAACAGCCTTTTCTGCAAAAAATTCTACACAGCACAACAGGCAAAAAAGGTTCACAAACAAATTAGAAACTTGTTGGAGCCACATTTTCCTAGAAAATCACCAAATTATATTAACATCATAACATAGAAATAGATTCACCAAAAAAATTCAACATTCCACGGTTAAGGTGGCATAAAATACCAAACAATCCAAAAACAAAGATGGCTTTTGCCCCAATCTCTTGACCAACAGAGGAAAAGACATGAAAATACTATTCATCGCTGACAAACTACAATACTTCTTTAAAGACATCTTTCAAGAACTCACAAAAAATCATGAAATTACATTTTTCAAACTCAACAAATTTCCTAACCTGGTCAAGCTTTTCATTGAAGCAAGAAAATGTGACATAATTTTTGTCGAATACTTGGCAGGCGCAGCCAGAATAGTGTCAATGTTTAAGCCAATTATCAGAAAACCGATTGTTGTAAGATGCCACAGGTTCGAACTCTATGAAAGACTAGAGAAGCCCTCAAAAGTTGAAGCCACAAGAAAAACCGCAGAAAAAGTAGACGAAATCATTTGCGTCAGCAAAGGAATACGAAAAAGATTAATCTCATTTTTTCCACAAGCAGAAAAAAAGAGCACCGTAATAAACAACGGCGTACCCATCCAGAAGATGGCGCCCATAACTCAAGACAAAAAAGTTGAAATCGGCTCCATGGGCTTTCTGACTGAAAGAAAAGGGTTCCTAGGCTTAATTGAAGCAGTAAGTGACCTCATCAACGAGGGCAACGATGTGGTTCTTCATATTGCAGGAAAAGGCGACCAAATGGAAACACTCAAAGAAAGAGTCAGACAATTAGGAAAATACAGCAGCATCTTCATTGACGGCTTCATAAGTGATGAAGAGTATGCAGGCTGGTACGAAACCAAAGACGTCTATGTCCAGAACAGTTCCAGCGAAGGGCACTGCACTACATTGATAACAGCAATGAGTTTTGGTTTACCTGTCTTTAGCTCTGACGTTTACGGAGCCAAAGACTCACTAGAACAGGAGTTCATATATCCTGTCGGAGACCAAGAGGAACTCAAAAACAAGCTCAGATGGTTCCTTAAACTGCCAAAAGGAGAGATTCTAGAAATTCGTAAGGCTAATTACCAAAAAGCCCAAAACGATTTTAACATCACCAAGCAATCAGAAAAAATAATCAACGTACTCAGAACGCATCTACAATGACATATGAGATGGTAATATTGCTCTGCATTTATTGAGGTTTTTTCCTTGCTTTTAGAACATGGCAAATGAAAATCTTTGGTTTCTTGTATTCCGATTTGAAGAGTTTACTGACCAAATTAAGGGTCGTGTGAAAAACTTTGCCAGCACCGCTACGCGGAAAGTATAGAGAAATTATTTGAATAAGCGAACTGACAGAATCCATTGTGTATGTTTCGAGCACCTCAAAGTCTGCAGTCTCAAATATTTTTTTCAAACCTGTTAGAGTCCATCTCCAATAGTCAGTAGGCTCATGGTCTTCAAGCCATATTCCATGAGTCGATAAGATTAACACTCCATTATCTTCAAGTATCCTGTTAAACTCTGATAACACCTTTTCACTATTTTCAACATGCTCCAGCACCTGAGTACACAACACAGTATCAAATGACGAATCAGCAAAGGGCAAAAACTCGCCAATGCTTTTTACATCTGCAGTGTTTGCCCGTCTATCGATTCCAACGTAACTGTTAGGTTCTTGAAAGAAGGTCTTGTATGGCTTTTTTCCGCAGCCAACATCAAGAATCGCATTGCCTGAGGTTTCTTTAATGCACTTCACCAGTTTTTCTTGTAAGAAGTTTTTAACCAAATAGCGGCTGTTTGTTATTGAAACATTCTTTTGACTGGACACCGTAATTTTTCCTCAGTTCATCTTTTTTCTATTTTAGTTGATATAATAGTTCTGCACAAAATCGCAAAAAAATTGACACAAAAACTATTCTTGATTTGTTTTTATTATCTCAGGAATCTGTCCGCCTTTTCCCACAATTCCGCGATACAAGATAAAGACGCCATAAACGCCCTCCATTCTTAGTGCCATATCAACCGCTTTCTTGAGTACATCTTGGATGTCGTCTCCTGTTACAGTGTTTGCGACAGCCGTTGCCGCAGCATCTGCAAGTCCAGCGTCCACAGCAAAAATTGTCACCGCCGCTGCATCACCAAAACTGAAAGCATGACTGAACAATCCAGAGCTTGTAGCCACGCCCACAGGAAATATTGTTAGTCTGAAGCCCATCTCTTTTGAGAGCGGCTCTTCGCCTGCCGCAAATCCGATGTCGATTGGCTGGTCAGAAAATGCGTACAGTTCTCCTCCGTTTTCTACTACGGCAACTTTGCAGCCAGAATTTATCATGTCTTTTACGGCTAGGTCAGCTAGGACTCCGGCAACGGCAGCCATTGGTCCTACATTTGCCTTTTTTGATGCCTCAGACATTAAACGGGCAACGTCTGGAGCATTTGCTCTATTTACTGAAAGTGGTTTAAAGGAAAAAAGGAATTGGGGATGAGTTTTGATGTAGTTTTCGAGCAGTTTTCGGTGGTGTTCTATTGAAGTTTTTGCGGTTGTGATGCCTTCTTTGGTGTCTGAGATGATGGTGCAGTCTGATTCTTTGAGTTGAAAAGACTGCTTGAAGAGACCTTTCTTGTTCATTTTTGGTGGTTTCTGTTCTGTTCAACTAGTGTTATGGCTCTGGCAGGGCATGCATCAACACAGAGTCCGCAGGGGCTTCCGATGCACGTTTTTTCGTCAAACACCACGGAGTAGTCTTTGTCGTATGAGATTGCGTCCACTGGACACAGGGCGTAGCATGCTCCGCAGTCGATGCATTTGTCGCAGTCTACTTCGATGAGTTTTGGGAACTTGACGACTACGCCTTTTTTCCTGAATGCGTTTACGATTTTTTCGACGTGAACTTTGGGAACTTCGACTAGGATGTCTCCGCCCTGCGAGTTGATTGTGGCGGTTACTATTCTCATGGGGATTCCCAGCTCAAGTATAATCTTCGACGTTATTGGCTCTGCAACATTTTCTTCAGAGAATCTTAACAGAATTCTATCCATCTTGCTCACCTTCCTCTCAACTTTGCTATATCTTCAGACGTTAGAAGACCCACAACCTTCTTCTTAGTGGAATCCACAACAGGCAACGCCGAAATATGATGCAACGCAAGCTTCCGTGAAGCCTCCTCCAACGTTTCTTCGGGACTTGTGGTATACACTTTGTTTGTGATGATGTCGGTTAGTTCTGTTTTTCCTTCTGCAACTGCCCGTGTAAGGTCCCATGAAGTTACTATGCCTCTTACGTCTCCACTTTTGTCCGTGACTACAATATGGTTGACTGATTTGCTGATTATCCGCTGCGCAACCGCCTTGATGTCTTCTTCAACATTGCAGGTTACTGCCTCGTGAGCTACACTGCCGACAAAGGTTGGCTGGTCACGTTGCCTCATTGGATGGCAAACAGAGTCTGTAGGCAAGGTCTCTGCGGGACTGGACAGATAGAAGGCTCCGTTTTCTATCCAAGACTTGAGGGTTTCTGCAATTTTTCTTGCCTTCTTCAGGCTGGAAAGAGAGCTTACCTTGATTTTTCTGTCATTTATTACCACTGAACCAGACTTTAATGTGGCATAGCTGACTTTGCCAAGCTTGGGTTTGTCTCTTCGCGGAACGCCATAATCGACAATGTCTGTAAAGATTTCTTCGTCTCTGAGTCCTGTTTTCTTGGCTAATCCCTCATTCAGTATGGGAATTGGGATGCCCATGCCAATGTAGAGGCTTGTGCCGTACCTGGTGAATGCGCCTCCTCGGATAAACTCGGGACTCATCTTTTTGGCGTCTCCCCGAACCATCAGCGTACCAAACCTGTTGCTTGGGTCGTGCTGTGTGCCTTCTCCGAGAACGTAGCCTTGTCCGCCTCCAAGAAATATTCTTGTTCCAATGCCTATGGTCTCATAGTCTGGGTCGTTCATTAGAGGATTCAAGCCTCCTGCTCCGGAGTATGTGGCGTTTCTGAATTTTGGCAAAAGTTTGCCCATGTAAGTGTAGATTGTTTCGTCGCGGCTGTTTGTTGCGCACACGTAGCGTTGGTAGCAGTTGCGGAAGTTGAGCAGGTAGAACTGGTTCAGGTCATCTTTTGTGATTGTGGTGTCCAGTTTGGTTCTGGGATAGCAGTCTGTTCCGTATGCTGTGGCTCTTACTTCAATTTCTTTGCCTGCAATCAGGTCTTCTATGACGTGTCCTCCGCCGTACTCATAGGGGTCGGTGTCGCTCATCATGGTGGCTCCTATGTACAGGTCAACCGCTGCACCAGGGTGGCTGACTTCAACATCGTTTAGCCATGCTCTCTGAATTTTGATGGGCGGGTCTGAGTGCCCAAGATTGATTATGGCACCTGAAGAACACATGGCTCCGAATGTTCCTGTTGTAACAACATCAACTTCTTTGTATGCGACTTCAACGCCGCTACTTTCTACAAGTTTTTTCATTTCCTCTGCGGTCAAAACCTGAACATCACCAGATTTGATTTTCTGGTTAATTTCTGCAATTGACCGTCCGTTGCTTTTTGTGGTCGCCATCTTTCCTTACTCCTAAATTTTCCCCTAAAGGGTTATGGAACATAGGAAACGTCATTACCATTTTAATATTTTACTGAAAAAAATATTCCAAAAAGAATATAAATCAACTCACTAAAGTTTAAGGTATGCTGCCAGACATTGATGAAGTGGCTAAAAAAAGAAGAATCATGGGACTGACACAGCAAAAGCTTGCACGGTTAGCAGGCGTAAGCCAGTCTTTAATCGCAAAGCTGGAATCCCAGAAAATTGATCCCTCATATACGAAGGTTAAGGCAATTTTTGATGCTCTAGAAAGGCTACAGATAAAAACAGAGGTAGTAGCCGGAGAAGTGCTCCACAGCAATATTATAGCGATTCAGAAGAGTGACCCAGTTTCAAAAGCAGTCCATGCAATGGCAGAGCACGGCTATTCTCAGCTTCCAGTCTTTGATGGCGACCATTCTGTTGGCAGCATATCAGAAAAAACGATTATAGGAAAGGTTTCTGCAGGAAAAGACCTGTCTCAGGTATCCAAGCTGCCGGTAGGAGAAGTCATGGAGGAAGCTTTTCCTCAAGTCGGAGAAGATGCCCCATTGCCGCTAATTTCTAGTCTTCTTCAGATTTATCCTGCGGTTTTGATTTCGGCAAAAGGAAAAGTTGTGGGTATTGTTACCAAAGCAGATTTATTGAAGATGCTCCTCTAATCGTATCAAACGGGGTGGAAGACTTTTAATGAGCGTTGCGGTTGAAGCAAAAAATGTAGTAAAAGATTTTGGGTCAGTCAGAGCACTCAATGGCTTAAGCTTCAAAATCAATAAGGGCGAAATTTTTGGCTTAATAGGACTAAACGGCGCAGGAAAAACAACAGCCCTAAGAATCACTTCAACTTTACTTTTGCCAACTTCGGGCACGGTCACAGTTTTTGGTCATGATGTTGTAAAGGAAGCCGCAGAAGTTCGTAACATAATCAGCTATCTTCCCGAAGAAGCAGGCGCATACAAGAACCTGTCAGGATTTGAATATCTCAATTTTATGGCAAATTTCACAACCAAAAATCAGCAAGAAAGACAAAAACTAGTTGATGCCGCAGCAGAAATTTCTGGGCTAGAAGACCGCCTCAAAGACAGAGTGAAAGGCTACAGCAAAGGAATGAAACGCAGACTTTTGGTTGCAAGGGCTCTTATGACAATGCCTAAGCTGGCAATACTGGATGAACCCAACAGCGGCTTGGATGTTCTTCATTCTGTCCATGTTAGGACACTCATAAAACGTTACGCAGACGAACACAACGTAACTATCCTGCTTTCAAGCCACAACATGCTAGAAGTGGAATATCTCTGTGACCGAGTGGCTCTTGTAAACAAGGGCAAGGTTGTCATTGAAGGCACTCCTGAAGAGCTTAAAGCAAAATACAAAGCAGTTAATCTTGAAGACGTGTTTGGGGAGGTCGTTGGCTTTGTTTAGCGGTTTAATGAACATTATCAAAAAAGAAGTAAAGGAAATGGTCAGAGACCCCAAAATTTTGCTCAGCATGATAATTGTACCCTTGGTAATGTTTCCGTTGATGGGCTTTGCACTCCAAACATCAGTTGAATCTGCAGGACAAAGCATAGAACAAACATCAATAGCAATTGTAGACCAAGACCAAGGCTCAGTCTCAACTAGCCTAGAAAATTATCTAGAACTGGTCAATTTTACAGTAACAAACCTTAACGATGTTACAGTAGATCAGGCGTTAAAGCATGTTCAAGACTCAAACTTCACAAATTTGGTTATTATTCCGTCTGGATTTAGCCAAAACATAACTGACGGAGGAACATCAAACCTAATAGTTTACACCCCATTCAGCGGAAGTGGCGGAATAGGCGGAGCCTCAAAATCAGCTGTAATTAACAGTGTGCTTAACAGCTTCGAAAACATGATAATCAACCAAAGAATCGAAACAGCATTCCCAGGATACAACTCAACACAAATCCTAAACCCAATATCTCTACAAGAAAAATCCATAGTTAACGGCAAAGGCGCAGATGTAAGCTCTAGCGTTCTTTTCAGCCTGATGATCTCTCAATCAATAGCCATGCCCGTGGGAATAATGACACTGCTTATCTTTGCAATGCAACTTGCGGCTACAGCGGTTGCGTCAGAAAAAGAAGAAAAAACTCTTGAAACTCTGCTGACAATGCCGATAAAACGCACTACTATTTTGGCTGGAAAATTAACAGGTTCAATAATGGTTGCTCTTGTTGGAGCCGTAGCATATCTTTTGGGTTTAAGCTATTACATGAGCTCATTAACTGGCTTGACAGGCACAACCAGCATTGACCTAGCAGCTCTGGGATTAGCACCCACAATCGAATCATACGCAATTCTGGGAGTTTCCCTGTTTATGGCACTGCTTTCAGCCCTAGCTTTGGCAATCTCATTATCTGTCTTTGCAGATGATGTCAGAGGCGCACAAGCAATGGTAGGTCCACTCTCGATACTGTTTATTTTCCCGATGGTATTCACTATGTTTACTGACATCAACTCGTTGCCGTTTCCTCTGTCAATCATACTCCTAGCAATACCGTTCACTCATGCGATGCTTGCAGCTAATGTAGCATTCACCGGTAACTACGTAGGAGCAATCGGAGGAATCATCTACATGACAATCTTCACTATCGTGGTTCTCTACATAGCATCCAGACTGTTTGGAACAGAAAAAATACTGACAGCCAAACTTACTTTCAGAAGATTCGGAAAGAAGAAACCAGAAGGGGAATAAATCCCCAAATTTTTTACCAGAATTTTTTCGGCAAGCTGTCCATGTACTCGTTTAGTGAACGGATGTCAAACTTGTGTGCTTCCCGCTGTTCCAGTATTCTGGTTAATGCTGAAGCCAGTTGTAGGTTGGTTACTACTGGAATGTTGAATTCGATTGCTAGCCTTCGGATCGTGTATTCGTCTTGGAGAACTTCAGAAAAGGTTACCAGATGGTTGGGCATGGGTATGTTGATAACCAAGTCGATTCTGCCCTCCTGAAGATAATCCACTATATTAGGTGTTTGCCCAGCTTCCCGAACCTTATGCAAAACCGAAATATTGTTTACGCCAGCATCCTGCAGCGCCTTGGCAGTATTTTTGGTCGCATAAATCTTAAAGCCTAGCTCCCTGAGTGAGCGTCCAAGAGGGATAACTTCTTCTTTGAGTTTCTTTCCGCCAACAGTAATCAGCACAGACCCGCCCTCAGGAGGCATCTTAAACTCTGCAGACTGCAAAGCCTTCGAAAGAGCATCAGTGAAGTTTTCTCCAAGACACGCAACCTCACCCGTGCTTAACATCTCGACGCCCAACACTGGGTCAGCTCCGCTTAAACGCATGAAACTAAACTGGGGAACCTTCACGCCAACATGAGTAATCTCTGGAAGATCCGTAAATCCAGAGTCCTTGAATTTTTTGCCTAACATCGCCATTGTGGCAAGTTCTATCATGTTGACTCCTCGGGTCTTGCTTACATAGGGCATGCTTCGTGAGGCTCGCAGATTGCATTCGATAACATATGTGACTCCGTCCTTTACGAGATACTGGATATTGTATGGTCCCCTTATGTTCAGGGCTTCTACTATCTTGTGAGTATAATCTGAGACTGTTCGTAGCACGTCACTGTCAAGAGTCAATGCGGGAATTCCCATGGTTGCATCTCCGCTGTGAACTCCAGCGTTTTCAACATGCTCTACAATGGCTCCGATTATGTTGTCTTCTCCGTCGTAGACGCCGTCAACCTCAACCTCTTTTGCGTTCTCGATAAACTTTGAGATAACAGCAGGATGGTCCCTTGAAATCTTGCCAGCTAACTTGAAATAATCCACAAGCTCATCCTCGGTGTATGCGACTCTCATGGCTGAACCTGACAGCACGTAGCTGGGACGAATAAGCACGGGGTATCCGACTTTTGTGGCAAACTTTTTGAGGTCACTTTTTGTTGAAAGGTCTCTCCATTCTGGCTGAGGAATCCCAAGCGTGTCAAGTAGGGCACTGAATTTGGTTCTGTCTTCTGCCATGTCAATGCTTTCACCTGATGTGCCCAGAATGTTTACGCCAGCTTCGGCAAGTTTCAGTGCTAAGTTGTTTGGGATTTGTCCTCCGACGCTTGCTATTACGCCGAGGGGCTGTTCCTTGTCATAAATATCCAAGATACGTTCCAGTGTGAGTTCTTCGAAGTAGAGCTTGTCTGACATGTCGTAGTCTGTGGAGACTGTTTCTGGGTTATAGTTGACCATTATTGCTTCTTCGATTCCGTTCTTTTTGAGTGCCCAGATAGTGTTGACTCCGCACCAGTCAAACTCTACGCTACTGCCAATCCTGAAAACGCCTGCGCCCAGAACGATGACCTTCTTGTTTTTTGACGAGAGCTGGATATCGTCTTCGTCTCCGCCGTACGTCAAATAAAGATAATTTGTTTGGGCTGGCCACTCAGCGGCAAGAGTGTCAATCTGCTTAACTGCAGGAACAATATTTGCCTGTTTTCGGATGTTTCGTATCGTAAACTGGTCTGTGCCGCGGCATATGGCAATTTGAAGGTCAGAAAAGCCTATGCGTTTGGCTTCGCGGATTGTGTCTAGGAAGTCTTTGTCTGTCGGTTTTATCGTGGACAGCTTGTCTTGCATGTCGATGACGTTCTTTATTTTGTGCAAGAAGAAGGGGTCAACGCCGCTTAGGTTGTAAATTTCAGGTATGGGTATGCCCTGTTTTAGTGCTTTTACTATCATGTATAGGCGCTGGTCTGTAGGATTTGCCAAAACATCCTTTATCTTCTCTAGCGGCTCAGGGTCATCCTCTTCGGCGTTACAGACAAGTCCCAGTTTGCCGATATCGAGCATGCGGACAGCCTTCTGCAGTGCCTCTTCGAAGCATCTGCCTATGCCCATGACTTCGCCTACAGACTTCATCTGAGGACCAATATGGCGGTCAACGTTTTTGAATTTCTGCAGGTCCCAGCGCGGATACTTGACTACAAGATAGTCGAGAGCTGGTTCGAAGCATGCTGTTGTTACGCGGGTTACTTTGTTTTGTAGTTCGGGCAAGGTGTAGCCGATGCAGAGTTTGGCTGCGATGTATGCGATGGGGTAGCCTGTTGCTTTGCTTGCAAGGGCTGAGCTTCGTGAGAGTCGGGCGTTTACTTCTATGGCTCGGATTTTTTCTGATTTTGTGTCTAGTGCCCACTGGATGTTGCATTCGCCGACTACTCCTAGGCTGCGTATGGCGCTTATTGATGCGGAGCGAAGAATGTGATATTCCCTGTTTGATAGGGTTTGGCTTGGCGCCACTACTATGGAGTCGCCGGTGTGGACGCCCATGGGGTCAAAGTTTTCCATGTTACACACGATTATGCAGTTGTCGTCATAGTCGCGCATGACTTCGTATTCGACTTCTTTCCAGTGCCCCAGATACTCTTCAATAAGCACCTGTGAAATCATGCTCTGACCCAAAGCGCGGCTAACAATATCCTTCAGTTCCTTCTCATTGTGAGCTACGCCAGAGCCTTTACCGCCCAGTGTGTAGGCTACACGGATTATAACGGGATAGCCGATTTCTCTGCCCACCTCAACAGCGTCTTTTAGGGTGCTGGCAGATTTGCTCTTTGCAATAGAAACACCAGCCCGCAACATGGATTGCCTAAAAAGTTCCCTGTCTTCGGTGTCCTCTATGGTCTTGACTGGAGTCCCCAATACCTTAACGCCGTACTTGTCGAGAACGCCACTCTGGGCAAGCTTGACACCACAGTTTAGGGCTGTTTGTCCCCCAAAGCTTAACATGATAGCGTCTGGGCGCTCTTTGGCGATGACTTCTTCCACAAACTCGGGCGTTACAGGCAACAGGTAAACCTTTCCTGCCAAGCGTGGGTCGGTTTGGATTGTTGCAATGTTTGGGTTAACTAGAACAGTTTCTATTCCTTCTTCACGAAGAGCCTTTAGGCACTGGCTTCCAGAGTAGTCGAATTCTGCGGCTTCTCCGATTTTGATGGCTCCGCTGCCCAAGACTATGACCTTTTTTATCCACTCAAACTTGGGCATCCTACTTTGCCTCCGTCAATTTTTTGAATCTGTCAAAAAGAAATTCTGTATCGTATGGTCCTGGGGACGCTTCGGGATGCCACTGCAGGGCAAAGGCGGGTTTCGTTTTGTGTTTTACACCTTCAACTGTCTTGTCGTTAACATTCATGAACCACTCTTCCAACCCAGTGTCCTTAATGGAGTCTCGCTGGACAGTGTAGCCGTGATTCTGGGTTGTAATGTAGCATCGTCCCGTCTTCAAGTCGAGTGCAGGCTGGTTCTGGGACCTGTGACCATACTTGAGCTTGTATGTGTCGCCGCCAGCCGCAAGCGCCAAGATTTGTGTACCAAGGCAGACGCCCATCATGGGCATGTCGTTGTCCATCAGTTCCCTGATGGTTTCAACGGTTTTTACGCACTGTTTGGGGTCTCCTGGACCATTGCTTATCATTACGCCGTCAGGCTTGTATTGCATTACCTGTTCTGCAGAGTAGTCGTAGGGCACTCGGTAAACGTCGAAGCCTCTTCGTAGAAGGTTTCTCAGGATGCCGTATTTGACTCCGCAGTCGAGCAGAACTGCTGTTTTGTTTCCCCCAGACGGATAAAAGATTGGCTCTTTTACTGTAACTTGTTTTGCGAGGTCTGTAGAGTTGGGGTCCTGAATGATTTCTGCTTCTTTTAGGAGCTGTGGCAGGTCTGGTTCCTCGTCTTCTTCGCATACTTTGAGGATTCCAAGCATTACTCCATGGACTCGAAGCTTTTTTGTGAGTTTTCGGGTGTCGATTCCGTATATTCCGGGCACGTCTTCGTCTTTGAGCCACTGGTCTAGTGTTCGCTGTGATGCCCAGTGGAACGGATGTTTACATAATTCGTGGACAATTAAGCCTGTTACTTTGATGTCGTCTGATTCGAAGTATTTTAGGACTCCATTTTCTTTGTCGTATGGTGGAACGCCATAGTTCCCTACGAGGGGATATGTGAATGTTAGGATTTGTCCTTTGTATGATGGGTCGGTCAGTGATTCTGGGTATCCGACCATCGAGGTTGAGAATACTATTTCTCCAGAAACTTTTTTTGGTGCGCCAAAGCCTTTGCCGACAAAGGTGGAGCCGTCTTCTAAAACTATGACCGCTTTGCCAGTTTTTGTCGATGTTTGATTTGAGTTCACAGTTCTTTAACCTACATATCTATTCTTCATTTGTCGGACAAGCATCGCTTAATCGCAATGTTTAGTTTGATGTCTGCGGCGGCTAATTCGCCCTTTTTGTTTGTTAATGTTGTTTTTGTTTGGTCGGTCAACTGCTTTCGGCTGTTTAGCATTCGTTTGACTTCTGCCGGTGCAGGACCGCCTTTGGTTTTGTGGCTTTCAACAAACTTTTTGGGGTCAATTGCCTGTTTGATGTCCGCCAGTTTAACGTCTAAGATGATTTCCGCACATTCTTGTGCAGTCTTATTTAATTGTTCAGGTGTCAAGTCGGAAAGCGTGAGATTGTTATCCAGCAACTCTTTAACTACGGCGCCAACGATTTTGTGCGAAGTCCTGAACGGAACATTATAATTTTTTACTAGCACATTGGCAAGTTCGGTTGTTGTAGCAAATTTTAGCACCTGTTTTTCGAAAACGTTGCTTTTTACTTCCAGATTTGGAACTAACTCAGACAGCATATGAGCCGAAGCTGCCATTGTTTGGATGGAGTCCCAAAGTTTTGGAGTAATCTCCTGAAAGTCCAGATTGTAGCCAGAAGGCAATGCCATCATTGTGCTTGTGGACGCGAAAAAGTTGCCTGAAACGTTGTTCATTCTTGCCCTGATTACTTCTAGGACGTCGGGATTCTTTTTTTGTGGCATTATACTGCTGGTGAAAGCAAAATTTTCTGGAAGTTCCACTATTCCAAAGTCTGGGCTGCTCCAGATTATCAGGTCTTGGGCTATGCGGCTGACGTTTACCGCGGCTAATGTCAGGTCGGACATTGTTTCGAGGATAAAGTCACGGGTTCCGACGGCATCTATCGAATTCTCTAGCACACAGTAGAAGCCTAGTAGTTCTGCTGTTTGGTCCCTGTCGATTGGAAAGCTTGTGGTTGCTATTGCTCCTGCGCCCATTGGAGACTGGTTGATTCGCGAGTATGCGTCTGTTAGCCTTTTTATGTCCCTTTGCAGACCATCAACATATGACAGCAGAATATGCGCAAACGTTACGGGCTGGGCAGGATGCAGATGAGTATAGGAAGGAACCAAAGTTTCGGTATGCTTTGCGGCTAGACCCAGTAGCGAATTCTGCAATGTTAACAGTGTTTCCATTAGGTTTAGCAGGTCGGTTCGTAGGGTCATCCTGATTGCGGTTGCGACTTGGTCGTTTCGGCTTTTTGCTATGTGCAGGTTTCCGCCTATGTCTATACCGACTTTTTTGTTGATTTCCTCTTCCACGGCTAGGTGGATGTCTTCTGTTGTTTTGTCGGGCTTTAGTTTGGGGTCTATTTCTGTTAGTGCTTGGAGAAGTTTTGTGCCCGTTTCTTTGTCTATGATGTTTTGGTTGGTCAGCATTGTTACGTGGGCTTTGTTGATGGCTATTACTGCTTCCAGTAGTTTTTTGTCACTTTCCATAGAGGAAGTGAACGCAGTAACATCTTCCCTGACGGATCCTATTCGTCCTCCACGCAACAGTTTTGACAACTTTTTTCACCTTCAAGTTAATTGGAACTAGCCGACTTGTGCTAGCATTTCTTTTTCGTTTTCTCCTTTAGTACCGTGGCTACCTTGGTGGGCAGTCCCCACAGTTCTATGAAGCCTTCAGCAAAGGCTTGGTTGAATGAAGTTTCTACCTCATATGTTGCAAGATTCTTATCATACAAGGACATTGGCGATGAGCGACCTGCAACCCAGCAGCGTCCCTTGTAGAGCTTCATTTTTACTTCTCCGCAGACGCGTTCCTGAGTTTTGTCTATGAAAGCATCCAATGCTTCCCTGATTGGGTCTATCCAGAGCCCAGTGTAGACTAGCCATGTCCATTTTTCGTCAACCAGTTTCTTGAATTCTAGCTCGTGGCGGGTTAGAATCATTTTTTCTAGGTCTTTGTGGGCTTCGATCAGGACTTCGGCGGCTGGGGATTCGTAAATTTCCCTTGATTTGATTCCCACTAGCCTGTCTTCGATATGGTCGACGCGTCCGACTCCGTGCTTGCCTGCAATTTCGTTTAGTTTTTCGATTAGGGCTACGGGGTCCATTTTTTTGCCGTTTAATCCAACGGGTACTCCTGCTTCAAAGCTGATTGTGATGTATTCGGGAGTGTCTGGCGCCTCTTCTGGTGAGGTTGTTAGGGTGTAGATTTCTTCAAACGGTTCTTGGTCTGCATTTTCTAGGGGTCCACATTCTATGCTTCGTCCCCAGATGTTCTGGTCTATGCTGTAGGGGTCGGCTAGGCGTGGGATTGCTATGCCTTTTTCTTTGGCGTATTTGATTTCTGCTTCGCGGCACATGCCCCATTCTCGGACTGGAGCCATGACCTTCAGGTCGGGGGATAATGCTTTGACTGTGACGTCGAAGCGGACTTGGTCGTTTCCTTTTCCTGTGCAGCCGTGGGCTACGGCTATTGCGTCTTCGTTTTGTGCGATTTCGACCAGTTTTTTGGCGATTAGGGGTCGTCCTAGGGCGGTTGCCATTGGATATTTTCCTTCGTAGAGGGCGTTGGCTTTTATTGCTTGGAAAACGTATTTTGTTATGAATTCTTTTGTGCCGTCTATGGAGTAGTGTTTTTTGACTCCTAGGCTTTGGGCTTTTTCTGATACTTTTTCTAGGTCACTTTTTTGACCAAGTTCCATGGTGAATGTGATCACGTCTACGTTGTTTTCTTCTTGTAACCATTTTATGAGGACCGACGTGTCTAGTCCTCCTGAGTATGCTAAGATTACCGTGTCTTTCATTTTGCGTCCCAGTTTTTAGGTTCATAATTCCAGAAACGCTTATATAGATTTTGGTCAATATTCTAGGAAAACGGGCAAACGTGACCAAAAATGGTCAATTCAATATCTAAAACCGTGCAAAACCTCATCGATGAAGACCTTTCCCTACAGGATGCCCTGCAAAGAGACTACGCAAACTACAGCGCCATAGCCAGAATGCTAATCCCAAAAATCAAAGAAACAACAACCACGGAAATCAACCTCGAAAGCGTCATAACTTCAGTCAAACGAGCCAAAACCAACTACACCATACTCCAAGGAAAAATAACAAAAGTCGTAGCAGGAAGCGACCTAAACATCAGAACAGACATGGCAAAAATGTCAGTAGAAAAAACAAAAGAAATCCTAGAAAAAATAAGAAAAACCCTAGCCACGTTTCAGGGAGATTTTCTGCAGGTAATAGAAGGAAACACCATAGTCACAATAATCTCTGACCTAAACTCATTTGACAAAATAAGCTCCATCTTCGAAGGAAAGCATGTGATAGACCAGAACAAGAATCTCGCAACAATCATCATTAGAAGCCCAGACGAAATAACAGCCACGCCAGGATGCGTACAAGCCTTCTATAATGCACTCTCAAGACGCCATATCAACATAGAAGAAACGATGAGCTGCTACACAGAAACAATAATCGTCCTAACAATGGAAGACGTAAGCAAAGCCTTCGCAGCACTAACAGACCTAATAACACAAGCAAGAACAAAAATAGCTTAGAATTTGCTTATTTTAGTTTGTCTAGTGTGCTTATTGATAGTGGGACTAGCATTTCGTTTTGGTTTAGTCCGCCGTGTTGTCCTACTGGTTTGTATTTGTAGTCGATGAAGTGGTCGAACCAGACTGTTTCGTTTCTGTATGGCAAAAGTAGGAGGTTTCCTGCGCGTTCAAGGAATTTAGGGTTTATTTCTCCATGCCCGAATAGTCCGTCGTTTATTGCTTCTTTGGTTTCTACGATTTTGGCTTTGTCTCCGATTCTGTTGGCTAGTAGCTGTTTTGTCTTCTCCATCTTGTCTTGTTGAACGTGTAGAAATACGTCTCTGGCGCTTCCTGTTGGCAGTATTGTTTCTCCTGAGGCGCCGTTCTGCAGATTTTTTAGTAGTTCTGGGAAGCCGTTAAGGTAGGTTATGTTCTCGGGGACAATGTTTACTCCGCCATGGTCTGACGTCATCAAAAGCAGTGTCTCTTTTGCGGCACGGGAATCGATTTTCTTTATAAGTTCCTTGTTTATCAGATAGGAAATCACTGACAGTTCTGCAGAGTACTCGTAGCTGTTTGGTCCATACTCATGAGCTATCGTGTCAAGGTTGCTAAGATGCACAAAATGATACGAAGGACCAGGTTCCTGTTCCAGTTTTTTGCGCAACGAAACAAACAGGTCAGACGACTTCAAAGTAGGCACCATCGTGCTGTCCTCAAACAGAAGCGAACCAGAAGCACTGTAAGCATATGGAGCATAAATGTGAGTGAACGACTTGATGCCAGCCTCTTTGAGAATGGTTTGGATGGTTTTTCCTTTAAACATAATTTTTGGGTCTAAACCTTTGTTTGCAAGCAAATTCTGGTTAACTGAACCTATAGGCTCAAATCGAAGCGTGTTGACTATTCTGCCAACTTCCTTCATGTAAAGGTAATACTCAAAAAGCCCATGCTCCTGCGGAGTCAAACCCGTATTCAACGTGGTCAAAGCATTAGTCGTCTGAGAAGGAAAAATACTGGTTAAGGTAAAAACGTCACTTTTCTTGGAAGCATCAGCCAAAAACTTGTTCTCCTGTTTGTGACGCAAAAACTGATTAAAACCAAAACCGTCCAAAATCAAAAGCACAACCTTCTGAGCACCATCAAATTGGTCTCCCAGAAACGGAAGCCGCGGCAGGTTATGGTTTACGCCAAAAAGGTCCAGTATCGAACCCGGAATGTTTGAAATGCAGTTCTCCTCGTAGCATGGATATAGAAAGTCGCCATCATCATGCTTTTGGATTGAGTCACTGATTTCATGAATCATAAAAATCACGGATTCAAGGAAAAAAGAGGAGAATGCCGCACTATAAAATGTCTTCGCAAAGAAGCCGCCAAACCAGACACATCCTCAACAAGTTGACGAAGCCAGCAACGACAGACGAACAACATTCTTGTCGACATCTTCCAACAAAACAAATTACTTTTCCAACGAATAAAGCATTTTTTGTCAAGGAATATTGACCCAAAAACCGATTCCAAAAGAAAAGCTTAGTCAAAGTTTCTTGACAAACAAAAAACAGCACTAAACAGCAATCATATTTGGAGCCTAATAAAGCCTAATAGCAGTGCTATGTTGAAAATAGTCCTTTTTCACAATACAGCAGCACAAAAGAAAAAATGAAGCTTAGTAGTCTCTTGGCTTTAGCGCAATATTGAAGGCAACAGTTTTTCCGCCATGCTTTCGTTCACACTTTACGGTTACGGTTTCCTCGTCCTCGCTTATGTAAACAACTTTTCCAAAATGTCCAGCTTCCTGATGAAAAACGTCGTGAACCGGAATCTTCATTCTATCTCCAAGCTTAACTTTTGACATCAAACATCTCTTCCTTTTCAAATAACATGGAATCAAGCCAGAAACCACGTCAATAAACAAACACAACTTTATCTCGATAAGAAATGCGTAACTATTAAACATTATCCGAGCACCCAGCAAACATAAAAAGCCACTAGATATTTTTCCAAAAAATGAACACAAAACAGGATAGCGTGCAAAGAGCTTATCTAATAGGATTTACTATCCATTCGATGAAGGAAAAAATATGCCTAGAGACCCAGTCTGCGGAGTAATTCTAAACGAAAAAACAGCAAAATACAAAATCACACACGACGGAGAAACATACTACTTCTGCAGCGTAAAATGCAAAAAGAAATTCAAAAGAAACCGCAGCAAATTCGCCGACAGATAAAAAAAAGCCCCATTTTAGCCAAACACCACACATAGGTAGCTAGACTTTTCTATAAACCACAAAACCAAACAGGCATATCCATGTTTATCATTTTGAAAACCAAGCCAACAAAGCTACGAGAATCCTTATCTAAAACATGAAGCAACAAAGAATAAACAAAAAAGGGACCGTCGGCTAGCTTGGTCTAGGCTCTGAGCCTCGGACGTTCGGGACCCCGGTTCAAATCCGGGCGGTCCCACCACACACCCAAAACAATTAGTTCTTTTTTGCTCGTCTTGCAATCTCGTTAGCTACAATTACGCCTGAAGCAGACGCCTGAATGAGTCCTCGGCTCACACCAGCTCCGTCACCGATAGTGAACATGTTCTCAATTTTTGTTTCCAACTGGCGAGTTAACTCAAGTCGTGTGGAGTAGAATTTGACTTCAACACCATACAGCAGTGTGTCGTTTGAGTTTACTCCAGGAGAGACCTTGTCTAGGGCTTCTAGCATTTCTTTGATGTCTGCAAGATAGCGATAAGGCAGAACGAAACTCAGGTCTCCAGGTGTGGCGTTTTTGAGTGTTGGAACGCATAGGCTTCGTTTTATTCGTTCTTCTGTTGAGCGTCTTCCAGCCTTCAGGTCACCGAGACGTTGTACGATTACGCCTCCGCTTAGCAGGTTTGAGAGCCGTGCAATGTATTTTCCGTACGCTATTGGCTCTCTGAAGGGCTCAGTAAAGGAAGTGCTTACTAGGATGGCGAAGTTTGTGTTTTTTGTTTTACGTTCAGCATAGCTCTGCCCGTTCACTGTTAGGACGCCATCATAAGATTCTGTGATTACCATCCCCAGCGGCGAAACACAGAAAGTTCTTACCTGATCGTCAAAAGATTTTGAGTGATAAATCAGCTTAGGCTCATACAATGTGCTGGTGAGGTTTTCCATAACAGCAGCTTGAAGCTCCACTCTGACGCCAATGTCTACAGGATTGTTCAATGTCTTAAGACCAAGCAGTTCTGCCTCGGTCTTTAGCCACTCGGCGCCGATTCGACCAGGAGCAACAATCACATATTGTCCGTAAAATTTTTCGCCTTTTGTGGTTTCGACGCCTTCGACTTTGCCGTCTTTAACCAAAAGACTCTTCACGTCGGTTCCTGTTCTGATGTCGACTCTGCCTTCAAGATGGTCACGCATCATACGAAGAGTCTCTGCGCACTTGTCTGTGCCCATGTGCCGAACTTTCTGAGAAACAAGCTTTAATCCAGCAAGAGAGGCTTTGCTTTCAAGCTCTTCAAACTTTTGAGCACTCACACCATAAAGATGCTCAGTAGCGCCAAACTTTAGGTAAATGTCGTCAACATAATGCAGAAGGCCCCAAAGCTGGTCTTCAGTGCAGTATTCGTTTAGCCAGCCGCCGACCTCTGTTGACAGGGTAAGCTTGCCGTCACTGAAAGCGCCAGCGCCACCCCAACCAGCCAACAAAGAACAAGGGTCACAGTTGAGACAGCCCATTCCACGGCTAGAAGGACATTTGCGCTGATCAATAGCTCTGCCTTTATCCAAAAGCAAGATGCTGAGGTCTGTTTTGTCAGCTAACTCAAGAGCAGAAAAGATTCCAGCAGGACCAGCGCCCACTATTATGACATCGAAACTCATCAAAGGGTTCCTCCGGAATTCCAAAACTACGTACAATAGGTGCAATATATGTGTTAGCCGCAAACCAACAAACAGCAACTGCAACTGATGTTAGAAACAAGATACTGAAATGTTCAGCTTTCTTCTTCGACATTCTCAAGAGTCTTCTCCAGCAGTTCCCGAAGAATAGGAGCGGCTTCCTGTTCGTTGACAGATTTTGTGAAAACAGAAACCATGCTTATCTTTTTGGTTTTGTCTGCAAGAAGCTCAGCCAGTAGACGGGCAATCATCATGTTTCGGTCTCCAAGCAGCACTGAAGAAAGAGGAGAACCAACAAGGTTTTTGGGTTGCGGCATAGCCACAGCCAAGGTGCCCAGCTTGTCTTCGCCTTCGCTAAGAAACATTTGTGTGGAATTTTTTGTTTCGATGTAAACAGAAAAAAATGACTTGTCCTGTATGCAAAGTTCTTCTTTTATGATATTAGCTCTTGACAACTGCGCTCTTCTCCATACCCAATAATAGCTCATGCCAAAGGGATATTTAGATTTTCAACTCGGCTATAGGCTCAGAGGGTTTCGGAGTATACTGTGCTTAAGCCAATTTCATTGAGGCTTTTGTTCAGTTTTATTTGACCAAAGCTAAGCGAACCAACTTTCTGGGTTACAGGAGTGTAAATTTTCAGGTTTTTTCGTTTATAGTCAACATTCTGCAGGATACCAATTCCCAAAAAATGGTCTTCATCATCTTTCAGTCCTACAAGCAAACCATTCTCGTCCCCTTCCCATACCAGCTTAAGCCGTTTATCGAAATATTCCTCAACAGCCTTGACATCTTTTTCAGCAATTATGGTGCCCCGTCTTAGCACAACAAAAACCGCAGAAAGACTCTCTTCAGAATATACAGGTCTCACTCCTAGCAGGTCGATTAAGGTTGCCAGACGCGAATGGTACAGTGGTGCTCCAGATCCTAAAAGAGAGCCAGTGACTTTGATCCAGCCAAAAGAAAGTGACAACATTTTTGCTCCTTTCATGTACTTCTTGTAGCTAAGCTCACGCAAAATCTTCCGTTTCTCTCTATTTCTGGACTGAACAAGCTGTGGAAAGTCAACAATAAAAGATGTGACACCAGTTAATCTTTGCATAATTTGCTCTAGCTTGTTTTCTTGCTGGATTCCCACAATAGCGCTGGGAGCAACATGCTCTATCAATTGAATCTTGTATTCTGTGGCTTCTTCGTTTTCAATCCAGCCGTCAGTATTGATGACAACAAAATCTGCGCCAGCCTCAAGAGACTCCCGCTTAAGATAGATTAATCCATCTATGACGGCGGTTATTGTTCCGCTAGGACTTGTTGACCCGACAAAAACCACATATTTTGCATTAATCTCAAAAAGGTCTTTGACGGGCTTAGTTACAAGATTGAAGCCTACAGTAGAGGGCGGACCAACATCAGATTGACCCAAATCAGCATCAATAACACCTGTCCGCAGACCATTTTTCACTGCCTCATTCACAAGAAAGGTGCAAAAACTTGTCTTACCCGAATCCACACCTCCCAAAACCAATACAATGACAGGCTTTTCCAGCGACAGCAGCTCTTTTGTGGCATCAGACCAAGAAGATGGAACAGCAGATTCCTCAAACTCATTTACAGAAGCACCCTCGCCAAGCAGTACTTCAAAAGTAGCTCCAGTCTCAGTCCAGAGGGGCAAACGCTTACCCTGCCTAACTACAACAGTCTCTTCAACAGTTAGGGGTGCTCCCAGAACGCCAAGGTCGCCAGAAACAAGAGTCACAGCAGCAGGACCATCAACAAGCAAAGTCCGCATCTTATCCACAACACGCTTCATGCGACGTGCCCCCTCAACAAAACATGACCGTTTCTGCCAGCGATTTTTACGGCAGAAGCAGCATCCCGAAGCACCCTGCGATTTACTGACCTGTTTGAAACTCGGCTTGTTCCAGCCTCACCAACAACCTCAAGCAAAACATCTTCTGGCAAACGTGCATCCAACAAACGAAGCAACTTTTTGGTGAAATCAGGAGCTCCATCGCCTACACGCACCAATCTGGTTTCTGCTGGAAACCGTTTCAAACTATTTACAATAAGTCGGGCAGCGCTATCTGCATGAGAATCAGTAAGGGTCTCGATGACTTTGTTATCTCCCAGAATGGCGATGCCACAGTTTTTGCCTGGGTCAACTCCAACAACAATTTTTTGGTACTTCTGCTTTCCCTGAATAATCAAAACTGCCTCATCCACAACAGATTCGGGGTTTGAGCCTTCCTCAAAAATCAGAAAACTAGAATCAGAAATCTGGCTGCTCTCCTCTTTTGTGGTCAAAACAACCCTGATGTTAAGCGGAACAGGATCCCACGGCTTAAGACTCAAAAAGGGCAACCGCTTTCTCTGCAACTCATTCACAAGCATATAATAGGCGCGTCCCTTAACAGTAGCAACAGCAATTTTTGTCTTCATCCTACCATGCTCCACATTTCAGGATAGAAGACCGAGAACAACAATGAGGCATAATTAGAAACCTGCGTTGAGTTTCCTGTCTCTATTTTTTGCTTAAATATGTTACTAAACATCAAGAAACAAAGAACAGCAGAGAGAAGCCTTATAATTCCTAAGAGTTACTTCGATTCTGTGTTAGCAAATTGCAGGAAATTATTCCAACAGGTTGCATTTCACTCGACAAGTTGCTAGGAGGAGGATTTCCCTCAGAAACTGTCTCTCTTATCTATGGGGAGGCAGAGACGGGCAAAACCTCTCTTGCTGTTCAGTGCGCAGTAAATTGTGCACGAAGAGGCATCAAATCACTTTTCATAGACACTGACGGCACATTTTCTTATGAGCGGCTTTCTCAGATAGCAGAGTATGATTATCAAAAGATTTCACCTCTTATGATAATAATGAGACCAACAACATTTCAGGACCAATCCACTGCAATAGACCATCTTGGAAAAGTCATAACCAACAAATTTGGACTAATTGTTGTCGACACGGTAACGTCACTTTACAGGGTAGAACTTGTTGGCACAGAAGAAACATACGCAGCCAACCGCGAACTCAACAGACAACTCGCTGTTTTAACGCAGATAGCCAAAACCATGGGAGTAGCAGTTCTCATTGTCAGTCAGGTGAGAAGTGTTCCTCTTGGAGAAACTGTGCAGATTAAGCCTGTTGCGACTCGAGTGCTAAACTACTGGTCAGATATCGTGCTTGACATGAGACAATCAGGACAAACACGGGTCATAAAGGTCATCCGCGAAAAGCACCCCAAAATCAAGGGAAATGGCGCCATCTACGTCAAGATAGAGAAGGAAGGAATAACCGATTACAGCCACTAGAGTTATTTTCTTCAACAAAGAATAAGTGATGAGAAAAAATGGATATCCTTCTCGAAATCGCCGCTGCACTCTGGTTCATTTTCCCAGCATACTGCGCCAACGCAGCCCCCGTCATCTTCGGTGGAGGCAAACCAATGGATTTTGGCAAAAAATTCAGCGACGGCAAACCCATCCTTGGTTCCCACAAAACGTTCAGAGGATTCTTGGCAGGCATAATCGTAGGATCACTGGTTGGCTTGGCACAAACAATCATCTACGAGCACGTGCTCTTCGAATATGGAACCCAATTCGAGTACACTATACTTCTTGGGTTCATGCTCTCATTAGGCGCATTAACAGGTGACACAGTGGAGTCATTTATCAAAAGACGGATGAATCGAGCTCCAGGAGGCTCTCTTCCAGTAGCAGACCAGATTGATTTCATATTGGGCGCTTTTGTGTTTTCGATTCCTGTTTCGCCGCCTTCTCTGCTTGTTGCGGCAATAATTCTTCTGGTAACGATTCCGATACATTTGTTGACTAATCTGGGTGCGGCTCTTTTGAATATGAAAAACAAGGATAAAGAGGGCGCAAGTCTGCGCAGTTTGCGATTATAATTTTGGTTAGAAGCTAGCTAGCAGGTTTTGTTCGAGTAGGATGTAGGCTATTAGGAATAGTGCGACGCCGACTAGAAGGAATCTGTATGCTTGGCGTGGGTTTGATGCGTGTTTGGTGCTTCTGTATGCGATTATGAAACCTGCGACGCCCATGGCGTAGAATATCATGATGATTATGCTTTCTAGCAGTAGCTGGTCGGTTATTCCGTAGGGGTAGAAGCTGATTATTCTTCCTGTTGAGCCGACAATTGCTACTATTGGCTGGATGAGTAGGTCATATACTCCGCCTGCGAAAAGAAACAATGAAACTCCAACAGTGATGACGGCGATTATCCATAATGAAGGTTTTGCGTTCAGTAGCCGCTCGTAGGCTTTCTGTAACGAAAAAGTAATAGATGAAGCTCGTTTACTCATGTTTTATCATCCCTATTCAGTAGATGCTCTGCAATTTCTTTTGCCCAAGCGCCAGTGTATGAATTCTCAACTACAGCTTTTAAATATTGCTTCCAAGAGGCTCCTGTGGCTCGTTGCCAGATCTCAAATTTTTCAATAAGATTACTGTAGGAACGATGATGGAACCTGCAATATTCTTCTTCTGAGTCTCTGCCACAAATAGTACAGTTCATCGAGTTTTTCTCCGTTTTTTGTTACTGCTGCAGTCGGGATTAAAGCAAAGGTTCCATGGTCTTCTGCCTCTAAACCACACAAGCATGTTTGGCCATCCACATGATTTGCAGTTGCTTCTTGAAGGTTTAATGGTTCCTCGTTGGGGCAGAGGAAAGGATGTGCTGCATAATCCATTGAAGTAGTTGGTGCAGCCAATGAAGCGCTTCTTTGTTTTCTTTGAGTAGATGATTGTGAGTTGGCCTGTGTCGCAGTTTGGACATTTTCCGACAATTCGTTCTTGTGTTTGTGCTTTTTTTGTTGCCTTGCTCAAGGTTTCTCCAATGGTTTCTTCGTTTTCTTTGAACTGCTCCAACTGAGTTTTGAGGTTGTCAATAACTTCTTTTAGGACTGCTTCTCGGTTCATGGTGCCTTTTTGGATTTGCTCCATTTTGTCTTCAAGTTCTCTGGTGAGCATTGCCGAAACTACAGTGGGAGCGTACCTGCCTAGAACATCGATTACGTCAAATCCAAGTTCTGTGACGATGATTCTTTCGTCCATGACATATTTTCGGTTATACAAGGTTTGGATGATGTCTGCGCGTGTAGCTTTTGTTCCTATTCCAAGTTCTTCCATTTTCTTTAGCAGACTGCTTGGATTGTAGCGAGGCGGAGGAGAAGTAAACTTGTCTTCCCGTGCAACTCGGCGCATGAAAACAGTGTCGCCTTCCTTGATTGGAGGCAAAATTACGTCTTCCGCTCTGACATACGGTCTGTAGTATGTTATCCAGCCTTCTTCCAGAATTCGTCTTCCCCTCAAAAAGAAGACGTGACTGTTAACTTCGAGCTTCGCCTTTATGCCTTCTTTCAGTGCATCATCCCCGAAAACAGCCATGAACCGTCTTACAATCAGGTCATAAATCCGTTTTTCAGTGATTCCCAGACGTTTTTCTGGCAGCTTTCCAGTTGGATATATCGCAGGATGCGCAGGGTCATCTTTGGCGCCTTCTCGGGGCTTTAGTTTTTTTTGTTCTAGAAGTTTTGATGCCAACCGTTTGTAGCCAGATTGCTGTTTTAAGGAATTCAGAATCTTTCTGTAATCGATTACGGGTGGCAGTTTTTGGCTGCTTGTCCGCGGATAAGAAATCAAGGCATCAAGGTACAGGCGCTGTGCTATTGTTAGGGTGCGTCTGGGAGTGTAACCGAAAAGGCTGTAGGCTTCTTGCTGCAGTGCGCCTACATCAAAGGGAACAGGAGGTTTTTGGTGGACTGTTCGAACGTCAACTTTTGTTGTTTTTCCAGTTTTTTGGTTGCAGTCTTTTACAATGGTGTCGGCTTCTTGTAGTGTTTCTATCCGCTTCTTTTCATATTCTGCCGTGACAACAGAGTTTTGGATTTCGGCGTCAGCGGCTATTTGCCAGTAGGGCGTGGGCACGAAGCTTCGGATTTCTTTCTCTCTTGTAGCCAGAAACTGGAGAGCTGGACCTTGTACTCGTCCCGTGCTTAGGGTTTTGTATCTTCCGCTCCAGTTCTGTGCAGACAAGGTTAAGGCTCGTGAAAGGTTTATGCCATACAGCCAGTCTACTTCGTGTCTTGTTCTTCCTGCTTCTATCAGCGGAAAATCTAGATGCGAAAGAGGCTCTTCGTAGGCTTTCTCTAGTTCAGTTTTCATTAGAGTAGAGAATTTCATCCGTTTTGCCGAAGCATCCTTGTTGTCGCAGGCGTACTTCAGTATGGAGTAGCCGATGAGGCTTCCTTCAATGTCGTAGTCGCAGGCAGACATGAACGCGTCGGCGTTTTTGGACAATTCATGGAATGTTTCGACCCAATATTGAATGTTTTTTGCTTTTCTTTCTGCCAGATGCCGTGGCGCCCACTTGAAATTGAAGACAGGATAAATGCTGTGTTTTCCCTTTTCCTGAATGATAGTGTAGAGGTGCCCAATTGCTGGAACGATGACAAGCTGTCGGTCTCTTTGGGCAACAAAGTAGGGTACACCATTTTTTTTGTGATGTTCCGGCTTGCCTTCAATGTCAAGGGCGTATGCTATTCTTTTTGCCGCATCAGGTTTCTCAGTCACTATCAAAGTGTAATTGTCCATCGAAGAGAGCATCCGTCGTTCAATTTAGGCATCAGAGAGGCTATAAATGATTGTGAACAGTTTTTGTGTTCATAAAAAAGGGATGATTCGATGACTGTCGGAATATATAAATAGCTTATACTGGTTGTATTTTTTCCTATAACGGCTGTGATACATTGCCTCAGCAGGTAATTTGTGAAAAATGTGGTTTTGTTCTATACGAGGGCACTGATCTGAAACCTCCAGATGAGATAATTCAGATGCATGACGGAAAATGCCCAAAATGCGGCAAAAAAATTTCTTTTATGCCAAAAAAAGTTGAGGTCAAAGCTGCTGAAGATTCTGGCAGAAGACGCTAAAGCCACTGTTTAGCTTAGCTAACAGTAGATTTTTGTGTCTTATGGAAAGAATTAAGTGTAGCATTGGGGTTACCAAGATTTCAGAATAAGGTGAGGTATATGACTGATTGGATATGTTATAAATGTGGAAAAAAATGGACATGTGAAGGTCAGGTTGATCCTAGGCAGTGCCCCATGTGCGGATGCGCAATGATCAATGACGTGAAGCCTAAAAAGAAATAGACATCAAATGGAAAAACGGCGACAGCTTGACGCGCGCCTAAGCTACATTTTCGATGTTTAAGTTGTCGTCTAAGACCCATTTTGGGTTTTCACAGATTAGAAAATTAAAAATATTTCTTCATTCAAAGAAGAATGGCGATAGGTGAAATACCACAAGAAAGATATATGTTCAATGCTTTGATTGACAAAAGAAGGGTTTGCAGTGAAGATTGGAAAATGGTTTAGTAAAGAAAATGCAGGTAACGCAGTAACGAACATCGGTGGTCTTCGCTTCCGCATGTCTCATTCTACGCTACTACACATATCTCTGCTGCTAGTTATTCTTGTTATAGCCGCAACAATCAGGATGCTTCCACTCAACTGGGGAGTCCAACTCTCAGAATTTGACCCTCACATTCACTACCGTTCAGCCAGTTACATGATCGATAACGGATACTCTGCGTGGACAACATGGGTAGACCATATGAGCTGGTACCCTGAAGGCTATCATATTGCAGCTTCAACTTATCCTGGGCTACCGGCAACGGCAGCTATTATGTTTCAGATAGCAAGTGCACTGAATCTTGCGCCAGGACCAATCTACAGTTCAGCTGTTTATAATCCCCTAACTGCTGACCCACTGTTCAATTTCTGTGTAATATTTCCAGTAATTATGGCAACAATAACCGTTCTGGTTATCTATTTTGTAGGAAAAGATATTGGCGGCAAAAAAGTAGGTCTCTTTGCGGCATTTTTCTTAGCATTAAGCTCAGCATACATCAGCCGTACTTCCCTTGGTTTCTTTGACGACGAAACCGTTGGAATTTTTGGAATTCTAATGTTCATGTTCTTCTTCCTAAGATCAGTTGACTCCGAAAGATCATTCAAAGGAACAATAATATACGGAATTTTAGGAGGACTATCCTTAGGCTACCTGTTTTCTTCATGGGGAGCTGCAAGATATGCTCTCGGAGTTACATTGATTTTCGTCCTTGTCTTACTCTTGATAAAGAGATACTCAACAAAACTGCTTGCCTCATTTGGCATAACGTTTGCTGTTTCAATTGGGATTGCCGCATCAATGGTGCCAAAGCTAGGTAATGCGTTTCTGACAGAACCAACAGTTTTGGCTGTCTATGGAATGTTCCTTATACTGTGCATGTTTGAGATTTCAAGTCGCTTGCATACCAGTAGACAAAAAACATTTTTTGTTATCGGCTTCTTAGTTGCGATTATTGCAGGTTTCGCTGCAATGTCAGCTTTAGGCTTAACAGGCGGAATCGAAGGCAAGTTTATTTCAACAATATTGCCAAGTGAACGTATAGGGGATAGCCCAGTCCAGCAGCTTATACAGTCGGTACAGGAACACAGACCAGCAACATGGGGATCATTCTATTATGACCTAGGAATAGGAATACTATTTGTTCCTGTCGGTTTGTACTTTATCGTTCAGAACCCAACAAACCGTAACATTTTCCTCGCAATCTTCGGTTTAACAGCAATCTATTTTGCGGGTTCGATGGCTAGGCTTACTCTGCTCTTGGCACCAGCAGTTGCTCTGTTGTGGGCAGTAGCTCTGGTTCAGTTGATTAAACCATTTGTTACGATACTTCGGGAAAATCCGCAAGTTCCGAGACGAAAAATGCGTTTCAAACCTCGCGTCGGCAAGGAATTCAGCGCAGGATTCATAGTTTTGTTGTTCCTGTTGTTGACTGTAACTTTCGTGATACCTACCACTCCTGGTGCAGACTATTCACGAGTTATAGAACGCGCTTATTCGCCTACAACTATTGCAGCATCAAGTTTGCCCCTTAGACCTACCACAGTTATGAGTGATTGGCTGGATACACTCAATTACTTACGTGTTGATACTCCTGACAATTCGGTTGTAATGGCTTGGTGGGACTATGGATACTGGATTACAGCCATTGGCAACAAGACAACCCTTGCGGATAACGGAACAGTTAACGCTACAAAGATAGGCGATATTGGAAGAGCTTTCATGTCAACTGAGACGGATTCCATGGAGTTCATGAAAACCCATGATGTCGATTATGTTGTGGTCTTTACAAGCTTTGGAACAGACGGACAATCCACAGACCTTTATGACGCAGGATACGGTGATGAAGGAAAGTGGCGATGGATGGCAAAGATCGGCGGACTAAACGACACACTTTATGGAACATACAATCTTGGAGTAGACTGGCCGGAAGACACAAACCAGAATAATTACGCAGATGCTGATGAACTAGTGCCTAACACATTGGGCAACAGCACAATCATATACAAAATGATGCACTATGCCAGTGACACACTTGTTAACGGCTCCTCAGACATTACCCTAGAAAACTTTGAACTAGTATATCGCTCACAGGACTCAGGCGACATAAAATGGTTCCAAGACTCAAACGGATACTCAGCAGCAATAGTATGCGTCTACAAAGTCTTATACGACTAAGAAAAAGAAACGGAAAGAAAATCATCTCTATGAAATGTAGGTGATTCTTTCTTCTTCCACTCTGCGCATTTTCTGCATATACTTTACTCGTCTTTTCTCTATGTCGCGCATTCTACCAAGTATCTCTTTAGAACGCTCTATCTCCTCATCCAATCCATCTAAGTCAGCGTCGATGTTGAGAAGCTCTTTTAGAATCTCAAGAACATGCTTGGCAGTCTTTGGATCAGGCAGATAGCCGCGGGTTTCTCCCAAAAGACATACAGCATCCAAGTTCCTGAACTTTGCTAAACCCAAAAGCAAACCTGCAGTGCCCACAATTGGAGTTCCTGCCTCGCTGGGCAATGCTTTAGATTTTAGGGCTTTCTCATAAAGAACAGGGTCAGTGGCTACAGCCACCACATCTGGAGTATCCTTCCACCTCGTTTCTATAACCGCCGATGGTCACAACAGTTTTCACTTTTTTCTTTTCAGCAAAATCAAGAATACTATTAGCCACCTCAAATTGGCCCTCAATCGTCTGCGGTTGACTGTCCCCAACAAGAAAAATCAAGTCGTTTTCTCCAGTTTCGTTCTTCCAGTAATAGAATTCGCCTCGCAGAAGCCTGGCACTTCCCTTCTTGTTTACAATAACATGGTAAGGAAAATAGGGAGAATGCAAGAGAGCCAGCTTTTTGGTCTTCAACTGTTTAACCAAGTATTTGGTGGCTATGCTGCCTACCATTCCTAAGCCGGGAAAGCCTTCAACAAGAATCGGATTCTTCAACTCAACATTCGCTACTTCTTTAATCTCTGTTGTCTTCATTCTGAACTAAACCTCTCATTGCACGCCTATACTTTGCATAACGGTCATCAGGCGAAAACTTTGCAGGATGCGGAATACGAACCTCGCCTCCACACACAGGGCAGCGCTCCTGATTCAACGTGTACTGCTGACACTTTACACATTTCCTAAGCAACCAAACCACAAACGCCACCAACAAACACTCTTTTCGCCAAACAACCTCTGGTATTCACACCTATTATGAGAACACACCTATTTACGTTTCCAAACAAGCCACAAAAACGCTTTGCCCAAAACATTCAACGCCACAAAAAACGATCATAGTAGGAGCTTAATAGCAGAAGATTGTTGAAAAACAGTCTTTTTTCTGAAATTATGAAGAAACAAAAAAAGGAGATATTATTTTTCTCTGTTGAATGAGCCTTTGCCGCCGCTGTTGGAAATGTATTCTAGGGCAGATTCTGTTGCTTTTTCTAGTGCACTTTCTGCGCTTTTGTAGTCTTCAGCCGAAACTACAATACGATAATTGGGAGGCGAAACAAGATAAACAGAAACATCTGCGCCCTCCTCGGCGCCAACCTCTTCAGCATGCCTCAAAGTATCCTGAATCAAAAGCACACCCTTAGGCTTTGGATTCTGAAGCTCCAAAATTCCCTTCACATTCACCAAAGAAATCTGAATCTTTTCTTGGGCAATCTCCGCCAAAGTAGTTGCAAGCTCCTTCTCTATACCCAAATCGAGCAGAACACCAACACCATCTTTCGCGGTCTTCTCAAGCCCATCATGAAGCTCCCCAAAAGCATTCTCAATCAAGGCTCCAGCCTGAACGTAGGCATCCTCAAAAGAAATATTCAATTTCTCGGCAGCTGTGCGAAGCAGACTCTCAGCTTTGCGGTCCTTTTTCCATAACTGAAGCTTCTCTTTCTTATCCCGCTTTGTAACCCTTCTGCGCGAAAGATCAACTTGACCTTTGTCTGGCTGAACACGCAGAACCTTAAGAACAACTTTCTGTCCTTCACGAACGTAATCGCGGATGTTTCTTACCCAACGAGAGGCAACCTCAGAAACATGCAGGAGACCCTCCTTGTCATACTCGTCTAACCTAACGTAGGCTCCATAATCGGTAATTCGAATAACGGTTGCAATTACCAGATCGCCTACTTCAGGCCATTCAGGTCTCCTTAAACTCATCTTTTCACAAATCCTTTGTTTATTCTAGTACTGCAGTAACTTCGCCCTTGACTTTTGCCTTTCCACCAGAAGGCTCCGCCAAAATTGCCTGGCATACATTACAGTGAACAGATGTCGTAGCATGACTGAAAACAAACTGCTCATTTCCACAGTCAGGACACTTTATCCGATAGAAACTGCTCTTAGGCTTTGGTATAACTTTATCCCATTCACTCAACTTTCATTCACCACGTTTATGCTATAATCAATTTCTTAAGACGAAGACCCTTCTTGTGACGCATAAAACCGCAGCTCTTACACTTGAGCCTCAGCGTCTGCTTCTTAGTAACTTTAGCAAATTTTCTTTGCCTAGGGAATTTTTGTCCACCATACCCCCTCTTTTCTCGCAGTGCGTGAGCTCTTTCACCCTTTGCTAGAGCTCGTCTCTTTCCTGCCTTATACAGGGAAACAGTGTGAACTTTATGAGACTGACACTTGGGGCAGTACATGTTGACTTCTTTTGGTACATTCATCGCTATCACAGACTTGTAAGTATAAAACAGCCCCCTTAATTACTATTTATACATTTCTGGAAACGAACATAAACAAACACCAAAAAACCTGCAAAAAGTAAGCTCACAAGAAAAATGTGACACAAAATTTTGAAAATGATGACACTAAACGATATAACCTTAAAAAACTGCAAAATATTGTGTGAACAGATTGCCCATCCAAAAGAATGCGTATGTAGACGTAAACCCAGTCATTGTAACAGCAGACCACAAAATCATCCTAGCCAAAAGAACAAAAGGCATTGTTGGAGAAGGACAATGGCACTTACCCGGAGGCAGAGTCCAATTCAAAGAAACCCTAGAAACAGCCCTAAAAAGAATCACATATACAAAAACAAACCTGAAAATCGAACTGGCGTACCCATCACTGAAAGAGAGCCTTGTTGGAATCTATGATAATCCAGAAAGAGACCCACGAGAGCACGTCATAAGCCTTGCATTTTTATGCAAAAATGTTGACGGAAAAGCAAAACCTGGAGCAAAAGTTGACGCAGTAAATAGCTTCTCTGAAGAAGAAACAAAAAAAGTAAAGATTGCCTTCGACCACAGAAAAACGGTCGAAGACGCATTCTCTATCTTAGCGAAACTAAAGGCTCAGCTATGAAAGCACTCTGCAGGTTTCTCACTAAGTCAGTTTATGATGCTTAGATGTCGTCTGCAAGATATTTCAGGTCGAAATCTCTTAAAGTATACTCTGATCCTATGCTAACGAGGAAAGATTCAAAGTTGTCAAGTGATGGCCCCCAGTCCATAGCAAATGCTCGAACGAACTTGGAGTATGATGAATAGTTCTTGTGGAAAGATACAATTATGAAATCCTTTCCAAAGCCTTCGCCGTCAGCCGCAAAGATGATGTTGGGACGGCTAGCTATCCATTCTTTGGATTTTTTCATCATTTCTCCGGAAGACAGGCTCTCTGAACTTGCTTTAAGTTTTGCCAAAGTGAACGCCATTATGTGGTAGCCAAGTTTCTGGAAGTCGGGAATTATGGTGTAGGTGTTTATGTATTCTTTTTCGATTCTAGCTCGTGTTCTGGAAACGGTGGGTTGTGAGACCCCTAAGATACTGGCCAATTCTCTGTCACTTTTCTTCGAATTTTTCAGCATCTCACTTACTAGTCTAAGCAGCTTTTGAGGTTTCATAGTATTATATTTGCAGCTACCCTTTAAAAGTTTGATGCATTCTGCACGCTCACCTTAAAAAAGGAAACATACGAAGCAGTTATTTTGATACATTTTTGGAGAATTCTGTATCTTATTTTTCGATGTGAAACAGCAAATACAACGGAGACATGTAAAACAGTGAATATAAAAGTCAAAAACTGACACAGCACATAGTCAGGCTCAAGTTACAAGCATAGAAGTAACCAGCTGAATCATTTTGCATCAACTTTTACAGCGACACCCTGCTTGACGAAGATTCGCGCATTCTCCGTAGGCAAATTGGCTATATCCTCAGGACCAAAAGGACCATAAGTCTTCATATCAGACCCGACCAAAGCAGGAATCTCCTGAACAAAACGAAGAACCGTAAACGCCTGTTTTTCACTCTTTTCAATTTTAGACAAATTACCACGAAGAAGATCCTTGCAGAACAGATGGCAAGCCTCTGACAAAGATGAAGCATCTCCATACAGCTTTTTTTCTTCTTCAGTCAGCGCATCTTTGGAAAAGGATTGGTGAGAAAAGACATTTTTTCGGAATTTCCTGTACCGAAGCCCAAAGAGTTCACCAACCATAACTTGGACATTTTTAAATTCAGTGTCCAAGAGCCGTGCTTTAGTTGTTTTGTTATCCAGCATCCGGTTTTCTTCTTTGAGTTTTTTAATATAATCTGCAATTTTGGCATAGAAATTCTTTGGAAGCCGCTGAATCTCATTTCCAGTTTCTTTTTCTGTTCTCCAAATCAAATAAAGTTCATTATACAACTCTATTACACCACCTTTGCTACACCCTTACACAGCAACATCAATGCTGCCGCAGTCGGAAGTTCAACATTCTGGTTCTTGAATGGACCATAGAAGTCCTCCATCACTCTGAATTGAGGTGCATCTGAAACATGAACAGTTACTTCCCCAGTCTTAAAGGCTACTGCACTCTTAAGAGGATCAAAATCTTCAATATCAGCAACAGGGAGCACGACCTTTTTCAAACCTGTTTTTCCATGCAAAGAATTAGTGAGGCGTATGAGCCGATTTATGTCAGGAGTAACAACAGTATCGATTTTCACAGACTGACTCTCCACACCATGTTGAGCAATCGTTTTCCATGTGTCTGAGCTTATATTTTTGATGACCCCCCAAGGTCCCTTATCGTTCCAGCTCTCAATAATCGCCTCTCTATGATTTATTAGAGGATTTATGTGACGAGTGCTCAAACCTATTTTTAACAAATCTTCCTTGGTTGCAGTCAAAAGAAAGTCATATGTTCCCTTGGCTACGCGTCCCCTCCAGCCTTTATCGTTCAAGTCTGGACCAGAAACTCTTCGTGTAAGAGTTGAACTTTTACCTAAACCATGAAATTCAGCTTCCAAACCTGTTCCCGTAACATAGTCAACAATCTCTTTGCGCGCCAACGAACCCAAGCTTCTAATCGATTCACTCTCTACATGAATATGATATCCTCTATGTCCAGAAAAAGCCACAGTAAGCACATCTAACGAAAAGCCAAAATCTTCTGTCAAAACATCAAGCAGTTTGATTGCTTCAACCTTGGAAGCCTCTAAACATATTTCACAAGGCCACGTCTTTTCCTTAAACTTGGTTCCACCACAACCAGAACATTTCAAAGGATGAGTGCCTCTGCCAGACGCGCCACAGTTAGTACAGACCCATACATCATGAACAGTAGCACAGGGAGTCGGAATGTGGTCTGCATCAATGTCAAAGACCAAGTCCGCACCTAACCAACCTTTTACCCTCATTTCCTCTTCTGGTCGCTCATAATATGCACTTGAATAGTAAACATCTGAAGGAACAACATGGCTCAACTCTGACCTTAGACTGTCAACATCCTTGAAGCCCTTGTGTCTAAGCATAACCTTTTTTTCAAGCAAAAGAAAACCAAACTCTCTTCTCTTCAAAGAGGAGGGAGGCAGAATGAAATCAGAATTCTGTTTATAGTATTCAGCAAATTTGTCTTGAATAAAATTCTGCGTCAAAGACATGTTGGTAGCCATCACGTAGTATAGCTCAAAAATAATATTTAAACCGAATTCGTGCAGAACTGACAATGAACCAGAAACGGTTGACGTAGAAAAATTCTGGTTTTTTGATTTAGTGGATGTGTTTATATGAAACAACAAACAAGTATTTTTTGGTAAAGATGACAGACGAAGAAGAAGCTATTCGTGAAGAAGAGGCAGAAGAAAACAAAGAAGCCGAGACAGACACTATGGACATCTACAAGGACAAAGAGCTAGAAGAGATGCTTGAAAACGATGAGATAACAGAAGCCGAATACAGTTTCATGCTAGGAAGAGAAAAAAGAAAGAAAAAGAAGCTAGGACTAGAAGAAAAAGAACACCAAGACACCAAATCAGTTGACTTGGCAAAAGAAGAATACTTAGACGACTAAACAAAAATTATTCTTTTTCAACCTGTTTTTCTTCAGGCACATTTTTTAGCTTTCTTTTGTAACAAATCAGCGGATTTACAGCTCCTCTGCACTCATATTCAGGTGAAACACAAAGCCCATGGGTACGCAATGTGGCACAGTTTGGGGGAGTGTATTTTGTTCCAGAGCCCCGCGTTCCAGCAATGTGCTCAACTTGATAACGGGTCATTCTCTCGTTGAAGTCAGAAACGGAACGGAAAAACTTGAAAACATCCTCTGAGCTCATCCCTACACTCAGCATGAAAGAAGTTAATGCAAATCTGCCCAAATGCGAAGCGGGACGACCAGCCGCAATCCGATCATAAACACCCTTAATGCATGTGGGAAATGCATCCATAACTACACGGTCAGGCATTTCTTCAAGCCGAATCTGCTCTTGTTTTTCTGCAGCCAGCTGCTTTAACCGAGTTACACGAGCCATAATACTTGGAGGAAGAGACTTTATCTTTGTGTCAAGTCGTCCTTCCACATACTTACGCACTTCTTCTTCCAAGAGCCGACTTACTTCCTTGCCTGTAAGATAAACTTCGCCATCTATCACAAGATGATTAACCAGTTTCCATCGGTTATCATGAACCACTGCTGAACTTGTAGTATTCTTCAAAAAAACAGGAAAACTAACTGCAAAAGAATATGGCTGCAAATCAGAATCAGTAACTAATCGTGCGTTCCAGCCAAAATTGTTGGCAACCTCAAGCAATTTCTCGTTTTCTTCGCTATCTAATAAGGTAGAAGCACGTTTTGCTTCAGCTAATGCATATCTGCTTTTGATGAAAGATTCCTCAGCGCCAACAACAAGCATGACAGCGATGGGGAAAGAAAAAAGCTCTAGCTCGTAATCCTTTGGATCATCCAACGGACGAGTTTTTGCGTAATCAGAAACATCAAGCAAAGCTTCTTTGACACGTTTCTCTGCCCGATCCATAAACGGGACAAAAAAGTCGCTTTCTAGCTCGTTGATGTCTAGCCCTAATGCTCTAACGTACTCAGCAGCCTCTTTCATGAAAGGATATTTCGCACGGTCATAAGCAGTGAGTAACTGCTTAACCTCCCGCTGAATTGATTATTCTACCTCTATTCTAGGAGCCAAGAAAAACTTCAGTTTTCCATCTTTCTCCTGCTGAAAATCTAATTTGATAGGCATGTCTGTCGAAAACTCAATCATAACAATCTCTGAGGTCGGCACAGACGCTTTCACTATCTCTGAGAGATAACTTAGACTAAAAGTCGCCTTGGAAGCCTCCTTTGCAGTCATCTCCAAAAGCACATCATCACCTTTCGTGAATTCGATATTAGCTCCCATAATGTCACCTGAAGCATTCATGGTCATCTTGTCGTCGTTAGCTTCAATTCGAACATGGTCACTAACCAAAGAAGCATCCTCTATAGCCTCCCGAAGCCCTTGTGTCGTGGTTTTTGCACTCACATTGAAAGTGACTTTAGGAGTAGGAACCTCTTCATCCATCGCCTCTAAAGTAGGCATATTGAAAGTACGAGAATAGGTACCTTTGATGGCAATTTTTAGTTTCCCAGTTTTATCATCCAACGACAACTCAACAGACTCATCTTTCCCCGTTCTCCTCAACAACTTCAGCATTTCACTGATATTGATGCACATCTTCATGTTTTCGTCGCAAGAATATTCATCGAATACTGTTTTTGGCCACTCAAAATCTACCATAGCAACTCGCGAAGGGTCCATGGCACGAAGCTTTATTCCCTCAGGACTTAAATCAAAAGTGGCTTCGTCCACTAGTATCGAAATGGCGCCCATCATGTCTTTCAAAAATTTTGCATCTGCCATTTTAGCCTTGAACATTATCAAATCTCCGTTAGCATTTATGTTAAGCTAAGTCTCATTTAAGGTGTTTGATTCCTTGCAGCAACATAGGAGCTGCTGTTCTAAATCGATTTCAGGGCAAGGTTCCATTGATTAGCTGTATTCACGGAAAGTGTGGCCACATTTTGTACATCTGAAAAACTGCGTTGAAGACTCGTCTGTTCCCCTTGTTTGCACTTGCCATGCGTATGCGGTGTTGTTTCCACATTTAGGGCACTCTATTCTGACTTTGGGCAAAGTACGCAATTTTTGTTCTTCTCTTCCAATAATAGCAATTGATTCTTGGGGCGCATGGTCTATCGTCTTTGGAACAATAGACGGCTTATCTCCTCCATCTTTAGTATATCCACATTTTGGGCACACAAGATGAAAAACGGCTTTTTTTGCCTTTTTTTCACGACGCGAAACAAGTCGCATACCACAGTCAGGACAGAATTCCACACGTTTCACCTCAACATTCTGCGCAATTCCGTTGCAATTTAGTCTTTTAAATCTTTTCTATTTTCCATCAGTTAACTCAGACGCTATCAAATGAGCCACACGCAATGGCTCAGGAATATTACTCCGCGTAGAGGTTATCCTAAGAATCGTTTTGGCATCTTCAATCAAAACCCCCGCAGTTTGCACATAAACAGGATTTTCCCCATCACGAACTTCAATCACGAAGAGTCTTCCTGCATTCTGCATAGAGTGCCATCTTTGCTCAAACTCTGACAGGTTCTTAAGGGCACATTTTATTTCATCCAAATCAGGTTTGTCTCGAACCACAGAAATAACAGGCAAACCTACAGCAGCGGAAAGTTTGCTGATATCAACCACATTAAAACCTGCAAAAGTTATGCCATCTAGAACCACAACTCGAAGTTCTCCATAATACCGAGAATCCTTTATCATTGCAGCCAGCTTTGCTGTAGCATCCATTCCATCAATTGATATTTTGGTATGCATAACACCCTCAAACCAGCAGCCCCCACGATAGACCACGCCAACAACAGTTACAGTTCCTTTGGTGTGGGAAACAAATCTGCCATCATCAATTCCCACAACACGAATCTCAGATTTTATAGAACGAAACTTTTCAGGAATCAAAACAATCCGCATCTCACTTCGGTTATCTTAGCCTTTAAATTTTGTTCACACATAATTGAAGATAGAAGGAAAATAGTATGTGCTCATTCATACAAAAACACGAAAACCTCAGCGAAGTTTTGATGGACCAAAAACTAGCCAAACTGGGAGACGCCTACGTAAATTTTCTTTACTCACTTGCAGTGTCAAAAAAAATTGGCGAACCCACAGGTATCAAAGTAAAGGGACGCTTACTTGCAGATGCATTCAAAAAAGCAGGTCTAAGAAAATTTTTGCCCTCAAGAGTCGATAGACACAAACAAGCAGATGCTGCAGAAGCGCTGATTGTATATGCATGGATAATAGGTGGAATGACGATGGAAGAAGGACTAAAAATTTTGGAGCAAACAGAAGACAGTGTCGAATCATTCAGCTGTCTGCTAATGACTGCAAAAACGAAAATAGAGGAATGAATAGGAAAAATGGATTATTTCTGTTTATAGTCCTTTGATGCTTTCTTGAAAGACTTCTGGAAATCTTTGCTGAGGTCAAGAACTTTTTTGGTTGCCTCAAGAATTACTTCTTCTGGTTTCTGTTTTGTTTTTGTGTGAACATATAATACACCGCTGTCAATAAGCGGGTGAGGCACATGATATCCTGCTACTTCGATGTTCTCATCTTCCAGAAGAGTCTTCTGTAGAACATTCAGAAGCGAGTGCCCAGCACCTTCAACTTCGATCTTTAATTCATTATCTGAACTTTTTACAATGTTAATTTTCAACTTGTTCTACCTCGCGAGATTTGTCTTTTCCGTAATCAGGAGTGATTTTTCGTCTTTCAACATTTCCGCAGTTTGAACAGCTCATTCCACGATTTCCAGGCTGCAGTTCATGACCGCATATCGAGCAGAGTGCATAAGTTACGCCTAAATCGTTGTCTGCTGTCGACAAGAAGAAGGACCTGTTTGCTGTGCTTATCACTTTTGCTCTCATGACATCGCCTGATTTGCATACATTGAACATGTTATCTACATAGCCGTGGCTTACGCCCGAAATATGTAGCATTCCTTTGAAAAAACCGGAAAGGGGTTTGTCTCCTATCGTAGAAATGGTTAAAACTGCATTCTTGTTTTTGACGTCTGAAACCATTCCACTGACAATGTTTCCGACCTGTGGAACACTTGCTGTTTCTACGAGAGGATACACTGAAACTTGCTTGTTTAGCATGTCAAGTAAGGTGCGTCCTGTTATTTTTGAATGAATAATTCCATCTTCAATGTATGTTCCTGGTCCAGAGGTAAACTCTTCTATTACGCCTAAACGGTCTCCGGGAACAACGAAGAGTCCACTTTTTCTTTCAGATTCTGTCATTAACTTTTCCTTCTATAATATACAAATCGACTGCAATATTTTGCTTTTTCTTTGTGTGAAACTTAAACATTCTTGGAATTTCCATGACCATGGGAAATATGGTATTAGTTTTTCCGCCGTGCTCCTCAATAAACCTTTTGATAAACACCCGATTACTGTCCCCACTTTTATGGAACGAATAAATTCGGTTACATAACGCCAGAGACTTGGTGATGAAGCGTCTGTCTGCTCTTCTTTTTTGAACACCAAAAGGAGGATTCTGCAAAACAGTGTCAAACGCACCTTCAACAACATCTATGTCGCCTGCAATCCAATGAATTTTTTTTTCAACACCCAAAGCTTCTGCATTTTTTTGTGCCACCCTAACAGCATTCAAATCCAAATCTACACCATAAACCTCCTTTGCGCCAAGCAGAGCAGCACCAATAGCCAATCTTCCTGTGCCACAACCCAATTCCAGCACAGTTTTATCGATGACGTCATCGTTAACATATGCCGCCAAATAGAGAACATCGGCTGCCACATTCGAGGGAGTAGTATACTGCTCAAGATAAACATTCGGCGACGGGTTAGGCTCTATCTCTGATAGTACCCGTTCTAGGTCGCTTTTCCGAACCAGCCTTTTTTGAGCAAGTCTTCCCATTTTAGTTCTCCCAACATAACCAGTAATTCATTAATTGACAAAATAGGTTTACCAAAATTTGGCGCATCATCCAAAGAGAGACGTGGACAAGCAGTATTCACAAACGCATCTATCTTAGGAAACTGCATAAGAGCCCTAGGAGTAATTTCCCTTGCAGCAAACAACACAGTGGCTAACCCCTTTTGGTCAAGCTTTTCTTTAAGATTAATTGCCTCTTTTAGTTTCATCTGTCCACACTTTAAGCTTACCAAAATACCAAACATATTCGCCTCTTTTGCCTCAGAGATGTTAGCCCAACGTTGCATCAGTACACGCCTAACTTGATCATCAACAGAATATGCAATCTGCTCATAAGGATCAACAATAACAGTAGATTTTCCAGTCGCCAAGGCTAGACCTATCGCATGAAATCTGCCACCACCAACAAAAACAAACGCCTCAACATTTTCCGACACAAATTGAGCATTTCTAAAGTCACATCCAAGCACCTGCCCCGGATATTTGATATATCCTTCGTCTCCAACAAAAACTGTTTTTCCTGCAGACTCTAGCAAACTTTTTGCTTCGTCAAGCTGATCAACATGCTGAACAGTTGTAACTAAGCCGATTTTGTTCCAAGACTCAAGATAAGGCAACGCCTTTGTCATCGCATCTTTTATGCTAATGCTTGTCTTGACTTCAATGTAGACGGCGGGAACATCAACATCCAAAACCATTGGAGAATGCCCAAAATGGACAATAAGGTCAGCACCCAAAAGCTTGGCTTCAGAAACAGCCAAATCACACGCACCATAGCAGGGTCGGATGATATAATCGGTAAAGCGCCTGCGTCCTCAACAATCGAAGCTAAGCGAGGCGCCTCAGGTTTTAATCCTTCTGGAAGCTGCAACAAAACGACTTTTGGCTTTCGTTTCTTTATTTCTTCTTCAAGTCGTTTCTCTTCAAAATCGAATGACATCACTATCAGCTACAATTCATTGTAGAACCTGAAGAGACTAGCCCCTATAAAGGAGCATCGCTTCCCTGATTCACACTAAAAAGGGGTTGATTGGGATTATTTAAGCTTCAGAGTTCTTACGCAAACTTCTTGATCAAATACCTGGCATTACTTACAGTTATTCCCAATTCTTTAGCTATTTTCTTGGGGTCTTTGTTGTTCTTTTTTATCACTTTGATTAAATCTTTTTCAATTTCTTTTACTGACAGGAGAGTTTCAACAACCTTGTCAGGATTAACACCAATCGAATCCAAGTGCATTGTCAAGAATTTCAGAAAGTCTTTTCCCAAATCGCTAGGTGCTTGACCACAGATCCCTACTGTTCTTTCAGGAGTCATAGAGTGAGCGCCTTCACACAACATTTCGATGGCTTTGGTGACTGCAAGATTTGATTCATCAAATTCCCATGCAATTTTTTCGCTGTCGCGATCTATTCCAAGTATTAACTGAGTTAGGTCATTGCTTCCTATGCTGAAACCGTCACAGTATTCAGAGAATACTTTTGGAATAATACAGACGCTTGGAACTTCAGCCATGAAAATTATAGAGGGCAGAGTTAGACCTTTTTTATTGAAAGCATTCTTGATTAGTTTCGTTACTTTTTCTGCTTCAATAGTTGTTCGAACGAAAGGAACCATCGGAACCGCATTTGTCAAACCCAGTTTGTGTACTTCTGTAAAGGCTTCAAGTTCTAAGGCGTATGCATCACAGAAGAATTCGTCAATGTATCTTGAAGCGCCACGGAACCCGATCATAGGATTGCTTTCTTTGAATTCAAGTTCAACTTTGTTAATTTCGATATCTGTTGAGTCGCAGATAGGACAGTTCTTTACTGGTGTTAGAGATATGCTTTTTCCACATTTGCATTTGATGTCATAATAGGTTGCTCCTGGAAGGGAGGCGTACTCGTTTGTTTTGAAATCTGAGAATCTAACGATAATTTTGCGTGGTTTAAAGGCTGCAGCGATTATTGATATGCCAGTTTTTAGCCGTTTGACATATTCGTCAGTTAAAGAGTTAACAAACGGATATTTTTCTTTGACCTCTTTAGCCCATCGTTCAGGACCAAGCTGGTCAGCTCTTAAAGCAAATACAGGATGTAATTCTGTACTTGATACAACGAATTCTATTCGAACAAGAGAACTTCCCTGCGAAGGTAGCTGACTTATGTGCAAAGCCTCATCAGGACTGCCAATGTTGACCATGATTTTGGTGACTGTGTCTGGAATTTTCTTTAACTCAAATTCTTGTACTTCAAAAGGTATTTCGCCTCTGTATATTCGGGCGTCGCCACCAGAGCAGTCAAGTGTGATTTTATCTCCATCTTCTAGACTGAGAGCATTAACAACACCAACGGCACATGGAATGCCTCGTTCTCTAGAAACTATTGCAGCGTGAGAGGTTCGGTTGCCTCTTTCACAGATTAATGCAGAAACTTTTTCGAGACTCATAACAACTTCCCAGTCGGGTGTCGTCATTGAAGTTACAAGCATCGGCTTTAAGCCCTTCTTGTTGAACTCGGCAATCTCTTCTACGGCTTCCTCAGGACTCTCAGCCTTCGCAACAATACCTGATGCAATCTTTGTTCCAACAGGTATACCAACAAAAATTGGATCCTCTTTTGGTTTCTCGGTAAGCTTAAACAAAGTCAAAACGGTACGAGTTGCATGAACCGTTTCAGGTCTAGCCTGAGTTATGAAGACCTTACCATTTTCAACGGCATATTCTACATCCATGGGCTTGTTGTAGCTTTTAGCGATAATTGTGACATGTCTTGCGACCTGATCTACTTCATCAGGAGTGATTACTCGAGGATCACGTGAACCGACAGGAACATCACGGTTTGATTTAGTTTTTGGGTCATAAATCATCATTTCTTGTTGAGGGTCTTTAGGAGGAATTGTTCCCAGAACCTTGACTTCTGGTTCTTTTACAAAACCGCTCCAAGATGCGCTTTCTTTTCCTTGTACTATCATTTCTCCTAAGCCATAAACTGCTTGAATTACGCCCACATTGCGGTTTCCAGTATTGGGGTCTATTGAGAAAGCTACTCCAGACTTTTCTGAATCGATCATAGTCTGGATTACAACAGAAATTAATCCCTGACTAAGCAAATCTACTTCTGAAAGATCAAGGATTTTTTTCTTGCGCAAATCCTGCCGGTAATCTATGACTCTCCAACCAAAAGCAGAAGCAATACACTTCAAGACGAACTTGATAACATTCGAAGAATCCAATGGAACATTAAGGTAGGTTTCAAACTGTCCAGCAAAAGCTGCAGTAGCCATATCTTCAGTAATTCCAGAGCTTCTTACAGCAACCCTGTTTCGACCAACGCGATATTTCATCATATCAATTTTTTTCTCTAATAGTGCAATGAGCTCAGGTTGTGTCTTTATGTTTTCGATAACATTCATAATTTTCTTAGCAAGCTTTTTAGATTCAGCCTCATCGTCTTTATTCAGCGCAGCATCCAAATCTTTTACTAGGTTGACAATTTCTGGGTCGTTGAGCAACATTTTAGCGAATTCTGTGGTGACCATTACTGCATATGGAACATTATCTTTTCCGAGAATATGGAACAGTTTAGCTAGGTTAGCTCCTTTTCCACCAGTAAAACGTCCATCAGCAGCAATTTTTTCTTCGATATTTACTATCAAATTTTCAGAAACCAATTTCAAACCCCATAATTTCCATTGATTAGATTATGAATATCAAACAAAGAAAGGAGTATCGTGTTCTTGCAAGTCCCGCCCTTATGGCTAGACACATGCAAATCTATACTCCCTCAACTAATCCTCAAGTTTCTTGATTACTACGTGACAGGGTGTAGGTAGTTTGGCGCCTCCTCGTTTGAGCGCCATTGTTGCAGCTTCAAGACCGTCCTCGTTTATATCAGCTAGTATAAGTGATTGACCAGGTTTTACACGTGCTGCAAGTCCTATTGCTTTTCCAAAAGAATTTCTCATACCGTCTTGAAGTCGGTCTGCGTGAGCCCCAAAAATCATTTTGTTTTCTCGGAGCACAACATGAGGATAAGGTAATACCTTCAAATGATAATTTCTTCCCAATTTTTCTGAGAGAACCCTGTTAGATGCTATACGTGCAGCTTCTAATGCATTGTGTCTAATTTGAACTGCTCTTTCAGCAATTAATCGAGCTTGATACTTGTAGATACCTGAGGTATCGCCCATGGTGAATTTCACTATTTTTGATACAGGAGATCCACGGATGTACTTTTTCCGCGTGTAGGCTTGACCTTTTACCTCCCGATAATTACGAGCCTTCATTGTCTGTTCCTCGTCTGTTCTGCTGATGATAGTTAAACAGATATTATAAAAACTATTCTGTAGATGGAACAAAGATTTATGAAAAATCGGAAAAAAAGCCAATTTCTACGGAGTGTCATTACGAAAAGCAAATAACATCACTCACAATAGTGGGTTAGGTCGACGAAATTGAAAGCTTTTTGATCAACTCGTTTGTTAATATTCCGAAGTCTTCTGGAGCTAATTCACGCACTCTTTTTTCACTATATATCATTGAATCAGCTAAGGCTATAGCCTCTTTTTTGGGCAGTTGACATTGCCGTAAGAAGTGAATCAAAGAGTTTCTTACCTTTTTGTTACGCTGAGTAAAGAGAACTCGAACAATTTCAGCAAACATTTTTTCATCAGCCACATGAAAAGGAGGAGCCTTCGGAGTCAGACGCACAATCATAGAATCAACATCTGGCGGAGGATAAAACATCTTTCTGGGAACATAATCCAATAGCTCCACGTCTGCACGATAATAGATATTAACTGTCAGTCTTCCGTAATTTTTTGTCCCAACCGAAGCAGCCAATCTCTCAGCAAATTCTTTCTGAAATATCAAAACTGCAGAATCAAATTTGTATTCTAAAATTCTAAAAAGAAGAGGGGACGAAATGGAATATGGAGGAGTAGACACCACTTTATTAAAAGGTGGAAGAGAAACATCCAAAATGTCGCCTTCTATTAACTCTACATTTTCTAAGCTGTGAAGTTGTTTCTGTAGAAAGGCTACAAGTTGACTGTCAACTTCTACTGCAATTACCTTTTTACATTCCCTAGAAAGAAGCGGTGTCAGAAAACCAAAACCAGCCCCAACTTCTAAGACAACATCATCCTTAGTCAAAGAAGCATGAGCCACAAGCCTATCTAAAAGCTCTGAATCAATTGTAAAATTTTGACCAAAACGTTTCTTTGGAAAAAATCCGTAAAGGCGAAAAAGATGTTTCGCCCACCTAAGAAGATTAACGTGTTCCACTAGGGAGCTCTCGTAAACAGCCGGTATTTGCTCTCGCCAGCCAATTCCTCCAAAATTCTTCGCGTAATAAGTTTTGAAGGATTAGGCATGTTAGCACGTTCCTGCAAATCCTCTAGATTCTGGAAAGGTTTTCGTTCTCTCTCATCAAGAATCTGCCACATGTACTTTTTCCCAATGCCAGGAATCAGTTCTAGAGCATGCATTCGGGGAGTTATTGCCTGTGCAGTGTTAAAGAAGTTAACGAACCATTTTTCTCGATTAACCACTATTTTTTCTACTGTTCCAGAGAGTTCCATTTTAGCGTTGGATGTTAAATCGTCATAGTTTATGCGTCCAATTATGTAGGTTATTTTTCGTCTAGAATCTTTTCCCACATAGACTCTGTCGGCAGTTTTTAGGGTAATGCCTTCTCTAGCTATTGCCTCAAGAAAAGTGAAGTATTCTTCTCCCACAACCTGAACTAGTGCGCCTGCTCGGTATCCTGGATGTGCCCCTGGACGTCCATGAGGAAGATAATCCAAAACGTATGCATATTCTTCGTATCTCTTCTCACTCCTTTCCAAAGTTTCCTGCCCCCGAAATGGTTACAATTAGTTTAGATGCTATATAGATAGAAAAAGTCCTTTATTCCTTTTTTCTATATTTGTTCAAAAAAGCCAGTATTTTTTCTAATTTTGAGGTCTCAATTATCTTTCTACCCCCAGCCAAAAACACTCTAATCTCTTGAATGCTCTCTGGCATAGCATTTATTATTTGAACAGCCTCTTCTTCGTCTACTTCGAAATCGTCAACAAGCTTCTTTAGCAGAGTGTCAACTGCAGTAGGTTCCACTTTAGCAAATTTTGTGGCATAATCAAGGGAGCGCCGTTGAAACTGGTCCAGTTGCTCCTCACCGATAGATTCTAAGGCTTCTTTTACTTGTGGAACAGTGATTGTACGTTCCTTCAGAGCCTTTCGTGCCAAGATTTATGCCCCCTTATGCGGAGTAATGTGCTCTGGGCGAACAATTATTTCTTTAACTGCATTACCTTGGGATACATTAACGACGTAACTTCGTCCCCTTTTTTCGGCAACAACACCGATTTTTCCATGAAACCTTCTATGGGGCATACCCTTATGAACACTGGGATCAAGTTTGATTACAACCTTTTCATCAGCTTCATACTCGCGTAATACCTTACTGAGTCCTGTCTTTCCCCGCTCTCTAGGCTTCCTCTTTAGGAGGTAACGGGTTTTTCTACGGTAACCTTTCGCTTTTCTTCCCAACTTAAGATTCCTCCATAATAACTTTCAAAACGTCTAACTCAAGAGGCTTTGCTTGTGCGCTGATAATAGAGGCTATGCTAGGGACAGTTCGTCCTTCATCGCCGCTTACCAACTCTTTAATATAAAGCCCTCCTTGGCAACGTATTTTCATCTCTGCGCGGTTAGGCGCCAACCTCTTAAGATACGCCTCATATATGTACTTTTCCCGAACTAGGTCAGCTCTTCGATGCAAAACACGTAAAGGAGTTTGCTGATGAATAACAGCTTTCGACAACTTTTTTGCTGCAGCCGCCAACTCTCCATCCGAAACGTCTCTATCAAAATCGATAAAAACCTTGTAAACCTTTGTTGACCCTTCGCCCTTTTTCAAACGTTTAATGTCATCTTTAGTTGCAAAACAAAGATTCAAAACCTCAACTTTACCACGGGATTGTTCATTAATAGTCTTCGTGATGCTCTGAAGGGAAATGAACCGTTTTTTGGGGCGCTTGATTTCCATGATAAACGGTCGTCCAGTTCCCAACATTCGTGCATCCACGTCTTCTCTTCCAGCGGCATGAAAGGCGACGTCTTCTCCCCCAGTTTGCTTTAAAAGAGGTTCAGCAACAATCTCCTCAACTGATTGAGCATACATTTTTCCTGTCCCATTACATTTTGAACAACCTTCACCTCTACAGGTTCTGCAGAACCACTTTGATTGTGGAATATCACGAACAAGCTTCTTGTATTCCCCTCGAACATACAGAGGATTAGACTGGATGACGACTTCTCCAGTGAATGGCAGGATAAGCACTACAACATCAGGCTTTTTGTAATCAGCCAATTTATTTGATGCAAATACAATCTTTTTTCCAATTTCACGACTGAATTCATTCTTCATACTTTCGCCATGTGCAACTTCAAAGCGAGCCTTAAACTCGTCCTCCCGCTCCTCAACCGCAGTTGGAAGTTCTATACCAACAAGAAAAGTGTCATACTCATACGTCTCAAGTGCTTCCAAGGCATTTTGAACCAGAACATCTACACTATTGAAGAGACCTTGACAGAGGAAACATTCCGTCTTTTTTCTAGACCGTTTTCGCATGTTTTTTAGTATCTCTGCTGCCATTTCGAAAGAGCCGTTTGCAGCCAATATCCTGAGGTTTGAAAAGCCCGATTGTTCACCAGACAGTGCTAATTGATGATTTTTCATGGTGAGCAAGAGCTTTAGTGTTTCACCTCTTTTTTGGTCAGAAAGCCCATATCCAAGCAGCGCAAACTGTCGCCCAAAACAGTGGTCACATAAAGGATGTGCCTCAAGCATTTCTTGCGCCATTTCAAGTAAATTCACGAAAATTCCTCTTTTTTATCAAATATGTCCAAATTATTTCTTACATCGAGGGCAATCCTTTTCCGAAGAATGGCATCCGTTTTCTTCTGAATGTTTTCATCATCTTTTTCATGTTGTTGTATTGGGTTAACAGTTCCTTTACTTCTTTCTCTGAGGTTCCTGAACCGCGGGCAACTCTTCGTATTCGAGACGATGAAAGAATCTTAGGTTTCTCTCGCTCTTTTGGCGTCATAGACTGAATTATCACACGCCATCGTTTGAGTGCATCTTCAGCCAAATTCATCTTGTCTTCAGGAATATTGTAACTCATTCCTGGAATCATCTTCAATAGACCCTTCAGAGGACCCATTTTCTTCATAGACTCAAACTGTTCATACATGTCTGTGAGAGTGAATTTTCCGCTCATAAAGGCGCGAACTTTCTTTTCAGGCACCTTAACTTCGGCATCACGAACTTTATCAACTAGGCTCTGAAGGTCGCCCATACCAAGCAGTCTGCCTACAAAACGTGAAGGAACAAACTGTTCAATATCACCAAGCTTTTCACCTGAACTTATGAACTTTATCGGCGCACCAATAGCCGCAACTGCAGAAAGAGCACCACCTCCTCTGGCTGAACCGTCCAGCTTTGAAACCAAAATAGAACCGATTGGAGTAGCATCGTGGAGCGCCTTAGCCTGTAAAGCTGCTTGTTGCCCAATGGTTCCATCGATAACCAAAATCGTTTCATCTGGCTTGATCACTTTCTCGAGGCGTTTCATCTCATCAATCAAGCCTTTTTCTTCCTTGTGACGACCTGCAGTGTCAATAATTACAAGATCATAATCCGTGAATTGCTTCAGGCCCCTCAAAGCAATCTTTTCAGATTTCTTTTCGTTTGGTTCACCATATACAGAAATGTTTGCCCTGCTTGCCAATTGTTTTAGCTGATCATATGCTCCAGGTCTGTAAGTGTCAGTACATACCAAAGCAGTTTTTAGACCTCGTTTTTGGAAAAATTTAGCCAATTTTCCTGATGCCGTTGTCTTTCCAGAACCTTGGATTCCTACAAGCATCAGAATTTTTCGTTTCCCTGGTTCTATTTTCACTGAGGCAGATTTTTCGCCTAAAAATCGGGTTAACTCTTCGTATACTACTTTTACTACATGTTCTCTTCTAGAAACGCCTGGCGGAACTTTTTCTTTTAGTGCCCGCTCTTCAATTCTTTTCGAAACTTCAAGAACTAGCTTGACATTGACGTCGGCTTGTAGTAGTGCTCTTTGAATGTCACGAACAAGCTCTTTTACGGTCTTCTCGTCCATAACTGGCGCTTTGAAAACCTTCTTAAGAGCATCGTTTAGTGAGGAGCCGAGACGTTCCAGAACCATGATTTTCTCCCACTTAAAAAATTAATTTGCCTTTTATAGGTATTTAGTTTTGTAGCATAATTCTTTTCTCTTAGTTAAAGATATCCTAAATGGGGAATGGTTTTTGTTAGAAGAAGTGAAAATTGTAGAAACGAAACCCATATCAACTGACACTACAATGATAATTGGACTCCCAGATGTGGGTCTTGTAGGCCTCATAGCAACATCATACATTATATCCGAACTCGATTTAGAGGAGGTTGCTTACATGGACTCAGACTTGCTTCCTCCAGTAGTTGTATTACACAAAGGATTACCACATTCACCTCTTCGAATATATGGAAACGAAAACATCCTTGCAATTGTCTCAGAATTGGCTATTCCCGCACCAGCACTATATACTATAATGCGGGAGATAGTGAATTGGGGGCAAGCAAAGAAAGTCAAGAGAATAATTGCTATGGGAGGAATTCCTGTAGAAAATAGACAATCAATTAAGGAACCTGAAGTTTTTGCTGCTGCATCTAATCAAGAAGTGCTTGATACATTGGCAAAAAATGGGCTGAAAAGCCTAAATGAAGGATATATAGCTGGACCTCAAGCACTTAGCATGAGATATAGTGTCGGTAAGAATGTTCCATCAATAGCAATTTTAGCTCAATCATTCTACAATTACCCGGATCCACAGGCTGCGGCAATAGCGCTAAAAGAGTTGTCAAAGATTTCAGATGTTAAAGTTGACACCTCCAAGCTTCTTGAAAAAGGCGAAGAGATTCGATTGAAAGCAAGAGATATGATGAAGCGCACTCAACAAGAAATGAAGCGTATGCAAAAATCTCAGGAATATGATTCACCATTATATGTTTAATGAGGAGATATTAATGTCCAAGAAACCACGAAAGATTACAGAACTACGTTCACTTGATGAGTACTTAGAAGAACTTAACACACTGACAGACAAGCTCATGAGCTATGCTACTGCAGAAGGTCCCAGCTGGAATACAGAAACTTGTTGCCTTCAAGCACTCTCTAACATTTTCATAACCCCCAGAGAAGTTATTGTCACAGCTGATCTCCCAAACATTGAACCTGAAACCATAAAAGTTGAATCAATTAACGGAAACTTTATCGAAATTACAGCCAAAATGAAGAAAAAAATACAATTCACAGATTTGGGCATATGCCACAGACGAGGAGAATTTACGTTTCTACGTTGCCAAGGACGCATAGATGTAGAAGTTGACACTGAAAAAATGAAAGTCTCCTGTGAAAACGGCATCTTAGAATTGAGGCTTCCAAGAAAGAAGATTCATGAATTCCAGAATGAATGAAAATAGGTCAGCATCAAAGACTCTCGTAGGTCAGTGTTGCCAAAAACGTGGTTAGCTCTGAGTTTTGCTGACTTTTTCTAAGGCAGAAGCAATAATCAATGGAAAAGCGATAGTAGCGTCGCAGATGACTGTTACTTCTTTTCCTTCAGGTTTCACCTTCCCCCAGCTAATCGCTTCTTTCAATGTAGCTCCACTTAAACCGCCAGGTTCGGGGCGGTCCATGGTAATCTGGATTGCACGGTCCACGCCTTCTCTGAAGGTGTTTGCAAATAGCGCATAATGTTTTGGCCAGCCTCCTCCTAAGATTATCATTCCTACTTTTTTTGCATCATAAACAATGTCCACGATTGTGTGGGTGTCAAGAAGTGGATCTATTCTCAATTTTTTGTCTTGGCCATACATCCACATGTGAAAGCCAGCTATAGAATCCACTATTCCGGGGCTTATGATGGGGACTCGTTTTTTTGCTGCAGTGGCGAGTATGGAATTGGGGTCAGTGATGTTTTTCCCGATTTCAGAAAGAAGCTCGGTGGTGGATATTCGTTCTCTCTTTTTTTCAGGTATATTTTCAAGAGTTTTGTATATCCAGTCTTCTAAACTTTTGAAGGCGTTCTGTTCAATGTAAATATCGCCTATTCGTCCAATGTCCTTGTCTTTAAGTTCTTCATCTTCTGCAAGAAAGGTTCCGATCCAATGACGGTGCCCAAGCGATTCCACCATATCATGAACCATGTTTGCGCCAGTTGTTACAATCGCATTAACATATTCTTGCTCGATAAGATCCCGTATTATCTGCCGCATTCCTCCAGGCACTAGAGGACCAGCCAGAGTCAAAAATACGGTATAATCAGGGTCACTGAACATTTCTGTTACAATCTCTGCTGCTTTACCGATGTTTCCGGCACCAAGAACTCCACATTTATTCATTTCGGAAACAAGGGCGCCGACAGTTAAGCTATTGCCTAGTTGTATATGTTTTACGCGCTTCAAATATTATCCGCCACAATTGTAGTACTAAAGTTGTGATTAGCATTTTAAAAAGGTAGTTACCTATACCAGAAAGGTTCTGGCTAAAGAAAAGAGGGTTAACCCTTTGTGCGGGTTATTCTGGTTCGTCCCAGAATTTGCCAGTACTCAACTTCAACACCAGTAGCCAATTTAGCTTTCAAGTCTTCGTCTTCAGGATATGGTGCTTCAGTCATTGCGTAAGTTTCTAAATCCATTAACTGAACAGCCGAAGGCAACAAGGCGATGACTTGACCAGTGTTTTTATCGAGGATAGGAACGTCAACCTGTGCACTCACTGGCTTTACGATAGTTTTTTTTGCTTCGTTAAAAACGCCTATGGCTACGATGCGCGCCTTTGCTGCGCCATGTTTTCCAGGCTTTGATTTACTGTAGCTTACTATTTTGCATGGTTCACCGTCTATGATTATGTAGCTGCCGACTTTTAGTTCACCCACATCCATAGGTTTACTCATATTATCCAGTTCTCCTGATAGAAGAATTTCACACATTTCTTCGTTAATAATCTATCGCCTAAAATAGGCAATAAACAGCCAGATGCTAGCAACGTAAAATAGCAAGTAATCCCATTTTTCATAATGAATGTCTGCAGAGATGGGGAAAGCTCTTGAAAGAAAAAGCGATAGTTCTGGATACCTCAGCATTTATTGCAGGTTATGACCCGCTTGCAGTCCCAAATGAGCAATACACGGTTCCTGAGGTCAAAAATGAACTCACTGTAGGGTCTATGCCATGGATACGGTTCAACGCAGCAATTGAAAATGGAAAAGTTATGATTCTAAGTCCAAAAGAGTCGGTTTTTCAACAGGTTTTGGATGCTTCCAAAAAGGTGGGTGATATGCGCTATCTCTCGGATGCAGATTTACAGGTTTTGGCGTTAGCGTTAGAACTAAAAGAAAAAGGTCTAAATCCATTAGTTGTTACAGACGATTATTCTATACAGAATGTAGCTAACAAAATAGAGGTAGAATTCTCGTCATTAATGACTTTCGGAATCAAGTTTCGCTTCAAATGGATTCTGTACCTGCCCTGCCTGCTACCACAAATACCCTCCTGATTACAAATTCAAGTCATGCGAGGTCTGCGGAACAGAACTTAAACGAAAGCCGAAAAAGAAGTCACGATTATAATTATTTGAAAATGAATGGCGCCGGGGAAGGGATTTGAACCCTTGTGGCGCATAGCACCACCGGTTATCTTCTAACTCATGTGGAGTCATTTCGAGACCGGCACATTACCGCTCTGTCACCCCGGCAACCAAAAAAGTAGAGATTGCTGCCGCTTAAAAGCACTTTCGCATAGCAACAAAAGAACCGTCAAGTGAAGCAGGTATGAAGTTTTTGATTTGTTTGTTCAAAACAGATGTGTTTTAGCCAATTTTTGTCGTCAGTTTTTGGATAATCTTCTCTGAAATGGGTTCCTCGACTTTCTTTTCGGATATATGCAGCTTTTGTGACCAGATTTGATACTGTTAGTATATTTTTTAGTTCAAGAACGCGTGTATTTACACCATTTTTGGCAATTGTAGCTAATCTTGTGTTTTGATGTTCCAGTTTTTTGAGCATAAACTCCATTTGTTCTTCGTTGCGGATTATTCCAACGTAGTCCCACATTGCTTTTCTTAAGTCTGATTTAAGATAATCAAGTTCCTGAGTTTCTATGTTAGAGACTGTTTCTTTTTGTTGCAAAGGTGCATCGATTTCGTTCTTGAGATAATTTTTTGCCTTTTCTGCTCCCAGAGAAGAGAAAACAACAGATTCTAGCAAAGAGTTACTCGCCAATCTGTTAGCTCCATGCACTCCTGTGCAAGCGCATTCACCAAAAGCCAACAAATTTTCCACGGAAGTTTCTCCGTACTCGTTTGTTTTAATTCCTCCACAGATATAATGCGCTGCTGGAGAAACAGGTATCAAATCCTCTGTAAGGTCTATGTCATACTTCAAGCATTCTTGGTAAATCATTGGAAAACGATCCAAAATGAAATTCTTTCCTTTATGGCGAATGTCCAAATAAACGGATCCCTTCTTGAGTTCATTAAATATGGTTCTGGATATAATATCTCGGGGAGCAAGCTCTCCCATACTATCATAATCTAGCATGAATCGCTTCCCAGCTTCATTTACTAGAATCGCACCCTCGCCACGAAGAGATTCAGAAATCAAAAAATGAGGCGCACCCAGCTTGTTCAGAGTAGTAGGATGAAACTGCACAAACTCCATATCTTCAATTGTAGCCCCTGCCCGTAGGGCCATAGCTATTCCATCGCCAGTAGCAATTTCAGGATTTGTCGTATTCTGGTAAATGTAGCCGATTCCACCAGTAGCCAATATTGTTACCCGTGCAAAGATGTCACAGACAGCTCTGTTCTTTATGTCTAAAATTTTTGCACCAACACATTTTTGTTGAGATATAATAAGATCTATTGCAAAACAGTTTTCGAAAACTTTGATATTTTTGTTTTCACGGACACATTCTGTCATTGTTTGTTCTATTTCTTTGCCCGTCGAGTCTCCAGAATGGAGTACTCGTGCCATGCTATGTCCGCCTTCGGTTGTCAGGTGAAGTTTATTGTTTTTTTTGTCAAAGTTTACCCCAAAAGATAGCAGATTCCTGATTGCTTCTGGACCATGTTCCGCAAGAAGTTTTACTATCCGCTTGTTGGATAAACCAGAACCAACAGTTAGAGTGTCTTCGATGTGCAGTTCAATTGAATCGCTTTTTTGTGTTACAGCAGCTATACCACCTTGAGCTAGGTTGGTATTGGATTCCATTATTTCTTTTTTTGTGACAATTGTTACCTTTCCATATTTGGCTGTTTTTAAGGCAAAATTCAAACCTGCTATGCCGCTTCCGACAACTAAAAAATCAGTGTTCAAAGCGTCATCTCCAAGCTCATATCTAAAGCATGAACAGAATGGGTTAAGTACCCCAGAGAAATAACATCGACGCCAGTTTTTGCATATTCTTGTATGTTATCTGGTGTTATGGCGCCTGAAGCTTCCAAAAGCGCAAAATCATAAAGATTGTTTTCACGAAGAGTCTCAAGGGTCCCATCAATCATTGAAGGAGCCATGTTATCAAGCATTATAACACATGGAATTTTAAAAATCAAACCTTTAAAGCTCCTTGCCGCCCGTAAGGCATCTTCGGTTGATGTGACTTCAATTTCTATGAAATCAACCTTATTTGAAAATGCTGAGGCACGGGCTATTGCAGCCTCAATATAATCTTCTTTGAATTCCCGTTTTAATGTTTCAAGATGATTGTCTTTAATCAGAATGGAATCCCAGAGCCCAAAACGATGAGTTAAACCACCTCCCAAAAAGACAGCTTTCTTGTCAAGATAACGCAAAAGTGTTTTTCTGGTTGCAGCTATTCTAGTGTTATAGTCTTTCAGCAAGTCAACTAAGCGCCTTGTTTCTGTGGAAATTCCAGACATTCGTTGTAAAACATTCAAGGCTATTCGTTCTGTCGCCAAGATGTCTTTTTGTCCGCCCTGAATCTCCAGAATAATATCTCCATTAAAAATTTCATTGCCATCTTTTTTGTGACGTTTTACGTCTAACCTATGTTTTCGAAGAAACCAGCTTACTTCTTCAAGCCCACTTATGATTCCTGATGCTTTTGCTTTCAAGACAGCTTTTTTTGGCTCATTTTTTGTTAGAATCGCTTTGCTAGTTGCATCGCCGTCTCCAATGTCATCAAGATATTCTTTTTCAAAAAAAGCATTCAACCTAGCAATATAGGTATCATTGTTTAGATTGAGTTTGTTTCCTTTTTGGTAAGCTCGTTCAACAAGTTTTTGCCTATCCAAGAGGTCAAGCCACATTTAACATTCTATCTAGAGCCTCTTTAGCTCTGACCCTTATATCTTCTGGAACCATGACCTTAAACTGTTCATTAATTAGAGAATCCAAAATAAGCTCCAAAGTAATCTTCTTCATTTGAAGACATGTCCCACCAGGCGGGGCTTGATAAAAGATTTTTTCTGGAAATTCAAGTTTTAATCGTTCTATTAGACCAATTTCCGTAGCCACGATGAACTTTTTGTCTGGACTATGTTTCACGTAGTCCATCATTCCAGTTGTGCTACAAACTTCGTCAGCTAGGTCAACAACTTCGGGTACACATTCAGGATGAACAAGAACTTTTGCATCTAGATGTGTAGCTTTTGCGTGGGCAAGTCCTTCAGGAGAAAATTTTTTGTGAACATAGCACCAGCCAGTCCAAGGAATAATTTTCTTTTTTGTATTTTTCATAACGTAATGTGCTAGATTGGAGTCGGGCACGAATATTATTTCGTCTTCTTCTAAAGAGTTGACAACTTTAACTGCATTTGCGCTGGTGCAACAAATATCAGATTCGGCTTTTACATCAGCCGTTGTATTAACATAGCTTACAACAGCAGCTTTAGGATGCTTCTTCTTCAGTTCACGTAAACCTTCAACATCTACCATAGCAGCCATGGGACAATTAGCCATCCTTGTAGGAATCAAAACAGTCTTGTCAGGATTTAGAATGTACGCGGATTCAGCCATGAAATCAACGCCGCAAAAAACTATAATTTTTGCATCTGCTTCTGTTGCTTTTTTGCTCAAGCCATAGGAGTCACCAATAAAGTCAGCTACTTTATAGATTTCCGGTCTTTGGTATGTGTGGACTAAAATTACGGCATTTTTTTTCTTTTTAAGTTCATTAATATTTTCAATTAGGGCTTTTTCTTCCATTCTGCCACACACTACTTCCTAAAAAATTAGAAGGAATATTAGTAATTTAAACATATCACGGAAGCTTTGGCATAACAAGATCTGCGATGTCTAAGCTGTTGTCGTAAATTCGATTTATGGAAGAGGCAATAGCAAGCAGGTGCTGTCCAATCTCGGCAGGAAGATCGAGGATAGATGTTTCAATTTCGTGAAAAACGGCATCAACTTTTTCTCTTTCAGCTCTCACAGACTCTGCAATTGAAACATCATGATAGAATACTGCGCTAATCGCATTTTCATGCGCTTCATAGGCTGTTTTGTGAAGTTGAAGAATAAGGTCTGAAAGATTGTTCGGAATTTTGGCACCAGCTAAATCGATAACTATCTCACCTATGGAAGCAGCATAATCGCCTATAGACTCAACTAAGCTCGCAGCTAAACGGTAATCTAAGCAATCTATTGGTAAAATTCCGAGTTTTTCACTTAATCCCGGATTCTGAATTACTGTTCGAAGAATGCGTACCAAAAGGAAGTATAAGCGGTTAACTTCGTTGTCTCTTGCTACAACATTTTTAGCTAATTCTTGGTCGCCTTCAAGAAGGGCTGTTACAGCATCACGGTGCACTCCGGAAACAATAGAGTATTCTCTTCGAAGTATTTTTTGTGGCGGAAATGTAGATGGTTCTAAGAGGCATTGCATAACAATTTTTGAATGATTTTCTTCAACAATTTCGAGACCAACCAACTGGGTTGAGGCATGTTTTACCCGTTCGCGGTCTAATGGGCTTATTCTGTCTTTTGCTTCAACTTGAATGATGTCATAACCTAACAAATATTTCTCAATGATTAAGCGGTCAAGTAGGGGAGAGGGCGTAATTACTGCTACTTGAGGATTTCGTTCCACATCATATTTTGGATTAATAACAAGTGTTCCATCTGCGGTTTCTGTAATAGAAACGTGTGTACCGCGATCAAGTCCATTTTTTTCAGCCCAAGCTTTTGGCAAGCAGACAAAAAATGTTCCGCTGCTAGTTTTCTGAATCTTGCGAAGGTCCATCTTTGAATCCTCAAAGGAATATTAAATTTAGTTTAAAGCAATACGAATTATTAAGAGTTAACTAGAAAACATTTGAAGGATAGAAGAATGTTCTAACTAGTATAGACATCCAAAACTAGGAACAATATGGTGCCTGAGGGGGAAATAACATGATTAATAGGATACGAAGCACATATTACGGTTTCAATAGAGGGAATTAAACGAGGAAGAAATCATGAGTGAGGGTGAAAGGCTACAAAAAGCCGTTTCCTTCACAATAGAGTCTGGATTTCAACTAGACAAAGAAGCTTTTGAATTCTTGAATACAGTAGCAAAGAAAGAAGATCCCCTCTATTTAATGGAAGAGGCTGTAAAAAAAATTAGGGATTTGCCACAAAAGCCTCTTTTTATAAACCGAGGCTTTCTTGAGACAATGAAAATAGAGCCGTGCAGCGAGGAGTCTCTACAAATTGATTCGGAGATAGGCAATGTTGGGTCAAGGAGGACTTTTAGACCGTATGCAAAGGATGTTGATAGCGAAGTTAAGGTTGTGGTGGACCCGACAGACAACATATGTACAACAGGCTCTATCAACGAATATCTGGGATATTTCAAGGATAGGTTTGAAAGATTAAAGAAAATTCTTAAGAAAAGAATGGACGTAAAAAGTGCCATACCTATTTCGGTTGCCCTAAAATCGCCAACCAAATCAAAAGTTAGCATTATAGGTATGGTTACAGAAAAGATCGAATCTAAAGAAAGGCTATTTATAAAAATTGAGGACTTGGAAGCAAGTGCTACGGTACTTGTATCTCCCAAGTTAAGTAAGGAAATTTTGGCGAAAGCACATTCTCTGCTCTTAGACCAAGTTATCTGTGTAAATGCGATAAAAGGAAACAATGACCTAATTATTGCAAAAGACTTCATTTTACCAGAACTTCCTCAAAAAACACCCCGCAAAGCTCCAATTCCAGTCTATGCAGCATTAATGTCTGACATCCATGTTGGAAGCGACAAGTTCATGGAAAAAGAATTCAACAGGTTTCTAAGCTGGTTAAAAGGAGAAAGAGGCAACGAAAAACTCAGAGAAATCGCTAGTCACACCAAATATTTGGTAATAGCAGGTGATATTGTCGACGGGATAGGAATATACCCAGGGCAGCTGGAAAGTTTATCGATAACGGATATTTACGAACAATATCAGGCAGCCGCAAAACTTCTAGAACAGGTTCCTGAACACATTGAAATAATAGTGATACCGGGAAACCATGATGCATCTAGAAAAGCATTACCGCAACCTGCAATCCCAAAAGACTACGCAGAACCACTGCTAGAGTCACGAAGCATATACTCCTTGGGGAATCCGTCAACTGTTACACTTCATGGAGTTGAATTGCTTCTATTTCACGGACGAAGTTTGGATGACATAGCTGCTGTTGCTCCAAATGTCAGTTTTGATACACCAGACAAATCAATGAAACTGTTGTTACAGAGCAGGCATCTTGCACCAATTTATGGAGAAAGAACCCCTATATCCCCAGAAAAAAGAGATTTCATGGTTATAGAAAGAACCCCAGACATCTTTCATGCAGGGCATGTCCACATAATGAAATGTAATAGACATAAGGGAACACTTATCGTGAACTCTGGAGCATGGCAAGAACAAACTGACTTTCAACAAAAGATGGGGCTTATGCCCACTCCCGGAATCGTTCCGTTTGTAAATCTTCAAACATCTATGATTTCGACAATAGATTTTACACAACCTTGGTGAACATAAAAAGAGAAACAAAGAATTATCGGCTTTCAAGGCAGTTTGGGACATATTTTAGTAGTTCACTGAAACGGTCACTGTTAGAAAAAACGTTTCTGATAAGACCGCGTCCTATGCCCAAGCGAATTTTTTTAGTCCGTCCATGTCGACCCATACTTACAACGCGTGCATTCAATAAACCAATCATGTCTAATTCACTTATCAAGCCACTCACCCGCCTTTGAGTTAATGGTGATAGACCTGTTTGGTCGCAAAGTTCACAATATATTCCGTAAATGTCTCCAGTAATTGTGTAGTTTAACTTTGTTTTGCCCAGTAAGTAGACGCTACACAAAACCAATTTTGAGTGAACTGGAAGATTCTCCAAAACTTCTACGATTCTATCATGCTCAACACGTTTTTCTGCTTCTCTCACGTGCTCTTCAGTAACAGTGTCTACGCCTTGTCGTTCTGCAAGTTCGCCTGCAACACGAAGTAAGTCCAGAGCACGTCGTGCATCACCGTGTTCTGCGGCGGCAAGTGCAGCACATAAGGCTACTGCGCTATCGAGTAGAGCTCCTTCAGAGAAGGCTATTTGAGTACGTCTCCAGAGAATGTCTTGTAATTCGGTTGCGTCATAAGGTCTGAAAACAATTTCTTCTTCACTCAATGAGCTTAAAACGCGTGGGTCCAAAAATTCTTTGAATCGTAGATCGTTTGAGATTCCTATGATGCAAGTTCGACCGTGACGAAGAGTCTCATTAACTCTGGTTAATTCATAAAGCAGTGTGTCTCCACGAGCTTTTATCAAAGCGTCAATTTCGTCAAGGACAACAATGAATACTTTTCTTTGCTGGTCTAGACCTTGTTTGAATCTGTCAAAGACTTCTCCTACAGCTAAACCAGTAAATGGAACCTTTACATCTAGAGCTTCACACAAATTGGATAGGACACGATATTCTGTGCCAGCCAGGCGGCAGTTTACATAGCAAACTCCAATTGGGGCTCCTAGCTCGTATGCTTTGGAAGAAAGCTTGTTTAGAACATATTTTGTGACTGCTGTTTTTCCTGTTCCTGTTTTGCCATAAATAAAGGCGTTTGAGCATGGTGAACCTCGCAAGACTGGAGCAACAATTCCGCCTAGACAATGAATTTGTTTGTCACGGTGTGGAAGTTTGTTTGGGATGTAGTCATGCCTTAATACTTCTCGGTCCTTGAAAATGCATGTATTACTGAGAAAACGGTCGAAAACATCGTCAAGTGTGTCAATTTCTGTCAGTTCTGGCAGGCTCCTTTAGATGGTGTGAAATTATTGCCTCGATTGTAGTTCGAGTACATAAGAACTGTCATAAAAAAAAGTAGACAATTTGCACAAAAAGCTAAAGGGGAACAAAACTTTCGGGATAAAATAAGTTTTAGGTTATTTGTAGTTTTGAAGACATGTTTACTGGTCTCGCACCCCTATATTTCTCATGGAAAAATTAAGGTTAATCTGGAGTTTAGACAAAAAAAGAATCATTTTTTACGAGTATAATATTTTTATAAAAAAGAATCTCACGGGAATTATCTTAGAATTCATTATTTATTAATATTCATCAAAAAAATTAGAGTTAACCATATAATTTCTTAACTTAAAGTTGTAATTTGGACTCTGGACTCTTTTCTTTGGTACAATGGAAACAAAGGGGTCTGTGGTAAAAACAGATATGTTACTTTGTCTGTATCTTCAAAGACACAATAGTATTGAAACTTACGAAGAGCCTCCTAGTTATTCCTTGTAAAACTCTTCGTTTACTTCCTTGTGAATTGCTGTGAATCAAAAAGGAAACCTTCAGTTTAATACATCTATTTTTCAGAAAAATCTTCATTTCTGGTCTGTTTTTAGTGAAAAGGTTACCCCTTGGTTTCTACTGGAAAATAAGAACCATTCCTTTTTGTTTGTTGATTTTGTAAACGTGAACAATAGTGAAGCTTGTGAAGCTAGAAAACTGCAAATTTTAAATATTTTAGCTTTTAAGGCTATTTTTAGGCTTTTTATTTTTGCAAATTTAACCACAATGCCTATAACTTGTGAAGTCGTAACTAGTGAACACTTTCGTAACTGGTGTACAGCATGCCTGCCAAAAAAATGCGTGTAGAAATCTTCAATGGTGGGGATCGTTATACGATTACTTTTGAAGGTCAAGTTACGCGAGATAAGGCTCTTCGTTTACTTGATTTGGTTGAACTTTTGGGAGGAATGCCAACTGTTAATGCTAAGTTGCAGAAGTCAGCGTCTGAAATGCCTAAAATACAAAAGGTTCGTTTAGTTGCAGAAAAGAGCTATCCAGTTGGATGGTTTTCTTCAAAGGACCTACAGTCGGCGTATGAAAAGCAGTTTAATGAACCAATTCGGTTGAGTACAATCTCAACTTATTTGTCTCGTCTATCAGATAGAGGCTTTTTCCTTAGACGAGGTTCTTCAAACCAGTTACGTTACAGACTCGTAACTGCAATTTCAAACTATCAGGTTAACGGAAGATAATAAATAACATAATTTGTTAGGATACTTGATACTACTTGTGACTCCTTGAGGAGAACGCGGTCATATGAGTAACCTTCAGAGAAACCTAAATGAACTTAAAACTAAGCTCAAATCATATGTTGACAAAGGGCGCCAAATAGGTTTTAGCGATGTCAAACCACAACCATTGATTGTCACAAGACCAGACATCAAAAAATTCACATCTTTGAAAAAAATGAAAAAATCTAACTCAAGGTTTTTCGCGGTAGATTGTTCAACTCGAACCTTGAAACGAGCCCATAATTGGGGTATTTACCTGATGCGCGTTGCATATGCCTCAGTAGAGAATCGTGACGTACAGTGGAATTATGATGAAAGCATCGTATGTGCAGTAGGAGACCGGCGTTACCGTTCAAACTTTTTGATTGATCGACGATTACAACTAGAAAGTGAAATGGCCTTGAATCTTCTTCACGAAGAGTCTACTGGGACTTTAACAAAAGAGGGGAAAACTCTTCTTGTAGGTGAAGGAGATTATGTTTTGTTGGATGGTGCGAGTTTTTTTGGTGGAAAACGAGGGTTCCATACTTCGTTATACGAAGAGGCTCTTCGTAAAAAAGTTAATCTTCTTGCTGTGAGTAAGCAGTCTCCCATGTTGTGTGATGAGAAAGGAAGAGATTTTATGGCGTCAACAAGTATACTTACATCTTTCCCTCTTTGGGTTTACCATCCTGTAAAAACAGCGAACATGGCTGACCATCTGTACGGGGATATATCTCTTGTGAAGCTATGTGAAGACAGCCAACACATCTTTCGTTGTGATATAATGGACCCAACTTCAGGAGATATCTCCGAGCTGCTTTCTCCCCTTACTTCGCTTTCTGAAGATCCTAGATGTTTGGGGTATCCTGTTACACTTTGGCTTGCTCATGAATTTTCTGGAGCGTCAAACTCAAAACTTCTAGAGTATTATGATTTAATCGAAAAAGAGTTGGCTACTGCAGGAATCTTAGAGCCTCTTCGTATGGAAGAGCTTTCCTGCAGCTTTGCTGACAAAATACATGGATTATCAAACCTTTTTGAGGGCGATGAGAACTTTGACAGAATATGAACCAGTCGGATTTGTTCGAGAAGTTAAAGGAGACACAGTCTCTTTTTTCCTGAATCAAGGAGTAACGTTATCTTTTGGTCAGATTGTTCGGATCAATTCTGAGACTCGAAGTTTTTATGCGCGTGTTGTAGATGCTGGAAGTTCCTCTACGCTAAAGACTAATGAGCAGCTTCGAGAAGCTGAGGGAAAAGAGTCCTTTGGACCTTATTCAAGCTTTAGACATGTCGATGCGGTCTTGTTGCTTGAGAGTAATGCTGGGAATATTCGTTCGCCAACCTTTAATCCCAACTATATGGATCAGGTTTACACAATAAATGAAGAAGACTATTCAGTTTTGCGGCTTTCAGGTGAATTAGAGATTGGGCGCCTTCGTTCAGGTGAGGAAGTTTTGGGTATCGTGGGTCTTAATGCTAAAGCAATCCCAAAAATGATGGGTATGTTCGGAATGACTGGTTCTGGAAAAACAAACACTGAACTTATTCTAAACGCTCGCATAATTGATAACCCTGAAACAGTCGGACTTATTTTTGATTTTGCTGGTCAATTATTATCGGGTAAAGACATTGGTTCAGAGAGTGGTTTAGGTGATCACCCTCTTTTTCATAGTAAAGTTCGTTATTATTCAGCCAGAGATGGTAAGTTGTGTATTGGTTTGAGGACTCTTACTCCTGGGCGTTTATGGACAATTTTTCCTGACATCGGACGACCTCAAATCAGGGTTGCTCGAAGGCTATATGAACAACTTGGAAAATGTTGGGTTGAGCAATCACTTGAAGTATATCGGCAAGAAGGCTATTCTGGAGTTGGAAGGGTCATTAATTATAATCAAAAAAATGTTATCAGTGCTCTTATGAGTAGGCTTTCTGACCTTCCACGACATCTTTATCCTCCTTCTGATTATAACTTCATAGAGGATGTTGTACAGAACCTAAGCAAGGGAATAACCTGTCTTATCGATATTTCTGGTTTAACTTCTGAAGAACAACAAAATGTCACGTGCCTCACAGCAACAAATGTTGCGCAACACTATAAACAGTCTTGGGAAAACAATTTTGAAGCTTGGAAAAAACTTCCAACTCTTCTGATTACGCTTGAAGAAGCTCACGAATTTCTTGATCCTGAAATACATAAAACAATCTTTTCAGACATTGCCCTTACGTTACCGAAAATACAGAGTTGGGCTAAATGCAGTAACCCCTAGACCTTCCAAGATCAATCGTGATGTGTTTGCTGAGCTTTGGACCAAAGTTATAATGAAAACTGAATTGAAGCGAGACCGAGACTATCTTACCCAAAACACGCCTTACATGGAATACAGTGACACAGAAATCAAGATGCTGGATATTGGGGAAGCATTGCTCATTTCAGAGCCACAGATTCGGTTTGCTGTTCCTATAAAAGTCATTCATTACCCTGATTACCTGAAAACTAGAGAAAAAGTTGACTACCAATTGGCTCCTTCAGAACATCTATCTGAAATGGATGCTAAACTAAAACGACTCAAGGCTGTTGGAAAATCTCTAACCTCTGAAGAATCGTCCTAAGAAGCACCGGCTTCCCTTTTCTTCAATATCTTCTGCATCTCATCTTTTAGTCGGTAGACATATGGCATTTTATGTGTGTCCCTTTCTAGGTATCCGTCCTTGTATAGTTTCTTCATTAGGCGAGCACTATGCTCACGTGTGAGTCCAATTTTTTCGCGGATTTCAGGGGCAGTCTTGTCCCCTTCTTTGTTTATTGTCTCAAGGACCATCAACTCGGTCTCAGTTAATGGATCCAATGCTTTCTCTTTTCTTATTGGAATAGCTGCTTCAATCTTTGTTTCGGAAACATATGGTTCTCTTTTTATTTTCTCTATCTCAACAAGTTTCTTCATGACGTTATCCTGAGCGACTTTTATTCCCTCAACTTCACTGCGCATTTCCTCAATTTTTACAGAAAGTTTCTCTTCAATCTGTGGAGTCTCGCTTATTGCTTTAGTCAAATCAGTTACTTTTTCTTCAACTTTTTTGTTCTCTAACAGGACGTTTTCCATTTTTTGGACAATAAAAAGAACCCTATTTTTTTGTCTCCTGAATTGGTCATCCACACTCAATACTATATCATTCACAACATTTTTTGCACTATAATATTCTTGGCGTAGACCTGCTATCCTTCTGTAATACAGAAACAATGCTGCAATCGTTCCCACAAGCAATATTGTCGTTGTTACTAGCATAATCTCTGAAACCATTACCTATACACCTCACATGTGATTTCAGCGTGATATGTTGTGATATGCATTCGGAATCACACATCACACTAGTATATAAGTAAACTTAAATGTTTTCCCACCTTTGATAATCGTGACATCACACCTCACAAATCGCTTTTAATCGGGTCTCAGTCTTCTTCCTGCTTTGTGATTGTGTTATATGTTTATCTCTTCTTGCCTTTGACCTTTTTAAAACTTAAAATTCATAAAATCGGTTTATTTTTAAAAAAACGGTTAAATTGCGGTTTTTGTTCTGGCTGTTTTTTCTTTATTGTGATCTTATGCCTTTCTTGTATGCCGTCTTGTTTTGGTAGAAACTGATTGTATTTTTTGTGATAAATTGGTTGTGATTTGTGATATCACGGTCTTTTTGACATTCTTCGTGGGTTAGAAATTTCTTCTAGGCTGTTTTTGAGTTCTTCGTGGAGTTGTGCTACCATTCTGATGTGTTCTTCTTTTGGTTTCTTTTTGACCGATTCTCTTTGGGTGTCTACGTATTTTTTAAGCTTGTTTGCAGCCTCTAGATATGGTTCTAGGCTGATTTCTTCAAGAATTCCTAGATATCCAAGTAACAAAATTGTGTAAATTGACTGTGTTACATTATGTCTGGCCTGTCTTAAAGTCCTGTTAAATGCGCCCCTACTTACGGCTAAAATTCGTAATCTGGCTTTTTCGTCGTATTTTAAGCCCCTTTCGAACATGTTTTCAGCTAAAACATCAATTAATAACGTTTCTAGCTGTATTTTTGTTAGATTGCTATTTTTTGAGAGTATTTTTACTAGCGGGTCACTTAAAGAGTAATTTAGCCAATTTTGGGCTTTTTCCTTGGTTTTCAAGTTTTGCTTTTCAACCCCTTCTCCAAAGGATACATTTTTGTATACCATGCTCACCCATAAAAACATTATTTTAGATCATGCAAAACTATTATAGAAAATAGTTGATATACACAATCAATGATAATATTTTTACAATATACTTTATCTTTTACCACTATGATACAGTTGATTGTAATATATGATGCGCCAATAAACAACATGTGTTTTTTTGGCTTTTGTTTTGTACACTTTCTGAAATTTTTTCCCTCTCACTACAGTCGTTATTTCACTTCAAGTCTTACTTGTTAGTGATGCACCTTTGTTTCCCTCCTTTCTATAACTGTTGAGATGTGATAATTGTGATTTCTAAAGCAGAGGTACAATATCACGTGTGATTATCACAGAATCACGTGTGACGTCACGTAATATCACCACTCAGTAATAAGTCGTTTTTGGGCTGTTTTTATGTTTAGAGCTTTTTTTGAGCTTTTATGCCGTAATATATTTTGAGGATGTTTATTTTTTGTGATACTTATGATATCACAGATTATAGATCACTTAATGCTCCTTGGGTGGATCGAGACATTTTTCTTTGTAGCTGCACATCTAAAGATTTTGCACATTCTACAGCCTTTAGTTTAAACTGACCTGAAAGTTTATTGCATGAATTTTTTGATACAATCATATGAGCAACTAATTTCTCCAAGATTATGTCTCTGCATAAATTAATAACTATTTTTAATAAAATTACCATTATCTAATTTTTTCATAAATATGATTCATTTTCATAATATATTTTTAAGGTCCTCACTATTCCCATTTTTTATTTCTTGATTTTGTCTTTTTGTTCAATTTTTCTCTTTCTTTTGTTGCTTTATTCTGTGTTTTTAGGACAAATATTTAAGCTAATGTTGAATTACATTTTCCAAACAAGATCTTATTCTTGGATTAAACTGATTCAATGCTACTGGGGCTTTAAAATGGGCAGAAGGAGAAGAAAAGTCGTTCATATGCCTAAAAAGAAGTTGCCTACTGTATATCTTTGTCCTCGATGCGGCAAACAAGCAATCAATGTCGAGATATATCCTGGCGGTGAACGTGCTAAGGTTCGTTGTGGTAGCTGTGAATTAACAGAAGAATTGGATACTAGACCTGCTTTTAGAGAGATTGACATATACTGCCAGTTTACAGACCTTTTTTATTCAAGATTAGCAGCTTAGTTAAGTGATCAAGATGGTTGGTTGCGTAGAAAAATATCTTCTAGAGAAAATTAGGGAAGAAGGAACCATTCATATGACCCTTATTGACCCAGAAAAGGTCACTCCAGAGTCTGCTTCTCATATTGCTAGAGATTCCGAGTCCTGCAATACTGCTGCTATTATGGTGGGAGGCTCAACATCTGATTCGCCTTCACATCTGGATGATGTTACAAAGGCTTTGAAAGATTCTGTGGAAATTCCCATAATTCTTTTTCCTAATAATGTCACTGGAATAACTAGATATGCTGACGCTATCTGGTTCATGTCCCTTCTAAACTCTACAGACCCCTATTTTCTTGTAGGCGCTCAAATCCTAGGGGCTCCTATTATCCAAAAATTTGGTTTAGAGCCTATTCCTCTAGGATATATCACAGTCGGAGACGGCGGCACGGTTAGTGTTGTGGGAAAGGCTGCCCCTATTCCTTATAGTAAACCTGAGCTTGCTACTGCACATGCTTTGGCGGCCCAATACTTCGGTATGAGATTTGTCTATCTAGAGGCTGGTTCTGGAGTTGGAAACCCTGTGCCTGCAGATATGGTGCGTGCAGTTAAAGCTGTAACTGACGTCCCTCTAATTGTGGGTGGTGGAATACGGACTGGTGAACAGGTGAAACGTGTCGTGAAAGCTGGTGCCAGTATAATTGTTACTGGTAATGTTCTAGAAGAAAGCAAAGGAAAAAGCAAGATAACCGAACTAGTAAATAACATGAAAATCCAAAAATAACAAACGACCTTTTGACCGAACCTTATCTCAATTATTTTTCGAGAACTCTCTTTTTTAGAAAAGCTCAATACCTCGGGTTATATGACTTATGTGAGGAGGCAGAATTTGATGATCCCGATGAGCGACGAGTACAAACAGTACACTGATGGCTTGGAAAAAACTCTTGCGAACACATATTCTATTGTTAGAGAAGCCCGAAAAAAAGGGCTGGATCCTGCTCTTTTTCCTGAACCTGAAGTTGCAAAGGATTTAGCTGAGCTAGTGGAATGCTTAGTGGGACCATCCGGGGTTGCTAAAAGTATTCGTGATTTAGCCGAGAAACATGTTTCCCGAGAGGCTATTGCCTTCAGAATTACTGAGCAAATAATTGATGGCTCCTTTGGTGCTATGGATGATCGTGAGGCAGCAGAGCAAGCGATGAGAACTGCGTTGGCAATATTAACTGAAGGAATAACAGCCGCTCCTATACAGGGTATTGCCCGTGTGGAAATCAAGGCTAATAATGATCGAACAAATTATTTGGCGATTTATTATGCTGGACCAATACGTTCAGCGGGGGGTACCGAACAGGCATTAACAATAATTGTTGGGGATCATATTCGGCGTCTCCTTAATCTGGACCGATATAAGCCAACCGAAGATGAGATCGGTCGATTTATCGAAGAAATTCGGCTATTTGAGCGGACTATAGCGCGCTTTCAGTATCATATTTCTGATGAAGAGTTACGAAAAGCTCTTCCCCAGATTCCTGTGGAGGTTACTGGCACAGAGTCTGATCCAGTGGAGGTTTCGTCTTATAGGAATCTGCCTCGAATTGAAACCAATAATGTTCGAGGAGGCGCCCTCAGAGTAGTAAATGATGGAATTGTAGGACGAGCTGCAAAAGTAGTTACAACTATTGAGAAGCTTGGGATTGATGGCTGGGAATGGCTTGGAAAACTAAAAGAGTTTTCGAAGAAGAAGAAATCTGGATTTATGGCTGATGTTATTGCTGGTCGACCGATCTTTTCGTTTCCTTCTCGGAATGGAGGTTTTAGGCTTCGTTATGGTCGGTCTAGGAATACTGGTCTTGCGGCGGTTGGGATTCATCCGGTGACGATGTTTGTTGTTCAAAACTTTCTTGCTGCTGGGACTCAGCTTCGTTTAGAGGGTCCTGGAAAAGGTGGAATTGTTGTTCCCGTTGATAGTATAGAGCCTCCTGTGGTACGGCTGAAAAATGGCTCCGTTGTGCGTGTTACTCTCGAGAACTATAAATCAATAGAAAAATCGATTGACAAAATACTGTTTCTGGGAGATATTCTCATAGGCTTTGGTGACTTTCTTTATACCAATAAGACTCTTCGTCCATCAGGCTACTCTGAGGAGTGGTGGCGTGAAGAGCTTGTTGCTGCTATTGAACAGAAATTTGGTGGCGATTTAAAGAAAGCTGCAGATAGCTTAGGTTTTTCCAGCCAATCTGTTGAGAATTTATTAGCTGACGTTTTTAATAATAGACCTACTCCCAAGGAGGTAATCACTATATCGTCAATTTTGGGGGTGCCCCTTCATCCTTTCTATACTTTTTTCTGGGAAACTCTTTCTTTAGAGGATTTTTTGGTTCTAAGAAAATGGTTATTATCTTCTGAAACAAAGATTGTTGATAATTCCGTTCAAGAGATTGTTGGGGTTAACGATAAAATTGTGAAAGGTTTTCTTGAAAAACTCTGTATTCCCCACGATGTCATATTAAATAACCTACAAATTGTTGGTGATCAGGCACACATCTTTGCTTTTTGTCTAGGATTAAACTCTCCTGAAACGCAAATAGGCTCCTCAGAAACTGTTATGGATGCTATCAAAGAGTTTACAGGAATTAAGGTTCGCGAAAAAGGTGTAAGTTTTGTTGGCGCCCGAATGGGACGCCCTGAAAAGGCTAAGCACAGAGAGATGAAGCCTCTTGTTCACACTCTTTTTCCTATTGGTCTTGCTGGCGGTTCGAGGCGTAATCTTGTTGAAGCAGCAAAAAAGGTTGTGATTGAAGTTGATCTTGTAAACCGTCGATGTTTGAAATGCAATGAAACTACATTCACGCTAAAATGTCCAAAATGTGGAACTGATACTGTTCTGGAAAAGGTTTGTCCTCATTGTGGCAGAGTATTCGATATTGATGAATGTCCTGCATGTAATTGTTCAACACGGAGCTATTCTAGACAAGAGGTTAGCGTGCGTGATTTGCTTTCTTCGGCTAGTAAAAATTTGGGGCTTCCAATGTTTAGTCTCGTGAAAGGCGTAAAGGGTATGACAAACGAAACAAAAACGCCTGAACTCCTAGAAAAAGGACTTTTGCGGGTAAAACATAATTTGTCTGTCTTCAAAGATGGAACAATTCGTTTTGATGCTACGAACGCTCCTATAACACACTTTACTGCTAAAGAGATTAATGTTTCCGTTGAACAGCTCAAAACCAATGGATATCTCCATGATTATGAAGGAAAGACTCTAACTAGTCCTGACCAGATTTGTGAGCTAAAAATTCAGGATATCATTATTCCTCGAAACTGTGCGACATATTTTGTTCGTGTGGCCAAATTTCTTGATGAACTGCTCGAGAAGGTATACGATCTTCCTCCGTATTATAATATAGAAAAACCAAGCCAACTGGTTGGCCGCCTTATAATCGGTTTGGCGCCGCACACCTCAGTTGGTATTGTTGGCAGAATTATTGGTTTTACTCCTTTGAAAGTTTGTTATGCGCATCCTATGTGGCATTCAGCAAAACGTAGAGACTGCGACGGTGACGAAGATGCAGTGATGCTAGCCTTGGATACAATCTTGAATTTCTCCAAAGTGTTTTTGCCTTCACACATAGGTGGAATCATGGATGCTCCCATCTTGATTATCCCTATTGTAAATCCGCTGGAAGTACAAAGGCAAGCTCACGAAGTTGATGTTGCAGGAAAGTATCCTTTATCCTTTTATCAGAAGACTTTGGAGCAGGCAGAACCCCGAGAAATAAGCACTATAATTGACACAATTGAAGACCGGTTGAACACTCCGGCACAGTTTGAGGGCTATAAATATACTGTCCCTGTTTCTAATGTGAACATGGGCAATGATGAGAGTGTTTACAAAAAGTTTGGCAAAATGACCGATAAGCTGCAAAGCCAACTAGCTTTAGCAGAAAAAATTGCTGCTGTAGACGTTGATGTGGTGGCTTTGAAGGTTTTGAACACTCATTTTATTCGTGACATCGCTGGAAATCTAAGGGCTTTTTGTACCCAAAAGTTTCGCTGTAAGGGCTGTAACAAAAAGTTCAGGAGGATGCCTCTTCTGGGAAAGTGTCCCTCATGTAACAGTGATCTGATTCTTACGGTGTACCGTGGCGGAATAGAAAAGTACTTACTGGCAGCAACTGAACTTGTTAAGAAATATGGTTTGCTGGAATATTATGCACAGAGGCTCAGTATGGTAGATGAGGAAATCTTGACTTTGTTTGAGGGCAAGAAACCTCGACAGGTTAGTCTAACATCGTTTTCATAATTTTTGTGCAAATCTTTTTTGCTCTAAAAGCTAACATGGTTTGAGAGCTTATGTTCCAGTTACCCCATCATCCCAACGCTTTCTTGAAATTGAAACATAACATTTTGCCTAGTCTGGTGGCTAGAACAACAATTCTTTCTGTTCTCGAAGCTAGGATGTCTACTGCAAGAAAGATTTCCAAAGAAGTGGGCTTGAGTTATTCATCGGTTCTTTATCATTTGCATCTTCTTGAAGTCGAAAACATTCTGCGTCATAGGGGTAGCAGGTAATATGTTTGGGAATTAACAGGTCTTGGACAACAAACTTTGACCTGAACATTAGTTAGAATGGGCAGTTGCAGGGATTCTGTTTACATTTTGGGCATTTGTTCGGATATTTTGATAATGATGCCTTTTCTAAATCAATGTTCACTACATTTGCTAAAGAGGCCAGCCACGCCAAAACGTCAGCAAACTCTTTTCCAGCCGCTTCTTTATCGCCTTCGTTGAGAGCTTCCTTTAGTTCTTCTACTTCGTCCTGAAGCCAATCTAACGTTTTGTCTTTTCCTCGTTCAGAGTCTCTTGAAAAATAGAGTTGGTGCATCATTTTTTGAAATTCGCTAATTTGCATTGTCCGTGTACCTCACTTTGAATATTGAGATTGGTGTGACTTTAGTTTATTTTCGCTGCTTATAGCCTTCGATGCATCCCTTTTTAATCTGATTAACTACATTAACGATTTGTGGCAATGTTTTTTCAGGATTTGCTAAATTCTTCTCGTAGACTCTGGCGTATACGCTTCCAGCTATTGCTCCATCTGCTCCTGCCGCAACCACATTTGAGGCTTGTTGTCTTGTTGATATGCCAAATCCTGCAAGCAGCGGCATGTCCGTGTGTTTCCTTACACGCTCAACAAGTTTCAGGGTAGAATCAGTAAGGCTCTCTCTTACTCCAGTAACTCCCTCAACGCCAATAACATAAAGAAATCCTGATGCGATATCCGTGATTTTCTTTAATCTCTTTTCTGTTGTTGTAGGGGCTATCTGGAATATCGGGTGTATTCCAGTCTTTTTTCCTTCAGATATCAAAACGCTAGCCTCTTCAACTGGAACATTAGGCACAATCACTGCTTGGGCGCCAGTATCCTTGATTTTTTTCAGAAAATTTCCTACACCCATAACATAGGGGATGTTATAGTATGTGGTAACTACAATCGGATTGTCTATTCCCTTTGATCTTAGCTTCTTTATGCCCTCAATGCATCGGTTTGGTGTCATTCCGTTCTCTAGTGCCCTTTCGCATACTGCTTGAAATGTAGGTCCATCCGCTGTTGGGTCAGAGAAGGGTATCCCAAACTCAAGAATGTCTGCGCCATTTTCCACAAGTATCTCTAGTAGCTTTTGGGAAAACTCTTCGTTGGGGTCGCCATAGTAGATGTGGGGCATGTGAACGCCCTCTTGTTTGTTTTGTAGTTCTTCGAATTTGTCTTCAAGATTCATGGAAATACCTCATTATTGTTTCTAGATCCTTGTCGCCTCTTCCAGAGAAGTTTAGAACCACGAGTTCATCTTTATCAAATTCTTCTTTGTGATTCACCATATACGCGATTGCATGGGCTGTTTCGAGTGCTGGTATCAATCCCTCGGTTCGGCTCATCACTTTTACTGCCTCAAAAACTTCGTTGTCAAAGGCACATCCTGCCTTCACTCTTCCACTGTTTACTAGGCTTGATATTTCTGGTCCTCTTCCAGGATAATTGAGTCCAGCGGCTCGTGTTTTTGAAGGCTTTATTTGGCCATTCTCGTCCTGTAACAGCTGCATTACTGCGCCATGCAGGATTCCGGGGTTGCCTATTTTGAAGGCAGCTGCGCTGTTGTCGGCTTCTAGGCTTTCGCCTCCGCCTTCAACAAAAACAAGTTTGACGTCTTTTTCGTTTATGAATTGTCGGAATGCTCCTAGGGCGTTGCTTCCTCCGCTTCCGCATGCCACTATTGTGTCTGGTAATCTTTCTTCTTTTTCAAGTATCTGTTTTTTGATTTCTTTTCCTATTACGCTCTGGAATGTTGCAACAATTTCTGGATATGGGTGAGGTCCTACTGTTGAGCCCATCAGGTAATGGGTTGTTTGTGAGCATGTTGTCCATTTTCTGAGAGTGTCGGACACTGCGTCTTTTAGAACTCCTTTTCCTATGTCAACGGGGGTTACTTTTGCTCCTAGTAGTTTGATGCGTTTGACGTTGCTTGCTTGTCTTTTGATATCCTTTACTCCCATGAAGACTTCTGTTTCTAGTCCGCAGATGTTTCCTGCCATTGCTGTTGCGAGCCCGTGCTGTCCTGCTGCAGTTTCTGTTATCATCCTTTTTTTGCCCATCTCTTTTGTCAGAAGTGCCTGTCCCAGAGAGTTGTTGAGCTTGTGTGAGCCTCCGCAAACTAGGTCTTCTCTTTTGAGGTAAACTTTGCAGCCGACTAGGTCGCTAAAGTTTTTTGCATAATATATGGATGTTGGTCTTCCAGCATAGTCCTTAAGCAGCCCGTTGAGTTTCTCTTGGAACTCAGGTGTAGGATAATGCTTCTCGAATGCCTCTTCTAGCTCTATCAGAATTGGCATCAGTATCTCGTTGACGTATTGTCCGCCATATTCTCCAAATTTTCCATTGTTCACTTTCTATCACCTTTCAGTTGTTTTTAGTTTGATTTGTTTTGCATTTTCAACGAAAGCCCTGACTTTTTCATGGTCTTTAATTCCTGGTTCTTGTTCAACGCCGCTGGCAACATCCACGGCATATGGCTGAACTTTAAGAATTGCTTCTTTGACATTCTCGGGTTTAAGTCCCCCTGCCAAGATTACTTGAACAGGTTTAACAGCTTCCCTGATTTTTGCACTCAATCCCCAATCGTGGATTTTTCCTGTTCCACCATACTGTCCCTTGCTGAAAGAATCCAACAATATTGCATCAAAACCTTTCAGCTCTTCTAATTCCTCTTTGTCCAGTGCCTCTGCAACGTAGACTGTTTTAATCAGTCGAGTGTTCCCAAGTTTTCCACGAATTTCTGCAAAGTCCAATTGTTCTTTTCCATGAATCTGGATTGCTGAAGGCTTCACTCTCTGGACAACTTTGATTAGCCACTCAAAGCTCTTGGGAGCTGTAACTATGACGCTGTCAACAAAAACTGGCACTTTACTGACTAGCCTTTCAGCCTTTTCTAAAGTCAAGTTTCTAGGCGAAGACGGAATACCCAAAATGAATCCAACAGCATCTGTCCCTGCATCCACGGCAACAGCCAAATCCTCATCTCTGGTTAAGCCACAAACCTTCACTCTGACGCTTCTCAATGTGCAGTAACAAACTCCTTAACCTTTTGTTCAATGCTGTCAGCCATCATGATTGATGAGCCAATTAAAAAAGCTTGAGCGCCACAACTACGAAGAAACAAAACGTCTTTTGGAGCCATTATTCCGCTTTCGCTAACAACAACTTTCCCTTTTTGGGTCTGGTTTTTCAGAATTGTCTCTGTTATTCCAAGATCAACTTTTAATGTTCGCAAGTCACGATTGTTGATTCCAACCAAATCAGCATCAGTTTCTATAGTGTGTTTAAATTCTTCTTCACTGTGAGTTTCGAGTAGCACCTCAAGATGTTTCATGTGTGCCTGTTCGATCATCTCTTCTAAGGAAAGCTCACAGTATCTTACGGTCGAAAAGGGCTCCTATTAAGAGTATAACATTGGCTCCGATTCTTGATGCCGCCTCGATCTGTATTGGGTCAATAATTATGTCCTTCATAAGAATCGGAAGCTTTACCGCTTCACGAACTTTTTCAAGATAGCCAAGAGAGCCGCTAAAGTGCTTTGGCTCTGTGAGAACAGATATTCCAGTTGCTCCACCATTTTCCATGGCTTTTGCAACATCAGATGGATCAATACTTGTTTTGATTGTTCCTCGGGATGGTGACGCAACTTTGACTTCTGTTATTATCGCATTCTGACGGCTTTCGATTATTGCCTTTCTGAGACTAACATGTTGACATGTGTGTTTTGCTGAAACTTCATAGTAACCCGAAGAAATTGTTTCTTTTGCATCTTTTGCTAATGTGTCAATATAATCAGGCATGTTTTGTTTCCAACTGTTCAAGCATTGAAAGGTCTACGCTAGAGAATTTGACCAATTCCTTGAGTTTCCTGTACGCACCACCGCTTTCTATAGCTTCTTTTGCAGTTTCAATTGCGTAGCCAAAATCGTCCGCCTTTCCAGCTACAATAATAGCAGCAGCCCCGTTGACCTGCACAATCTCCCTTCTAGGATCATCCGCAAAGATGCCTCCATACAGCATTTTGAATGTAAGTTCGGCGCTTTCTTCTGGCGCAGTTCCCTTGATATCCTCTAAAGTGGCTGGTTTTATGCCAAAATCTTTTGGAGCCATTTCCCTTGTTGTAACTTCGCTGTCCTTTAACCACGAGATACGCGTCTTTCCAATTGTAGAAATTTCGTCCAATCCATCTAAGCCGTGGACAACCATTGCCTCTTCACAGCCTAAGCTTTTCAGAGAATCAGCTAAAGGCTCTGTAAGTTTTGGATCGTAAACTCCTAGCAATTGTGCGCTGGCATCCGCAGGATTTGTTAGTGGACCAAGAACGTTGAATACTGTTCTGATTCCCAGTTCTCTTCGGGGACCAATAGCGTGCTTCATTGCTGGATGAAAAGCAGGAGCAAACATGAATCCAATCCCGACTTTCTCAATCGCCTCTTCCACTTCTTTAGGTTCCATGCTAAGATTGAGTCCCAGTCTTTCTAGAACATCGGCGCTGCCACACTTGCTTGTAACTGACCTGTTTCCATGCTTAGCCACTGCGACATCTGCTCCAGCAACAACAAAAGCGGCTGCAGTGCTGATATTGAATGTTTTAATTTTGTCTCCTCCTGTTCCGCAGGTGTCAACAAGTCTTCCCGTCCACGGTTGGTTGGATTTTGTTGCAGTATTCTTTCATAACTGACGTGAAGGCGGTTATTTCTTGGGCTGTTTCACCCTTTATTCTTAGGGAAGTCAAGAATGCGCCTATCTGCGCGTTTGTTGTTTTGCCAGACATTATTTCTTTCATTGCTGTGGTAGCCTCTTCGTAGGTCAGGTCAGCGCTGTTGACTAGCTTCTGTATGGTTTCTTTGATCATTTTTGGTTCTTTCCTTCAAGAAAATTTTTAATAATCCTTTTTCCATCTTCACACAGTATGGATTCTGGGTGGAACTGCACGCCCGTAATTGGGTATTTTTTGTGACGAACTGCCATAATTTCTTCATCATCTGTTGATTGGGCGCTCACTTCGATGCATGCTGGGATTGTTGCTTTGTCTCCAACAAGAGAGTGATAGCGGGTTGCAGTGAAAGGGTTCTTAACGCCTTCAAAGATGCCTTTTCCATCATGCTTTATTATGCTTGTTTTTCCATGCATCAGATTATTTGCACGAACAACTTTTCCGCCAAAAACAGAAATTATTCCCTGATTTCCAAGACAAACTCCCAGCGTGGGAATTTTGCTGCTCATTTCCTGCAAGACTTTGGAGCATACTCCAAAGTAGTGAGGGTCTTCTGGTGTTCCGGGTCCTGGAGAAATAACTATCCTTTCTGAGTCCAGTTTCATGGCTTGTTGTAGTGTTAACTGGTCATTTCTGTATACTGTGGGGTTTCCTCCAAGCTCTCCAATGTACTGAACAAGATTGTAGACGAAGGAGTCATAGTTGTCGATAACTAGCACTTTCATTTGTTTTCACTTCCTGACATTTCTAATGCCTTGATTAATGCACGGGCTTTGTGCTCTGTTTCGAACCATTCCTTTTCTGGGTCAGAATCTGCAACTATTCCCGCTCCCACCTGTATGTGAGCCTTTTCTCCGTTGGCTACAAGTGTTCTGATTGTTATGGCAAAGTCTGCGTTGCCGTTGTGTGAGAAGTAGCCTACGGCTCCTGCGTATGGTCCTCTTCTTGTGGGTTCCAGTTCTTCGATTATTTCCATTGCCCTGACTTTTGGGGCTCCTGAAACTGTGCCTGCAGGAAAAACAGCTTTTAATGCGTCATAAGTGTCGTATTCGTCTCTGAGGTTGCCTACAACCCGCGAAACTATGTGCTGCACATGGCTATACTGGTGTACTTTCATGAATTCTGGGAGATGAACGCTTCCGTATTTTGATACTTTTCCGATGTCATTTCTGCCAAGGTCTACAAGCATCACGTGTTCGGCTCGTTCTTTTGGGTCTGCCAGCAATTCTTGTGTTAGCTTCTTGTTTTCTTCTGGGTCTTTTAGGTGGGGTCTTGTGCCTGCTATTGGAAAAGTTTCCACTCTTCTGTTTTCGACTCTTACTAGCATTTCTGGGCTTGATCCGATTATCTGGTGTTCACCCGATTTTAGGAAATACATGTAGGGTGATGGGTTTATTTTTCTGAGATTCCGATAAAACCCTATCAAATTGCCTTCTATTTGGAAATCGTAACGTTTGGACAAAACAACCTGAAAAATATCTCCAGCTTTAACGTATTCTTTTGCTTTCCGCACTGCATCTTCGAAGCGGTCTTTGGACATGTTCACTTTAAGCTGCTTTTGGGTTATTGTTTCGTTGCTGTCCTGTTCTTGTATTCTTTTGTTTATTTCTTCCAGCCTGTTCTGATGTATGTAGTAGTAGAATGCTTGTCTGCTTCTGTGGTCGTAAATGATGCCGTCGTCAAATATTCCGACTTTGATGTCGGGAAACTTTTGGTCGTCAAGAGAATTTTTGGGAATTTTTTCCCAACATCTGACTGCGTCATATGATATGTATCCAACTGCTCCGCCGACGAATCTTTGCTCCATAAATCCGGGTCTGTTTTGGAGTGTTTTTGCTACTACAGATAAGGGCTCGTCAGTTTTTTCTCTGTCTTTGTCTTCTGTTCGCAGGTTGTGGGTAACTGCTTCTCCGTTCTTGATTGTGATTGTTAGTTCTGGGTTGAATCCTATAAACGAATACTGTGACAGTTTCTTTGGACCTTCGATTGACTCGAGAATGTATGCATTTTCGTAATGGTTGTAGAGTTTCGAGAAGACTTCGAGAGGCGGTTTGTTGAAGGATATTTCTTTAATTTTTAGTTGCTCAGTAATTTGCGCTTTGGGCGCATATGGTTTGTAGATGCCAAACACTATCCCTCATTTTCATCTCTCCAAGGAATCTTCATAGACTACAGAGCAATATTTAAAGCTTCTGCGTATAATTCTATACCTTAAAGTATAATTTACTACGCTAGCAGTTTGTTGACATTAACCAAACGAGTAATATTCAAATGAAATACATAGCCTCTGTCACACTGGGGATACGTAACTTTAATTAACTTCTCATGAAATTGTATGAATGATCGAAAATGAGTGTCCGAAGGAAAAAACGGAAAGACGGAGCACGCATGCCTGCTCAAGGCGCTGGGCTTCTAAGATTTTTTGAAGAGGACACTAGAGGCGTCAAGGTAAAACCTGAAGTAGCAGTAATCATAGCGATTGCCCTAATCGTAGGCAGCCTTTTGGCAACAGTATTTTTCGTATAATCTTTCTATTTTTCGTGCAGAACTTCTATTCGCTGAACAGAACTTAGGTTAATGAAAACTTCGCTTCTGTTTTCTCTGCTTACAATCTGTGGCACAGGCTGAGCTATGGTAGACCTTAATGTGACAACTTCGGCGTCAGAAAGCCAGATTCCTGGAGGTTCCCTAGTTATGGCAGCTAGCGTGCCTTCAAACCCGTAGGAAGGGTCTAAAATTGCAATTATTTTCCGTCCAACATTGCGCTCCATAATCTGGAACACAGATGGCGGAGGGGCTCCGGCTTTTGACATAGCCTTTCAATTTAATTTGTATTCACCATAAAAGCTTTTACGCCCCAAAATTATGATTTTAAACATACTTTCTGGGGTTTCAGTTCTGTGAGTGCGACTTTTTTAGCGTTGTTTTTTCATAAAAATGTCAATAAAATTTCCCAAATATACGTGTGTTTATGTAAAATTGGTTCTCTAAAACCGTTTTCGCGGCAAATTTAAGTATGTCCTTGGGCTGCAGAAGTATACATTAATATTTTTGAGAGATTTCCTAAACCTAAAGGAGAGGCATCAGCTTGACCGACGATTCCACAGATAAATACATCGATAAGGTTGTAAAACGGTATTCTAAGCTGTTTGGTTTGCCCTCTCAAAACAGGATCACTGTCTATCTTGCCGTATTATCTTTGCATGCTGGTGTCCTGTCAATATTGACTTTGGGCTTGTCTGTGGAAAACTTTGTTGTTGGTTTGGTTTTCGGCGGTTTATTCTTTCTTTTGACAATGGTCTCAGACCTTATTGTCAGCCGCACCTCAATGAAACGTGACATAATTTTCAATTTGAGACGCTGCTCAGCACTATCGTTCTTCTCTTCGCTTGTCTGGTTTGGTGTGCTTATTTTGGGCGGCTTAATAAGTGGCAGTCTTGGGGCTCCAGAGCTTTGGATTAAATTCTTTTTCTTAGGATTCGGTGGCTCCCTAATACTGAGGCTACTTGTTCTATCAATCACTTCATTTGTTAGGTTTATCAGTGCCCTTTTCTCTGCATTATTGCAGCCTGTAATTGTTCTTGTTTCGATCTCATCCATAGGCTCAGCCATTGGCTATGTTCCTGAACTGGAGTTTTTGTCCTTGCTTTCTGTATCTGTTTCCTCGTCTATTGTAGTTGTGGCTATCTTCAAGTATTTCATGGATACTGTAGGCACAGGAAGCCTCGGCATTGCTTCATCAGTTCTGTTTAAAGCATTTTTAGCCAACTGGACAGAAGACCTTGTTGCGCCTATGGAAACATTTTTTGAAAAACTTGGCAACATTCAAGACATCAATGTTTCTTTGCTGACTTTCAGAACTAACGAAAAACTAAAAGCTGCAATTGTGGTTCCATCCCTGCATCCTGGTCCATTCAAGAATCTTGGAAGCAGTCTTTTTCCGTCTTTGCTTCAGAAGGCTATTCACGACAAGTACGGTTGCGTTGTTTCTGTTCCTCACGGCTTGGTGGGTCACGAGGTGGATCTTGCTTCTCAATCTCAAAATCAAAAAGTAATAGATAGTATTGTTGGGTTTGTGGGGTCATCTTCCAGTTACTCAAAAGCCTCTCCTATGCTTCGGACCGAAATAGGAGATGCCAAAACCAGTTGTCAAGTCTTTGGCGACGCCGCATTTCTTACCTTGACTACTGCTCCGAAAACAATGGAAGACCTTCCTCCAGAACTGGACGCATTTATTATTGAAGAAGCTAAAAAGCGGGGGCTTTCTGCATTGGCTATTGATGCCCACAACAGTATGGGTGGTCAATTTGATTTAGGGGCTGCTGTTAGCTCATTTAGTGCCTCTTCTGTGGCATGTCTAAAAGAGGCTATGAATAGCAAGTTTTCGTCTTTCACGGTAGGGGCTTCTACTGTGGTGACTGATTTTACTCTTCAGGAGGGAATGGGTCCAGGAGGAATAACTGTTCTTGTTACTGAGGTTGAGAGCAAGAAGGCGGCTTATGTGACAATTGATGGAAACAACATGGTATCAGGTTTACGGGAAAAGATTCTTTCGTCAATAAAAGAATTGGGAATAGATGACGGCGAAGTTCTCACTACCGACACTCATTCAGTTTGTGGTATGATTCGCAGCGCCCGGGGCTACAACCTTGTCGGCGAAGCAATAGACCACCAAAAACTCATCGAATACATAAAAAAGGCAACAACTCTTGCCATAAAAAACATGGAGCCTGCTACTGCGTCTTGGCGAACAGAAGTTATTCCTGATATTGAGGTAATTGGGGAGCATCAGATACATGAATTAACTGCTCTAGCTGACAAAACAACAGAACGCGTCAAACGAGTAGCCATAACACTATTCCCTCTTGCCACAATCCTTCTAATTGCATTGGTCTTTCTCTTCTAGGGCTTAATTTCCGAAACCCTTATGCTTGTTGCTATTGTTTCTCATTATGGGTTATTGTTTTGAGTTCAACCGATGAGCTAGTTGCTCTTTTCAAAAATCAAATCAAAGTCGAAAAAGAAATTGTGGATTCAGTAACCGAAGGCTTAGCTGACATAGAAAATGAGGCAGTCAAAGGAGTTCTGAAAGGAATTTCCTTGGATTCCACAAAACATGCCAACATGTATTCTTCAGCTATTGACCTTATGACGACTGTTCCTCAGGCTTTGACAGAAGGAAACCTTGACAAACAAAGAGAACTTGTGGAAAAGCACATACGACTTGAAGCACAGATAATCAAGACACTAAAAAATGTCATTCCCTCTGTTACAAACAAGAAAGTTAAACTCCTTTTAGAAGCCATACTATCAGACGAAATCAGGCATCATGCCCTCTTGAAGAAGGTCTTAGACATTCTGGTTAAGGGAGAAACCATAACAGACGCTGACTGGTGGGATGTCCTATGGGAAAATGTTCCCTTCCACGGAGCGCCAGGCGGCTAAAAAAATAACCTATTTTTTAAAGAATTAGAAAAAGAGAAGGCAAATCGCCCTTCTCAACCGTTTTTGGATTTATGCTATTTCGCATGCTTTTAGCAGTTTTTTCCAGCGGCGGTCAACTTCGTTTTGGATATCTTCCAGAACATGTTTGTTTTCTGGTTTGAATAGGTGCCTGAATCTTCTTTGTGTCTTTAGGTATACTTCTACTGGCTTCTTTCTTTCTGGCTTTAGCGCTATTACTTTGCTTGGTGCAGAGAGCTTGTATTGGTCGTATTCTGCCTCCCATAGTGGGAAGACGCACGTTTCTGTTGCTAGGCGTGCTATTTCGACGGTTTTTGCGTTTTCGCTTCTCCATCCTCTTGGGCATGGAGCAAATGTGTGTAGGAATGCTGGTCCGTTTACTTCCATTCCTTTTCTTGCTTTGATTACTAGGTCTTTCCAGTATGCTATGTTTGCTGTGGCTACGTATGGCATTTCGTGGGCGACCATGATGTCTGCTATTGGTTTTTTGTGTTCGGCTTTTCCTGGAACGACTTTTCCTGCTGGTGATGTGGTTGTCCATGCGCCGTGTGGGGTGCCTCCGCTTCTCTGTATTCCTGTGTTCATGTATGCTTCGTTATCGTAGAGTACGTAAAGGAAGTCGTGTCCTCTTTCTACTGCTCCAGAAAGTGCTTGAAAGCCAATGTCGAATGTTCCGCCGTCACCTGCGAAGGCAACAACGTCAACATGTTCATCTTTTATTTTTCCTTTCTTTCTTAGAACCTTTAGAGCAGACTCAATTCCAGAAGCGTTTGCTGCTGCAGTTTCGAAGGCAGTGTGTATCCATGGTACTTTCCATGCAGTGTACGGGTAGATTGTTGAAACTACTTCCATGCATCCTGTGGCGTTAGTGGCTATTACTGGTCCTCTTGCCGCCTTCATTACCAAACGAAGAACAATTGCTGGACCACAACCTGCACAGGCTCTGTGACCAGATGCAAATTTTTCAGGAATTTGAGCAAATTCTTTACTAGTAAATTTCCATTCCGACACTATTTTCACCCCATTCATTCCCTGACTCCGACAAACTGAACCGTTTCATCAACATTTCCAGTCTGTGCAATGTTTTGAAGTTCACTGAAGATGTTATTGATCAGGTTTGGAGGCATATCTCTTCCTCCCAGACCATAAACGCGATTAATCAGCTTTGGTCTATTCCGCAAATCGTAGACTGCATGTCGGATTTCATGGAATAGTGGTCCTCCGTCTCCGCCAAAACTGCATGAACGATCCATCACTGCAACTGCTTTCTTGCCTGCAAGATTGCTGATTATGTCGGACACTGGTAGTGGTCTAAACGTTCTTATTTTGAGCAATCCCGCTTTTACTCCTTTTTCGCGCAGTTCGTCTACGACAGTTTTTACTGTGCCTGCGGTTGAGCCCATACAGACTGCTGCTATTTCGGCATCTTCAAGTCTGTAGGCTTCAACTAAGCCGTTTCCGTAGCTTCGTCCGCTAAGTTTTGCGTATTCGTTGTGGACTTGTTTGATTACGTCTAGGGCTTTTCTCATTGCTTCTTCTTGCTGTCTCTTGTGCTCAAAGTAGTAATCGTGAAGGTCTAATGGTCCAATTGTTAGTGGGTTTGCTGGGTCAAGTTTGAAAGGAACAAGTTCTCCTTCGTGATTCATTACTCGTGGAACTTGGCGTGTTCCCACAAACTTTTTGATTGCCTCATCTGGGAGTATGCTTACGTTTTCTAATGTGTGGCTTAAAACGAATCCGTCCAGACCGACCATTGTTGGAAGCATTACATTCAAGTTTTCAGCTATCTTGAATGCCTGAATTATTGAATCATATGCTTCTTGACTGTTTTCAGTGAAGATTTGTATCCAGCCAATGTCCCTTTCACACATAGCATCCGAGTGGTCACAGTGAATGTTAATTGGAGCTGACAATGCCCTGTTTGCGACCGCCATTACAACTGGTGCTCTACAGCCAGATGCTACGCCCAACATTTCGTGCATCAAAGCCAAACCTGCAGATGCTGTTGCAGTGAATGTTCTGGCGCCAGTTGCAGATGCTGTGATGCTGCAAGCCATGGCCGTGTGTTCGGATTCTACACATACAAAGGCTGTTTCTACTTCTCCGTCTGCGACGTATTCGCTGAATTTTTCTACAATTATTGTCTGGGGTGTAATTGGGTATGCTGGTACTACGTCTACGTCACATTGTTTAACTGCGAAGGCTACTGCCTCGTCTCCGTTTAGGGGTACAAGTTTTTGTTCAACTTTAGACATTCTCTTTTACTCCTTTTCTTCCAATACCATCTCTATTGCTTTTGCTGGGCACTCGTTAGCGCATATTCCGCATCCCTTGCAGAAGTCATAATCAAAAACCATCTCGTTAGTTTCTGTGTCATGTTTTACTGCGCCTTCTGGGCAGTAAATGTGGCAGAACATGCATCGGGTACATTTTTCTGTGTCCCATACGGGTCTGTATGATCGCCAGTCTCCAGTTTTGTATTCTGTGCTTGACTTCCAGCATGCACCGCCAAGCGGAATTTCTTTCCAGTTCTTTGCTTCTGGACTCATTCAGGTTTTGCCTCCTTGTAAGCTTCCTTTATGACACCCATGTTCTTTTCTGCAAGTGGCTCTGGAAAACGTTCATGCACAGCTTTATCTACGCTTTCCATTTTCACTACTCCAGTTGCCCGAGTAACCACACCCAGCATAGCTGTGTTAGTGATGGCTCTTCCAAGAACCCTCATGGCTATTTCTGTAGCAGGAACTGTCCAAACGTTTCCTTTTGTCATTTTTAGCTCCTCTTTCATAGTCTTTGGGTCTTTGGGTGTATTCAATATGAGAATTCCAGTTTTTCCTAAACCTTCTGTGACAGGAACAGTTGCCAAAAGCGTTGGATCCATAACAATTGCAAGATTGGGGTTATACACTGCACAATGAAGTCTTATCGGCTCGTCGCTGATGCGTGTGTATGCTTTCACGGGTGCTCCCATCCTTTCAGGTCCGAACTCTGGAAAAGATTGGATATATTTTCCTTCATGTATTGCAGCCCGTGCCAAAAGCTCGCTTGCTGTCCAAGCTCCTTGACCGCCGCGTCCATGCCATCTAAATTCTTTGAGGGTCAATAAACTTCCTCCAAACAGCATCTTACGTAACTGATGTTAAAGTGAGACATACAAGTTTTCGCCATTCTTAAGTATTTAGGGAAATCTGTTCTATACAACGCGTTTTTTGGGTCATTTTTTGTTATATTGCATCTAAAAGTTCGAAAAACATTGTGCAGTTGGCTCATCTTGTTGTTTGCTAGGTTGTTGATTGTCAGACTTGAAAGTAATTGGGTGCAAAAATATAAGAGCCTATACTGGCAATCTAATTTCATTCTAATCGGCGCTGTTTGGAGATAATGAGGTAATAAAACTTGGATAATGAATCAACTAGAAATGACGAAGATGAAACTAGCAAATCAGATAATTTTGTTCTTATTGGCAAAAAACCTGTGATGAACTATGTTACGGCATGTATAACATTCTTTAACAGCGGCGAAAAACACGTTGTTGTAAAGGCTCGAGGACGCGCAATCAGCAGAGCTGTTGATACTGTAGAGTTGCTTCGTCGCGCTTTTGTTAAAAATTTGGAGATAAAAAATGTTGACATAAGCACTGAAGAGCTTTTCAGGGCAGAAAGTGACCAAAAATCGAATGTGTCAACAATAGAGATAACTGTCGCTAAAGCCAAACCAAAGCAATCTGAAGAAGAAAGCTAGTTCTTTTCTTGTTTTTGCTTATTCTGTATGCAGTTGGGCTTGGCTTAGCTTTGCTCAGATATGTATAATAGTATTGGAACTTACTGGATTGTTGCTGGTGAAAAGATTGTCTGATTATCCCAAGATTGTTGTTCGTCCTCCTGGTCCAAAGGCTAGAGAGATAGTCAAACGAGATTCAGTGGCTATTTCTCAATCTTATACCCGTTATTATCCTCTTGTAGTCGATTCTGGACATGGCTGCATTGTCAAGGATGTAGACGAAAACGAGTACATCGATTTTAACTCTGGGTTAGCATGCCTAAACGTGGGTCACAACCACCCAAAGGTTGTCAAGGCAATAAAAAATCAATGCGACAAATTCCTTCATTATGGCATCACCGACTTTTATTATCAGCAAACAGTGGACCTTGCAGAGAAACTATTCCCCTTAACTCCTGGCACTTTCAAGAAGAAGGTCCATTTTGGGAACAGCGGAGCAGAGGCTCTAGAAACTGCAATCAAACTTTCCAAGTGGCATACTCGTAAGCACCAGTTTATTGCATTTATTGGCGCTTTTCATGGAAGAACATCTGGCGCTACTTCTCTTACTGCAAGCAAACCAACACAAAGACGCCACTACTTTCCACTGCTTCCGGGAATAACTCATGTGCCCTATCCTTACTGTTATCGTTGCCCTTTTGGTTTAGCATTTCCTGAGTGCAGCTACAAGTGTGTAGATTTCATTGATGAGCAAGTTCTGCAAAAGTATGTGCCGCCAGAGGAGGTTGCAGGTTTTGTTTTTGAGCCCATACAGGGTGAAGGCGGCTATGTTGTTCCTCCGCCAGACTATTTCCAGAGACTCAAAAAGTTAGCCGACAAGTATGGACTGTTGATGATTGCAGATGAGGTTCAGTCTGGAATTGGAAGAACTGGAAAATGGTTTGCTATGGAACACTGGAATGTTGAGCCTGACATTGTTTGTGCGGCAAAGTCTTTGGCTTCTGGGCTGCCTTTGAGTGCAACTGTGTCTAAGGAGCGGCTAATGGACTGGGAAGCTGGTTCTCATGCTAGCACTTTTGGTGGCAATCCAGTGGCGTGTGCTGCTGCTTCGTCTGTTATTGATGTGATTAAAGAAGAGAAGCTTCTTGAGAACGCTGAGAAACAGGGCAGCTATATCATGAAGTGGCTGCAGGACGTCAAGGAAGAACGAAATATTGTAGGCGATGTTCGCGGCAAGGGGCTCATGATTGGGGTCGAGTTTGTGGAAGATAAAGATTCCAAGAAGACTGGTGTTGAGCAGGCTAAAGAGGTGATGATTCGTTGCTGGAGGCGCGGAGTAGCAATCGTTACCTGTGGAGTTTCCACGCTTAGGCTTGTTCCGCCTTTGACAATCACCCGAGAACTAGTGGACTCAAGTCTAGAGATTATCGGGGATGTCATCAAAGAGGTTGACGAAGAATCTTCCAGCTAGCATCTACTCGTCTGTCATTACTTCTATTATTGTGGAGTAACGAGAAGACAATTCTATGTCGCCTTTATGTCCTTTCTTGGCGTAAATGTTTTGCATCTTTATTTTAGTGCCAACAGTCAAGTCTTTGACAGCTTGTGCATTGTTTCTCCAGGCTGTAACATTGATTTTGCCTGTTTTGTCGCTTAACTCAAAGGATGCAACCTTGACCTGTTCGTTTTTTGATGTTGTGACTTCCCTGAATTCTGGGGTTGTGGAGATTGTTCCTTGGACTGTTATTGGACCACCTGGCTGTGTTATTTCTGTCAAATTTCTTGTTATGTCGGAGACGATTTTGATGTTTCCTTTGTCTCCTAGATGCAGTTCAGGGTTTCCATCCTGTCCCTCGCGCACGTATGCGTGAGAAATTTTGATGATCTGTTCTTGCTGTATCTTTCCTTTTTCGATTATGTCGGCTTTGTTGTCCCAGAGAACTACTCTTAGGGTTCCTGTTTTGTCTGAAACAAGTATGCTGGCAAGTCTTCCTTCTGTCCAGTCTCTTCGTTTGAATGTTTTAGGCGGATAAACAGACATCACCTGCCCTGACAGGGACACATCATTTAGTCCTGAGATAAGGTCTTTTATCTGGATTTTGAGCTGAGGGGCTTTTTTGGCGATTTCTATTCCCATATCTGTTGCTACGATGCGCGCTGCTGTTTCGTCAGTTAGAAAGTTTGCTGCGCCCTGTTTTTTGGTTTTGATCATTTGCATGATTTCTTCTCGTTTGATGTCTGGGCGCGAGGATAGAATTTGGTTAATGATTTCGTTTAAACCCATATTGCTTCACTATGCAGCTTGTTCGCCTTTGCAGGACATTGCCTGTTTGTGGTGTGGTCTACATGTTTTAGCGTTTTAACTGTTTTTGGCTTAAACTTGTTTATTGAAGCGAAGAAGGACTATATGAAAGAATTTTGTGTTTATTCTTCTTCGTCTTCGGTGTCTTCTTTTCCGTATACCATGTAAAGGAAGCCTAGAACTAATGCTACAAAAATCATGGTTGATAAGATAATTAGAACCCATGCGAAGTATGCGTCCGTTGTCATCTAAACCTCTCCTTCGCTTACTATTTGAATGTGCTATATTTAAGCTGTGACCTTCTTCCACTCTTCCATGAGGCACTCGTAGAGCCTGTCTCCTTCCTCTATCTTGTCATACTCCCCTAACGCATCCGCAATTTTCTGTGCAACAAGGTGATAGCAGATGTTTGCTTCTCTGTCCATTACCCTGAAGTAGAAGTCGTCGCAGGAACAGAATTCTGCGGCTGGCATTATCTGGTATTCTCTTTCTCTGCCTACCACTATCCAGACAATTCTGCCACTTGGGCTAAAAATGTATTTTTTGACTCTTTCTTCCTTTACTGCGTCCCATGCTTTGGTGAATCGTGAGCCAAGCGCTTTCGAAAGCTGTTTTCTTTGGCTGTCAGTTAGTTTGCCTTGGACTTTTGCTTCTCTGCAGATCTGCTCTAGCACCTTGTTTTCTTTTGTTGTCCTCATTGTCTTATTCGTCCTTGTTCTGAGTGAAAGCGCCACTTCTGTTGGAATATTACTCGATTTTTATTTCTTCTTTTTTCTGCTTCTCTTCTATTTTGGGTATGGTGACTTCTAGGACTCCGTTTTTGTATGTTGTTTTGGCTTTTTTGGGCGCTACTTTTGCTGGAATGTCAATTTCTTTGTAGTATTTGCGATCGGGGTCATCGACTGAGATTGTTAGTTTGTCTTCTGTTCCTGAGAGTTTGATTTTTTCTTTTTCAACTCCGGGCAGTTCTACTATGACTTTTATTTCTCCGTCCGTGTCAACTATGTCCACTAGTGGTTCTCTTTCTTCTTTTACGTCGATGCATGGCTGGTCCAGTCCGCATGATTCTGGGTCGTTTGAGGGCTTGACGTTGCCGAATTCTCTTATTTTCGGTTTTCCGTCTGGTCCTATGGTCATGCTGTAGCCGTAAACGAAAGGTCCCCATTCTGGTATTGTTGAGCCGTCAGGAAGTTTTCTTTCGCGTTTTAGGTCTTCTGGTATTTTTGTTTTGAATTCGTTGAATTCGCGTTCCATCATCTCTTCCATTTCTCTCATCATGTTGTCTATGTCGCCAAAAAACCAGTTTCCAAAAAATGGGTTTCGTCTTCTTCTTTTCTTAAACCATTCTGGCATATCGTCTCCTGACAAATGTTTTCACCTTCACTGTTAAGTACGTCTAGAAATTGATTAAAACTTTTCTAAAACAATGCTTAACTCAACGTTTTTAGTTGCTTAACTGTTCCCAGAAATGTTCCGTCAAGTAGATACACCTCTGCTGTGTCCATGTTTATGCAGCCTGACCGCAAAATTGGACCTATGTACGGTTCGGTCTTCTTTTTTGTTTTTCTTTTTTCGTTTATGGGTCTGCCTCCAAGAAACTGGTTGAAGGATGGTAGTATGAAAAGATGTGAGACCGCAAGTTCTACGTTATATTGTTCTTTTAGGGTCTTGGGGATGTTGTCTGTTTTTGTTCCCAGATTGTTTAGCAGCTTTTTTGCTAGTTGTTTGCTGTTGCATTCTGCTTTTGCGATGACCTGTTTTGTCATCCGAAAGCCCATTGGGTCTCTTATGGCTACTGTTGGGTGGATGTGTCCTGTGATTAGGGTTTTGCATGCTAGCAGTTCGGGTGCTGGCCATGCGTGTCCGTGGAATAGTCCTACGTCTCCGAAGGTTGTGCCTGATGCGGGTACGATTTTTGTTTTTTCTGGCATTAGGGGTTCGATGTTTCCGTCGTGGTTTCCGATGATTACCTGCATTTCTGGAACTTTTTGTTGTATGTCTTCGAAAAATTCTGGGATGTCCTTCCACTCTTCCATCGATAGGTTGGTTATGGCGTCTTTTAGGTCGCCTAAAAGTATCAGATGTGTAGGTTTTGTTTCTTTTATCAGCTTAAGCAGTAGGTGTTTTAGTTTTGGTGTCTGGGATGGAAGATGGATTCCCTTTTGGCTTAGTAGCCGTTCCCAGCCTATGTGAAGGTCAGCAACCACAACTGCTCTATCATTGTTTTTTTGTAGTAGAAGAGCTGGATATGGGGGAACTGGCTTTATTGATGTCAAGGTATATCAGAATTATTTCTGTGTTACTCTGTTAAAAACTGGACTACTCTAGGAGTTCTTTGATTTTTTCGTACAATGTCTTGTTTGCTGCTGAGATGAATGATAGTCGTGATGTTGCTTCTAGGGGCGCGTCTAGTTCTGTTCCTTCGGGTGTTTGGATGATTCCGCCTGCTTCTCTGAGTATCAGGTACGAGGCGACCATGTCTGTTACTCTTAGTTTTCCTCTTATGTCAATGAAGGCGTCTGTTGAGCCGTCTGCGACGTAGCAGATTTCTTGTGCGTTTGCCCCAAAATGCCTAAAATGTTTGCCTGCTTTGAAGAGTTTTTGCAGCTTTGCCGAATGTTCTTCTATTCTGAAGGTGTTCATGTCAACGCCAATCACAGCATCGGCAATGTCCGTTGTTTTGGATGGTTCGATTTTTTCTCCGTTCTTGAATGCGCCCTTGCCTTTCTGGGCAGTGTATGTTACGTTGTGGATGATGTCAGAGACAATCGCGTACTCCACGTCTTTTAGATTTGGTCCTTTTGCTACTGCAACAACATTTGCGCAGAAGGGCAATCCATGTACAGCGTTGGTTGTGCCGTCCACTGGGTCAGTTACAATGTAGTATTCTGATTCTATGTTTCCTATCTTTTTTGTTCCTGCCTCTTCGCTGACAAGAGTGCACGAGACTTCGTATTTGCCTAGGCAGTCTATCAGGGCTTTTTCTGCGGCTAGGTCGATTCTTTTTGATGTGTCTCCGCCTGCTCCTACTCCAAAGCCTGTGGCGGCTTTTGGTGTACCATAATATCTGCAGGCTGCTTTTCTCATCTTTTGTGAGCATTCAATTATTATCTTCTGCCAGTCTGTCATCCTTTTTCACGCCTGTCCAGTCACATCTCATTTTAGGGGTACTAGAATTTAAGCGAAAAGACACTTAAGGAAGATTTGATTTTCTCAAACAAAGAACATGCGGGGGTCGCCGAGCCAGGTCAAAGGCGCAGGCTTCAGGAGCCTGTCCCGTAGGGGTTCGTGGGTTCGAATCCCACTCCCCGCACCATTATTCTTGTAGTTTGTTTTTGGGTATTGGTCCAATTCTGCAGAGGATTTCGGCTTCATGTCCATCGTTTTCAAAGTCTTCTTCTTTAAACAGGACTTTTTTTTGGCATTTGGTATCTAATAATTCGGCTAGGTCAAAGAAATTTTTTTCAGATATTTTATTTGATGGGTTTACTGTTCCTTCAAAATATTTTACGTTTGTATTTCTGATTTGATGCAACAGCATTTGTTTTTGTAGGTTATTTCCTCGGTAACCTTGGTGAACAACTGTTTCCCAATTGAAAAACGTGTCTGTCCTAGACTGGGATATGTAACCTGATGAAAAGCCGATTATTTTGCCATCATGTTCAGTTACAACGCAAGTGTCTGAAAAGTCTCTTGCCAAAAGAAAATAGGTGTAGCGAGAATTCAAGCCAACATATGGTCGATTGTCCAAAAGCAACTTGTAGACTTCTTTAATGTCTTCCACCTTTACTTTTCTTATCTTGAAGTCCAAACCGTCTTCTTTGTTTGACATTGAAAACACATGATAAACTGGTTCTATTGGTTTCTTCGTTCCAATCTTGGGTTTCCATTGGGTATTAGGGATGTTTCGCTGTCACTGTCTGTCAGTAGTTTTTCTATGCCTATTGCTTTTGTTTCATCGGCTTCATCTAATTTCAGTAGTAGAGCGCATTCGTCACAGTTTCGTTCACAGAAGACGGGTTCATAGCTGTCGGGTTCATGATAGGTGGTTATTATTCCTTCGTAATTTCTTAAGACAACTTTGTTTGTGGAATACGAAATAAGATAATTTGGCATAATTGGGATTTTTCCGCCCCCGCCTGGAGCATCTATCACATATGTAGGCACTGCAAGACCAGAGGTATGCCCCACAAGACTCTCTACAATCTCGATACCTTTTCCGATAGGTGTCCTAAAATGTGAAAGCCCTTCAGAAAGGTCACATTGGAACAAATAATATGGTCGCACTCGGTTTTGCACAAGCTTTTGGTTGAGCTTTTTCATGATCCGTGGGCAATCATTTACGCCTGCAAGTAACACAGACTGATTCCCCAGCGGAATCCCGGCATCTGCCAGTCTTCGAAGCGCTTCTCGTGCCGAATGTGTAAGCTCTCTTGGATGATTAAAATGCGTATTTAGCCATATTGGATGATGTTTCTTTAGCATTTCGACAAGTGAATAAGTTATCCTATACGGAAGAACAACAGGTACCCTTGAGCCGATTCTTATTATTTCAACATGCGGAATTTTTCTTAATTCAGTCAGTATCCACTCAAGGTACTCGTCAGGTAGCATTAGTGGATCGCCGCCTGAAAGCAGGACGTCTCGGACTTGACGATTAGTTTTGATGTAGTTCGATTCCTTTGAGTATTTGTTCCTTTGAAGGAATATGGTTGGAGTCTCCAACTTTTCTTTTGCGGGTGCAATGTCTGCAGTACATGGAGCATCGGTTGCTGACCAAAAAAAGCACTCTGTCTGGGTACCTGTGGGTAATTCCTTCTACAGGGCTGTCTTTGTCTTCATGTAAAGGGTCTGACATGTCATATCTTGACATATTTAGTTCTGCAGGGTTAGGGAACGCTTGCTTGAATATTGGGTCGTTTCTGTAGTTTTCTTTATCTATTAACGATGCAAAATATGGTGTGATGCTCATTGGAAATTTGTCGACAATTTTTTCAAATTCTTTGTGTTCTTTGTCTGTGAATGTTATTCCAGTTAATTTTTCGAAAGTAGCTACATCTTTTATTAAATGCTTCAATTGCCACTTGTAGTCTTTCCAGTTTCCTTCTGTTGTGTATTTACTTACTTTTTTTGCGATGGATTTTTGGTATTGGCTAAGTTTTACGGGGTTTTCTAAAGTCACTATAAATTTCTCCAAATAAAACAAGCTGAAACATTGATAGAAACAGGCTATCGCATCCCAAGAGCTTGTTTTATGTTTGTTGCCGTTACTTGGGGCTACTTATATTTATTATGTTTCAATCTTTTCACTTCTAAGCGAGATTGAGTTATTTACAAGTTAATCATTATCATTTTCTGTAATTATATGTACAAAATTACAATATTGTTTTCTTATTTTTTCATTTTTTTGTTTTTGAGCTGTAAATTAGCATTTGACCCCTGTTTCCCACACCACTTATTTAGGAATTCTTTTAAATTGTTGGATAACGAGTGACTACCTGTTCAGAGTAGTATGTGTGAGGAATGAGTCATAGAGACTAAACGTTCTGCAAAAAGAATTGCTGTTGTTATTCCCACGTTGAATGAGTGTGAAGCTGTGGGAAAAGTGTTGGCTGCTGTAAAATCTGCCATGGAAGGCTACGACTGTCAAATGGTAGTTGTAGATGGACATTCCACTGACGGCACAGACAAGATTGCCAAAGACATGGGCGCCATTGTCATCTATCAGCGGGGCAAAGGCTACGGAAATGCCCTGAAAACTGGCTTTTATTATGCACGAAAACGGCTAGGCGCTAAAGTGCTTGTCATGCTGGACGCCGACATGACCTATGACCCAAAATACATTCCGTCCCTTGTTGCACCTGTTTTGAAAGATGAAGCAGACATGGTCCTAGGCAACAGATTTGCAGGAATGCAAAAAGGAGCAATGCCTTTCATTAACATGATTGGAAACAGAGTACTTTCTCTAGTTGCAAAGTTGGCTTTGGGGCTTAACGTTTTTGACACTCAGAGCGGCATGAGAGCCTTCAAATCTGAACTCCTAGACAGCATGAATTTGGTTGCAGTGGGTATGCCTTTGGCTATGGAGATGCTGGCAGAAGCCCGTTCCGCTGGCGCAAGAATACAAGAAGTGCCAATCAGTTACATGCCAAGGGTCGGCGAGACAAAGCTTCATCCGATAAAGGATGGCGGAAGAATACTTGGAACCACTGTACGGCTAATGTTTGACGTTAGACCTCTTCTCCTGTTCGGAATTATAGGAACCGTTCTGGGAATAAACGGCTTACTTCTACACTACGTCACGCTTCCAGTCGAACTCGTAAGCATCCTATTCCCATTCATATTCATCATCGGCGGACTACTACTATTCTGGTTCGGCTTCGTACTATTCCTAGTCAGAAAACTCAGAAAACGCAAATAATGCCAAAGCACCACACAACCAATTCAGGGTAATTGTAATTAAGAAAATCAAAGCCCCATATGGTGTAGTTGAATACATCGATAATTACGTCCCCCACGTTTTATCATCTATATCCTATTGCTTTTTATCTTTATTATTTTTTGAGTAAACAAATCTTATTGTGTATATACAAATATGATAAAAGATATTTTTGTATGCTTTTTGTATTAATATGCACATTTTGGATTGTTTTCATAACATGTAGCCTCTATTCTTAGACTCAAATTTTTCTAGAGTTTAGTTCTATGAATATCACATTCAGCTATTTTCTCACCCATGGAAATAGCATCAGCATTTTGCTGTTTTTCATATACACAGAGATTTTTGTTGTTCACTTCACATTTAAGAATTTAGTGAATTTTTATTTTTTAGTAATCTTTAAATCGTGTTGTTTGTTTTTTCGGCATTGATTACCGATGGACATTATTACTGTTGTTCTTGTGTTTGTTTTGGGCTTTGCTGTTGGCGTGCCTTCTTCGATGGTTGGTCTTGGAGGCGGAGTCATCATAGTTCCCGCCCTCATCGTACTCTTTGGGGTGCCAGCAAACAATGCCATAGCCATAAGCCTAGTTGCTATCCTTGGCACAACAGTCTCAGCAACGGTCGGATACGTCAGACACAAACAAATCGACTACAAACTTGGACTACTATACGACGTACTAGACATTCCCGGAATAGTCCTAGGCGCATTTGTCACCACAATCTTGCCACAGAACATACTTGCAGGCATCTGCGGCATCTTCGTACTCTTCATCGCCTTCATCATGATAAGAAACAAACGAAAAACCAGTTGCGAAAACCCAGAAACAACCAAAAAATGGGCAAGAAACGGAGTCGACCACAAAGGCAACAAATTCACGTATCATCTTCACAGCCGCTCCCTCGCAATGCTAAGTAGCTTCATGGGCGGAATAGTAACAGGACTCGCAGGACTCGGCGGCGGAATAACAGACGTCACATCCATGATACTACTAGGCGTCCCAACACACATCGCGGTAGCTACATCAGAATTCGCCATGGCACTAACAAACGGAGTCGGCGTCATAACCCACGGACTCCTAAACAACGTACTGCTTGACTACGCAATCCCAATAACAATCGGCACAATCATCGGAGCCCAAGTCGGATGCCACCTCACAAAACGAGTAAACGCAAAATCAATACGAACCATACTCTTCGCAATCGCCATCATAGCAGGAGTAAGACTGATCTTCCAATTCTACATGCCATAAACCGACCACAATCATATTAGACTCCTAATAGTATCCAAATATTACTTCATTGTTGAAAACAACCTTTTTTCAGAAAATTTACGCCAAAGAAACATTTTCGCAGGCTAGCTGCAATCATATTTGGAGCCTAATAGGATACTAATAGCAGTGCTATGTTGAAAACAGTCATTTTTCACAAAATCAGCAGCACGAAAAAGCCTAACAATTCCCTATTACATCACGGAAAAACTCAAGCGCATCCTCTCGCTCCTTGAGACCTTCAAGAATAACAACACCGCTCCCAAGAACACTCACCTTAACATCCCCCAAAACAGCAGTCAACCCAAGCTCACCCTCAGCTTGAAGACAAAAACCCAACCTCACCAAACGACCCTTAACCTCCAAAAGGTCGACATCCAAGATTCCCTCAGGAACAACAACAAAAACCCTCTTTCCGTTTCGACCGCAGACATCCTCAACCAGCTCATGACCTATCGGCTTAGAGCAGGCATTGTCTCCGCAGACTGGACACGACTCAACCCTTGCAACCTGAACCTCAGTAAACTCTAGTTCGTCTAAATCAAAATACAAAAGCTTGTTCAATAAACGAGGCTGCTTTCCCGTAAGTATCCTGATAGCCTCGCTGACTTCTAGGCTCGCAATAATATTCACCAACGAGGGATGAACCCCAACAACCCCACATTTAGGCAGCTTACTATCATCGAGGTTACCATAAAAACACTCAAGACACGCCGTCTCGGCTGCAACAATCGTGGACACGTTCCCATTAGTTGCCACTGCAGCACCAAAAACATACGGAACACCAAGCTTCACACATGCCCTGTTAACAGCATATCGTGCCTTCATGCTGTCTAAGCCGTCAACAACAACATCCATGCCACGTACAATGTCTTCTGCGTTGGTCTCATTCACTGAGACAGGCATCGGCTTGATTGTGATGTAGGGATTCAGTTGCCGTAACCGCTTGGCGGCAGCTTCAACCTTTGGAATGCCCACATCATCAACCCCATAGAGGTGCTGACGATGCAAATTAGTCAACTCCACAACATCCCTGTCAACAATACGAAGATATCCAACACCCATAGCCGCCAACTGCATAGCCGCAGGAGAACCCAAACCCCCAACACCCAACAAACAAGCCCTAGACTTCTTCAACAGAAGCTGAGCATTGTAGCCCAACTCCGCCAATACAATCTGACGCGAATAATACTCAAGCTCTTCCTTCGAAAGCTCAGATTTAACTATCTCTATTCACCCCAACGACAAGGACAACAAGGCTCGTAACTAGAAGACGGTCCATTTCAGCTTTTAAATAACTTACTGCAAAAACAAACTATTCTGTTTTTACTGCAGACATTAAAATCTGCTCAGCCTCGTCCCTCGAGATGTCTTTGACCAGAAACTTCTTTTCTCTAGAAGTAAACCCCGAAACCAGCTCCACTTTACGACCAAAAATCCGCGAAAACTTCTTCAACAGCTCCTTGTTGACCTTCCCCTTCACAGGAGCCTCACGACACAACACCACAAGACCGTCCCCCTCAAGCTGAAGACGAAACTCCTTCGAATTAGGCTTAACATACACACCAAAAACGATGCCCTCAGAAGTCTCCTGCAACAACATACGTAATCACCAAACTTTGACATATTTAACAGTAATCAAGCCTTTAATAGGCGCATCGTTAAGACCCAAGTAGGCAACAGACATGTTACGAGATGCTTGGACGCTCGCAATAGAAACAATGAGCTGGATAGACCTGAAACGGCTAGGTGAGCGACTAGCATTAACACGAGCAACAAACCAACTCAGAATAAAAGACCGAAAAGCCGTCGGACTCGCCCACAGGCTCGTAACAGAAACCCTAAGAAGAAAAAACCTAATCGACCATCTACTAAACTCTGTTCTGGAGCCACAGACAATAAACGAAATAAAACTTGGACCCAGATCCTTTCTCCGATTATACTGCTACGAAACAAAATTTACCGACACAAACCTAGAAAAAGCCCAAAGAATCGCACAAATGGGACGAAAAATCCTGGGCTGGTGGCACCTCAAAAACGTCGAACCCGCGCTCGGCAAAATACTTAGCACAAACCCAAAACCGCACTAACAGGTCTAGAAGAAACAGAAAAAATTGCCATAAAAACATACAATCCCACATGGTTCGTCAAGTACTGCATCAAACTCCTTGGAAGAGCAGAAGCCCTAAAATTCTTAGAACAATCTGCAAAAATCACGCCAACATACATACGAATAAACACACTAAAAGCACCAACAGAAACCATACTCCAAAACATACAACAAGAAAACATAACAATAGAAAAAGTCCCCAACCTAAAACACACATACAAACTCATAGACACCAAAAAGCCCCTAGCAAGAACACAAAGCTTCAACCAAGGACTCTTCTACATACAAGACAAAGCCAGCTGCCTAGCCGCAGAAATCGCAAACCCAAAACAAGACACAACAGTTCTTGACATATGTGCGGCTCCGGGCTCCAAAACAACATACTTATCACAGCTGATGCAAAACACAGGCAAAATCATCTCCATGGATTACTCAAAACGCAGAATACACGTATGGAAAAACGTGACAAAAAGAATGGGCACAGAAAACGCAGAACCAATAGTCGCAGACGTACGATCCTCCATACCCTTGAAGGTTTCGGCAGACCTTGTCATCTTAGACCCTCCATGCACAAGCACCGGAACTTTCGGCAAGTCACCAGACGCAAAATGGCGGCTCACCAAACGCTCAGTAATTGGCATGTCAAAAATTCAGGCAGAAATGATAGAAAACTGCGCAGACTACGTGAAAGCAGGCGGCAACCTTGTCTACTCCACTTGCAGCATAACCGTAGAAGAAAACGAGATGGTAATCGAAAACTTTCTAAAACTACACCCCGAATTCATGCTCGTAGAATCAAAGCCCAGAATCGGATTACCCGGACTTCGAGGACTAACCAATTGCCAGCGGCTCTACCCTAATATCCATGAATGCAACGGATTCTTTGTGGCAAAGCTGAAAAAAGAAACAGCATAACTAGCTTTTTTGCGCCTTTTCCAGAAATCCCAGCATCTCAAAGATTACTTTTGTAGCCTGAGTAGCAGTCACACCCTGATCATAATGCGGCGCGACCTCAACAACATCAAATCCAACCACCCGACTATTACACACAGACTCCAGCAAGTCAAGAAGCGTTGCCGTGTCCAGTCCTTCAGGCTCAGGATTCGGGACAGCAGGCACAAAAGCAGGATCCAAAACATCCATGTCCACAGTAACGTAAACTTTTTCACAGCCAGAAAGAGCCTCCTTAATTGCCTCAGACGCCTTTCCCACGCCATCCTTTCGAATCTGGTGTGCAGTCAAATACTCAATTCCCGCCTCCTCTGCATAATCCAGCTCCTCTTTGCAAACTGCTCGGGTGCCAACTTCCACAATCTTGCAAGGATTGACGTCCTCTTTTATTCTGCGCATAAAAGTTGTATGAGACACGCTAAGACCAAGGTAATTATTACGCAGGTCAAGATGAGCATCAAAACTCACAACTGCAACCTTCTCATCAAGACTCCGAACCACACCCAACGTGATAGTGTGCTCTCCACCAATAAACACCGGAACTTTTCCTGCCTCAAAAAGGTCCTGAGCAACCAAAGCCAGCCGCCCCAACGTCAACTCAGCATCGCCAGCAACATGCAAATCTCCCAGATCATGCACTTTGAGGTCCTCAACATCCACTCCAGTTCTAAAACTGTAGCACTCAACATTCAGCGAGGCATCTCTGATTGACAGAGGCGCAAACTTTGAACCAGAACGGTATGTGCTGGTAACATCAAAGGGAACACCTAATACAACATATTTTGCTTCTTCGAAACTGTGTTGATTGCCAATGAAGACAGGAGATGGCGATACAAAGAGCTCACGGTAACTCATAACGGTCACTTCTAAAAGAACAATCGCTTACTTCTAGCATTTAACCTTACTGAAAACAGAATCCCGTCCTACCTTACAGCCTTATTAGGCGCACAGCCCAGACAGAACATATACTCTGTAAAGGGGTTTTAGCGAACAAGCAAAGCATGAAGAGTATTCTGTTTCTTGTTTTCTTTATGCTGCTGAAGCTCTTCACGTAAACTTTTCACTTCACATTTCAGACTAATTAACTCCATGAAAAGAAACATGTTACCATGCTTGAAGAACTCATCAACAGTCTCAGAAATAATCTGCTCACTAATCTGCCCCTTCACCATGTAAGAGATCTCTTTTGTCAGCATCTTTTTAGAGTTCATTTTAATCGCAACCACATTACAGAAAAACAGGGATAACACTTATGAAAACAGGATAATTACAACGAATCCATCTTCCCCATCATGAGCAACCCTACCATATTTTTGCCAAAATTTTTCAGCAAAAACCGTCTTTGTCGCCTGATTATGGGAAACTAATTTATTACCAATCGTAATAATAGGCGGTAAGCAAGGAATGCGATATGACATCAGAAACGAACACTACAAAAAATCCAATCATGTTAATTTCCACAATCTTCTATATCGCAGTCGGAATCGTACTAATAGGCTACTTTGCAATCGAAAGCGGCGCACCCGCACACATTCCAGTCCTTGGAATCCTGAGCCTACTCACAGCATATCTTGTCTTCAGGCTGTCAAAATGGGCTCTGCCACTTATAGCTGGACTCTTCGTAACAGGAATAACCTTTGCAGCAACAACCCTCGCAGACTCTGTTACTTTACAAGGATTTGACGGCGCAATACTATTTCACATCGCCCTGATAGCATACATGATAATACTGCTTATAGTATCAGTTTACCTGTTGGCAAAACGACAAAATTTCAACTAAACTTTCTATTTTTCCCAAACAGATATACGTCTATCTTTGCGCCCGCATCCACAAACTGCTGCTTCTCAGAAATCTCAACAAAACCATCAGCCTTTGCCAAAGTAGTTATCGCACCCGACAAGCCAGTGGGAACAGGACTAACAATCAATGCCCCATTCTTGTCAACTGACAAATTTACCATAATGAACGTGCGACGACCCCGCGCAGGAAATATCTTCTTTGCAGAAACCGCCTTAACCTTTGGTAGTTCTTCTTCTGGTCTGCCTGCAAGCTTAACAAGTATGGGTCGAACAAAGACATTGAACATGAAAAGTGACGAAGTGGGATTGCCTGGCAAAGAAAAAACAGGTTTTCCATCAACAACAGCAATAGTTAATGGTTTTCCTGGCTTCACAGCAACTCCTGAAATAATCACACCCGGCTTCCCCAAACTATCCACAACCTGAGGCGTGAAATCCTTGGGACCAACCGAAACACCACCAGAAGTAATAACAACATCTGCCGAATCCACAGCATTCTTGAGAGCAGCAGTTAACTTGTCAGTTTCATCGGGAATAATGCCCAAATTTATGGACTCACACCCAGCTTCTTGAACAGCAGCACTCAAGCTATGCGCGTTTATGTCATAGATTTTACCTAGTAAAAGAGGCTCTCCGGGAGCTACAACTTCCCCTCCAGTAGAAAGAACTGCCACTTTGGGACGCAAATAAACCGTAACTTCTGTCAATCCAAGAGCAGCCAAAACCCCAATTTCTCGTGAACCCAAAAACCTGCCTTTTTTAAGAATAGTTTCGCCATTTCTAATGTCTGAACCTGCAGCCATCAAATTCTCGGCTATCGCAACTGGGCGATGCAAAAAGACATCATCTCCTCTACGCGTTGTATATTCTACCATCACTACAGAATCTGCGCCATCAGGCAAAGGTGCGCCAGTGACTATCTCAGCCGCCATTCCATCTTTAACGGCAACTTTGGGGGCTTCACCTATCGCCACGTGTCCACAATACTTTAGAGTGAGCGGTTTGTCTTCACTTGCACCAAATGTGTCAGCAGCTTTTACAGCATAACCATCAACGATTGAGCGCGTAAACGAAGGAATATTCATTGAAGACAAAATATCCTGAGCCAGCACACGCTCATGAGCATCAGAGATTGAGACCTGCTCTACGCCAACAGGCTTAGCAGAAAAATTCTGGTCTAACAATTTCTTTGCTTCATCAAAAGAAAGCAGTTTTCGAAACATTTCAATCCCTCACAATATTGGAAAAAAGGCTCACTTTAACAGGTTCGCCCTCTTCTACTCCTTCGCGGTTTTCAGGAATAATGACATAGCCATTCGCTTTGGTCATGGTTGTAAGCACGCCCGAACCCGTTACCCTAACAGGCTCAGCAAAAAGAGTTCCTTTTCTTTCAGATATGCGAACACGTAAAAAGACTCTTCGTCCCAAAACACCCGTAACCCTTCTAGTCAGCTTCGCCTCAACTATCGGTCTAGCCTCATCTACTCCCAACATTTTAAGAAGTGTGGGTCTAGCAAACGCCTCAAACCCGACAGTTGCCGCCACAGGATTTCCAGACAACACAAACACAGGCTTGCCCTTAAGAATTGCAAGACCAGTCGGCATCCCTGGCCTTATTGCGACGCCATGAACAACCATTCCCTGTTTTCCAATCTTGTTAACTGCCAAAGGAACCAAATCTGGATATCCAACACTTGTTCCACCCGTTGTGATAACCGCATCTGCCTGACTCAGTCCCTCTTCAATTCTGGAAACTATCTCCTCTAAATCGTCCTTGACGACACCCAAATTCAGCGGCTCCGCACCCAATTCCATGCACATGCTGGAGAAAACAAGTCGATTAGTATCCACAATCTTGCCGGGCTCGAGTTTTTGACCCAACTCCACAAGTTCGCTTCCAGTTGCTAAGATAGCAACTTTCGGTTTTCTGACAACATTAACGTGGGTTTCACCCAAAGCAGCCAACAATCCCAGATGATGAGGATTTAATCGGGTCTTTGCAGTGATTGCTACATTTCCTTTGGTTACGTCTTCGCCCATTTTGGAGATGTTTCTTCCAGGCGTAACTGCTTTTGTCAACTCAATTTGGTCATCAAACTTTTTTGTATATTCAAGCATGACTACGGCATCAGCACCTTCAGGAACTGGGTTCCCAGTCCACAGCTCTTTTGCCTCATTTTCATGGACTTTATCTTTGGTCAGTTTGAAGGTTTTTGGCTTAAACGCTGAAACCCCAAACGTGTCCTTTGCCTTCAGTGCATAACCGTCTACGGCAGAACGGTCAAAAAGCGGCAAATTGTATTTTGCTAGTACATCTTCTGCAGTAACCCTATTCAATGCTTCCTGAATTGGAACTTGTTCAGAATCTAGCATTTCTGGATTAAGTTTACTCAAAAAAGATTGAAGCGCATCATCTACGTTTGTAAGTTTTTCAAAACCTTTTAGCCTAGCCAAAGCCTTTGCCCCAGTAAACAGCCAAAGTTAACGCAAAAAAACTTATCGCACTGCCATCCGTTACGCGTTTACTTTTGTTGCTGATGTAGCTGGTTATTTTCTCTTTATTGAAACAAAACAATACGTCCGAAGGAAAACTTAAATAAACAACAATTCACTTCCGTAGTTAGCCTAATAAAAGAGACGTGAACATTCAAGATGTCTAGAGAATTTCAGCACATCATAAGGTTTGCCGGAACCGATATTGAAGGAAGTCAACCGGTAACTTACGCCCTCACAAACGTAAAAGGCGTAGGAGTAAGATTAGCGCACGTAATCATAGAAAAATCTGGAATTAACCCAGAGGCAAGAATGGGATTCCTTTCTAGCGCTGAAGTAGAAAAAATTGAGGATGTTATCAAAAACCCAAAAAGCTACGGCATACCCGTATGGCTTCTAAATCGCAGAAAAGATATAGACACAGGAAAGGACATTCACCTTTTAGACACAGACTTGATTGTGAAAACAAAAGATGACATCGATCAAATGAAAAAGATGCGTTCATGGAAAGGTTTCCGCCACAGCTATGGACTGAAAGTACGTGGTCAAAGAACTAAATCAACTGGCAGAGCTGGAAAGGCAATGGGTGTAAAGAAGAAACAGATACAGCGAGGAGGCAAATAATAGATGGGAGATCCAAAGAGGCAAAGAAAAAAGTTTGACACGCCACGATTCCCTTGGCAAATTGACACCCTAGAAGCCGAGCTTAAAATTCTTGGTCAATATGGTTTGCGAAATAAACGAGAAATATGGCGCCACAAAACATTACTCTCAAAATACAGAGGTATAGGGCGCTCACTTTTGGGCAAATCAGCTGAAGAGCGAAGTGTGCAGGAAGAACAGCTTCTAGGCAGACTTGACAGATTAGGAATACTTCCTGAAGGATCTGCGCTTGACGATGTTTTGGACTTGACCTTGGAAGATATTCTTGAACGCAGACTCCAAACTCTTGTTTTCCAGAGAGGATTGTCTCAGACTATTCAGCAATCTCGCCAACTGATTGCACATGGTCATATTTCAGTTAATGGACGAAAAGTTTCATCTCCCAGCTATCTGGTGCTCAGAGATGAAGAAGACAACATAGCCTATTCATCAAAAAGTCCACTTACTGACCCTGATCATCCAGTAGCAAAGGCTGCAAATATTCAACCAGAGCCTGTATCAATGAGTAAAGAAGAGGAAAATACAGATGAGTAAAAAGAATGACAAATGGGCAGTTGTACACGTTTTCAGCTCTTACAACAACACAATAATCCACTTCACAGACATTTCAGGAGCAGAAACCATTGCACGGTCCTCAGGTGGAATGCACGTAAAATCAGACCGATTAGAATCATCTGCTTACGCTACAATGAGAGCCGCAGCTCACGCAGCCACAGTCGCAAAAGACAAAGGAATAACTGCAATACACATCAAAGTCCGTGCCCCCGGAGGCTCAGGCGCTAGAACGCCTGGAGCAGGAGCTCAGGCAGCTATACGTGCTTTGGCAAGGGCTGGATTCCGTGTAGGTCGAATCGAGGAAGTAACACCAATACCTCATGATGGAACCCGAAGAAAGGGTGGACGCAGAGGACGAAGAGTCTAGACCCTCCCTTTTTATCAACAAACAGAGAACTCTCGCAGAAAATGCTAGCACACCTGTTTTGTATATTAACCAAAATATTGAAATAATCCCTTTTGCTCTCTTTGAAAAGCACGAGATTTAACTCGCTATTACAAAGGCTAATTGAGGCTTAAATTTGGTAGAAATTCAAATCCTTGATAAAACCGACGATTTCATGCGGTTCATTGTTAGAGGAGTCAATGCACCTTTTGTAAATGCTTTACGAAGAATTATGCTAACTGAAGTTCCTTCAATGGCTATCGACGAGATAGTTATTCTCGAAAATTCTTCAATTCTTAATGATGAAGTTCTTGCTCACAGGATGGGGTTCATTCCTCTAAAAACAGATTTGGACTCTTACAGTCTACCTGAAGAGTGCAAGTGTGAAAGCGAGTTTGGCTGTAACTTGTGTAGAGCAAATCTCACACTGGAAGTTGAAGCCGACGACAAGACAATTACTGTATATTCAGGAGACATGAAACCAGAAAATCCCAGCATAGTTCCAGTCAGCGACAAAATTCCAATAGCAAAGCTGGCTCCTGAGCAAAGAATGAAGTTTGAAGCATATGCCCGACTTGGAAAAGGAAAGAAACATGCAAAATGGCAGCCTGTTTCCATGTCAACTTACATGTATCTGCCAGACATTACTGTTGATGTTAAGAACTGTGATGCATGCGGAAAATGTGTCAAAGTCTGTCCCGAAGAATGCCTAGTTGTCAGTGATGGGGCGGTCAAAGTCCAGAACGAATTCGAATGTACTCTCTGTATGGATTGTGTTGATGCATGTCCTAAAGACCCCTCAGCTGTGGATGTGTCTTGGGATAAGAGTGCATTCATTTTCAAAATCGAGTCCACTGGTGCACTTCCAGTAGAACGAATAGTTATTGAAGCTATCAAAATTCTTGACAGCAAAGTTAAGGAATTTTCCGATCAAATGAAAAAGGGTAAGTAACATTGAAGAAACTGAAGTCAACTAATCCAGAACTTATTTCACTCATTCGAGATTTGAAGAAGCAGTCACAGGAAAGTCAAACTGATCTCTGGCGAGACTTAGCTGACCGTTTGACAAGCTCAAAACGAAACCGTGTAGCTGTGAACATAAGCCGTTTGAATCGTTTCACAAAAGAAGGCGAAACAGTTGTTGTTCCAGGCAAAGTTTTAGGCGCTGGAAAACCTGACCACTCTTTAACTGTGGCAGCTTTCAGCTTTTCTGATGTGGCTAAATCGAAGATCAAGATTTCTAAGGGTAGCTGCTTATCTATCCGAGATTTAATTAAAAAGAACCCAGCGGGAAAAAATGTGAGGTTAATGGGGTAGCTTGTTATGTCTTTTGATAATGCTACAATTATAGATGCTAAAGGGCTAATTCTTGGACGATTGGCTAGCAGCGTAGCTAAACGCCTTCTCCAAGGAGAGACCATTGTTATTTTGAATGCTGAAAAAGCTGCCATTTCTGGCAAAAAACAGCACATAGTCACTGAAGCTAAAACATTCCTTGAGGTCGGCCATCCCAGGAAAGGACCTTATCACCCTAGGCGACCCGACACAATTGTCAGCAGAACAATTCGAGGAATGCTTCCTAGACGAAAACCAAAAGGTCAACAGGCCTTAAAGCGACTTAGAGTCTATCTGGGCACTCCTATGGAGTTTGAGAACAAAAATGTCCAGACCATCGTTGAAGCCACCGCAGATAAATTAAAATCACCTTATATAACAGTGAGCGAATTGGCTAAGGAAATCGGCGGATGGACACCAGAGGTTGAGTAAGTATGTCTAAAACAAAGAAAGTTATGGTACTAAGTGGAAAACGAAAAACTGCAATAGCGCGAGCTACTGTCAGAATTGGAAAAGGAAGAGTTCGCGTAAACAACGTTCCATTAGAGATATATGAGCCTAAAATCTCTCGCGACAAAATATTGGAACCCCTCTTGTTGACAGACGACAAAGTTTGGAACCAACTAGACATCAATGTAACAGTTTCTGGAGGCGGTTTCATGGGTCAAGCTGAAGCTGCACGAATGGCTGTAGCTAACGCTTTATTGAAGTGGACAAAAAGCACCAGACTTCGTACGACCCTTAGAGATTATGACAGAACAATGATTGCTGGTGACCCCAGACGAAGCGAATCCAAAAAGTTTGGAGGACCTGGAGCTAGAGCTAGAGACCAGAAAAGCTACCGATAAATGTCTCCGTTCTGGTGGCATGTTGGTAGTAAATGGCGTCAACTGGTTGAGAATATGTTGATGCCGAAATGTATAAGTATGAATTGAATGCTCGGAACAACCTGAAAGGTCATGATTATGTATAGGAGGTCAATGTGAATGATTATTCCCGTTCGTTGTTTTACTTGCGGTAAGCTAATAGCTGACAAGTGGGAAGATTTTACTCAAAGAGTAAACGCTGGAGAAGACCCCAAAAAGGTTCTTGACAGTTTAGGTGTAACAAGATATTGTTGTCGAAGAATGATTCTAGGTCACGTAGAAATTTCTGAAAGTATTCTCAGATTTTACGAGGAAAAAGGGAAAATAAACCGCCCTCAATCATTTTAGCGGTGAACAAGATGTCCACAATTATTGAAGATGTTACGGCTCGAAAACTTTACAACAGCAGAGGACAGGAAACAATCGAAGTTGACATCGTAACTGTTGACGGATTTGGAAGAGTAGGCGCACCGGCTGGAGCCAGCAAAGGCAAAGCTGAAGTAGTATCCTATCCCGAAGACAGTGTCGATGTTGCCATTCAGAAGATGGAGGAACTTGTTGTTCCCGAACTTATCGGAATGGACGCTGAAGAACAAAACGAGATTGATGCACTTCTACACGAAATAGACGGCACAGACAACTTCAGTAACATTGGAGGAAACACTGTCTTCGCTATCTCAATAGCTAACGCAGAGGCAGCCGCAACATCCTACGATTTGCCCCTTTTCCAATACTTGTCAGGATATCTTGGCGCTGACCTTCCTTTTCCTCTTGGAAACGTGTTGGGTGGAGGAAAACATGCTCTTGGAAAAACAACTGACATCCAAGAATATCTTGTGCTCCCACTTAAAGCGCGATGTTTTACAGAGGCTGCACAATCCAATGTCATGGTTCACAAGAAGATTGGTGCCTTGCTCAGAAAGGCTGATCCAAACTTTACAGGTGGACGAGGCGACGAAGGAGCTTGGGCGCCCAACATACATAATGAGGCAGCTTTGGAGATTGTAGCTAAAGCCTGTAACGAGGTCTCAGATGAATTAGGCATCGACTGCAGGCCATGTCTTGATGTTGCTGCTTCCAGTTTTTATGACGCCAAAAATGATGTTTACGTTTATTCGATGGAGCAGAAAAAGCGGGATTGCGGTGAGCAGCTCGAGTTTATGTTGCATCTGATTGAGACCTATAATCTGGCATATGTTGAAGATCCTTTTGATGAGGATGATTACCAGAGTTTTGCTGAGCTCACCAAGAAGGTTAAGAATTGTCTTATTTCTGGTGACGACCTGTTTGTCACTAACCCTGAACGGCTAAGTAAGGGTATTAAGATGGGCGCTGGCAATTCTCTTATCATAAAAACTAATCAGGTTGGCACACTCTCAGACGCTTGGGAAACTACCAGAATGGCAAAAAATGCTGGTTACGTTCCAGTTATGTCCCATCGTTCTGGAGAAACAACTGATCCACATTTAGCTCACTTAGCTGTAGGCTTCTCCTGTCCCGTCATCAAATGTGGCGTGATGCCTGGAGAGCGTGTGGCAAAGATAAATGAGCTACTTAGAATAGAGGAAACTCTTGGAAATAGAGCACAAATGGCAAAAATGTAGTTGGAGGAAAAAGTATGTCCGAAACTGAAGAAAACATGGAATCATACAGCGAAGAAGAATTGCTGTTACCTCAGGATACTCTACTGTCGGCTGGGGTTCATATAGGAACAAGAATGCGAACAAAAGACATGGAACAGTTCATATACCGAGTTAGAGCTGACGGTCTTTTCGTTTTAGATGTCAAAAAAACAGACGAACGCATACGAGTTGCAGCCAAATTCTTGGCACGATTTGAACCATCAAAGATAGCGGCTGTAGCTGGACGATTATATGCTCAGTCTCCTGTAGAAAAATTCTGTCAAGTAACAGGCGCAACACCTATCGTTGGCAGATTCATACCAGGAATGCTTTCAAACCCTCTGTATCCCAAACGTTTCGAACCTAGCGTGATTATAGTTTCTGATCCAAAAGCAGATGTTCAGGCAGTGAAAGAGGCATCAACTCTGGGAATTCCTGTAGTTGCCCTCTGCAGCACAGATAACGACTTCTCCTTTGTCGACTTGGTTATACCCACCAATAACAAGGGAAGACGTGCACTGGCAGTTATCTACTGGCTTTTGGCTAGGCAGATTCTTCGTGAAAGAGGCGAAATTCCTCCAGATGGTGACCCCGTTCAGACCATTGAAGACTTTGAAATAAAGCTAACAAGGGAAAGACGGGACGAAGAGGATTGAAAATAAGGTATCCGACAGTAGCAGGATCATGGTACGCTGGTACCCCTAATCGTTTACGAGATCAGCTAGAAGAACTCTTTACACACCGGCTAGGACCTGGAAGCCTTCCTATGCCCGTGGTGGATGGTCCAAGAAACATTGTTGGCCTTGTTGTTCCCCATGCGGGATACATGGCATCTGGTCCTGTAGCCGCCCACTCCTATTATCATCTAGCCAAGGATGGAAAACCTGACATTATCGTAATTTTTGGTCCAAACCACACAGGACAAGGAAGCGCACTTTCCATAATGAATGAGGGCGCATGGCGCACACCCTTGGGAGACGTGGAGATAGACACAGAAACCGCTAACGCCATTGTTCATGCTTCTAGTATTATTGATGTGGATGATCAGGCACATGTTTCTGAGCATTCTATTGAGCTTCAGCTTCCTTTTCTGCAGTATCTGTATGGTTCAGACTTCAAGTTTGTTCCAATCTGTTTCATGATGCAAGATTTATTGTCCAGCCGTGAGGTTGGAAAAGCTGTTGCCTCGGTCTTGAAGGGCAAGAACGCGTTGGTTATTGCATCTTCTGATATGACTCATTATGAACCGCAGGAACGGGCTGAAAAGAAGGACAGGTTGGCGATTGATGCTGCTCTTGGGATGGATGAGGAGCAGTATTATCGTGTTGTGGAAGCCTATGGTATATCAACGTGTGGTTATGGTCCTGTTATGGCTGCTATTGTGGCTTCAAAAGAGCTTGGTGCAACAAAGTCTGAGCTGTTTTGTTATAAGACAAGCGGCGATGTGATTGGCGACCGTTCTGCGGTTGTCGGCTATGCTTCTATTGCGTTTACCAAAGAGTAGTTTGAGCTTTTGTTTGTATCGTTCTCGGATCTGTGTTTCTGTTTTTATTTTTGGCTATAAATCTCCTCCAAAAATGTTCATGATTTAATTGGATTTCCGAATATCTGTTCAGTAAAACATAATGTTTATATACAATTGTATAATATTACTGTAATTACTTGAATGAGTGTGAGTGAGTATGGAAACACCAATATCAAATAAAACCAAATCTAAACTGGAAATGAAAGACTCTACAACCTTCAAAGATCTTACAGAAATCTGGTTCTTCCCCAGAATCTAAAACAAAAACCCAACAAAAACACACTGTCTCAGGCTCCACAAAAACACTTCATCACTAAAATGTCATGACAGAAACACGCTTGCCAATAGCTTCGTAAGTTCCCTTCTTTCACTATTTTCTCCTAACTTTCTCCTTTTTCGGAAAAAACAGTTGACCTAAAAGTATTTTATTTGTTTCTCTTCCATTGTCTTTTAGGTTAGTTCCAATGGGAAGAGGTTCTGGTTTCGGAAAAACAATTTTGTTCGGTGAACACTTTGTTGTTCATGGTGTACCCGGAATTGCATCAGCCGTTGACTCAGCAGCTGACGCAGAAGTGAAAAAAGCCACAAAAGGCATCAACGTAACAGACGAAAGAAAAGGCGCAAAAGGCTACGCCGAAAAGAAAAAACTCCAACAACTAGAATCCATCGAAAGAATGCTCAAAGCAATGAACATGGACCCAAAAAAGGTCTCCATGAACATCTGGCTGGGCGGAAACCTCCCTGGTTTCAGTGGACTTGGAGCGTCTGCGGCAAGCAGTGTTGCAATTGCACGGGCAATAGCAGATGAGTATGGTCTCGATTTTTCTGATGAACAAATTAATGATATTGCATATGAGGCAGAGAAAGCGTATGCGGGTAATCCTTCAGGAATTGACAATACTGCGGCAACGTTTGGCGGCTTGATTTGGTTTGAAAAAAACTTGGCTGGCGGTCCAAATACTATTGAGCAGTTGAATATTCGGGAGCCTGTGGAAATTGTGATTGGCAACACTGGAATTGTTGCTAACACCAAGGCTATGGTTGCAGGTGTTGGCGAGCGAAAGAAACAGAATCCCGAAAAATATAATGCACTTTTCAGTCAGGCAAGAGATTTGGCGCATAAGGGAAGAAAGGCGCTTGATGAGTTTGACCTAAAAAAGGTTGGAGAATTGATGGATGAGAATCATCGTTTGCTTCAGGAGATTGAGGTTTCCTGTAAAGAGCTTGACTGTTTGGTTGATTTGTCTAGAAAAATGGGTGCTTTTGGCGCAAAAATGACTGGTGGCGGAGGCGGCGGATGCATGCTTGCTTTGACTCCTGGAAAAGCTTTGCAGGAAAAGGTTGCGTCAGCAATTGAAGCTGAAGGTTTTGAAGTTTTAAGAACAAAAATTGGCGTCAAAAAGATGTGAGTTGGTCGTGACCGTATGTATTTGACAAAAAATGAGCAGAAAATGCTGGATGGAGAAGAGGGCTACGCTGCAAAAAAGTCCATGGAGATACTGGTTGCTCTTGGAAACATTTACGGCGCAGAAAAACTCATCGAAGTAGGTTCTGTCCAGGTCGCTGGCGTTTCTTACCATAATCTTGGGGATGCAGGACTCGAATTTCTGAATGAACTAGCAAAAGATGGCAAAGTCAAAGTGCTGACAACATTAAATCCTGCGGGAATGGACCTAGAAAACTGGCAAAACCTAGGAATTGACCCCGAGTTTGCAAGAAAACAGAATCTTGTTATTGAGGCTTTCAGCAAAATGGGAATAATTGTCTCCTGCACCTGCACGCCATATCTTATCGGTAACCTGCCGCGGTATGGTGAGCATGTTGCTTGGTCTGAATCATCGGCTGTAACGTTTGCGAACTCTGTTATTGGAGCAAAAACGAACAGGGAAGGCGGTCCTTCAGCGTTGGCGGCAGCCTTTGTTGGCAAAACCCCCTGCTACGGTCTTCACTTGGATGAGAACAGGGTTCCAGACATTCATGTAGAAGTTGACGGCGGACTTGGAGAAGTTTTCTGATTGGGGCGCTCTCGGCTACTGTATCGGGACGCAGGCGCCAGCCAAGATTCCCTACATCACGGGAATAAAAGATGCAAATGTTGATGTTTTGAAGACTTTCTGTGCGTCTGTGGTGACTTTTGGCTCAAAGCCGCTGTTTTACATGCAGGGAATAACTCCAGCATCCGAAAAGTATCTGCCACCAAAGGAGAAGATAACAATCAATGCCAGCGACCTGAAAGCGGCATATGATGCAATTAACGATGAAACAGAAGACATCGATTTTGTCTGCATTGGCTGTCCTCATGCTTCGATTAAAGAAATTTCTCAAATTGCAAATCTGCTAAAAGGCAAGAAGATATCTCCGAAAACAGAGTTCTGGGTTGCAACCTCAAGATCTGCAAAACAGCTTTCTGACAAGAGGGGCTACACCAAAATAATCGAAGATGCAGGGGCAAAGTTTGCCTGCGACACCTGCATGGCTGTGGCTCCGATTAAGGGAAGGTTTAAGGCAATTGCTACAACCTCCGCAAAGGGTTGTTATTATTCAAGGCACAACAAGATGTTGACCAAAATGGGAAGCCTAGAAGAGTGTATAGAGGCAGGGGTGAGCGGAAAATGGAACTAAAAGGCAGAATAATTTCCCGAGGCACCGCTGAGGCTGAAGCGTTAACGACAACCCAGCCAATCTCCTTCTATGGCGGCGTAGACCCAGAAACAAGCGAGATACTGGAAAAGGGTCACGAGCTGCAAGGAAAACGGATAAAGGGCAAAATCTTGGTTTTTCCAACTGGCAAGGGTTCAACTGTTGGATCCTATACTCTTTATAGATTGAAGAAGGGCGGGGTTGCTCCTGCGGGAATCATAAACAGCGAATGCGAGACAGTTGTTGCTGTTGGTGCAATAATCTCTGAAATTCCGTGCGTTGACAAGATTGATATCTCAAAAATAGAGACTGGGGATATTGTTCGAATAGAAAATGATGTTGTCGTAATAAAGAAAAAGTAACGTTTGACGTTCCAGTCAACTCAAATGAGTATGGTGAAAAAGATGAAGGTTAAGCCAACTGTTCTGAAGCTTGGCGGTTCCGTGATAACGGACAAGAATAATCCAGCTACAGCCAATTTGGATGCGATTGAGCGGTTGGCGGACGAAATTTCTCAGGCAAACGTTTCACCTCTTATCTTGGTTCATGGAGGCGGCTCTTTTGGGCATCCTATTGCAAAAAAGTATAAGCTGGCAGAAGGTTATGAGAGCCCATCACAGATGTTTGGCTTTTCTGAGACGCATCGTGCCATGACTCAGTTGAATGGTTTGGTTATGGAGGCTCTGTTATCTCATGATGTTAATGCGGTGGTTGTTGCGCCGTCTTCGTTTGTGGTGACAAAGTCTGGTCGAATTCAGAGTATTGAGCTAAAGCCGATAAAAAGGATGCTGGACATGGGGCTTGTTCCTGTTTTGTATGGTGATGCTGTGCTTGATTCGCAGAAAGGTTTTGCTATCTTGTCTGGAGACCAGCTTGTTTCTTCTTTGGCAATAAATTTTGGGGCATCTCGTATCATACTTGGCGGAGATGTTGATGGTTTATTCACTGAAGACCCTAAATCCAATGCTTCGGCGGAGCTGATTCGGCATGTTAGCTTGGAAGAATTAAAATCTGAAAAGCATAAGATAGAAGGGTCAAAGGCAACTGATGTGACTGGAGGCATGCTGGGAAAGATGCAGGAGCTTATTCCTGCGCTTGAAAATGATATCAAGACGTTGGTTGTGAATGCCACAAAGCCCTTGAGGGTCTACAAGGCACTTAAGGGAGAAGAAGTGATCGGGACAATTATTGAGAAAGGGTGAAAAACTGTTGGATGATGTTATTGGAGAACGAAAAGCTGACCACATAGAAATTAGTCTTAAAGAGAATGTTCAAGCCCTAAAAGCTACAACTGGGTTTGAAGACGTTAACCTGATACACAAGGCTTTACCTGAGCTGGAAAGGGAAAAAATTGACCTTTCAACAACTGTTTTTGGCTACAAGTTTTCTGCGCCCTTCTTTGTGGGAGCAATGACTGGAGGCACCCAAAAAGCCACAAAAATAAATGCTACGATAGCAGAGGCAGTGGAAGAGCTTCATCTTGGTATGGGTGTTGGAAGCCAAAGAATAGCAATTGACAACCCAAAGGTTGAGCATTCCTTTAGTGTGGTAAGGGAAAAGGCGCCAACGGCATTCATTATAGCCAACATTGGAGGACCACAGCTAGTCAGCAAATATGGTGTTAAAGAGGCAAAAAGGGCAGTTGATATGATAAAAGCCAATGCTTTGGCAGTTCATCTTAACTCGCTGCAGGAGGCTGTACAGCCCGAAGGCGATACCAACTATGCGAATCTTTTTCAGAATATTTGCAAGCTTGCTCAGGAGTTGCCTGTCCCTGTTATAGTGAAGGAGACTGGTGCAGGAATAGCAGCAGAGGAGGCGGCTATGCTTGAGGCTGCAGGTGTTGCAGGAATTGATGTGGCTGGAGCTGGGGGCACAAGCTGGGCAGCGGTTGAGTATTACAGGGCTAAGGCTCGTAATGATGATGTCAGTCAAAGGTTGGGTGAAACTTTCTGGGATTGGGGCATACCAACCGCGGTGAGTCTTGTAGAAACTGTAAAGTCCGCTATGTTGCCTGTAATTGCTTCGGGTGGAATTCGCACTGGAATTGATGTGACGAAATCTTTGGCTTTGGGTGCAAGTTTGGCTAGTGCCACTTTTCCATTTCTGGAGTCTGCGACAAAAGGTTCGGAAGATGTTAAAAAGGCGCTTCGGTATTTGATTGGAGAAGTGAGAAATGCGATGTTTCTTGTAGGTGCAAGTTCAGTTCAAAAGCTGCAGAGCATTCCTGTTGTTGTTACTGGAAAAACTGCACAATGGCTAACGTTGCGTGGTTTTCAGCCTGAAGTTTATGCGAGGAGAAAATTATGAGCCGTTTGTCATCTGAAATTTCTAGGTCAGCAGATAAAGTGAACAAGTTTATCGAAACCGTTGTAGATTTGGAGACAGAACCCAAAGTTCTGTACAGGGCTGCGCGTCACATAATTGATGCTGGAGGAAAACGGTTACGTCCGTTTCTTGTTTTGAAAACCTGCAAGCTGGTAGGCGGAAACGAGGAAGATGCTTTGGCTGCGGCTTCTTCTTTGGAGATGCTTCATACTTTCACTCTTTTGCATGATGATATAATGGATCAGGACGAAAAACGGCGTGGAGTTCCCAGTGTTCACACCAAGTGGGACGTTCCCATCGCTATTGTTGCGGGGGACCTTTTGTTTGCCAAGGTTTACGAGGCTATCACTAAACATACTGACCCGAAGAGGGTGAAGCCTAAGCGGATTTTGCAGGTGATAGAAGAGATCAGTGAGGCGACGATTGTTCTTTGTGAGGGGCAGACCCGTGACATGCTGTTTGAGGACAAGGAGACCGTTTCTGAAGAAGAATACTTTAAGATGATTGAGGGCAAAACTGCGGCTCTGTTTGAGACTTCTGCCCGTTGTGGTGGCTTGTTGGGTGGTGCAACTAAGAGTCAGGTTAAGCGGTTAGGCGAGTTTGGGCGCTATGCTGGTGTTGCTTTTCAGGTTATTGATGATATTTTGGCTTTGACTGCAGACGAGAAGGTGCTAAAGAAGCCTGTTGGGAACGATATCAGGGAGGGTAAACGGACCTTGATGGTTGTTTATGCTCTCAAGAAGGCTTCAAAGAGTCAGAGGCAAAAGATTCTTGAAACTTTGGGAAATCAGGATGCATCCGCCGAGCAGATAAGGGAGACTATTTCGTTGTTTGAGTCTTTGGGTGCGATTGCTTATGCCAAAAAGTTGGCTGACAAGTATATCCGCAAATCGAAGAAGGCGCTATCAAAGTTTCCTGAGGGTCAAGATAAAGAAGACCTATTAAACTTGGCTGACCTGATTTTTGCTAGACAAAACTAAGACAAGTGGCTTGCCGTGAATCCGACAGAAGAAAAAGAAGCAAGAGAGCTAATCAAAAAAATTGTGCTGCTAAATGCGCTCCGTTACGAGGGAAAAGCTACACCTAAACCCATCTTCAGCAAGCTTTTGGGTGAGTATCCACAGTTTAGGAAGGCAGTGAAAGAGGTTGCGCCAATCATCAATCAGACGGTTCAGGAAATCAATAGTCTGTCTGTAGAAAAGCAACTAGAGATTGTTGCGGAGAATTGGCCAGAGGCGTTGGTTGAGGAGAAGACTGAAGAGACAAAGGAGCTTCCGCCGTTGCCTAATGCCGAAAAGTACGACAAGATTGTTACACGGTTTTCTCCGAATCCTGACTTTGTTTTGCATCTGGGTTCGGCTAGGGCGATATTCTTAGTTATGATTATGCGAGGATGTATGATGGCAGTTTTATTCTTCGTTTTGAGGACACTGACTCGAAAACAAAGAAGCCCAAGCTAGAGTTCTATGATGCTATACGGGAGGATTTGGATTGGCTGGGTTGCAAGTGGGATTCTGAGTTTATTCAAAGTGACCGATTGCCGATTTATTATGAGCATGCAGAGGAGCTGATTAAGGCTGGTCATGCGTATGTTTGTGTGTGTGAGCGTGAGGTTTTTCAGGAAAAATCAAGAGCTGGTAAACCCTGCCCGTGCCGTGTGTTGTCTGCGGACGAGAATTTAGTTCGCTGGAACCATATGCTGGACGGAACCTATGGCGAGGGCGAGGCTGTAGTTCGTGTTAAGACCGATTTGGGTCATCCGAATCCTGCTGTCAGGGACTGGCCTGCGCTGCGTATTATTGATGCTGAAAAGTATCCTCATCCCCGTGTGGGCAGCAGGTACCGTGTTTGGCCTCTCTACAACTTCTCAACAGGCATTGACGACCATCTGATGGGAATAACGCATATCATACGTGGAAAGGAACACCTTACCAACCAGGCAAGACAGGAGTACATGTTCAAGCAGTTCGGATGGAAATATCCAGAAACCATCCACTACGGCAGACTAAAAATAACTGGAGCATCGCTAAGCAAATCAGAGATTATACGGGGCATGGAGAGCGGATTATACAAGAGCTGGGATGACCCGCGGCTCGCAACTCTTGCTGCACTTAGAAAACGTGGAATCACTGCTGAAGCCATTCACAGTTTGATTGTTGATGTTGGTCCCAAGCCTCAGGATGTTGTTTTGAGCTGGAAAAACCTGTATGCCTACAACAGAAAAATAGTAGACCCCACTGCTAAACGTTACTTTTTTGTTCAAGGCCCCAGCGAAAATTGTTGTCTCCGGCGTATCGGATAGTATGTCTGCGGAGATTCCTTTGCATCCTGACCATCCAGATATGGGAGTCCGCAAATTTGACGTAACATCAAAAAATGGGAAAGCTGAGTTCCTGATTTCTGCCGAAGACGTCAAAGGAATAGAGGACAAGAAGGCTGTCCGTTTCATGGACCTCTTCAACTTCAAAGCCGAAACAGTCGAGGACGTTTTGGTTCAGGCAGTTTTTGTTGGTGATTCCTACGAAGAGGCTAGGAAGCTTGGAGCGCCATTGATTCACTGGATTCCCTCTGGCAGTGGCATAGCCTGTGAGGTTGTGAAACCTGACGCTTCCGTGGTTAAAGGTGTTGCAGAGGACGCCAGCAAATCTCTAAAAGTTGACGAAATTATTCAGTTCCAGCGCTTTGGGTTTGTCCGCGTAGACCACATCGATGACAAAAAATTGATTGCATATTTTGCACACCGATAACTCGAAAACACTTTTTGTGCTGCTGCAGATTTTCTGAAAAAAATGTTGTTTTCAACATTCTATTTCTATTAGGCTCCTATTAGCTCCTAATATGATTGTTGAGTTGACGTTCTGTGGAGTTTTTGCCTCAGAATCATTGCTGTCACTATTGTGACTACAGCTATTGGTAGCATTATTGATGTTGGAAATTCTGGAATTGTGCTAGACTGAGTGTATTGTAGGTTTTCGGTTAGTCCTTTGTGTATGGTTGCTCTTGTTCCTCCGATTGAGTATATGCTGTTGCCTACTGTTGTTGCTGATAAGCGGGAATTGACGTTTGGCAAGGAAGCTCCTGTGCTCCATGAGTTGTTTTTTGGAAAATAGATTTGAGTTATGTTTTGGGGTGAAAAAACGTCTGTTTCTCCGCCAACAACATAAACGGCTATTGTTCCCTCTGCATCTGTCACTACTGCTGCGGCTGCGCCAGATACTTTGATTGGAATTGATGCGCCAAAACTCCATGTGTCTGCCTGGGGGTCATATATTTGCGTCAAGTTAGTTGCTGTTCCGCCGATGACGATTATTTTGTTGTTTACCACTGCTGAACAGTATGAAACTGCGCCTGTTGGAATCGAACTTTTTGTAGTCCACGAGTCGGTTGCTGGCTCATAGATCTCATTTACGGTTTGGTTGCCATATCCGCCTATCAAGTAAATTTTGTCATCAACAACGCTTGCCTGAAGTAAACCTCTGGCTGTCGGCATAGCTGTTCTGGTTTCCCAGCTGTCTGTTGATGGGTCATAAACTTCTGTTACATCAAGATATGTCTCGTTTGCCGCTCCGCCTAAAACATAGATTCTGCCATCATATGCAACTACCGCACACCCATATCTCGGAGTCGGCATCGCCTCTTTTTTAATCCAAACATCCGCTGATGGGTCATACACTTCGTTAGCACCAGTAACCTCATCAGATTCAGTGTCAACTGCACCGCCAATAGCATAAATCCTGCTATCAAGAACTGCTACCCCAAAACTGAACCTGGCAGTCGGCATTTGCGCCTTTTCCACCCAAGAATCTTCAACAGCAAAAACCACAGACAAAGAAAAAACCGACACAATTAACGAAAAAACCAATAACAAACCAAACATTCTAACATTCATTCCACATTATCCTCTCCTTTTTGATTTTTCAACGTCTTTCTTAACATAACAACAACGACAGTTACCGACAAAATTGCTGGTAAAACCGTCCAAGCAGGAAACTCTGGGATCTCATTTTCTGAGCCCGTGTCGACCGTGAAGTAGAGATTGTCTGACCAAGTTGCCTCATAGTCTGCGCTGCCGGGAGATGTTGGTTTAAACGGTGCTCCAGGTGGATTTGCGCCGTGAAAATTGTATAATCCGCACAAGACATTGATTGTTAAGCAGTGTGAGCCTTCCGCCAATTCTGGTAACGCCACAATTCCTGTTGCTTTGTTAACAATATACAGTTCTGTAGAATTCTTGAGAACCAGCGGGATTTCACCTTCATATTTGTCGTCGATTGTGTAGTTCAAGGAGCATTTGATGCCCAGCCCAGCACCAAAAGTAAGATTTAAAGTCAAAAATCTGGAATTATACGTTCTTTTAATTGGAGAAAAAACTTTAGTTCCAGACGAGAAATACACGAAATCTTCAGAATTCGCTTCAACTATTATTGTATAATTTTGTACCGCACTTAAAATTTGTAAATGAAACTGTTCCATTATTGTCATTGATGTACAGTGTGCCATTGGTTTCTTCATTTCCTCGTTTGCTGACAGATTCAAACCATTGACCAAGATTTTCTTGAGAATAAACATAGAACTGTAGGCTTGTATGCTCTTCTGGAACATCAGACTGTGGTTCATATTCCCATTTGATTCTCCACTCTGAACTGTCAACTGTGAAAGGCTCCGTTGTCACAATGGAACCATTCTCCAGAGAATCTTATTACTTCACTCCAGTTATCTGCCGTTTCCATTATGCTATTTGATGATACAAACTCTGGACTTTGTTCTGAACCTGTGTCAACTGTGAACCAAACTGTGCTGTCATCCAATCCAATAACATTGTTTGCGATGTATTGTGCATAGACTGTTATGTTGTGTGTGCCGTCAGGCAATCCTGTCAGAGCAGCTTCGCCCGTGATTGTATATGGAACAAGAGGTGACGAAGTAACAATCTCCACTGTCCCATTTGCATAAGTACGTGTTACCTCAACAGGCTCCTTTGTTGCCGACAACGATAACGTAACATTGTCTCTTCCGTCAAGGCTATAACTCAAATTCATGTATTTGGAGCCTAACAAAAACTTCACAACCACATCTAGCTTCAGCGAATTAGAGCTATACGTGCAATTAGACGGAGACACAATATTTAGCGGAGACGAAAGAGGGAAACCTTCTCCATCAGAAGTATACTGTGCACTAACAACTTGAACTTCAGCAAACAGCAAAACTGCAACCACCAAAACAAAACACACATGCAACTTTTCCATTCACTTTCCCTACTATTACCCCCTTGAAGCTTTGAACAAAAGGGTTTTCGTAAATTTTTCTTGACGAACTCAATAATGCATTTTAGTCAAGATTTCTTGACGAAAAAAATAATTAATTATAACAAAAATCTACTTTTAGTATAGAAGTTTTGGTGGACACACGTTATGTCTAGTTCCGAAGAAGAGACATATTCGATTATTTTCAATTCGTTAAAGCATCCTGCCCGCCGAAAAATCCTGCGAATGCTCTCGGATAAGCCAAGAAGCTTCACAGAAATCTGGGACACCCTTGAAATTTCCAGCTCCCACGTAACATATCATCTTGAGCACCTTGGCGACCTTGTAACAAAAATGAAAAACGGAAAATACAAACTCTCCACTTTTGGAGCCGCAGCAGTACTCACAATGAAAGGCGTAGAAGATGCACCAGACATCAAATCAAAAAATCCCCTATACTTGCCAACAAGCTGGAAACCAGTTTTTGCAGTGCTAATGATTGGAATAGTAATCTTAGCAGCAATAAGCTACATCCAAACCAGTTCTTTATCTGAAGTAAATGCACTACAAGAACGCCTGGAAAACCAGTTGTCACAGTTAACAGCAGAAAACAATAGATTACTGTCATGGGATAGCCATCTTAACAGCGCCAAGTCCTTCCTGCAAGACGTTGTCCAGCTTGATTTAACCCAATACGCTGCTGTGCTGGTAACTAACACCCTGGAGTTTAACCCTGAGTTTGGTGGAGTAGCAGAAGAAATCCTACGATACACACTAACATCAAATAACAGCGAACTAGACGTGGATTTCCGTTTCAGAAACCAAACCCTGTCCCGTTTCCGCATGAACATACTCGAAGGTCAACCAATCTACAAGCAAACAAGAACTGCAGACTTTCAAAGCTACGTTTCCTCGCTTATAGAAAAATGCCAAACATACTCTGGAGCCTCCTATCTTGGAGAAATGCAACAAATGCTAGATAATACAAACGAGGCTGGAGCCACAGAAACTATAGAAGGCAACCAGAAACTGACCCTACACACCGAAGGAGATGAAACAGAAATTAGCTGGTTTTACACAAAATCTGGAATAGACTATCAAGCAAAAGGAGTACAGGTCAAATTCGAAGACAACACACTGGAAGAGCTTACTGACGGCTACTACCTTTATCAGATAGCAAGCACAGACATCAACATCTCAGAACAAGAAGCCATAAACATCGCAACAGAATACGCAAAAACAATCTCATGGACAGCCAACAACCAAAAAATAAGCAACTTCACAATACTACCTGATTCAGCAGAAGCAAACCTGTACCCACATCCAAGAGAACCCCTGAAACTGATTCCTTACTGGTACGTAACACTTCAACTCGACCAAGTCTACCCCGGTAACATAGACAAAATTGCAGTTGGACTATGGGCAGACACAGGAGAAGTCAGCGGCTATCAATTAATAACCGCAGAATAACAAGCATAAACACCATTCTTTCATGTTACTTGCAAAACATGTCCCGTTTTTGGACCACAACTTTTAAGCACATACTTTAATTTTTTAAACTAGCCTGTCATATTAGCTGAGTAAATGGTGAATACTTGTGCCGAAGCGGAGACGAAAAACTGGTATTAGAGTTCTAAAAGCTGCATCATCCTCACTTCGTATGCAACTGCTGATTACCCTAGTAGACAAGGGACCACAATCCTATACTGATTTAATGAAGGTGCTGAAGCTCAATCCCAGCAGAGACGCAGGACGGTTTGCCTATCACCTAAAATATCTACTGAAAGCAGACCTGATAGAACCCGACGTCGACAACAAAGAGTACCGTCTTACTGACCTGGGCAAAACCATGATCCAATTCACAGAAGACATACAACAACAGTTCTTGCAGCGAAAAAAGATACTCGTAAGAACCTCAAGGCTCGCAATGGAAGAATTCGACAGAAACAAAATAGCCGAAGCCCTCGTAAAAGAAGCAAACGTTCCCGTTTCTCAAGCCCAAAAAATTGCCCGCGAAACAGAAAAACGCCTCCTAGAATTCAAAACAAAATACCTAACAGCGCCCCTGATACGAGAAATGGTCAACGCAATACTAGTCGAAAAAGGACTAGAAGAATACCGCCACAAACTCACCCGACTGGGACTCCCTGTTTTTGACGTAAACCAGCTCATAGCATCAGCTGGAACAAAATCCCAAAGCGTTGAAGCAATACACAAGGCAGCCGCCGACGCAGTCATGGAAGAATATACCCTACTAGACGTCCTGCCAAGAGACGTTGCAGACGCACACCTGTCTGGCGGTTTGCATCTTCAAAATCTTGGAACATGGGTTCTAAAACCCGACCAGTTCCTGCACGATTTACGGTTTTTCCTAAGATACGGTCTTAACAGGGGAACAGCAACCCTTCAGGAGCCTTCATATCTTCCGCCCAAAAGCCTAATAGCGGCATTCCTGACAGCTTCTAGTGTCCTGAAAATTGCTTCCACCGAATCATCCGGAGAACAGGTGATTGATTTCTTTAACATTTTCCTGGCTCCCTTTACGCAGGGCATTTCAGAGGAACGAATCAGAGACGGCTTACGTCTCTTCATATCAGATATAAATCAGCCCCAGTCAAACGGCAGCCAAGTAGGAGCCTCCCTAGGCATAGAACTAGTTATCCCCGACTTTCTGAAAGAACAAGAAGCCATCGGACCAGAAGGAAAAACTGCTGGAACGTATGCAGATTATGCTCAAGAAAGCCAACGCCTCGCCTCACTGATACTAGAAGTAATACGCAGAGATGACACAAACAAGCCAATCTTCAACCCACGACTGATAATAAAAATACGCCCAGAAGTCCTCAAAGACCCAGAATGTGGTCCAATTTTAATCGAAGCCCACAAGTTTGCAGCAGAAACTGGACTTCCATATTTCGCCAATCTCTGTTCCCCCAAACAAACTGCTGCATCCTACACTTCAACAGGCTTCAGACTAGCATCCGACTGGAGAGAAGACTGGGAACTAGACACCATGCAAACCGGAAGCGTAGACACCGTCATAATCAACCTGCCCCGAGTAATGTATGAAGCAGGCGGCAAAGAAAACAGCTTCTTCAAAACCCTAGACGACCAACTAGAACTAGCCCTAGAAGCACTGGAAATAAAATATCGCACAATCAAGCAACGCGAAAAAGAACACATGCTGCCCTTTATCATGCAAAAAACCGACGGCGACCAGTACTTCCGAATCGAAAATGCAGTCCGTCTAGTCAGCTTTGTCGGCTTAAACGAAACCGTCCAAGCCTTCTTCGGAAAACCCCTGAAACAGGAAGGCGAAACCCTAGACTTCGCCAAAAAAATAGTATCCTACCTCTCAAGCGACATAGATAAATACTCAAAAAAGCCAGAAACCCGCGCAGCCCTAGCCATGGCACCAGCACCATCTGCAGCAAAAAGACTAGCCGAACTCGATGCAGAAAGATACGGCTGGTCAACTGTTCGTGCACAAGGAACCAAAGAAAAACCCTACTACACTGACCTTGTTGCCCTGCCTCTGAACGTCGAAATTGCCTGGAAAGACCGACTAAGAGTCGAGGAACAATTTCACAGCTCAACTCCAGGAGGACACTTAGCAGTCATTCCTCTTGTCGGCGAAGAACAAAACATCGATGACCTACTAGCTTCTACACGCGACATTGCCGAAAAATACAGCATTGGCTTTTATGCTTTTAATCGAAAAATTGTCTACTGTGCAGGCTGCCAGAAAGTTTTCTACGGAAAATTAGAAAAATGTCCAGAATGTGGGTCTGTAAATATGCTCCAGTCGTTCAGTCGCCTGTAACGTTGCCATTGCCATTTTTTGTTTGACCCCTATATATAATAGAAAACACATCTTGGTCAACACTAGACCTCTGTTTTGTCTTAGAATTCAGGCTGGAAGGGTACCTAGGTGTTAATTTGATTTGGGGCTTATACAGAATTTTATACCGTTAAGACTAAAAAATTAAATAAACAACCCTATACCTTAGATGTTATCTCGCAAGTAAAGAGGTAATTTTTCATGGGCTTCTCAAACGATCTAGGCAGCACCCCTTCGCATCCATCACAAAATGGCGTGGTGATCTATACAACCAGTGGATGCACTAGATGTGACATGCTGAAAAAATGGTTAAAGAATAAAAACACGAATTTTAAAGAAAAGAATTTAGAAGATTCAGATGTGATGACTGATCTGGTGATGAGAAACTTTGTTGTTATGTCTGCGCCGGCAGTAGAAATTGGCGGAGAAGTTTACACAGACAGCCAGATATTCGAAAGTAGCGGACTGATCAAGCCAGATTTCTCAAAAATTTTCGAGGCAATGTAAAATGACTGAAATGATCCAAAAACTTAGACCCATGGTTAGGGGAACTGACGGCTTCATCATTCCGTGGAACCGTAACGAGATTGTGGAGCAGCTCCTAACAGAAACAAAACTGGCTGAAGAATTCTATGAAACAAGAGCCATAACAAGACAAGAAGCTGAAGAAATAGCATCAGAAGTCGAACAAAAAGTATTTGACCTCAACCTCAAATTCATCAGCGGTCCTCTTATCCGAGAACTGGTAAACACCATTCTCTTATCCAAGGCTTCACAAAAGCCCGAATTCGCCTTGTACAGAAACATTTTGACTCGAGTAGGTGCTCCAGTCTTTGACGCCTACAAAATAGACATAGGTACAGGCTACAAGGCAAAAGAAAACGCAAACCTGCAACCTAACCCAGAAACTGCACACAAAAGAAAAGCAGACTGGGTTTCAGGAGAAGAATATCTTCTGCTTATGCCTCCATCAATCTCTGATGCCCACCTTTCAGGCGACCTACACATACACGACTTGGAATATTTCGGAACAAGACCCTTCTGCCAAGACTGGGACCTAAGATACTTCCTCTACTACGGACTGATGCCTGACGGACTTGGCACCAGAACAAGCATTGCAGGTCCAGCTAAACATCCAGAAGTAGCAATTTTGCACACCGCAAAAATCTTGGCTTCTGCACAAACAAACTTTGCTGGCGGAGAAGGCTTCTATAATTTCCTAGTTTTCCTAGCCCCATACGTGCGAGGCTTGCCCTATGAGCGGGTCAGGCAGCTTATGCAGATGATGTTCTTTGAGTACACCCAAGCCTACGTCGCAAGGGGCGGACAGCTAGTTTTCAGTAACATTCAGGTTCAGCCAGGAGTCCCTGAGCTCTGGAGAAATGTTCCCATCGTAATGAATGGACACGTCGGACCAGACGTTTACGGGAACTATGAAGACGAAGTCAGAACAATGTTCCGAGCCCTCTATGATGTGGCAGGCAAAGGAGACTACTGGGGAAAGCCCTTCAACTTTCCGAAACTAGAGAACTCTCTGAGTCCCGAGTTCTTTAAGCCCGAATATGATGATGTTTGGCTTGACGTTCACAAGGTTGTAGCCAAGTTCGGCTTGCCCTACTTTGACAACCTGATGCCCGCATACAGAGGCTACGGAAAGGGTGTTTCGTGTTATCAGTGCTGTGCTTACTGTTTTGTTGAAACTCCAGAAGACAGCGAAGACTTTGAAGACAAACTATACTTCAACAACGGAAAACATTTCACGATGGGAAGCTGGCAGGTTACGAGCCTGAACCTTCCAAGGATTGCTTACAAAGCCAAAGGAAACGACGAAGCCCTCTTTGAGGAAAGCCGCAGGCTGATGGATTTGGCTCTGGATGTCTTCAAAGCCAAGAAGAAATGGATGAACCTTGCCCTAAAACATGACAGAATACCCTTTGCAACTCAGAGACCTTTGGACCCAAGAACTGGAGAAAAAGGAACACAGGCTGTGGACTTTGACCAACTGACTTTTACTATTGGTCTTGTGGGCGGAAACGAGATGGCTCAATACCACACTGGCTATCAACTGCACGAAAACAACGAATCAGTCAAGATATTGATTAAGCTGATCTTGGAGATGCAAAAATACAAGAAGGAACTAGAGTCCGTGAGCGGCTACAAGATTGCCCTAGCACGAACTCCTGCAGAATCCACTGCCCAACGATTTGCAATAGCTGACCTACTCACAAAAGAGTACAAGGAGCCTGCAGAAAAACTGATCAAAGGTGATGTTGGACAAGCCAAGTTCCTGCTTAATAGCCGCAAAAAGGATGTGCCAATCTACTACAGCAACGGAACCCACGTAGATGTAGGCGCCAAAATTGGACTATTTGACAGGATGAACATTGAACAAAAGTTCTTCCCACTGCTGAACGGCGGAAACATGTTGCACATATGGCTTGGCGATGCTAACCCTGACCCTGAAGCCCTCTATAAAATGACCAAGAAAATCACAAAAAGCAACATTGGCTACTATGCCTACACCAAAGACCTGACAGTCTGCAGCAACTGCGGAAAAGTAACCTCACCTATGCGTGAAGAGTGCCCACACTGCCGCTCTGCTTCTGTGGAATGGTGGTCACGGGTAACAGGATACTATCAGGCAGTCAGCGGATGGAACAAAGGCAAAAAACAGGAACTGATGAACAGATACAGAACAGGTCTGTAATCTTTGGGACACAATCCCAGACTTCTTTTTTAGTAATCTAGATAACTTTCTGAGTCTATGTTGCATCTTGATTGCGAGTTTGGTTAAGGAATAAACTATGAAATACCGTAAAATGGGTTCTCTTGACTGGAAAGTTTCTGCTCTTGGCTTTGGCTGCATGCGGTTGCCCACAAGTGGGTTACTAAACAAGGTAGATGAAAGTCGCGCCATCCAGATTATTCGTGAAGGAATTGATCTTGGGATAAATTATGTTGATACTGCATGGCCTTACCATGAAGGCACCAGTGAGGTTGTTCTTGGCAAGGCGCTTAAGGATGGTTACCGAGAAAAAGTTCATGTGGCAACTAAGCTTCCGACATTTCTTGTAAAGACAGAAAATGACTTTGATAGATTCCTGAATCAGCAATTAGAGCATCTTGGACTTGATTATATTGATGTTTATCTTTTTCATTGCCTTAACAAATCCGAGTTTGAAAAGATTAAGCGCCTGAATTTGTTAGATAAGATGGAGAATGCGAAAGCTGAAGGAAAGATTAGGCATATTGGGTTCTCGTTTCATGATATTTTTCCTGTGCTAAAAGAGATTGTTGATTACTACAAGTGGGATGTTGGGCAAATCCAGTATAATTATGTGGATACGGAGATTCAGGCAACAACTGATGGATTGAAGTATCTCCATGATAAGGGGTTAGCAGTTGTCATAATGGAGCCGCTAAAAGGAGGCTTACTTGTTAAGCCGCCCAAAGAAGTTCAAACTATTTTCGAAAATGCAAAAACCAAGAGAACTCCTGTGGATTGGGCGCTGCAGTTTTTGTGGGATAAGCCTGAAGTATCAGTTGTTTTAAGTGGCATGGGCTCAAGACAGCAGGTCATTGAAAACTGTACAAGCGCAGACAAGTCAGGAATAAACTCGTTTACCTCAAGTGACAGATTGACGCTTAAAGAAATCACTCAAATCTTCCGTAAAAGTGACCTTGTTCTATGCACTGGCTGTAGCTACTGTAAGCCTTGCCCTTCTGGGGTGAGTATTCCGGAAAATTTTGCCATGATGAATAATATGTTAGCGGGAGGCAACACTGTTATGGACATTGTGATTAGACGTCAAATAAAAAATGACTACAACAAACTGGCAAAGACAAAAGAGGAGCAACAAAAAACAGGAAAAGAAGGTAGCTCACTTCTATGTGTTGAATGCGGTGTATGCCTTCCAAAGTGTCCACAGTCAATTAACATTCCTGAAGAACTCAAAAACGTAAATAGCGTAATTTCTGAACACAAATTGACCCCAAAAGACATCCTCCAGATACTAACCTATGGCATCAATAATTGGCGACTGGCTCTTTCCCGAATACGCCAACGATAACTCATATGATGATGAAAAATGCAACATTTGAATTACAGTGTAGCAAATTTAAAATAGCGGCTATGTGCATCAACGCATAACTCTCTAAATCCTATTTGGGGTGTCAAAACAAAAAGATGGCAAAAGCCCGAAGCAATGGAACCTGCAAGAATTCTTCTCTTGAATTGTCTGATTTAAGACCAAGCGGCTGGAGCGACGCCCGTGAACGCCAACTGAAGCTGAAACGGCAATCTTGGCAGGTCATGGTTGGAAACACAATATTTCTTGAAGCAAGAAACTTGGCTCCTATCCTTGGATGTGAACGTGTCTACTTGAAGTTTGAAGGAAGCAATCCCACTGGAACACAGAAAGACCGCATAGCCATGGTGCTCGCTGACCAAGCAGTTACCTCTGGTCTGGAGGGAATCACAGCAGCGACTTGTGGCAACTTTGGTGTTGCCCTTGCGTATGCGGCGCGCCACTATGATTTGGGTGCTCACATTTACATTCCTAAAAAATATGAGGTGCCCAAGGATAGGCTGAAGCGTATGGAAAATTTTGGGGCAAAAGTCCACTTTGTAGATGGCTACTATGAGGATGCAGTGACTTATTCTTCCCAGCAGGCAATCGATTGTGGCTGGTTTGATGCCAATCCTGGCGTAAATGAGGTTCCGGACCTGTCTTTGGCTGCTTACGGCGAGATTGCGTTTGAGATTTACCGCGATTTAAGAAGAGTCCCTAACTATATTTTCTGTCCTGTTGGAAATGGCACATCTCTTGCTGGCGTCTATGCTGGCTTCAAGAAACTGTATCTTTCTGGCAGAACCATGACTGTTCCAAAAATGGTTGCCACCAGCACCAGAAGAGGCAATCCTATCATAAAGTCTTTCAAAGAAAACAAACGTGCCATCTTTGATTTAAAGCCTGAAGAAATTAAAGAAAGCAAAGTCAATGAACCCTTGACGAACTGGCATTCTTTTGATGGACAATTTGCCCTAGACGCCATCTACGAGTCTGGAGGCTTTGCAGAGTATGCTTCTGACACCAAAATGATGGAATTCTCAAAACTGGTACGCTCAGAAGAAGGATTAAGTGTTCTTCCAGCAGCCGCCAGCACCCTAGCTGTCATGCAGACACTTGGCAGAGATGGCTTCATCGTAAAAGGAACATTCGTGGCAATCCTGACCGGAAGAGACTTCGACTAAGCTACAGGAGGCGTTTCATTATAAGGTCGCCTTTTTCAGAGCTAAAAACTGTCTCAAATCCATGCTTCCCATAAAACTGCTGCAACGGAATTCCCTTTTCATCCCTTAACTCTGTGTCCAAGAATATTGAGTGATACTTTTTTGTTTTTGCCCAACGAATCAAAAACTCCATAACAATGTTTCCGATGCCTACACCTCTTGGCCTGACAGCAAACGTATCCAGATAGAACGATTTCTCCCCCTTCTCTGTCCTCGAGTACCCAAAAAGAAGAATCTGCGGCACACCATCTACTGAAACAAACCACAACAGCAGCTCTGGTTTTTCAACCATCTTTGCTAGTTGTTCAAAAGAGTAACGAAGTTCCTGCCTAAAACCCGCTTTTTCCATATTGTGGAACCATGAAAAATAGTGTAAGTTAAGTTTTTTTGGAAAATCAATTTCCAGTTTTCCCTCATACATTTCGGACAGTTCATTGAGAAGCTGACGCCAAAATCTGTTATCGTTTTCTTGTTGCAGTATAGGTTTTGTTTTGTTCACAAACTTCCCCCATTTACTGTCTAATGTCCGATTTTTTATAGTTTCAAGCCATAACGACTACAGGCAGATTCAAGAAGTCTGCGGACAAGCTCGTCATAGCTGTAGCCTGATTTCATTGCCATGTAAGGATAGAATGAGAGGTCGTTTTCTTTTGTGTCAAAGTCCATTCCTGGCAACGAATTGATTTCTAAGAAGAACAGTTGTTCTTTGTTGTTCATTCGAAAGTCGATTCTGGCAAAATCTTTAGCATCAAGCGCATGCCAGACGTCGCGTGAAAGCTGTTCAAGGGTATTTTTTAGTTGTTGTGGGATTTGTGCAGGACATATGTAGTGGTCCAATGAGTCTAGGACTGTTTTTGCTCGTTGTCCAAACACTCCGCCGACTTCGGGAAACTTGGAGAAATCTATCTCCAGAATCGACAGAACCTCTGGCTCCTGTTTTGGTTGTCCGAGCAGTCCTGTGCTGAATTCTCTGCCCTCTATAAACTGCTCAACAAGTATCGGCTGCTCATACTCCAGTAGCATCTTCCTTAATTTTTCTTCCAGCTGCGCTCTGTCGTGTACGACATTTTCTTCAGTAATCCCAATTGAAGAGCCCTCCTCGTTGGGCTTCAACAAATACGGAAAGCCATCATTGACTTTTTTTGCTTCTTGAAGATTTTGGCACACATAAAATCTTGGCGTAGATATGCCATGATAAAGAAGAACCTTTTTCGTCCAAGCCTTGTTAAGACATATCGCCGTAGTCAGCACATTAGAGCCAACATACGGAATTTTCAGCATCTCAAGTATTGCAGGAACATGCGATTCGCGGCTGTCCCCTTGCAGCCCTTCTGCTCGGTTAAAAACAAGGTCTGGCTTAGCATCCTTAATGTTTTCAGCAAAGTTCTGGTCTGCTTCCACAAACACGTACTCATGCCCAGTGGCTTCGATGCCATGTTTTATGAGCTCAATTGTGTGAGGCGGATCATATTCGACCTCAAACTCGGTTTCTGCATGACGAGTATTCAAAACCAGCGCTATTCGCATAACAGTCGTCCCGCCTGTACAACAAATCTGCATCCATAAAACCTTAGCTCCTCTACAAACACTGTTTGCTAAATTTGGAACCCTTCCAGTTCCTCTCTGTAGATAGAATTCACACTATTTTTCAGTTCTTTAGGAACAGAAATCGAAGTGTACAAACTGCAAAATGTTTCCCAGAGTTCATCTTCCCTGTCTTTGGCTTCCTGATACAGTGGACTTGCTTTAAACTCTTCAACTAGTCCGCCTTTAACGCCTTTTTTGGCTGCAAGATAGAACGCAAAAAGCTGCTCATCCCTGCCCAACTGTGTGTGAGCATATGTCATAGTGATGGATTTGCCTCCAAACAAAGTAAAGAACCGCCTGTACTGCGGCTCCAGCATGTTGACTCGTAAGCCAATTTTTTGTGGGTCAATTCCACTTCCAGCACACATGAGATACATTTTGGCGCAAATCGAGCAGTTATGGCACCAGTGATAGTCTCGTCCTGATTCTGTTTCAGTAAAGCAGCTCATCTGATACTTTGCAATCTGTGGATACCTGTGCGCTAAAATGTACTGAATCATCATGTCCATGAGCGGCTCTATCAAGCTTCCAGTGCGAACTGAACGACCCGAAAACATCTGTGTAATCTGGTCAATATGCACAGTCCAGTGATGAGACTGATCATAACAGGGATGAACTGTCCATCTGCCTTCGGCATCCATGTAAGTTGAAGCGGCAGTCTGCTCATTTCCAAACAGCAGATACTTAGACTTTAGGGCATAAGCAAACGGTATCAGCTCCAGTGCATATTCTGTTGTTTGCAGTCCCCAGCCCATTTCCGTGAAGGGCACTTCCAGATATGGATAGTCACGAAACTTGCCGGTTTCATGCCTCAAAACATTCAATTCTTTACCAAACTCGTCCTTGAAGCGTCTTGCAAGCTCGGTTTTGTGCTTCTGCTCGTACGTCATGCTCTGTTCAATTACATAGACCATTTCTGGCTCAAGACCAATCTCGCCCGCAACCGCATACGTCAGGAGGCTATCTTTTCCAAAGCTGGTGCCAACAATTGCTCCTGATACAGAATCCACAGGCTCCTGTGAAGGATACACAACTTCAGAATCCAGAAACCTGTAATCTGTGTTGAAAAATTTTCTGATAATCTCATCTGTACTTGTTCTGTCAACCTCTGTGCATGACGGAATGTCTTTCAAAAAGTTTTGAACAAAATAGGGCTCCAAAAGAGGAAACCCAGAATGATACACTATTACGGGCGCATCCAGCACTAGAGGCAAATGCATCGTAGTAGCCAACGCAAGATTGTCTCTCAGTGCCGTTTGTGTTTCTTTAGGCGTTGCTTTCCAAACAGGCTTTTGGTACACTATCGGGTATGAAGATTCGCGAAAGCTGATTTCAATTCCCGAGTCAGTAACGCTTGAGTAGATGTGAATTTGCTTCATAAAAAAAGAATTCTGTGAAACTCGGGTTAATAACTGTATGTGCCAAGTTTCGTAGGTGTTTACTCTACCAGATTCATTGGTTGTCCGCAGCAGACAAGGATTCCGCTACCTGGTGCAACAACTTTCACCATGTTTCCACAGATTTTGCAGACGTAAAGTTCTCCTTCGTTTGTCATTACTTCACCTCCTTTGGTGCGCGAACTGTTGCATTTTTTGTAGCCTATAATTCTGTAGAAGGAAACTCTATCTGTTTAAGATACCTTCTCGCATATTCTGGCTCGTGAGCAAGCTCTTGGCTTCTTAGGAGCTGTTTTTCAAGTCTGTCTAGTGCCACTCGGAAAGTCTGTTCAACACCGTAGCCTTCGCTTGAGCTGAAAAATGTGTGTTTCCTTGTCCTGAACTTCAGCCTGCAGTGAATCAATTGATCGCCTTTGTAGTTTGTGCCATGAGTTTTCATGTACACAAAAAGTGTTCCTGCTTGTATCGTATTCTTGAATCTAGCTGCAAAAGATTCAACATCTTCCCTGATGAAGCCGCGTTGAATTTGGTTTATTCCCACATCTTTTGCTGAAAACTGGACCGTAATTGCCCTATCCGGTTCTTCCAGTGTGGCTAAGAGTTCAAGAAAGTCTCTTTTTGTTAGAATTCCTGCAGGTCTTCCATCTTTGACTACAATCAATGAGGAAATGTTAGATTTGTGCATCTGCTTCTCTGCATCTTGCAATGTAGTTTCAGGCAAAATCGTGATTACTGGTTTTGTCATTATTCCCTTTGCAGGAATACTTAGAACTGGGGCGCTTTCTCCTGACAGGTCGCCTGTTGTTTGGCTTTGTTTTGGTTGGAGAATGTTGTCGATAAGGTCTCTTATGCTTATTATGCCAACAATTTTTCCTTCACTTACTACGGGCGCATGAGAAATCCCGTGATGCCTAAACAGGCTCAATACTGCACCTGCTGTTTCATCCTCTTCGACTGTGAACGGTTTCTTTGTCATTATCTCTTCAGCTTTGGTGTTGCCCCATTTCCCAAGTACTGCTCCATGAATAATGTCTTCGTCAGTAACTATTCCCATCAACTTTTCTCCACTATACACGGGAAGATGAGTGATTCCACTGTTAATCATCAGCATGGCTGCCTTGCTAATCGAATCCTGTACTGACACTTTGGGTGCAGGACGAGTTAGTGTCTCTACTTTTGTTGTTGCCGGATTGTACCGTGACCTGAGTATCCATCTGTGGGCGATTACGCCAGCATATTTTCCTTTGTCATCTACAACAATCAAAACTGGCGTTTTTTCTTCCTTAATTATCGAGAGACATGCAGAAAGCGTGTCCTCTTTGTTAACACTATTGAACTTGGTTGAAAACACATCTTTAACTACGCTTGAAACTTCACTCAACTATTCTACAACTCCATTTTCTACAAAAACAATCTTTCCTACATTATTATTCTCTTGTACAATCTTTAACGTTTCGCATTTCAGCCCTCAATTGACTAATTCGTTTACTCTTGAATGTTACTTGCCAGATTGTTTTCAGCAACTCTTCTGACGTGCTCATCAAGTTCGTTAATGCTTATTGTTTGACTTTTTCTAAAGTCAGTCTCAAATTGAACCATAGCTTGGTCTCACACTCCTCTTCTTGTTTTTCTAAAAATGTCACATCTGAAAGATGATAAACAGTTCTTGATTTACTGTTTAATCTTAACAATTCTTTTTCCTACGTCTAAAATAGCTGGTATACTTCTTGAACACTTCAATAAATCCCATATTCTTCAAAAGTTAGGTATTGCTCCCCACATTCGCTTATCAGGCAAATTAATGGTTTGAACCTCGCCTGCATCTTTAATGAAATTGCATGTCCTCTTTTCCAAATCTGTCATCTGTCTCATATCTCATTATTCACCTCCTCAACAAAATTTCAATCATATTTAATCAAAGCCGATATTCACTAAATGAGTAACATACCCCGCAACCCTGTTTTGAATCTTTGTAGAAGTAATATCAGTAAGAACATTCACCATCCGCTTGTTATTCTCAAAATCAGAATTGAACTTCTCTGGATAACTGTCCACAAGCTCCCACGCCAAATTCTTTATATGGTCCGGTCTAACTTTCCCCAATTCTATCATTCACCTCGAAAATTTTTGTCGAATGCAAAACTAATGTCAACGTTTAGTATGACCCAAGCCTTGAACAATCTTCGGTAGCTAAAACAACGTTTTTGTCGCTATTCGACCTTTTCGCCGTTTGGATCGGTTCGCGTTACTTAACCATAAATATGTTCTAAGCGTACTCCCCGATTTAAACAGTATATACTTCTCAGAACATCTTATAAAGGTTCTATTGCAACATTATGCTTTTCATTTTGTGTTTGAATTAATGTTTTCTCATATTTTTTAACTCAAAACCATTAGACTCTTGCTTTACATCTCTTATGGAAGTAATATATTTGAGGATGTGAATTGTTACTTGATGCACTTATGTCTGTAAATGTGAAAAAAATTCTGATAGACTCGTTAAAATCCCGGGAATTATCTATTGTTGATTTGTCTAAGGCTTTAGGTTCATTGTCTGGAGTTAATGAAGTTAATATTGTTGTGGTGGAAGTTGACTCCAACACTGAAACCTTGAAAGTGACAATGCACGGTCCTCAAATCAACTATAGTGAAGTCAAGGAAATAATGGGAAAGTATGGTGTTTCGATAAAGGGCATTGACGAAATCACTGTAGCCCAAACAGAAAGCACGTACATTTAGATCAGAATTTGAATAAAGTAGCCGATAGCAAAGGCTACGATTCCGAAAAAGACCATTCTCAAACCCTTTATGACTGGATTTGTTTTTCCTGCTCTTCCGAAGACTGTTCCTGCCACAAAAACTATGCCCAGAGCCAGTATCACCGATATCTCGCCTGCAATTATGATTTCTAGACTATGAAATAGTGCAAAAACAAATGGCATAAGAATTATTCCACAGCAGATAAGCGGTGTTACAAAATTTACGAGAGCAAGAATTAGAGCATATGCCTTATAGTTTTCAGTAATTATCGTGTTTTTTAGGTCAACAAAAAGTGCTTTCTCTAACTCTACAACTCTTCGTTCTCTTTCCATTGTTTCCGATTCATAAACACTAACGCCGCTAGATATCCCCAACGCAACACTGCTTGCGACTGCAGTGCCTATCAGCAACCGTAAATCTGGAACTGCAGCAAAAACTTGACCTATGACTATTCCAAGCAAAGTAAAAGTAGAGTCAAACAAGGTGTTTATGAAAAGCCTTCGCAGAATCGGGCCAATCTCTTTCAATGTTTTACTTAGACTATTCACACTAAACATTCCCATTACAAAGACGTATAATTTATTCTAATAACTCGTCTACTCTGCTACTTTTTAGCGCCTAATATCAGCGCTAAAATCGCAGTTCTTGTGACTACCCCATTCCATACCTGCTGGAAGTATCTGGCATGAGGTGTATTGTCAACTTCGTGGTCTATCTCGTCAACTCTCGGCAACGGATGCATAATAATCATATCCTCTTTCGCATCCTTCAATGTGGAAACATCAATCTTGTATGTTCCACTGACCTTGGCATACTCTGCCGGGTCAGGAAATCTCTCTTCCTGAATCCGCGTTACATAAAGTACATCGGTTTCTGGCAGAGCCTCTTCAATAGTGCGCCCTCAACGACCTCAATTTTCTTTTTTATCGCTTCTAAGACTTCCCGTCGCATACGAAGAAGGTCTGGAGAAACCAGAAACAGCTTCACGTCATACAAAGACAACGCATAAGCCAGCGAATGAACTGTGCGCCCATATCTCAGGTCACCCATTAACGTAATATTTAGTCCATCAATGGTGCCTTTTTCTTTCAGTATTGTGTAAAGGTCAAGCAGAGCCTGTGTCGGATGCTCCTCGGCTCCTGAACCCGCATTAATCACTGGCACCTTAGAGAATTCAGCCGCCAATCTTGCTGCTCCCTCCAGAGGATGCCGCAGAACCATTACGTCAGCATAGTTTTCTACAACTCTTATTGTGTCTGCAAGGTTTTCGCCCTTCTTTATTGCCGCAACTTTAGGTTCTGCAAAGCCGATTGCTACGCCCCCAAGTTTGCACATTGCAGACTCAAAGCTTAATCGGGTTCGTGTGCTTGGCTCAAAGAAGAGTGTTGCCAATATTTTTCCATGAAGCATATCTGAGCCGTTTTTTGCTGTTTTCTCCATGGATGCGGCGGTTTTCAGAATGTAGTCGATTTCTTCTCGGCTGAAATCTTTGATGGATACTATGTCGCGGTCCTTAAACTGCAAGCATTACACCAGACACACTTTGGCAACTCACAAATAAATGCTTAATCATGTTGCCCTTCTAGTCTATTACAGAATCGACGGTCATGTTAAGAACTATCTCTGCTATGTCCATCGAGTATTCTGCTATTCTTCGGACACTTTCGATGACCAATCGGATGTTTGTTGCCTCCTCTATGTTTGTCTCTTTTGATGAAAGCAGCGCCTTCTTTTCCAAGGCAACTATCTTGTTTGCTTCTGAAATCACGCTGTCTGCCAGGTTGAAGTCGCGTCTAAACAATGATTCTATTGCAGTTTCGAATGAAGAAATTGCTACCTTGTTCATTTCTTGGATTGTTTGAAGAAACTCGTCGTCTAAGGGCTTTTTGAGGAGCAGCACATTTTTTGCGATGTTTGTAGCGTGGTCTGCTGTTCTTTCAACCATCTTAGTTATTAGCCGATAGCCGAGGCAATCTTTTGGGCTTTTCAATCCTATGTCTGTTATTATTCTGGTGTTCTGAATTGCAATCTTCAGTTGTCTTATGATGTACAAGTGGAACCTGTTTACCTCATAGTCGGTGGCTCTGACGTCACTTGCCATTTGATAGTCAAGATTCTTGAGAGCAGTTATTGCGTCCTTGTGCATAGACGCTGTAATGATGGTCATCCGCCGCAGGGCACTTGGAACCGACAGTTCGGGGTAGCTAAGCAAAACCTGCAACGTCAGCTCTGTTGAGGTGTCTATTACTATTTCTGTTCCAACAAGCATGTTTCGGGCAAACGTTTTGACAGCATTTCTTTGTGTTGACAAAATTTCTTTCTGGTCTTTTGCTCGTATGTGAATTATGTTGTAGCCCTGCAGATAAACGGCTACTGTTTTTCTTATCAGAGACTCGGAGCTCTCTTCAGAAGAGACTCTTACAAACGCCTCTTCGCTTTTTTCTGGTTTCCCAATTTCTGGAGGTACAACTTCTAAGCCGCCACTTTCTTCTTGGCGAATAAGTAAGGGGCTTCCTTTTTCTAGCCCATTTTGGGTGACCCATTTTTTTGGCAAAGAAATTACGTACGTGGAGCCTCCTGTTATTTGGAGTTTTCTTGTTTCTTCATTAACGCTATGTTGAGAATGAGTCAAGTTCCAACCCTTCATAGATGCAAGGTATATTGTACAAATTGTAGTTTTCCTCTATAGTTTATATATATTATGTAGGAAACCTATATACTATTTGCTACTTTCTCTGCTAACAAAAACAAGGTGAAAACATTTGATTGGAAAATCAAACAAAGGCATATCAACAATGATTGCAGTTATAGGAATGGTAGCACTTCTTTTAGTTGGAATTGGCATTGGATACGTCCTGAATCCAGGGACAACCGAAACTACAACTGACGGCGACCAATTTCCTGAAGACAGCGAATGGAGAACTGACAGCATAAGTCTTGCAGGCTCCACAACTGTTCTGCCTGTAGCTGACACTGCAGCAATAGCTTTTATGAATAAATACACTAGCACCACTGTGACCGTTCAAGGTGGTGGATCAGGAACAGGTTATGCATCAGCAATAGATGGTGCAGTTGATATCGGAATGGGTTCTAGAGGTCCTAAACAAGCAGAAATCGATGCAGGAACCATTTGGCTACACCCACTAGCACTTGATGCAGTGTGTGTTGTAGTCAACCCATCCGTAGGTAGCAATGTCGAACTAACTTTGGAACAAGTCGCCATGATTTTCGCAGGTGAATACACAAACTGGAACCAAGTCGATTCAACTCTACCTGACTCAGAAATCTATGTTGTAGTCAGAGAATCTGGTTCAGGAACCAGAGGCACTTTCGAAGAATACACAATAGATGAATACGACCTTGAAATTGACAGCACAATAGTCCATGAACAACCAAGCAACCCAGCAGTAAGAACAGCAGTAACAGATACCCCATACTCAATAGGCTATGTAGGATTTGGATTCTTAAACAATGACATCGTTGCTGTATCTCTAGCATCAGAAGACGGAGCAGCATACGTTCCAGCAACTCTCGAAAACATCCAAAACGGCAGTTACCCAATATCCCGACTACTCTACTTCATAACCAGCAGCCCAGTTGAAGCTGGTTCATTAACTGACAGATTCATATCATTTGTTCGAAGCTCTGAAGGTCAAGACATCGTAGAAGGCGAAGGATTCCTCCGGCTACCCGATAGCTACAATTATCCATAAAAGCCTGAACTACCAACACATACAGGATTTCAAATGAAAATGAGCAACAAAACGCTCAACAAAATTTCTTCCTTTTTTGTTAATTTAAAGTCTCAACCTATGACGGTTGTTCTTTTCATTTGCGCTTCACTTTCAATTTTCATTCTTTTTTTAATGCTCTTCTTTGTAGCCCGAGAAGGAGCACTTGCATTCTCAAAATTTGGACCAGAATTACTTCTAGGAATGCGCTGGAACCTTGGATCAAACACATTTGGAGGATTTCCTCTATTATACGGCTCAATTATGGTCACCTTCGGAGCTTTGATTATAGCAATTCCGATAGGTGTTTGCACCTCAATATTTGTCTCAGAAGTTTTGCCTTTCCATTTAAGAGACCCCATAAAATCAATAATTGAACTGTTGGCTTCCATTCCTTCAGTAATATACGGATTCATTGGTCTATTAGTGGTGGTTCCTTTTGTTGCTTCCACATTTGGAGTAGTTTCAGGACAAACCGCTCTAACTGCTTCCTTTATATTATCTTTGATGACAATTCCTACAATTGTAAGTGTTTCAGGCGAAATAATTTCTGCGGTTCCAAAAGATTACAAAGAAGCTGCTCTTGGTCTTGGGGCAACCAAATGGGAAACCATCAAAAGTGTAATTCTTCCCATCGCAAAATCAGGAATTTTAGCTAGCATAATGCTTGGCTTCGGGAGAGCAGTCGGCGAGACCATTGCCGTATCTATGGTTGCCGGAAATCAAGCCCATGTTGCAACTAGCTATTTAGATGCCGTTTATACAATTCCATCCTTTATTGCAACGCATATGGGTGAAGCTGCTGTAGGTAGCCTAGAATACAGTGCCCTTTTTGGTTTAGGTCTCATCTTGCTCATTATCACGTTTATTGTAAACACATTAGCTGATGCTGTCGTAAAAAGAGGTGTACACCAATAGGAAGCCCAACTAAAGAAAGAGTATTCTTCTTCGCCCTAGGTGTACCTATGATCCTTTGTCTACTTGCCTTCTTCTGGATTGTAGCTATACTCTTTACAGGACTTGGAACCTTAAATGTAGACCTCTTAACCACTAGTGCTCTCAAAGGTGGTTACTTCGAAATGATTGTCGGAACCATCTACTTGTTCTTAGGCGCAGCAGCAATTGCGGCTCCCATAGGAATTTTTGCAGCCATTTTATCTGGTAGAGTATGCGCCAACCGGAAAAGTAACTCGTATCATTGATCAAGCAATTAACAACTTGGCGGGAGTTCCATCAATTATTATTGGTTTGTTTGGTTACACTTTGTTCAGTAAACAGCTTGGATTTGGAATATCTTTGATGTCTGGTTGGCTAACCCTTTCCTTGATGATTCTACCAATAGTCATAAGAGGTTCTGAAGAGGCTATTCGAATTGTTCCCACCTCATTTAAACAAGCTGCATTGGGACTGGGAGCAACCAAATGGAAGGCGATAAGTTTGACAACTTTGATTGCTGCAGCGCCTGGAGTAGTTACAAGTGTAATTTTGGGTATTGCTCGAGTTGCAGGTGAAACAGCAGCTATATTGTTTACTTCTTCAGTTTTAACAACTAGAGGCTTGCCTAGTTCTCCCTTTGAGCCTGTGATGGCGCTTTCCTTTAACATGTATGTAAAAATTGTTGCCCGAGGAGAATCCCCTGACAATGTTTTTGGAATTGCATTAATTCTTTTCTTTATCGTACTCTACTTTCTCTATTGTTGCAATCATTCTTAGAGTGTATTACAGGAGGAAACAACCCTGGCTAAGTTAAACAAAAATAGGTGAACACAATTGATTGACGAAGACAAAATAGACATCAGACAATTGAACATTTGGTTTGGAGAAAAACACGTCATTAGAGGCGTTGATCTGAAAATCAAAGCTAATGCAGTAACTGCTATCATGGGTCCATCAGGATGCGGCAAATCAACAATGCTGCGAGCATTCAACAGAATGAACGATGTGATCAAGTCTAGTAAGACTACGGGTGACATTTTCATTGGCGGAAAGAATGTTTATGATAGCAACACTAACGTTTATGACCTTAGAAGACAGGTAGGAATGGTTTTTCAGAAACCAAACCCTCTACCAAAGTCAATTTACGAAAATGTTGCATTTGGTCCAAAAATCCACAAAATGGCAAAAGGTAAGGAGCTTGATAAGATTGTTGAAAAAAGTTTGCGAGCCGCTGCGATTTGGGATGAAGTTAGTGACCGTCTAAATGATAGTGCTTTTGATCTTTCTGGTGGACAGCAACAGCGGCTATGTATTGCCCGAGCATTAGCTGTTGATCCAGAAGTTATTCTCATGGATGAACCTTGTAGTGCTTTAGACCCTGCTGCTACCGCAAAGATTGAGCAACTCATTAGGATATTGTCTAGTGATTATACTGTTGTTATAGTCACTCACAATATGCAGCAAGCCTCAAGAGTCTCTGACTACACTGTCTTCCTGTATCTGGGGAAGATAATCGAGCGGGGCGAAACCAAGGGTATCTTTGAGAACCCGCAGCACGAGTTAACTGAACAATATATAACTGGAGAATTTGGTTAGGTGAAACAATTTGAAGAGATTAATTGATGCAGGACTAGAACAGTTAGCGACTATGCTCTTTCGTATGGGAGAGCTTGCCCAAAAAACTGTTTCATTAGCCGTCATGAACTATCTGGATGGAACACACAGCCCACAGCAGGTAAAAGAACTATCAGATACACTATCTTCGATGGCGGAGCCAGTTGAGGACACAGCCTTTGAGATCATTTCACGCTTCCAGCCCGTTGCTTCTGACCTAAGAATCCTAAAATCATACATGAAAATATGCTACGATTTCAAACGATACGGAAGATACGCCCTTGACATATCACAAATCTATGAACGACTTAGTGGAGTAACTGAATGCGACACATCCTTCCGAAAAATTATCGAAGACATGGGACTGGAAACTCTGGAAATGGTGGGCGCAAGCATTCAAGCTCTTAAAAACCATGATGCAGAACTCGCTAAAACATTGTCTGAGATGGAGACACGAGTTGACGAACTGTACTATAGTTACTTAGACAAATTGATTGAAACAAAAACAACAACTGGGTGCACAATTTCAAGTTTGCTTGTTGTGAGATATCTGGAGCGAATTGCTGACCACGCCACATACATTGGCGAATCAATTGTTTACCTTGCAACAGGACAAAAAACTAGGTTAAGATAGGAATTAACTGTAAAGGAGGGAAGAAATTGGCAAAGAAAAGTTATGCTTGGTTTGAAAGAAGCCGTAGAACAAAACTGTTGGACTTGGCTCAAGAACAGATAACAACAGCTCTTGACACCGTAAACTTGCTAAATAAAGCAATGCAAGAAACATCCAAGTCTAAAATAACTGAAGCAAAACAGCACATTGACAAACTGTTTGTTGTAGAAGAAGAGATTGACCATCTAAGAACCGAAGTTTTCAAAGAACTATCCAAGGGAGCTGCTCTTTTTGCTGACTACCGAGAAGACCTATTGCACCTCGTGAAACGTCTCGACACGTTTGCAGACCATGTAAAAGACTCGGCACGATGCTTAGTGATGCTTGGAGACACAAAAATCCCTGACGAACTGTGGACTAAAGCATTGCACATAACCTCAACTCTTGTGGATTGTGCAACAGCGCTGAGAAGTAGTATCGAGAACATATCCTCACATCCTGCCGAAGCCATGAAAGGTGCACACAAGGTTGAACAAATCGAAGCTAGAATTGACAAGGAGTATCTTGAAACAAAATCTCTATTCATCAAATATGGAGACCAGTTGAATAGCGGTGTAATGATAATCTTTGATGACATGATAGAATTCCTTGAAGAAGCCGCTGACATGTGCGCTGACACAGCTGACTACATTGTAACTTTAGCAAGTGCAGAATAAACCCCAAAATCCCCTTTCCTCTCTTTCTCAGTTATTATTTTCATATTTTTTGCGCCATTTTTCACTTCTGTTGCTTACAGTTTGTACCAAAGTTTTTTTCCATGAGTGGTGATTTATTGTTCAGGGTGGACGACTGTGGAAAGATGGTTTGCTAACAGAAGAAAGTCCAAGGTGCTTAAAATGGCTGATAGGCAAATGACCTTGGCTATCGACACGGTTATAGAGCTTGAAAAAGCAATTAATGCAGCATTAAATGGCGAAAAAGAAAATGCTGTAGCATCTTTTGATAGACTTTCAGCAGCAGAACATGAAATCGATGAGCTTAGACGAATAGTTTTTGAAGAACTTACTCGCGGAAGCCTCAGGTCAAAAGACCGAGAAGACATCATGCACTTGGTAAAACGGTTAGACCAGATGGCTGACCATGTAAAGGATGCTTCAAGAGCAGTTGTTTTGCTTTTAGAGGCAAAAGTTCCCAAGGCAATGTGGATACAATTCGCAGAGACAGCGAAAGAATTGGTTGAAATTGCAACTGCTCTTCGTAAGGCTATCGAACAGTTGGGTGTAAATTCAGCTAAAGCTATGGAACTTGCGAAACAGATCGACAAGATTGAAGGTAAAGTAGACGAAAAATATCTCAAGTCAAAGGAAATGCTTCTGAAACATTCTGAGGAGACTGATGCGGCGACAATACTGCTGCTTAAGGACCTGATAGAGGAGATGGAGCACGTTGCTGATGCCTGCGATGATACAGCAGATTATGTTAGAATCTTGACGGTTTCTAGGGAAGCTCCCTAGCTCCCCATTTTGTTGCCTTATGTGAATGTGGTTTTTAGCCATTCTTTAATCTCGTCTCTTATTAGTCTAGTCTCTTTCATGATTTCTTCTTTAGACCCTTTAACTTGGGCAGGGTCTTCAAACGATTTGTGAATTATATTTTCTCCGGGAAAGAATGGACATGCTTCTTTGGCGCTGTCACATACAGTTACAACGTAGTTGAAGTTTTTTCCGCGGAACTCTTCAATGCTTTTTGAACGATTTTTAGAGATGTCTATCCCGATTTCAGCCATTGCCTTAACAACATACGGATTCACTGTTGTAGCCATCATGCCTGCACTGTAGGCTTCGTATTTGTCTCCATTTAATGTGTTGAGTAGTGCCTCTGCCATTTGGGAACGCGCAGAATTGTGTGTACAAAGGAAAAGAATGCTCTTTTTCATATTTTAGCCCAGTTTTGTTGGTTGTCAATGCTTTGGGTTCTTTATGAATGTAAATGTTGTCACCAAAGAATCTAATGTTCTCCATAGAATCATTAGAAATCTATATAGTATGTGGATAATGTGGATATAATTACCTTTTCACTCTTTAATTTGTGGCTAAAATGCCCGAACTAAAGAAAAAGAAAACGAAAAAAACAGGAGAACCCTTGAGTGAGTCTTGGTACTTCACTCACATCTAAAAATGGGTTTACCCTACCACTTGTGTATCAGAATAACTTTGAGGTTACGCTTTTTGATGTTGTCATTGTTGGCTTGTTCTGGGGATTTTAATGAGTTTTGAAGATGTAGAACGTCTAAAAGGATCCTTTACAATATATGATGTTCCCAAAAAATCGTCCACTTCTACTAATCAACAATTTTTTGTAATCCGAAAAAGAAACGTAACTTACACTCGCATAACTTTAACCCCCCAGAACTATACCCCCAAACAGCATTTCAAAATGCTTATCGCATCTATACTTTCTAAATTGAGAAAAAACCATGCGTAAGAAACTGCTGAATCAGCATCTATAAATAAACTCTTTATGCATTATGTTATACAGAATCCTGAGGGCGGATTAGCTTGTCTGAAACAACTTTGCGTGTATCCAAAATCAGAGATGGCACTGTGATAGACCACATTACTGGCGGACATGCATTAGAAGTTCTAAAAATTCTTGGAATAACAGATCATGTCGATGGTGTAGTGACTGTAGGTATGAATGTCCCGAGCAAGACGTTGGGCTTAAAAGACATGGTAAAAATTGAGGGCAGAGAACTCAAATCTGAAGAAGTAGACAAGATAGCCCTGCTGGCTCCCCACGCAAGCATAAACATCATCAGGGACTACAAGGTTGTGGACAAGCAACTTGTCAGACTACCAAAAGTAATCAAGGAAACTGTAAAGTGCGCAAATCCTGCTTGCATCTCAAACAGCAAAGAGCCTGTGAAATCCACTTTTTATGTAGAAAATGAAGAACCTTTGCGGTTGAGATGCCATTATTGTGGCTATATTATGGAGAAACAGGATATTCCTAACCAGTTTTGACCTGATGTGCTATGTTCTCGGAAGTTTGCATGTTAGTTTTTGGTCTATTTTATTACTAAATAGTAATGTTTATATCTGAAGCTGTGCTTATTACTTCTAGGTAATAAAGGACGAGGTCACATGACACTAAAACTCCAATTATTACGTGACGGAAAAATAATCCTAGAAATGCCCCTATCTCCCATGGACTGGTCAAAAGACCAACTTGCAACAGAATTCACAGCCTTCGAAAACGACATAGAACGATTCTCAAGCATGTTCGGCGCACTATCCAACCAAACCCGACTAAAAATGATGCGAAGACTAGTAGAGGAAGAAGACAGCACAATGAACTTCGCAGACTTCATGAAAGACCTAGATTTGAACCCCAAAACAGTCTGGGAGAACTCCAAAAAACTCAGCGACGGCGGATTCCTAACAAAAACCGGCAGAGGAACATACACATGCTCACAGTTTGGGCAAACAACATTCCTGACATTAAGCCTCGCCCTACGCCGTCTATTAGAATCTTTAGAGGAATTAGAAAATTATTAGGGAGGTGAAAGACCGTGTCAGAAGATCGTTGGTCACGATGGTTTAATAAAAAGTCACCCTTCTTTGGAAGCGACTTTCCAGACATAAACGAAACATTCAAGGAAATGGAAAAAGCGATAGCAAAAGAATTCGAGGAACTCTCCAAACGGGCACCTGAAGACCTTCAACGCGAACAAACACTGCCAGATGGAACTAAAGTGAAAAGTTTTGGACCATTTGTCTATGGATACAGCGTAACAGTGGGTCCAGATGGGAAACCGCAGGTAAAAGAATTCGGCAACTTCAAGGCAGAAACACGGCTTGGAAAACCACACATGGACGTCAAAGAAGAACGTGAACCCTTAACAGATGTCATAGAGGCAGATGACACAGTCAAAATTATCGTGGAACTTCCTGGCGTCGAAAAAGACGACATCAAGCTCTCAGGAACAGACGACAAGCTCATGATTTCTGTTGAGACACCACAGCACAAATACTACAAAGAAGTTGACCTACCAGCTAAAGTCGACGTGAAACAGGCAAAATCAAACTACAAGAACGGCGTATTAGACATCACAGCTCCCAAAAAGAAAGAAGACGAAACCAAAAGTGAACCCATAAAAATCGACTAAACCGTAGGACAATAACCCTACACTCTTTTTTTGTACATTTTTTATTTTACAACTAGCAGACACTCTTGATTTTTGACATTAGACTCGTATAACTTCGGAAACAGAAACAGAATTATAGAAACCATAAAATATACGCAGATACCTTTAAATCGTCAAGCTAAAACCTATAAACGATACAAAGCAAACAGGACAAGATGATTCATATGAGCGAAATGGCCACACGGATCTTGGAAGAGAGCCTCGGAAAAATAGTACTAGGTACGATTAAGAGGCGGAAAAAAGCTAAGAGGAAAACTGAAGGGCTTTGATCAGCACCTTAATCTAGTCTTAGATGAAACAGACGACACAACAGACGTAGAAAATGTAAAAAAACTTGGCGCCATCATAGTCCGTGGCGACAACGTAGTAATAATTTCTCCACCCCCAAGGTGATAACAGTTGGGAAAAACAGGAAAAGGCACATCATCAATGGGTAGACGCGCCCACAAAACCATTCACATCAAATGTAGACGTTGCGGAAGAAGAGCATACAACGTAAAAACAAAAAAATGCTCAGCATGCGCCTACGGTGAATCACCAAGAATAAGACGCTACGCCTGGCAGACAAAAACCCTAAACAGGGCAAGACTCGTCTAAACCTGCCAAAACCATTCCTTATTTCAATTCTATACACCTTTTTATCTCCTATTGACACCTATTAGGATCCTAATAGCAGTACATTGTTGAAAAACAGCTTTTTCAGAAATCTGCTGCACGGCACAGTTCTACCAAAAAAATGTTCACACTAACATTAGTGTGCTTGAAAAAAGAGAAAAAGAAGAAAAGAATGCGAAGAATTTTATTTCTTCGTGATTCTTTGGAATTCTTCGAATGCTTGTTTTGCTTCTTCTACGGAGGCTTGGTCTTCTAGAGTGGAGATGTCGCCTATTGACTGTCCTGCAACGAGTGCCTTTAGGACTCTTCGCATGATTTTGCCGCTTCGTGTCTTTGGAAGTTTTGATACAAAGTATATGTTTTCAGGTGTTGCCAATGGTCCAACAGTCTTTCTCATGTGGTTTCGTAGCTCTTTTGTGAGTTCTTCGCTTGGGGTGTATCCTTCTTTCAGGACTGCAAAGACTACGATTGATTCGCCTTTGATTTCGTGTGGTTTGCTTGCTACTGCTGCTTCTGCTACTGCTGGGTGTGAAATCATTGCGCTTTCGAGTTCTACTGTTCCGAGTCTGTGTCCTGCAACTTTGAGTACTTCGTCTGCTCTTCCTAGCAGCCACAGGTAGCCGTCTTCGTCTCTCATGCAGTAGTCTCCGGCATAGTATGAGCCTGGGAATCTGCTCCAGTATGTTTCTTTGAAGCGTTCAGGATCTTTGTAGACTGTTAGTGCCATTCCTGGCCATGGTTTTTTGATTATGATGTAGCCTCTTACTCCTGCTGGTAATGGTTTTCCGTTTTCGTCTACTATGTCAACGTCGATGCCTGGAAGCGGGAATGTTGCAGAGCCTGGCTTCAGCGGAACCAGTCCTATTCCTGGTGCTGGGGAAATCATTATTCCTCCGGTTTCTGTTTGCCACCATGTGTCTACGATTGGGCATCTTTCTCCGCCTATGTTCTTGAAGTACCACATCCAAGCTTCTGGGTTGATTGGTTCGCCAACGCTTCCCAGTATGGATAGGCTGCTTAGGTCATGTTTTTTGACCCATTCTTCGCCTAGCTTCATGAACATTCTGATTGCTGTTGGTGAAGTGTAGAGTGTTGTGATTTTGTATTCTTCGATTATTTGCCACCATCTGTCTGGCTCTGGATAGTCGGGTGCACCTTCATACATGACTATTGATGCGCCATTCAGCAAGGGTGCATAAACAATGAAGCTGTGTCCTGTGACCCATCCGATATCTGCGTTGCACCAGTACACGCTGTCTTCCTGTATGTTGAAAACCGATTTGTAGACGGAGTTAATGTAAACCAAGTAGCCGCCTGTGCTGTGAACAATTCCCTTTGGTTTTCCTGTTGTTCCAGAAGTGTACAGAATGAAAAGTGGATGAGTGCTCTCAACAGGCAATGGAGGTACAGGCTTCTCTGTGTGTTTCGCTGTTTCATGATACCAAAGGTCTCTGCCTTCTTGCATATTGACTTCGTGACCTGTTCTCTTTACAACTAAAACCTTCTTTACTGATGGAGTTGTTTTTACCGCTTCATCAACTATCTTCTTTAGCTCAATGATTTTTCCTCGCCTAAAGCCGCCGTCTGCTGTTATGACAACCTTGGCTTCAGTGTGGTTTATTCTGTCAGCAAGAGCCTGTGAGCTGAACCCAGAGAATACGACTGTATGGATTGCTCCTAATCTGGCACAAGCCAACATGGCTACTGGCAACTCAATTATCATTGGCAAGTAGAATGCTACGCGGTCGCCGTCTTTGACGCCCATTTTCTGTAGGGCTGCTGCCAACTTGTTTACTTCTTTGTATAGCTGAAGGTAACTGAGTGTTTTCTCTTCGCCGTCTTCGCCCACCCAATATATGGCTACCTTGTTTCGTCTCCAATTTTTCAGGTGCTTGTCAACACAAAGATATGATGCATTTAGCATGCCGCCGGGGAACCATTTTGCGAAGGGTGCATCCCAGTCAAGAACGCGGTCCCATGTGCTGAACCAGTCCAGCTTTCTTGCTTCTTGTTCCCAAAATTCTTCAATATTGTCTAATGATTTTTTGTATGTGTCCATATAACGTTTTATTGGCCAGTATTTTAATTCAACTGGAAGTGAGTCCGTTTTCATACCATCACCTATTTGGCTTCCTTTTCTGAGCGAACACAAAATATTCCAGCCATATATTTGTTATGGAGTCTATTTTTGCAAAAACAATGAATTGATTCAGTTTTTTCATAAGAAAGTGTGAGTGGCGGACCCGCAGGGATTTGAACCCTGGGTCTTCGGCTCCGAAGGCTTGCGCGCCACCACGATTTTTGGTGACTCGACGCCTTATCCAAACTAGGCTACGGGCCCACTTGAAGAATAGATTGCAGAATACTGATTAAAACATAGCGGAGATTTGGTTCATTTTTTGTTCTATAACGGCTTGATGGTGTGTTCTTCATTTCTGATGATTGCCTTTGTCTGTGTTTGTTGTTTCAGTTAATGTTAAGAGATGGAAAATAACTAACTGTATTATACAATCGTTTTGTTCTGTAACTGGAGGATACTGTTTGAATCATCGCAGACCTTGGGATTTTTGGGTAGCTTCTCTCATCCTTTTGATAACAATCATACTTTCGGTTGTAGCTTTTGTTCAATGGTACAATTTGTCTTTCTTTGTTGGTTCCCTGTTTTTTGTTCATTGGCTAAGCATAATCGGAACTGCATTCATCGTTTCTCTGGTTCCCGTATACGTTGTTCTGAAACGCACAAGAGCTCGCAGCTTCAAGAAGTTGCTGAAGATTCATGTGTTTGGAAATCTTTTGGCTTTTCTTCTTGTTTCAGTACATTTTGCCCAGAACATTGGGAGACTGGTGGACTTTTACTTCAGGTTAGAGTATGGATTTCTTTTGTTTCTGTTTTTGGCTGTGATAGTGGCAACGGGAATGATTGAGCGCTTTGGAGCCAAACTGTCTTTTGTGCGATATGTTAAGCCTGTTCACAAGTATTCTGTGGTTGTTTTCTATTTGGTTATAATCATTCATGTGCTGCGAAGCTTGGCGATAACCTAACAGCCTTTTCAATATCTGCGTATGTTTTAGCTGGTCAAGGTAAATGCTTTAATAAATGTACGATTTTATTGGTGTGTTTAGTGGGCTTGTAGCTCAGTACGGCTGGAGCGTTCGGCTGATAACCGAAAGGTCGAGAGTTCAAATCTCTCCAGGCCCACTTTTCAATTCTCCTGATCCACTTTAAAAAATTTTTAGATAACAGATTTGGGGTAGCAGAATTTGGATTCTAAATGAGAACACGTTTTATATTTTCATCACGTGCCTATTCGTTTAGTAGGATGATGTTGTCTTGATTGATTTATTAAGTTCTGGGAAACGTGATAAGGTAGAACTATTGGCAGCAATAATCGCCATGACCCGAAAGCCCTCAAATTTTACTCGAATTATGGATAATGTTGGTTTAAGTTATCAATTAATGAAAAAATATTTGAAATTGATGCATGAACATGATTTGATTAAAACCATCAAAGTAATGGAAAAAGACCAAAATAATAGGCATGTTTTTCAAGCAACAGAAAAAGGTAATGAGCTTTTGGATGCTTATTGCCAAATTCTAAGAATTGTTTATGGTGAAGACTTTCTGGAAAAAGCGAACAATTTAGCAGTTGATTGCATAAAGTATTGTAAAAACGAATAATCCTCTGGATTAAACTGTATTCAATTACTGTATTTGAATACAAAAAAATTTATTACATATTACGATACACTACAAACTCAGAGGGGTAAATGTGGGCTCTACAAAAAATGGTTGGTCTTGGTTCGCCAAGAATTCTGGATCCAAACCAGTCCAAAACTTACCTTCAAAACTAAAATTGAGAAGAATCAAAATCTCGATAATAAAAAAGAACAGTATTAAAAACAAAAAACAATGAAGGTATTAACCACAGAAAACAAAAATGAGATTATGGGGTGGGACGAGGGGGTTAACACTATTAGTCTGGAAAGACCGGATGGAATCTTAACGGAGAGAAAGACCTCATCCCACCAAAAATAACTAAAAATGATTTCAGATAAAAGACTTAAGAAAACAGAATATGAATTATAGAATACTACGCTTGTGTGGGGATTGCACGCGCATATGAGAATGTGTTTCAGAGTAGTCCTTCTGGGATTTTGCTGACACGCCAGTAGATGGCGTTTACTAATTTGCATTTCTTGCAGTGATAGTATATTTCTATTATGTTGTCGGGTATTAGATCTTCTTTATTTCGTGCAGCATCTGGGTGCATTTCATCTTGCGGACAACAGATTATAGGTTCATCACAATCAATACAACAAATTTTTTCTGTCAACAATCAATCAAACTAGATTAGTAATTTCAAACATATAACTTAGAAACTGTTTGGGTTTGGGTTAAATGTTAGTTCCCAGATTTATGAAACACTCTGTTATGTGTAAACTAGAATCTTTTTTATCTTCATGCAGCTTATGTTTTGTAGATGTGACTATTGAAAAACGGATTTTTTTTCTTGCTTTGCTTTCTGATATTTGTTTTTTCAGTTCAAGTATTTGTTACGTATGGATCTGAAGAGAATAATTTAACTCCCATAGAATTGTTGGGAAAGAATCTTTTTTTCGATACAAATTTGTCAACACCTGCAGGTCAATCATGTGCTACATGCCATGATCCAGAAACAGGATTCTCAGGAGGTACTTCTGATATTAACGCTCATGGTTCAGTTTATGAAGGAGCTTTCAGAGATCGATTTGGAGATCGTCACCCACCCACTGCTGCATATGCAGGTGAAAGCCCAATACTTTACTATAATGAAACAAGATTTCTATGGATAGGCGGTATGTTCTTTGACGGAAGAGCAACAGGCTGGACTCTTGGAGACCCTCTCGCTGAACAGGCAGAAGCACCATTTCTAAATCCTCTTGAACAAAATAATCCAAGCTCTGAAAATATTGTCAAAAAAGTCATGGTTTCTGATTATGTTGATCTTTTTCAAGAAGTATGGGGGGAATGAATCCTTAGATGATGATGAAAGTGTATATGAAATGATAGTCAGATCAATAGCAGCTTATGAAAGATCAGATGAAGTAAATCCTTTTTCCTCAAAATATGATTCATATCTTGCAGGTAAGACTGAATTGACTGAATTAGAGGCTCTGGGTCTTAACTTATTTCAAGGTAAGGCAGGATGTGAAAGCTGTCATACAAGCGAGTTAGATGCATCTTGTGGACCTCCGCTCTTCACAGATTTTTCATATCATAATATTGGCATTCCTAAAAATGCTGAAAACCCGTTCTATAATATGCCAAAACAATGGAATCCTGATGGTGAAGATTTTATAGATTATGGTCTTGGAGGTTTTTTAAAGAATATGAGTTATTCTCCCGATGTTTATGAGTATCAATTAGGAGCACATAAGGTTCCGACACTTCGAAATGTAGATTTACGACCTAATTCTGATTTTATAAAAGCTTACGGGCATAATGGCTTTTTTAAGTCGCTTGAAGAGATTGTGAATTTCTACAATACCAGAGACGTAAAAGATTGGCCTGAATACCAGAAGTCTCGGTAAATGTAGATAATATGTTGATGGGCAATCTTGGATTGTCCTCAAATGAGGAAGTAGCTCTTGTAGCTTTCTTGAAGACGCTTAGTGATGGTTACATGCCTGATTCTAATAATTCCTTCTATTCATTAATTTTAACTGCATTATTTGTTGGAGTAATTGTGGGGATCATTGTTTTTATTGTTATTAGAAGACACAAACTCCGTTCAAATATGCGTGCGCATTCAGACTAAGGAATCTTTTACTGAAATTAAAAAATCATTGAAGAAAATACATATGTCAAAAATTAGAGATATATCCCAAATCGGAATATGTAACAAAAACATTTTTAAAAATAGTCAATATGGGGTGTTTTTTTGAGTTTTCGGGATTATGTTGATTATGCCAAACGTTTGAAACGATCATATGAAATTATTGAAAAAATTAGACTAAGACCTAACAAATGAGACTTTATTCTATGATTAAGACACTATAGCGTTTAGTTCTTTTTCAGTTATTGAATAAAAACTGTTATCCCAAGCAATGACCCACTTTCCATCATTAGAAATAAGAAATTGATTTTTACCTGAATTAGTCTTTCCTTGGAACTGGAAAAGGACAATTAAAAGGGTGTCCATTTTTCCATTTCAAAAAATTAGATTCATTTAATGCAAGACAGTAATACTTTCACCATTACCGACTTCAAAAGAGATTGTTATGAATGTTCCATTGAACTATAAACGACTCATAATTGCCAAACCATTCATACGCTAACTTGTCCATATTTTTTTCTGGTTCATTAGTAAAAATAATAACTCCAATTACTCCAAAAAGAATTAATATAGAAATAAAAAGAGAGAAAAATATCCCCTTTTCAGTCATCTAAAAATTTCCCCACAATGTTCAATTAAGTTATTTGTTTAACCAAATCATAAAAAAGCATTTTTGTCAAGAAACATTGACCAGAGATAATCTCTTTTTTGTCAAGATAGTTTGACCCTCTGATATTCTTGGATTGCTGCGTTATTTCAATATATTTTGAACTTTCTTATGACTGAAGTCTACCAATTTAATTTTATCCAACAGTAACCAAATGTTTTTTCTGAATGTGTTTATGACCACACTCACACTCAAAGCCAACAAGTTTATTTTTCTTCATTATTTCATGCCAAGTCTGAGCATTACAACATTTAGTTTGTTTATGAAATTTCCAAAGGCTTTCAGCTTCTTCCCTACTCATTGGCACAACATGTCTTGCAGACAATAAGACATAGGCAACATAAAATCCAAAACATAGTGCTAACCCAGGAATAAGAACCCCAGATTCCAATAAAGATTCCAGCAGCCCCAATATCAATACCATTGAAGAAACCCACTAAGTTAATCTTAAAAACATCAAGTAAATACTGCTATTAAATCATATGAACAATAAATTTGGATTAATATTAGCTAAAATGAAACCGACAAATCTCAGAAATAATTAATTATTAATTTCAAGTCATTTTGATGGGTCAATCCTCTGAATTTTATTAATATTATTTATGTAGCTATAGTGTGAAAAAGACCCAATCCACTAAATATTGCTAATAGAAGTGTGACAATTGGTTCTTCAAGTAGTATTTGTGTTGAAGAAAATACTAACGAAATAGCAAAAACACATATCCCTAAGTTTACTTAATTTTTGGTGGTGAATTGTTTTGAGTGCACATCATAGGGAGTTTGAAAAAGAATTTCAAACAGAAATAAAGGTAAATGGCAAAAAATTGCCCTTGAACCATTTTATTCAAGAGACAGTTGGTAACATGATTGTCGGACTTCTGAAGACATTGAAAAATGTTGATGAACCCGAAAACTCAATTGAAATAAAAATCAAAAAGATGAAAGAAACCACAACAGTAGATGCTCACACCTATCCTTAATGCGCATAGAGATAGTTGATTTTGTTATTGAATATTTGTAATCTTACAATCTTTATAAAGGGAAGAGAGATTTGGTAGCTTAAAATCCACTACTATCTGAAACTCCATCTCCAGAATATGATGCTGTTCCTACAGCGTCTCCAAAACTACCATCATTTACCCAAGGATGTGTTTCTGTTCTATCAAATCCGCTACAATCTGGATCACTATCACCTGAATTAGGTGCAGGTTCAAAAGGCTCTGCTAGCGCTGCTACCGTTCCAACTAAAATACTACCGCAAATTAGAAGCAATATTGCTATGCCAAAAATTTTTTTTCATTTTCTTTCTTCCTGTTTCATAATCAAAATAGCATCCCATGTTTGGTTTAAGGGACATTGAAAAATCCGTTTCAAAAAATGAAACACTCGTACACTAATAAAAAGAGAGTGTATTGTGGAATTTGGCGCGTTCACATACAACACAAAACCATAAACGGAAAAATGATAAGTTATTTAGAGGAGAGGAATTTGAAAAAAAGCATCCCTTTCCTAACTGATCTACTGTTACTTGTCAATATGTTTTTCACAAATATCATACATCAAATATTAGTAAGAGTTTACAAATGGAGATTTGATCCAGTATTTGTTTCTTATGTGGGTTCTACTTTGAGCGCAATTATGCACGTTATTATGAGGAATGGATATGAGTGAGGTTGCCAAACATAAAATAGCCATTTTTATTGTGGCATTTATCCTTTTTCGTTTTTATGCTTATTGTTCTTTTAAATTCATTCCCAGCAGATTATCGAATTGCTAACAATGACGTAGGAAGCTTTCAAAGCACTGGAGCTTTAATGCCCTTATTTCATCTTGCATCTGAATTAATCGGCGAAGTAGGCGTGATTCTTCGCTTTATTGGCGCCTGTTTTTTCTTAGCATTCACATATTCTTTATTCAAGAAAAAAACTCTTTATTGGTCACATCTAAAAAAAGCAATACTTCTTGAAGGCAGCTACTACCTATTCAACATAATATTCATCATTTATCTCTTTGTAAGAGCACTAACTTCTCCAGACGCAAGTTCCGCAACTATTCTAACATACTATGGAGCTGCAATATCTTATGCCGCCCAAATAATCTTTGTCACACCAATTTTTCTTATTTTTTATCAAAAGATTGGAAATTCAGTGTTGATCGGTCTGAAATCACAAAATGGAGTGCTCTAACAATTATTGGCTTTATTTTTGGGCTCTGGATTAAACATTTTATGCTTGCAATTTACACAATAGGAATCAACTTTTCCAGCATAATTTATGTTATAGGCTCACTCAATTCAGTTTTTACTCTGCTAATCACTGGAATTTTATTAATTGCAGTATTTATGCCACTTTACAAGAAAACAAGCACTAACTACAATAGAAAAGGGCTTGGGGTAGCTTTTATTATAGCGGGTTTATACACTACAATCTACTTTGCATTGGCCTTGTAAATGAGCAATACATGAACTGGATTAGCCTAATTGATTGGTGGACAATAACATTCATTGTTTTGGGTTTAAGCTTTTTTTATCAATAGAAAACAATTACGAGAAAATAATTTTGAATAAATTGGGGGGTGAGCATATTGTTCACCTATTTTTCTAACTATAAACCAAAGAAACGATGCACAAACAAAACTCTACAAAACAGAACAAAGACTTGGGTTTGGGACTAAAATATAATAATGTGAAAAATATATCCAATTTTTCTGTGGCAAAAAAATTCCGATAAAAAATTTTAAATTTTTTTAAAAATTTGTTTTTGATATTATTATTCATGTATGTTTATAAGGTATGATTGTGTAATATAATATACGAGTTAGGGAGCAGTCTCTGTATTGCAGTGAAACATTGAGCATATAGGTTCAAACAACTGAAAATCTATGTGTGAAAAAGACTTTGTTTTATTGGGTTGGTCAAACCTAAAAGCACAATGCGTTTTGGCATTGAGTGCGTAATCAAAAGGGCTAAAGAAAAACTCACGATTAAAACAATGCCTCATCGGGCTTAACATGTGCTGAGGGCTTAGACCTAACTCGAACTTTAAATTTAATACGAGAAAATTGAGGTGTGTAAGTTTGGAAATGTCTAAGATTGAATTTGAAATGCGCCAGCGTATTATATTGAAAATTGCTACAGTTGGAGCTATTTCAAAAAAGAGTGCTGTATCAATTGCTGAAGCGAATCTGGATGCACAAGAACAGTATTGGTTGCCTTATTTGATTGGTGGTTTTAGCAACTACAAAATAGAAAAAACTGAAGACAACAGATATTATCAGAAGAACATTTTGCTTAGTGATTAATTGAATTAGCTTTTTTCCGTTTGGAGTATAAATAAATGTTACAAAAATGCCCTTACTGTGGTAAACTAATTTTTTACCACGAAAAGGGTCACACAAAAGAGGACAGATGCGACCTTAGAAAGTAAGTTAACAACTATTCAGAATTGAATTACTTGTTATCTACTGTTCATTGGAAATATAAAATAACTGGAGGGAAAAATAAATGTCAATAACCATTACTGAATTTGAAAAGAAAACATACGATTACATTAAAGAAAAAGACGAGATACGGGTTTCTAACCTCCCAAAAATGATGTGGGGTGCAATTCCAAAACTTAAGACTGCAGGGCTAGTCGAAACTTACAAAAAACCCACAACACCTTGGGCATCAAAAAAACATACTTTCGTAAAAATACTGAAAAAACCAGAGACATAACTCAACGATAATACCTTAAGCCAGTTCAATATTTTTGAGAGATGAACAAACGGAACTTGGAGAGGAAAAGTTAACCTCCCAAGCCCAACTTACAGAATTGTGAACAATACATTAATAACAAAGGCTCAGAACAGCTAGTTCATCAAGCTTCTAGATGTAATCCAAATTTAGAGTTAACGCTAATACACAGAAGGAAAAAAATTGGAAACAGAAACCATATCAACATCTTCGACTACCCGACGGTGCCCAGAATGTGGTAGCAGCAGAATAATGAAAGACCATGAATCTGGTGAAATTGTGTGCATGAGCTGTGGTTATGTAGTTATCACAAAACTAACTGATCAGGGACCAGAATGGAGAGCCTTTGATGCCGAGCAGCTGAAAAAACGTGCACGAGCTGGCGCTCCGACAACATTTACAATTCACGATAAAGGTCTCTCCACTACAATTGACTGGCATGACCGAGATATCCACGGTCAAAGATTTCCTCAAGGTCAGAAAGCCCAAATTTATAGGCTAAGAAAGTGGCAAAGACGAATCAGAGTTTCTGATGCAACAGAAAGAAACCTTGCGTTTGCTCTTTCCGAGATATCCAAGATATCAAACAATCTTAATTTGCCCAAGAACATTATTGAAACTGCTTCGGTTACATATAGAAAGGCGGTTAAAGAGCGACTTATCAGAGGAAGAACCATTCAGGGAATTACTGCGGGTGCAATTTATGTTGCTTGCAGACAATGTGGCGTAACCAGAACTTTAGAAGACATCTCTCAGGCTTCGCCAGCAAATAAAAAAGAAATTGCACGCAGTTATCGGTTCTTAGTAAAGGAACTCGATTATTTCATTAAACCAGTAAAACCTGGACAATACGTAACTAAATTCTGTAATCAGCTAGCAATGCAAGGTAATGTTGAAGAGCTTGCCCATAAGATTCTTTTTGTAGCTTCAGAACTGAGGCTTACTTCAGGAAGAGGACCTACATGTATTGCTGCAGCGGTTAGTTATATTGCCTCCAAATTAACTGGAGAAAGAAAAACACAACGAGAAATTGCGGAGATTGCCCAAGTAACAGAAGTAACCATAAGAAACCGCTACAAAGAGCTGGCTGAACATCTTCAATTTAAAGTATATCTCTAACCTCATACAATCGCGTTGAGGTCTAGACATAAACCAGAGCTAGAACGTGAATAGTTTACAATTGCTATTTTTTTCTGTAGTTTGAGGGTACCGAAACTTTCTTTTTTTCTTTTTTCTTCATTTTCTTTTCCCGGAGAGCTTGTTTATGCTTCTCTATACCCGCTGTTTTTTCTTTCTTGCTCCTTCTGCTCAACTTCATCATCCTTCAATAACTTAGTAAAAATCCTATATTGATACCTGAGTTTGAAACAGCTATAAAAATGGTTTTGAACAAACAATATCGAGACTAGATGTCTCAAGTAAAATATGTCAATAAGAATTAACCAAAATTCAAAAGCTGACTAACCAGCAAAACTTGTTGCGAGTGGGAGAAAAAATGGAAGTTAGTGAAAAAAGTTCAAAAAAAGAATCCAATTTAATCCTTCTCTAAAATAACAAAGCCAAATACTATAACTTAGTCGTGTCCATTGTTATGTTGTGTTGGAGGTCTGCTTTTAGTGCGTTGCTCGAATTGTGGGATCTGTTGCGAAGAAACGATGATGGAGCTTTCAAGCGAAGATATCAGAAGGTTAGAGAAGAATGGTTATTGTTTAGAAGACTTTGCAGTTACAGATGACTTGGGGACTCGGCTCAGGAACGTTGACAGATACTGCTATTTCTACAACCGCACGAATAAGAAGTGCCACGTATATGAGAATAGACCCCTAGGTTGTTATCTCTATCCTGTAATGTATTTGGAAAACAACAGCGTCACAGTCGACAAATTATGCCCAAGGGGACAAACGATTTCAGCACAAGAATTGAGAACCAAAGGGAAAATCCTTTACAAACTCCTGAAAACAATAGACAATGAAAATGCACATTACTAAAGAGCTTCGACGCGCGTCTTAATCTACTCAAAAGTTTTAACTAAAGCTAACATAAAGTAATGTATGCGGGCTATTGACGCAAAGGTTCTCGAAGAGTTGGATATGTTTTATGGTGACAGAGACTGTTTTGCGTCCCTGCACGATTGGTTTGGAGAAGCAGAAAATTATTGGAACAGATTGAAACAGCTTCTAATAATCGCAGATTATACCAACAAAAATAAGCCCTCAGCAGCAAAAAAAATTACTGCCTTGAGCAAAATAGTGGTTGAATTGTTTCAGCAAACTAAGAAGTATGCAAGTGGCTGGAATTCCAAAGACAAGAAAATAAGCGAACCTTCTACTGAAGAGTATACCAACGCCACAGACGCAAGCTGGGATGAGTTTGATAAATGGAATGATTCCAAAGAAAAACTGCGGCAAAAAATCTTAGATTTGATAGAACTCATCTACTCAAGCGATTCAGAAATATGATTTACGTAAGGTTCAGCATACTAAAATTGAAAATACTACACTGGAACTGTCCTAGCGATAACCTTACTGTATTCTAAAACAGGGGAGTTTACGGGATTGTATCTGTGAACTTTTTTTGCTAACTTGTGCTGTGCTGCAGATTTTCTGAAAAAGGACTGTTTTCAACATAGCACTGCTATTAGGATCCTAATATGCTCCAAATAGCATGAAAAGAAGTGTAAAAAACTGATAGCAGCGTTGCTGAGTGTTACTGAATAAGGAATGGAACCGCAATGAGGACTTCTATGATTACTACTGCGACTTCTGTAAGTTGCCATATTAGTGCTGTTCTGAACATGTTTGGTTCGTCTGTGTCTGGGGCGTCTGCGAGGGTTGAGGTGTATTTTAGAAGTGAGGGCTTTACTGGGTCGGCGACTCCCATGGTTAATGTGATGATGATTGCGACTAGAAATGCGAGTGGTAGTTTGACGTCTATGCCTGTTTGCATGCTTGATAGTAGGAAGTCGGCTGGTAGTCCTTCTGCGAAGACCATTGCTGAGGCGAAGCTGAATAGTGATAGAATTACGCTGTAGACTGTTGCGCTTAGGTGTATTATCATGTTTCTTACGGCGTCGATTTGTCCGGCGTTCAGCAGCATGCCTACTAATCCGCTGCCAAAAAATAGGGTTAGCATTGTTTTGTAGCTGCGTTTGCTTCCATGTGTCAGGTCTTTGATTGGATTTGACTGTGACGATTTAGTTTTGTTGTTACGTATCTTGAAGATGTATGAGCTTAATGCAATCAAAAATATGTAAAAGCCTGGATTGTTCAAAAGATTCAGATTAATGGGATTGAAGCCCCACAAGTTGATGGTGATTTCGGCTTTTGCTATTATGCTTGCAATTGGTTCCAGTTTCCAGAGGATGATAACAAATATTCCTATTGCTATTGGTGCAAATGGGCGAAGAATTCCTCCGGCTCCTATGTCTATGAGGCTTTCTTTTTCCATTTTCTTTAGTCTGCTGTACAGAAACAGGTAGAGAAACATCAACAGTGAGGAACCAATCAGCGTCAGTAGGTAAAGGCTGGGGATAATTTGGGTAAAGATTATTCTGCCTGTAATCGCGCCCAAAAGCGCCAAAATTAGTAATGCCAAATTGTGCTCTGCCTTAAGGTCAATTTTCAGTATGTGCGCGAACCCAAATGTTGATACAACAACTAAAGGAATTGTGAGAAGTCCCACGAAAGGTACAATTTCATCTATTGGAACGTGGGAACTTGTTTCGGCAACTGTTCCTGCTATCCACAGGCTCACGAACGGTATGCTTGAGCTTAGAAACACCAGATATCCTGTTGCGGCTCTCCAGCCCTTATAGCCCAGTTCTTTGATTCCTTGGATTGTAACTGGATACGTTGCGTAGCCGTTGAATGCTCCAATCAGTCCGCCCACAACGCCGCTAAGTGTCAGTGCTTTGCCCCATTTGTGCTTGAAAAGGCTGTCCAAGACTTTGACTAGGCGTTCAAGCAGTCCCGTGTTTCTGTACATTTGCCCAAAAATAAAGCCCGTCCAGATTACCGCGAAAGCATTCCATAGCGAAACGTCCGCCCAGATAGATGATCTCATTATTTCGGCTTCGGGATACGCAAAAAGCAGAACAATGACTTCTACTACCCATCCTGCAATAGATACTTTCAGTGCATCCCACTTCAGTATCAGAAACCCAACAAAGAGAGTGATTATTGGCAAAAGAAACGTTATTGTCCCTAAGATGTTAGGGTCAAGAGCCACTTAATCACTTCCATATCGTATATGGGTTTAAAAAAATAAAGAGGGGGGTTAGACGAAGAAGATAACTCCAAGGACTACCTCCACAACAATTAGTATCAGCGCTGCTACCTGCCAAAGTAATGCTGTTCTGAACATTCTTGGATGATCTTCTTCTGGAGCACCTGCGACTTTTGCGGTGTAACTTAGTAGCGATGGTTTCAATGGATTTGCTGGACCCATAACAACAGTTGCCGCTATTGCAACAATGAATGCAATTGGTAATCCAACGGCTGCACTTACTCCAACCTGCATGCTTGAGAGCATCAAATCAGCTGGGATTCCTTGAGCAAACACTATTCCTGATACGAAGCTGAACAGTGCCAAAATTCCACTGTAAGCTGCTGCGCTCAGATCTGCCATCACATGACTTACTGTAGCTATCTGTCCTGTGCTTAGCATCATTCCAACAAGTCCGCCTCCAAGGAACAATGTGAAAAGTGTTCTGGAACCCATTTTAGTTCCTGAAATGATGTCTTTGATTGGATTTGATGATTTCTGGTTTGGGTCTTGGGAGTGTATTTTGAACAGGTATGAGACCAATGCGATGACTAGAATGAAGAATCCTGGATTGTCTATCAGATTTATTTTAACTGCTCGGAAGCTCCATAATGTGAGTGTGTATTCTGCTTTGGCAATTATGCTTGCGATTGGCTCCATTTTCCATAGTAGAATAACCAGTATGCCCACTATGATTGGAGCAAAAGGTCGAATTATTCCTCCTGCGCCGATGCCTAGTTTTTCTCTTTCTAATTTTTTGGCTCTACTGTATGCTACCAAGTAAAGCAAAATAAACATTGAAGAACCAATAAGCGTTAGCAGATACAGGCTGGGCACAAGTAGTGTAAATATTACTATTCCTGTGACCGAGCCCAGTGCAGTCAATATTAGTAATGCCAAATTGTGTTCTTCTCTAAGATTTATTTGCAATATGTGTGCGAAGCCAAATGCTGTCAAGAATGTCAACGGTATCGAAAATGCGCCCATGTATGGTACAAGTTCAATTATTGGCACATGTGAACCAACTTCTGCAATGTGAGCAGCTATCCACAAACTTACAAATGCCAAGCTTGCGCTGAAGAAAACTAGGTATCCTGTTGCGGCTCTCCAGCCTTTGTAGCCCAGTTCTTTGATTCCTGCAATTGTGACAGGGTAGGTTGCAAATCCGTTAAAAGCACCAATCAGCCCCCCAACAACACCACTCAGCGTTAAGACTTTCCCCCAGCTTGACTTGAATAAACTGTCAAGAACCTTAACTAGCCTTTGGAGTAGTCCTGTGTTGGTGTACATCTGACGGAAAATGAAACCTGTCCACAACACTGCAAACCCTGTCCACAGATCGACGTTAGCCCATATAGTTGAACGAATTATGCTCGCATCAGGATATGCTGCAAGAACCACTAAAACTTCTACAATCCATGCTGCAGCAGATACTTTGAGTGCGTCCCATTTCAGTATCAGAAATCCAATGAACAATGTGATTACTGGTAACAGAAAAGTAACAGTTCCTAAGATGTTAGTATCAATATTCATTTTTTTGCCTCCTTTTTCATTTTACCTAATTCAGGCAACTCGAATTCTTTCCATCCTGGCACATCCGCAACCTTCGGATAGTTGATATCCACCGGGATTGTAGCATCTATTCCAACAGCAGTTTTTGTTGTCTGAACTCCTCCTTCCTTTGAGGATGGATCCAAAGGAACACGCAGAGTGTCTTCGACAGTGAATATGTCACGTTCTGGTCTTACCCTGAAAGAAAGTGCCCACATTACGTTGTCCATATCAAAAATGTCGATGTCATCATTGACCGCTATCGCATACTTGGGTGCCACAAATGAAGATAGAACATGCATGATGACCTGTTTTGCTTCTCCAGGAAATCTTGGACTCATAGACACCATGACACAAGCTTGAACGCCACCAAACGGAGGTATTCGAACACTCTTTATTGTAGGAAATCGTTGTTTCAACTCTCCATATAATGAAGCTTCAAACGGAATTTCCTTTAGGATGTGGTTCTCTGTGACTGGTGAAGGTTTTCCAGTAAGCAATGCTTGAAAGATCGGATTCTTTCTATGAGTAATCGTTTTCACAGTCGCCGTAGGTTTGTTGGAGGGCGGAGTATAGTATCCTGTGTACTCTCCGAGAGGTCCTTCATTGAACATTTCGTCATAATTGACTTCTAACTCAAAAACAACCTCCGAAGACGCAGGAACAAGCCCATCAAAAGTCTTGCACTTTGACACTTCAATCGGTTCGCCCAGTATTCCTCCGGCATAAGAAAAGTCGTCTACTTCGCCCACTTTTGCTTGAGTAGCATACCCAAGTGCAGGATCATAGCCTACTACCAGAGCTGCCTCAATTTTAACTCCCATTTTTTTCGCTTTCGCAACATTTGCGCCAAAACGATGGAACGGTTGAGCAAGAAACGCAAACTTGTTTTTCCCTATGACCTGAAAACGATAGTGACCAAAATCGGGAACACCTGTCTCTGGGTCTTTACTGACCACAATTGCAGGCGTTATGTATGGACCTCCATCGTCTGGACTGTAATATGGCACCGGAAACTTGTTTATGTCAACATCATTTCCCGTTACAGTAACCTCTTGACATGGTGCATCTGTTACAACTTTTGGCTTAACTGGATTTTTCAGCCCATCAAGCACTTTTTCATTTAGCTTGTCTACAGTTGTTCCGAGTGCAAGCGCTGCTTTTTCTCGAGTCGAAAAAATGTTGGCGACAAGCGGAATGTCTTTTCCGCCTGGCTTATGGAACATTACAGCCTGTTTGTCCTCAGTATGATACAGCCTCATTAACACTTTGCCTACATCATATTTCAATGAAATTTCCCTTTCGATATGCAAAAGATCGTTGTTCTTGTCTAAAGTTTCAAGAAATTTTCTTAGATTTGGTATCAACAGAACTCCCTAAGCGGGACTATCCTGATTTTTATTTAAAAACATATGCGGTAGAGATACTACAGCAACATAGTTTAAAATAGAACTGCGAGCAACTAGAACCGAGAGTGGATTTTATGGATAAAAAAAGGCTTGTTGTGTGTATAACAGGAGCAACTGGAGAACTTTATGGTTACAGACTACTTCTAGCCACTTCAAAAATCTCTGAAATAGAAACCTATGTAGTACTAACTAAAGACGCAGAAAGTCTACTAAAATATGAACTTGGCAAAACAAGAGCAGACATAGAAAAACTTGCTGACCATTTCTATGACGAAAAAGACTTCTTTGCACCCATATCCAGCGGATCATTCCGAGTTGACGCCACTATTATAGCTCCATGTTCCATGAAAACACTGGCTGCCATCTCTACTGGCTATGCCGACAATCTAGTTGCTAGAGCCGCCTCAGTCGCACTAAAAGACCATTGGCCTCTGATTCTATTGCCACGCGAAACACCCCTAGGTACAATACACTTAGAAAGCATGCTTAAGGTTGCACAAGCTGGAGGAATCATAATGCCACCTCTGCCGCCTTTGTATCATCGCAAAGAAACAATAAACGAGCTTGCTGACCTCACCATCGGACGAATCTTGAATATGCTTGACATCGAGACCGATCTTCACAAGGAATGGAAACCCGAAGGCTACTAAAACTACTGCTTCAACTTGATGCTCCCCCTAGCACCCTTTTTTTCGTAATCTTTTTTTCACATCATAGTCAGTGTTCGTTTCAATAGTGACTGGACTGCAATCTATTATCCTGTTTAATCCTCTGTTTTTGATCCAAAAAATTTTATCTTGATATCCATAGATTTGTGAATGAGGAACCGTTTTGGCAGATTTTGTTTTGCTCATTCTTTCCCTGTTTTTTGGGGCACTTGTTGGTTTACTGCTTGGTCTGCTAGGAGGCGGTGGCTCCATTTTTGCTGTTCCCGTGCTCGTCTATGTTATCGGAGAGAATGTTCATTCAGCTACAGGAACCTCTCTTGCGATCGTATGCTCCAGTGCCCTTCTCGGAGCCTTCCTTCACAGCCGACAAGGTAACCTACGGTTAAAGAGCGGCATCCTTCTGGGCTTCATGTCTATGCTAGGCGCAGTTCCTGCCGTGTGGGCTAACAGGCTCGTCGCCGCAGACATCCTTCTGGTTCTTTTCGGCATACTAATGCTCATCGTTGCTGTTGGAATGCTACGAAACAACACATCATCAACCCAGAAATCAGAGGACATTCCCTGTGAGCTGTACACTTCGAAGGATTGGCTAAAAATAATGGCAACAGGTTTAGTTGTGGGCGTTCTGACTGGATTTTTTGGTGTAGGAGGCGGCTTTCTCATTGTGCCCGCATTAGCGATTGTTGGAAAATTTCCGATGCAACAGGCGGTTGGAACCTCCTTGCTGGTTATTTTTATGACTTCACTTTCTGGTTTTGTGAGCAATTTAGCTTTTGGCGGATTAGACTTTGCTACTTTGTTTCTTTTTTCTATCGGAGGTTTTGTTGGCGTATTAGCTGGAACTGCACTAATGGATCTTGTTTCTGGACGTGTGCTTAACCGACTGTTTGCTTTGTTTGTTATTTTTGTAGCATTGTACCTGATAGGCACCAACATCTAGGTAGAAAAGTTGGGACTAGTAGAAGTTTATGAATTCTGAGATGTGCTGTAGCAGATACGCAACTGCCCATATTACCAGTGCTACATATGCGACCCAGAGCCATGTTGTTATTGGTCCGTGAGAGTCACGTATTACGCCTGCGAATTCGTCAGAGTTTTCTCGTGTTTCTTCTACACTGAATTCGTCTGAGCTTTTTACCATAATATACATCAGAATGACGCCTCCAGCAACAATGCCTGCAGTGATATACGCATAAAGCGGGTCTACCTGCACAACCTTTCCAAGAGTATACAATAGTTTACTGATCATTCTCTATTTCCTCCTCATCTTCTAGGGGTTTATACCTCAAATGCTCATTATCCCTGAATTGTCCAGTTTTGATCGCCCACACCAAGAAGCCGATGTAGATGAGCATCATCAAAGCGGCTCCCATGGTGTAAATAAAAATGTCTATGTCCAATGATTTTTCCTCCTCAGCTTATCGATACGATTAATCATCTTTAATTTGGCAGTTTCAAAAAGCGAAACAATCTGCCGAGGTCTCAGCTCCCACAGCGCCATTCCCATGTATGCTAGCAATGATTGAACCGAAGTAATGTTTAGCACTGAATCTGGAACAAAGTTAGCTGACACCGAGTTTTTCATCAGGTCCTGTGCAAAGGAGCTGCTGTATTCTGGTCCCCATTTCGAGTTATAATCTTCTGGCGTAGAAAATGCCTGAATATAGAAGATAACTTCGTATATTTCATCGTCAGCCAGTGCCCATTTCCATGGAGGCATGTTAGTTGTTTCCACGCCCTCTTTGACCTTCCAGACATACCTGCCATACAAGGTGAAATCAGAACCCGACTCCGTAAAGTTTGCAGGCTCAGGATTAATGTAACCACACGGAGCATTAATTGAAGCAGGACCATCACCTTGACCGCTTTCGCCATGACACTGAGCACAATACAAATTGAAAATATTCTTTCCAGCATCAAACTGTTCCATTGTCCCAGCTATTGGCGGCGAATTAAGAACAGTGTTTGCATAATTGTCTCCTTCCGCATCTGAGATATCACCAGAAATTGTCCGTGTTGAGTTCACTACAAAGCTCATCTCATAGATTGCCACTAAACTGATTTCCGTTTCATTCAAGGTAAGCTTCCAAGAAGGCATCGCAGTTCCGGGGACGCCCTCGCTCACTCTCCAGATATGATAGTAGTCGCCTGCAAAAGTTGCGATGCGCTCGTGCAGGTTTGCGGGTTGAGTGACAACGTGTCTAGCGTATGGTCCTTCAGCGTTTCCTGAGCATCCGTGGCATGAGAGGCAGCGTTGGGTGAAAATTTCTTTTCCCATGTCAAAGATGTTTGCCCATTCATCGCCTAAAGCTGTGGTTCCCGTGTACGTGTTGTCTGTGGTGTTATAGTCTGCTCTGACCTGCATCATTAGTGGAGCAAAGAGATTGGATGCGTTCACGTATTCTACTGGTACGTCTGGATGAAATGCTTGTCCGCCCGTTATGGACTCGTCTACTTGAAGGTCTTCTCCGCCCTGATTCTGAAGATAAGCAACAATTGCATCCAATTCATGGTCTGTGAGGAAATCAAAATTGGGCATTAAAGACCCGGGGCTGACGCTTCTTGGGTCTCTGTGATGCAAGTAATGCCAGACTGTTGGTCGCATTCCGCCGATTTGTGCAAGGTCTGGACCTGTTCTTTCTGTGCCCAGTGATTGGGGACTGTTGTAGATGAAGTCTCCTTTTTGTGAGGGGTCTCCTAATCCCCAGTCGTAAAGCCTGACCTGCTGGGAGTGACAGTAGAAGCAGCCCAGATTCATATACAGCCCTCTGCCTTCCGCTTCTAGGTCCGTGTATACGTGGGCTCTCTCGCTTGGAGGTGTTTCCAAAAGGAACATGTATGGCGCCGCTACGACCATTGAGACCATCAGAAAGAAGACACTTAATCCGCCCGCAGCGATAGGAAACAGGTTGTGTTGGTGAACTCTTTTTTCAACCTTCCTGACGTCTCTTCCAAGTGCTTTCTCAAGTTTTTCCAGTTCTTCTTCCAGTTTCTTTTCCAGTCTACTCATTGTCTTTTCCTCCCGTTGTTTCTAGATGTTCACGATGCACAATGGGTTTTGACAGAAATGTTGCTATGATATTAGCGGCAAACAGGAATGCGGAGATAACTACTATGCCTCCTCCTATTGCCCTAACAATGAAGTATCCTGCAAGTTGCGGCAACACCTGTGCTACTGTCATGTGTGCATACCAGCCAGAGTTGGCCACAAGCCCCGCCAGCATCATTCCTGCCATGAAAACTACGTAACCCATGAATGTTACCCACCAGGTTATGTCCATCAGTTTTTTGCTGTAAAGTTTCTTTCCTGTGATTCTTGGGACTATCCAATACATACACCCCATTATTGCTATTCCCATAGAGGCGTACAGTGACAGGTGTGAGTGCATTACTGGCCACTGGGAAAAGTGCAGATACAGGTTCATGTCTCGGAATGCTTGAAATGTTCCCTGTATTGAAACGAAAATGTAGTTGATGAAGCCAAAGACAATGAATCTTAAGGGCACGTTGCTGAAGATTTTGTTCCATGCGCCTCTGATGGTCATGCCGATGTTTGTTGCAAATGTTAAAACTGAGAACATCATCAAGCCGCTTGTCACGATTGCTATTGTTTTTAGCCATTCTGGGATGGGTGTTTGCAGTATGTGGTGTCCTCCTACTCCTGTGTAGAAGAAGGCCATGGCAAAGAAGCTGATGTACGAGAGCGTCACGCTGTATAATGGACGCTTTGTGAGTTTAGGTATGAAATAGTACCACAATGCTATCGCAAAGGGCGTGAACCATAGACCCAGCACGTTGTGTCCGTAGAACCAGTTTATTACACCATCAATCAGCCCATAAAGTGCACCAGATGGCGGATTCCACATAACATTTCCTATAAAGTAAACGATTGGGAACCAGAGTACTATTCCAGCATAGAACCATAAGGTGACATAGAGCTTGTGCTCTCTCCTATGCATGATGGTGCCAAGAACATTGATTCCAATCAAAATGAGCGTTATCATTACCCCAACATCGATAATCCACGGCATTTCGGCGTATTCTCTTGCTTGAGTGTTTCCTGTCAAAATCATTAACACTCCAGCTATCACTGCACCGTTCCATAGAAATGCAGCAAGTTTGCCGATGTTGGGCTTGTACAAGCAGACGTTGCTGAGCCTTGGTACAGCATAGTACATGATTCCTATCAGTCCAGAAGATAGGAAGCCGAAGAGTAGTCCGTTGACGTGGGCTGGTCTTATTCTGCCGAATGTTAGCCAAGCAGCGTCTGAGAGAAATGTGGGAACAAAAAATTTGATTGCCATTATGAAGCCGAATGTGGCAAAAATGGGGAACCATAGCATTGAGAAATAGAACCAGATTCTTGTTACGCTGTCAGTTTCTTTGTGAGATAACAAGTCCTTACCCTCTGTTTGGTTACTGTTCGACAAAAAAACTACCCAGTATATGGTATGTTAATTTTTAGTATATATCATTTATGTGCATTGTTCAGTTTTTTCTGTATTGAAAACTTGAACATGTTTTATCAGTCATAGTATAGTGACTTTTTGTGGATTTTAGTGTAAACTTATACCTCCTATTAAATAGCACAAAAATTATCAGTTAAATGGACTGCCTTAATGTATACAGAATTTGGGGTGACATTGATTCTAACTATTCTAACTACAGCTTTTACTACTTCAGACCTTCATGACTGGATGCAATACGCCAATATCACTATCCAATTTTCCATTCTATTATTGATTGTAGTAAGTCTAATACTGAAGAAAAAACGAAACTACACACTGCACGGCAACATAATGCTCCTAGCCGTAATAATGAATGCTGTAGCTCTACTGGCGCACATGGGGCCATCAATAATTTGGTTGCCAGACGAACCCCTGTTTGTAATAGTCTTGGGGGTCATCCATTTAATGATAGGCACAACCGCCGAGGCTCTCGGCTTCTGGATAACTGTTCCGTGGGCATTTGGAGACTCGGAAACAAAATCTTGTGCTAAAAAACGGAAACACATGCGAAAAACAATGATTCTATGGCTGATTGCACTAGGAATAGGGATGGTATTCTACGTGTTCCACACACTCTACGGACCATAGGAGCAACTATTTTACCCTCTTTTTTGGTGTCTCTCCAACTTGGTTTACGTAACCTGTATATTATCTGTGGAACCAAAACAACTGCTATCGTTCCAACAGTCATCAATGTCTCAAATGACAGCAAACTAATCGCCTCTACATTCGTTTGAGCAGGCGGCAACAGTGCTAAAATAAAAATAATTATCATAGAACCTATTCCCCACCCCCCAACAATCCACATTCCTACTTTTCCGCCAGGAATTTTAAATGACCTTTTAAGGTTTGGCTGAGAATAACGCAGCTTTATTGCTGAAAGATACATGAGAACATACATTACTATGTAGACTGTTGTAGTCAAAGCAAGCAACATCCAAAAAGCACTGTTCACTCCTCCTGGCAATAGCAAAAAGACCACTCCCCATGCCGAAATTAATACTGCCTGAAGAATCAGCATATTAACTGGTATACCCGCATCATTATGTTTCTTTAAAATTGGAGGCAGTAACCCCTCTCGGGCTGCTCTGCCAAGCCCTCGTACAGGACCAATTACCCATGTTGTTATCTTTCCAATTGAACCTATTGCGATTAAAACCGCAATAACTGGTAGTATCCAACCTAAATTGAACCAGCTAAAGATTATTTCATATGTCTGCATCAAACCTGCTGTTAAAACCAAATTATTAACTGGAAGAATTAACCCCACAATAAGTGAGCCCACTATAGAACTTATAGCTGCAATCATACCGATTATGAATATGCCTATCGGATAGTCCCTGTGAACGTTCTTCATGTCTTTCGCGTGCGCAGACGTCACTTCAATACCTGTGTACGTGAAAGTGAATGTTACCAGCAAAACTAAGTTTCTGAGTGCTGTCAAATCTGGAACGAGGTCATTCCAGGTCGGTTTTAATGTCAAACTTACTGGCGCACCGCTTCCGACATAGGCAACGCCTCCTACTATCAGTATGGACATGGGTAAAAAAACGCCTAGAATGAGAAATGTTGAGCTAATCCAACTGGAGACCTTTAACCCTCGCAGGTCTATGAACGTAACCCCCCACCATACAATCAAGATAATTGCGAGAACAAACAGCTTGTTAGTCGCTAACGTAGAATCAATAATGTATGATAGAACTCCAGCAATGAAGGCTAATATTGTGACAAAAGCAATTGTCATTTGAAACCACTGCAACCAGCTGGCAGTAAATCCCCAATGTTCACCGAATGCTTCTTTTACCCAAACGTAAACGCCGCCTTCTCCTGGCAATCCTGTTGCAAGTTCTGCAGCGACAAGCCCACATGGCAACAAAAACATTATGACTGCCAAAAGATTGAAAATGATTGTATTCCAGCCCGTTACAGCCATTGTTGGGTAATCTCTTGTTTGAAGTAGAGCCGCACCTGTGATTAACGTGAATGTGATAAAGCTTAGTTTGTATCTATTTCCTTGATTTACGTTTGATTTCATTTTAATTTTCTCAGTGGCTAGATTTTTCCTGATTTCAACCAGTTCTAGAATACATCGAAATTGTAAACATGCGGATTTATTTCTGCACAACTGTTGCTTTAGTTCAACTATAAGCTGTGTGGCTATTCCCAGAATCAATACAGCGATTCCTGTCCATAGTATGTAAATCATTGGGCTTGTCTGTACTGCGATGTTGACTGTGTCTGGAATGATTATTTCATTTCGTAGTGCTTGGACTAGCGACGTTGACATCTCTTCTGTGTAATCCAGATGAATGTAGATGTCGCCAGTTTCTGTGCCTATGATTTGTGGTCTTAACACCAAGCCATAGTTGGGATAATAGTCAGCCTGCAACGTCCTATAATACGTTCTTCCCATATACTCTACCGTAGCATCCACGTTCAGGAACGAGTATTCTGGAACAAGACCCTCTAGATTCTGATAATAAACCATGCTCTGGCTAGCTCCAACCGAAAAATCTGATACCTCTATCGTAACTCCCAAACTTTCAGCGCTAGAATCCACTTTCAAGTCTGTGATGCTCCCAGAAGTCTTTGCGCCAGCACTAATGAAAACACCCAACAGAATCAAAACCAGCCCCAAAGTAATGACACTCCGACCAAAACGGACTCCACTCTTTTGCCTAACAGAACGAACAACACTGTATCCCACAACTAGAACCGCCACGACAGTCAAAGGAATCCCCAAACCAGCAAGAATATGAAGCTGCAACTGAAGCAGAACCACCACAAAACCTGCAGCTAAACCACCGATTGTCAGCATCACAACCCGCGCAAAAGGCGCCTTCTCATCCAGACTAGCTCCTATGAGACCCGCAATCAAGCCTAAAACAAAAGGAAATGTCCAGTAGTTGTAGGAAAAGTCCTGAAAAGCCAATCCAACAAAACATACAACTGCAATGAGCATCAGACTCCAAAAGATGATTGCCCCTGACCGGGAATGCACAGATGTCTTGTATTCTTCCATCCTGAACAGCGGCAGCTTTTTTTGTCTCTCAATATAGAAAAAGTAGACAATCATTCCTACCGCAAAAGTCATCATTATCGGACCAACAGGAGAAATAGCATACGAATGAACAGACTGCGTGCCGCCTCCTCTTGTTAGTGCACTCAGAAAGACTAGGCTCGCAAACGTCAAAAGAATCATGAACTCTCTGGTGAAGCTCTTCGTTTTTGTTGTGGGCTTCAAGTAGAACATTGCAGTAAGAAACAGCCACGGCAACAACGAGGCAGTCTCAACAGGATCCCACGCCCAGTATCCGCCCCAGCCCAGAACCTCATATGCCCACACTCCGCCCAAGGCAATTCCAACAGAAAGAAGAAGCCAAGCAGCATAAACCGACCCCTTCAGCACCTTAATGCTGGAGTAGTCTCGGCTATTTTTCATAGCAGACAATGTCAATGCAAATGCTAGAAGCACAAACGCGTATGCTCCAAAGATAATTGGGGGATGGATAATCATCCAGAATGTTTGCAGTTGGGGATTTAGTCCCTGTCCCTCAACTGGCGTTATAGAGTATTGCTCAAACGGATTCTTCACTAACGACACGATAATGAACACAAGAAGGATGATGTTGAGAATCTTGGATGCGAAGACCCAAAAATTGTCTCGGTTCTTGTATGCCTTTATTCTCAGTATCATGTAGAATGTGCTCAGTATAAGAGAAAGAAACAGCATTGAGCCTCTTGCGCCGCCCCAGCTGGCGTATATTTTAGAAAAAAGGGACAGACCAGACGAACTGTAAGCGTAGACTCCAACAAAAGAAAAATCGTTACCTATGAAAGCCTGCAAAAGCCTGCCATATGACACAACAAGCAAAACAAAAGCCAATATTGCCGCATAAACTCCAATATCGTGCTGCTTCTTTTCATGTTTAAGTCTGGACAGCAAAATCAGGTCAAAAAATAGCAGTAATCCAGCAAAAATCATGAAAATTTCAAATTCCATCTGCACAATTCCCAATACAATTAGAAAACTGCAAACATATAAAACAATTCACGTTCCACAACGATGTTCCTTTGCAGTGCCTGTTTTTGGCGGATGCTGCCGTTTTGTAACGCTTTTGCTTATTAAGCCTTAAAAAGCCAATGGAAACCTTTACAAGCCAATATATTCTGCTATAAAATTGAGAGAGTATGGAAAAAGTCTGGGAAGAGCTACGAAAAATTGAAGACAAAGCAGAGCAAATCCGCTCTGAAACTTTGAAAACTTCAGAAAAACTGATGGATGTCGCCAGAAAGGATGCTGAAAAACTTCTTTCACTTTCCAAGAAGCACACAGAATCAGAAGCAGACAAACTGCTGAAAGCGCGAATAGATCAAGCTGAAAAGGAACGCGCTGCTGATCTGGAAAAAAATGAGAAATCCATCAAAGAACTAAAGGCAACCGTGGAAAAACAGTTTGATAACGCTGTAGATACCGTTTTTGATGCAGTTCTGGGGAAAATAGAAGTTTGAGCCAAGAACAATTATACTCTAATGTCCTAGTCAAAATCGGCGTTGAACGAAGCAATCTGCTAAGTAAAGAAAAATTACAACGCCTAACAGACAGCAACAGCTTAACAGAACTAATCACTGAACTACGCACAACAATTTACGCCGAAAAACTATCCAAACTAACAACCCCATACTCAACTGACGACCTAGAAAGAGCCTTCCGAGAAACCTTCATCGAAGTATGCATCAAAATGGTAAAAAATTCCCCCCTGACAGTTTCAGCGTTCCTCAAGATATACCTGCTAAAATTTGAACACGAAAACATCAAAACCATATTACGGGCAATCAGTATCGGCTTGCCTTACGATGACATAAAAAACAAGCTTTACATGTCTGTGGAAAATTTCTCAAAAGAGAAGAAGTGTTCTTAAAAGCTGCTATGGCACTTCAAGTCAAGCTTGCTGTCGAAGCCTTACAGCACACAATTTATGGTCCATTATTGTCTTCTGGTCTTCAAACATATGAAGAAACTGGCTCAACAAAATGTTTTGACCTTCTGCTCGACAAAATGTTTTATGAAGAATTTGGAAAAACATTCCACAACATGCCCAAAAATGAGCAACAGCTCGCATTCTATTATGTGAGCACCAAAACTGAAATGTTTAACATTCTGACAATTCTTCGAGCCAAACTCCTAGGCTATGATTCCCACTGGATCAGAGTAGCGCTTTCACGCGACTTTTACACTGTTTCTGAACAAGACGATTGAATCGATGTTGATGGCAGAAGATTTCAAGTCAGCCATGGAAGTTGTTGAGCAAACTCACTACAAGAAACTGTTCACAAAAGCTGAAACCCCAGAAAAGACAGTTTCTGCTGCTGAAAAAGCCTTGAAACAGGAAATTTTTGAGCATGCACAAACCACCAAAATCGGAGACCCCTTCAATGTTGGCTCGGTCATGGCTTTCATTATGCGCAAAGGAGATTGAGTTATACAATCTTACCATGATAAGTTTGGGAACCGAGTATAAGTGGAAAAAGGATGATACTCTTGAATCGGCTCTTTTTGTAGGGTTCGATGTCGGCTATTTTTTGAAGATTATTTTTGTGTATTTGTAGCTTTGTTTGAATGGGCTAAAGGGGACTCCTGTTCCTTCATAGAATTTGCTGAACCACTCGTAAAAGTGGAGCCTGAGCGTGTGGATAAAGACGATTAATCCTTCAAATACCATCACGAAGATGTTTCCGCCCACAACAACTATGCCACCCATAATTGTTCCAATGAGTGGTGTTGGAAAAACCATGCCAGAAATTGTGTACGTAACAAGAGTCAGCGCCCAATGTGCCATCAGCAGAGCCAAAATTCGCGCATAGGACATCGTGTTGCTTAGAAGACGAGTAACTAGGTCGCCGCTTTCAAAAACTCTTTCCATAAGCGACTCATGCATTGTTGACATTTTGGGAGGATGACCCATCTTTTGTAATGTTTTGACTATTATGAGTTTTCCAAAGATCAGGAAAATAAACGGAATCAAAGGCAATAGAATTGGACCTGAAAGCCATTTGCCAAAATCTAATTGATATACTGCAATTAGGTAGATTCCGCCCACATAAAACAGCATTTTAGGCAATGATGTTGAACTGCGTCGATTATATTGCCTCTAAGTATGTAGTTGACGAAGTCTATGACAAAGCCGCTCATTATCTGTATTATTCCAATGAATAAGCTGAACAGCAAAAAGTCTGTAACGTCCTCAAATGGGTCAAACCATAATGGCGGAAATATGTTTTTTCCAAAAAATTCTCCAAATAGTATTCCAGCAAAAATTGCACCTATTCCACAGGCTGCAAGAATCCACCCAAAACTGCGGATTCCCTGATTCTTTTTAATTAAGAATCCGAGAGTCAATCCGATTGAAAGTAGAACCAGTCCGTGTCCTGCGTCGCCGAACATGAAGCCGAATAGTAGCGGGAATGTTATTGCCATTAGTGGTGTTGGGTCTACTTCATCGTAATGTGGGATTCCGTACAGGCTCGTTATGATTTCGAAAGGTTTTGCGAAAGAATGATTGTGTATCTTTGTGGGAGGGTCTTTGGGTTCATCTTGGGCTTCTTGTGGCTCTGTCTCTTTTTCTACAAGTAATACCTTGTCTACTTTGTCGTCTATTTTTGTTTCAAGAGCATTGAACTCCTTTTTTGGAACAAAGCCCTTTATGGTAACCAGATGTTTGCTTTCCAAAGATTTCTGCTTGCTAGTCAATACGTTTGAAATGTTCTGTGCAGTTTCCTCTAACGCAGAAAGACGCTGCCTGTTTTCTTCTGCAAGTTTCTTGAGATCCTCTAAAAGCACTTCCTTGCTTTCCAACAGCTCTTTTGCTTGAGACATCAACTTCCTGCAATGCTTCAGACGAGCTTTCCGGAAGTTTGGGGGGTTTCTGGAATATTTCCGCGTTATGGTTTTTCAGAATCTTGTCGATTTCGTCTCCATGTTTAGTTGAGGTTGCAACAAACACAAACTCCTGACCGTTAGATATTGCGCGGTGATGCACAAGTATTGGGTCAATGCTTGATAGTGCGGTTTCAAGTTCAGGAATATTTTTTGAGGAAACTGTTACAACCGCGACATAAACAAACTGCATCTCATTTAATACGTCTAGATTAATTTTAAATCGGCTAAGAATCGTTAGCATCTGTTTTATCTGTTTAAGCTCAGTTAGCATGTCATCGAGAATCTTTAATGAATCGATTAGGCCATCAGTTTTATCCTTCAATTCTGTAACTTCTGACTCAATCATATTCAGTAAATATTGCCAGTTTTCAGCAGTAATTTCCGTTTTTGTAATTTTTTCAGCCTTGAAAATATCTAACAATCCCGCTTTTTCAGTTTTAAGCTGTAAAACCAGCGTGTCGATGTTTCTGATTGTTTCTTTGACGCGCCTAAGTTGCTCTTCGTAGCCTGCTGCTTTAGAATCCTCTTTAATTTCCTCAATATGGAAATTTCCAAATTCATCTAAAGCTTCTAATGTTGTATCAAAATCTTTTTTGAGACAAATTATTGATGCTTCGGTCATTCTTTCGGGTCGCAAACTCAACATCAGCAAAACCTTGATTAATATCACTAAATTTAAACATTGTTCAGGAAATTTAAATGCACGCGATTGTAATTGGCGACTGCGATATGGTTACAGGTTTTCAGCTCGTTGGAATAAACGGAGTTAAAGTTTCCAATGTTGAGGAGGCCAGACAGACCTTGCTCAAAACAGTCGAAAATATAGATATCGCAATTGTAATAATAAGTGAAGACTTTTCTACACAAATGCGAGACATAATTGACCAGATACGACTAACCCAAATCGCACCTTTAATCATCGAACTTCCCGGACAATCTGGACCTTCTGGCACAATTGACATGTCAAGCATAGTACGAAAGGCCATTGGAGTAAAAGTGTAGGTGACGATAACATGGCAAATGTGAAAAAAGGTTTAGTAGCTATAGCAAGCGAAATTTTGGAAGACGTACAGAACGAATCAGAAAAAATTATTCGAGAAGCCGAAACAAAAGCCAAAGAAATATTGAAGCAAGCCAAAACAGAGGCAGAAAAAAGACATGCCGACAGTATAGCTGAAGCAAAACAGAAATCTGAACAAGAATACAAAAAAACAAAATCACTAACCGCCATCGAAATTAGAAACATCCACCTGCAGGCAAAAGAAGAACAACTCAACTCCGTCTTTGACGAGGCAGTTGCTCGATTAAAAAAATTTGTTGATTCTAAAAACTATTCCAATTACATTTTGTCATTTGTTGAAGAAGCCGCAATAAACATTGAATCTGACAAGCTTGTGATATATGTGAACTCAAAAGACCAAAATTTGTTCAAAACTAGCCAACTTGAAGATTTATCTAAAAAGCTGGACAAAAAATTAACACTATCCAAAGAATCCATCGAATGCATGGGGGGCTGCATCGTCAAAACCCCAGATGGAAAACTGTCCCACGACAACACCTTCGAGAACCGACTGCAAGTACTGAAACCAAACATTCGGGTTAAACTCGAAAAAATGCTTTTTCAGGAGGCATAAAAACTGCAAGTAAAAGGCGCAATCATCCAAATATCAGGACCAGTCATCGAAGCCGACGGAATGGCAAAAGCAAAAATGCATGAGATGGTTGAGGTTGGAAATGAACGTCTCATCGGTGAAATAATCCGCCTTGAAGGCGACGTTGCAACCATTCAGGTTTACGAAAACACGAGCGGAATCAAGCCCAAAGAAGAAGTTATTGGAACAGGAGCACCCCTTTCCGCAGAGCTGGGTCCAGGACTGCTCGGCAACATATATGATGGAATACAAAGACCCCTAGAATTCATACACGAAAAAACAGGTCCCTTCATTAAACGAGGGACAAAAACCGAAGCCCTTCATCCCGACAAGCCATGGTCATTCGTTCCAAAGATGAAGGTTGGCACAAAAGTAGTTGCAGGAGACATAATCGGCACCGTTAAAGAAACTGACCTGATTGAACACAGAATCCTTGTTCCACCAACTGTTCAGGGAAAACTTGTTGAAATAGCCGAAAAAGGCGAATACACAATAAAAGACACAATTGCAAAAGTAGAATCCGATGGAAAACAGATTGAACTTACAGATGGCTCAGAGATGGCCAGTCCGAAAACCCAGACCCCACAAACAGACGACTCCTGCCAAGCGTACCTCTAATCACCGGTCAGAGAATAATCGACACATTCTTCCCCATAGCAAAAGGCGGAACCGCAACAATTCCAGGAGGATTCGGCACGGGAAAAACCGTAACCCAGCATCAGCTCGCAAAATGGTCAGACGCAGACATAATCGTCTATATCGGCTGTGGCGAACGAGGAAACGAAATGGTCGACGTTCTTACCAGTTTTCCTGAACTGCGTGACCCCAGAACTGGAAAGCCACTAATGGATAGAACAGTCCTTATCGCAAACACGAGCAACATGCCTGTTTCTGCACGAGAAGCCAGCATATACACGGGAATAATGATTGGCGAATACTACAGGGACATGGGCTATGCGGTTGCTTTGATGGCTGACTCAACAAGCCGCTGGGCAGAAGCCCTAAGAGAAGTATCTGGAAGGCTTGAAGAGATGCCTGCAGAAGAAGGATTTCCCTCATACCTTCCCACAAGATTGGCAGAATTTTATGAACGAACAGGAATAGTCAAAACCTTAGGCTCAGACGACCGAACAGGCTCAATCTGCGCAATTGGTGCTGTTTCGCCTCCGGGTGGAGACTTTTCTGAGCCTGTAACCCAGCACACAAAACGGTTTACGAGCGTTTTTTGGGCTTTGGACAAGGATTTGGCTGATGCTCGTCATTATCCTGCAATTAACTGGATACAGAGCTACTCTGGCTACATTAATGACCTTACAGACTGGTGGTCAGAAAACGTTAGCAAAGAATGGCGAGACTACAGAGAAGAAGCTATGCGGATTCTGCAAAGAGAAGATGAACTGAATGAAATCGTGAAGCTGGTAGGACCTGACGCATTGCCTGATAGGCAACGTTTGATTCTGGAGTCTGCAAGAATTATTCGCAATGTTTTCCTTCAACAAAACGCCTTAGACCCCATCGACACGTACTGTCTGCCTGTCAAGCAGGTAAAAATGCTGCAAATTATTCTTGAATTCTATCATCTTGCAGAGCAGGTAGTAAACAAGGGTGCGCCTCTGTTCAAGGTGACCAAGCTTTCTGTTCTGCCCGAAATCATGCGGATGCGGGAAATTCCAAATGAGAAACTTGAGCTTATGGACGAGTTGAGAAAGAAGGTGCAGTATCAGTTTTCAGAATTAGAAAAAGGAGTTGCATAGAATGGTTAGTACTGGTTTAAGAGTACACAGGAGTATCACGTATTGCCGGTCCAATAATTATTGTCGAGAATGTCAAAAACGTTGGATACGACGAGCTAGTTGAAGTAATCACACCTGCAAACGAAAGACGTCTAGGAAAAGTCCTTAAAGTAACAGAAAAAATTGCGGTTGTGCAGGTTTTTGAAGGAACAACAGGGCTATCACTGGCAGAAACTCGTGTCCGTTTTCTCGGAAAAACCCTTGAAATACCTGTCTCTGTCGAAATGCTTGGAAGAGTAATGAACAGTTTTGGCGAACCAATCGATGGAAACCCAAAACCTTTCTCCGACGAATTCAGAGACGTCAACGGTCTCCCAATGAACCCCACCGCCAGAGAATATCCAAGAGACTTCATCCAAACAGGAATCTCAGGAATCGACGGAACAAGTAGCCTAGTCAGGGGACAAAAACTTCCAATATTTTCAGGACCAGGACTTTCACACAACGAACTTGCCGCACAAATTGCAAGACAAGCACAAATCAGAGCTGAAAGTGAAGGATTCTACATCATCTTTGTCGCAATGGGACTAAAACACGACGAAGCAACATTCTTCCGAAAAAGCTTCGAAGAAACAGGAGCCATACGAAACGTTGCACTTTTCCTCAACTTCGCCGAAGACCCTACAGTCGAGAGGCTTATCACTCCAAGGGCTGGCTTAACCCTTGCAGAATATTTGGCATTTGAAAAAGATGCCCACGTGCTGGTCATATTAACTGACATGACCAACTACTGTGAAGCCCTAAGAGAAGTTAGCTCTTCCATGGAAGAAATTCCAAGCAGAAAAGGATACCCCGGATACATGTACAGCGACCTAGCAAGCATATACGAACGAGCAGGACGTATTGCAGGCAAAAAAGGTTCCATAACCCAGATGCCGATTCTTTCGATGCCCAATGATGACATAACCCATCCAATCCCAGACCTGACAGGCTACATCACAGAAGGACAAATTGTCTTGGACCGTGACCTAGAGCAGAAGGGAATCTATCCGCCAATCAACGTTCTGACATGCCTTTCAAGGCTGATGAAAGACGGTATAGGCAAAGGTCATACACGAGAAGACCACGCGGACGTTTCCAGCCAACTATACGCTGCATACGCTCAATGCATGGAGATGAGATCCTTAGCGTCAATTATTGGTGAAGAAAGCCTTTCCAGCAGAGACAAAGATTACCTAAAGTTTGGCGAACAGTTTGAACAAAAATTCCTAAAGCAGGATAAACAGGAAAACCGGACTATGGAGCAAACATTGCAGATTGCTTGGGACATTTTGTCGATTTTCCCTGAAGATGAGTTGACGAGAATTCACACGGAATATCTGAAAAAGTATTATCCAAAGCGGAAATCGGAGGCTTAATAGTAGTGCCTGTTTCGGAAATTCGTCCAACGCGAATCAATTTGATTAAAACCAAAAAGACGTTGAAGCAGAGCAAGTCTGGGCTTGAGTTGCTTGAACGGAAAAGGGACGTACTGATGAGGGAACTAAGACACTTCGCGTATGATGCCAAAAATCTCAGAGAAGAAGTAAACGAGGCACTTGCAAGGGCTTTCCAAAACTTGGTCGAATCAAAGGTCATTATGGGCTCAGAAAACGTGATGAATGTGGCTCTGGCTTTTTCATTAAAAGAAAATTTTGTTCTAGACCACAGAAGCATAATGGGCGTTACAGTGCCTATTATCAAGATGCAAACGGATGAAGACGCAAAACCTGAATACGGTTTCGATGACACCAGCGTATCGCTTGACAGTGCCTTCAACGAATTTTCTAATGTGCTGGAGCAGATTGCACAGCTGGCAGAGCTTGAGGGTGCAGTTTTTAACATTGCAAATGACATTCAGAAAACCCAGAAACGTGTTAATGCGCTAAAGCATGTGTTTATTCCAAAGTATACTGAGATTGTGAAACGTATTGAGCTTGTTTTGGAAGAAAAAGATCGGGAGGAGTTCATACGTCTCAAGACAGCCAAGAAGCTGATTACCAGATAGGAAAATTATGGTGATGTAAAAATGGAAAAAATAAAAAAAATTCTTATTCCAACCGATGGCTCTGAATGCTCTTCGCGTGCAGCAGAGACTGGAATAAGCTTAGCCAAAGTCTTAGGTGCTGAAATCTATGCGATATACGCTATTGACCCAATAATCGTTGAAGAGCTCACAAAAGGTATTGGCACTCCTGACATCAAGAAAGAATTGCGAGAGAAAGGAGAACGCTACCTCAACTATGTCGTTAAATCGGCTGAAAAAGCGGGCATAAATGCAAACGCAATTCTTGCTGAAGGCGAGCCTCATGATCAGATCATTCATTATGCCAAAACAAAGGGTATAGACCTGATTGTCATGGGAACGTATGGACGACGGGGAACCAAACGAATCCTGATAGGAAGCGTTACTGAACGAGTTATCGAGTACGCTCCTTGCCCAGTTCTTGTAGTACGTTAAAGAATGAGATGAAAAATATGTCAAAACAAAACAATATAGAACAAGAATATGAAAACTTGGAAAACGACATCCACACTATGGCAGATAATGAAATTAAGAACATAGAAGTGGAAGTGAAGAAAATCAAAAAAGAAGCAGAAAAAATTGGACAGGAATTAGAGCAAGATGACGGTAAGAAGCGTTAAAAACAAAACTCTAATACACGTCTTATCACTTGCATACAATTGGAGGAAATAGTTTTGAAAACGAAAACAGCAATGGTATTGTTTGCAGTTCAGTTTGTGGCTATACTCCTAATCTCTGCAACAACAGTTTTTGCTCTTGTGCAGCCCTCAGGCGTGGAAGCTCAAGCAAGTACAGCAGAAGGTGTATTTGATCGAGTGGGAATCGCCCTAGCTGCTGGTTTGGCTGTTGGGCTTGCATGTTTAGGTGCTGGGAAGGCCATTGCCGCCTCTGGAACAGCCGCCATTAGTGCATTAGCAGAGAAACCTGAAACATTTTTCAGAAGTTTCCTTGTTGTGGCGCTTGCAGAAGCATTAGCAATCTATGGTCTAATCGTAGCCATACTGCTATGGATTAGCCTCTAAAGCTGGCAAATCAAATTCCAGTTTACCCCTGTCCATATCGCGTTAAGCGGTGTGGGCAAGAGCAAAACAGGAAACAAGAAATGCTAACTTTTTCCCTTGCCCTTTTTATGGGGTCTACGTTTTTTAGTTTTTACCGTTTACATGAAACTTTTTTGCGACAAAATAGTAGATTGCGCCTATTGCCAGCCCTGCTATTCCAATATCTAATGTTTGGGGGGAAGTGAAAACGATGAATCCCAGCAGTATGAGACATGTGGCGATGCCTAGAACTGGAACAATTGAAGGATACATCCTGTTTTTTCCTTTAAGGTGCATGGCGGCTATGTTTGCGATGCTGTAATAGAAGAGTGTTGCGAATGTGCTTATTGCCACTACTCTTGTCAGGTCTACAAACAGGACAAGCAGCGCCATGATTATTCCCAGAATCCAGATTGCATAGTATGGTGTGTCAAATTTGGGATGCAATTTTGCAAAGATTTGGGGCATGTCTCTTCTTTTTGACATGGCATATGCTACTCGGGATACTCCCAGAATCTGGGTTAATAGGACGCTTGCAGTTGCTATCAGTCCACCGATTGATATCAGGTAGATTCCTGTTGTGTTTCCTGTGATACTCATAGCTGTGTTAAGGGGAGAATTTGAGTTTGATAATGTCGGAGCTCCCACGAGTCCTACGGCAACTGTTCCCACAAGCACATAAATTACGGTGGAAACAAGTAAGGAAATCAGTATGGCTCTGGGCACATTTCGTTTTGCATCCTTGATTTCTTCGGCGACTACGGCAACTCTTGCGAAGCCTCCGTATGCAAAAAACATGTAGTATGCTCCGTAGAGTACTCCAGCTTGCAGTGGCTCAAATGGTGTGAAATTGGCTGTGTTGATGTAGCCTAGCCCGAAGATGACAAAGAAGAGCAGGATGACTATTTTTGTGCCTACAAGAAAATTGTTTAGCAGCGCTGATTTTCGTGTGCCAATATAGTTTAGTGCAGTGAATATTATGCAGATTATTGATGCAACCACGTTTGTTGGCAGAACTGGAAACAGTGCAGTAAAGTAGTATGCGAAGCCAAGCGAGACTGCTGCTCCAGCAAATGTGTTTGAGAGTATCCACATCCAGCCTGACAGAAAGCCTACAAAAGGCGAAATAAGCCGATATGAAAACTCGTAGACGCTTCCTTCTTTTGGTAGCCATGCTGTCAATTCTGAGAAGCTAAGCGCCGTGAACAGTGCGATAACAGAGCCGATTAGCATGGAGACTATCATTGCTGAGCCTGCTACGCCCGCTGCGATTCCTGTTACTATGAATATTCCTGCGCCAACGATTGCACCTACATTTATGGCTGTGGCGTCCAGCAGTCCCAGAACTGGTTTCAGTCTGGTTTCTTGAGGCTTTTCTTCTGTCACGTCAATCTTACTCGTATTATTTTCTGTCTCTTTTTAGCAATTCGATAAAGCTAGTAGTATTTTTTTAGTGGATTTCGTTCGTCAGAAGCCAGCTTGACTTGCATGGGAACCAGAATAGCATCCCATTTTGGTGGTGTGGTGCATTCTTTGCATTCAATTTTGATGTTGTGTATGTGAAGGGCATAAGACATTGCGCGGTCTTGCGGATTTTCGAGTTGAAGCATCTGTTTCAAGCTCAAGTGTTCAAAGAGTCGGCGGATTGGACGAAGAGAGTTGCCGTGGCATGAGATTGCTACGTTGCCTTTGTTCTGTTTTAGCCATTCTCCAAGTTGTGTCAAGAATGGTATTGTGCGTTTCTCTACCATCTTTAGGCTTTCTCCTTCTGGTGGCGGAAAATCGTAGCCTCTGTGAACTTTGGCAAACCATTCCGGTCTTGCTTCTGCAACTTTTGTTTTGCTTTTGCCCTGGAGCAATCCGTAGCAGCGTTCAATTAGCCTGTCATCAACAAATAATAGGAACATCTGGATGGTTTTCGAGGACGATGTTTAAGGTGTCTTTGGCTCTTGTAAGATGTGACGTGAAGGCATAGTCGATTTTTTCGTGTTTTAGTTGTTCTGCGATTTCTTGTGCCTGTTCATGTCCTTTTTGTGTTAGTTTGGGATTTCGCCATCCTGAGAATATGTGGCGTTTGTTGTCTGTGGTTTCTGCGTGTCTGAAAACAAACAATTTGGTTGACATTACAGTTTTTCCCCGCTGATGTGACGTGAGAATTACAATGTTAAAATAATAGATTCGGGTACTTTACTATTGCTGGTTGTTTTTGTGACTGTAATAGACCCTGTTTGTGGAATGCCTTTAGACCCTGAAAAAGCCCAATTCAAGGCTGATGTACGCGGTAGAACCTACTATTTTGACAGCGAATACTGCATGCACAGCTTCCTGGAAGGTTCTAAAATTGCATACTTTTCTATGGAAATTGGAATAAAGAGCGAGATTCCCACCTACAGTGGCGGGCTTGGAGTTTTAGCTGGAGACACAGTAAGGTCAAGTGCTGACCTTAAAATTCCCCTTGTAGCGGTTACGCTTGTTAGTAGAAACGGTTACTTGAAGCAGAAAATAACTGATGATGGGCAGCAACTGGAGTCTCCTGACACTTGGAATCCTTCTGACTTTTTGGCTCCTCTGGATGTTAATGTGAATCTTAAGATTGATGGCAAAAACGTTAAGGTTAAGGCTTGGCTTTTTGACCAGCAGAGCCTGACTGGCGGAATAGTTCCTGTGCTGTTTCTTGATACAGATGTTGAAGAAAACAATTCAGAAGACAGAGAAATCACATCGACTCTGTATGGAGGCGACGACAGATACCGCCTAAAACAAGAAATAGTTCTCGGAATCGGCGGAATCAAAGTCTTGGACGCCTTGAAATTCAATGTTGGAAAGCATCACATGAATGAGGGACATTCCAGCCTGCTGACTTTAGACCTTTTGAAACAGAATGACATGGATGCCAATAAAGTGAAGAATTCTTGTATATTCACCACGCATACTCCTGTTGCTGCGGCTTTTGACAAGTTTTCATATGATCTTGTCGGCGAAGTATTGGGTGACGAGTATCCTGTTGATGTTCTGAAGCAGTATGGTGGCTCTGATAAGCTGAACATGACGATGCTGGCGTTGAATCTGAGCAAATACACAAATGGCGTAACCGAGGAGCACATGAAATATTCAAGAAAACTGTTTCCAGGACACTACATCCGCGAAGTAACCAACGGTGTCCATTCTTACATGTGGACATGCCCACATTTCAGGAAACTGTTCCATGAGCATATTCCAGGATGGGTAAACGAGCCAGAACTGCTTGTGAGGGTCGATACGATTTCTAACGAGGATATTTGGAACGCTCACATGAAGAGTAAGCAGGATTTGATCAATTTTGTTAATAAAAAGGCAGGCGTGAAGCTTGATTCTAGTACTTTGACGTTAGGTTTTGCTCGCAGAGCCACCGAGTATAAGCGTGCTGCTCTGCTTTTTTCGGATTCGGATCGACTTAGAAAGGCATCAGGGCGTGGGGCAATTCAGTTTGTTTTTGCTGGAAAGGCGCATCCCAGAGATGTTGCTGGCAAGGAGTTGATTAAGGAGATTTATGGTTTTAAGAATCAGCTAAAGGACGAAATCAAAGTTGTTTATCTTGAAAACTATAACATGGAGATGGCGTCTCATCTGACTTCTGGGGTTGATGTTTGGCTTAACACTCCTTTGCCTCCGTTTGAGGCTTCTGGCACCAGCGGCATGAAGGCAGCCCATAATGGTGTGGTAAACTTTAGCGTTCTGGATGGCTGGTGGATAGAAGGCTGTGTTGAAGGCTACACTGGCTGGGCGATAGGACCACCGCCCGACGATGGCATTGGTGACCAGCAGCGAAGAATCATGGAACTGGATGACCTTTACGGCAAGCTTCAGTACCTGATTATCCCAAGCTTCTATGATGGACGAGACGAATGGGTAAACATGATGAAGTATTCTATCGGAAAGGTTGCCTACTACTTTAACACACACAGAATGATGAGAAGATACGCCACAGACGCCTACCTCTAAATCTATATGCTGTTGTGAAAACAATGTATGACCTGTTTTTGGTGTCAGTTCTAGGCGAACTCTTGGTGCTGCCCATCTATTTTTGGTCTTTTGAAGACAACAAACTCCAAAGAAAATATGGAGCGCTAAAGGAACCCATATAGGAGATATTTTGGGTCTGATTTCGCGCTGGGGCTTCTTTCTTTTCTGGATTGGCATCTGGGTTTCACCTCAACCCCGATTTTCTGTTCCCCTGTTTCAGAATCTATCAATATTCGTTCCCATAGTTTCCTTTTCTATTCCTTTGAGTCATTTGCTGATTTTTGTTCCTTTTTTTGTGTTAGGTGCTTGGCTTGGAATTGAAGGCACAAAAGGAACATCGATGAAAGTTGCAGAGACGCATAGAAGCGAAAAAGTTGTGACAACAGGAGTTTACTCTATTATCCGTCATCCACAGTATGCTGGCGGGTTGTTGGCTCATGTTGGGATATCTTTTCTGTTGTCTGCATGGTATTCTTTGGTTTCTAATCCTTTGATGATTTTTTTGTTGTGTATCTGATATCAAGAAAAGAAGAAATTGAGTTGGTCAACGAATTCGGAGACGAGTACGAAAATTACAGGAAAACGGTGCCGCTGCTGATTCCGCAGTTTAGGAAAGGTAAGAAATAGTTTGATGGAACAGGAATTGAATCGAGTTTAATGTATGTGCGTTACCTGCTTGCTTCTGATTTTGTGAAAAAGGACTGTTTTCAACATAGCACTGCTATTAGGCTCCTAATAGGCTCCAAATATGTGCTTGCAGAATGCTCACGAAATTTGTGCTGTGCGGAAAATTCTGAAAAAAGGTTGTTTTCAACATTCTATTTCTATTAGGATACTATTAGGATCCAAATATGTATGTTGAGTTGCTAGTTGATTGGTATTTTTGCTACATAATGCTTATATCTGTGCTTTACTATTTGCGCTTTACTACCTTTGGTAGTATAGTGTGAGTGGTATTTGATGGAGACTGATTTGGACCTTATCTTGATGATTCTGGAGAATCCTACGAGAAGGGGCATCATAAAGCGTCTCAGTGAGGAGCCAAATTATCCTCTCCAGTTGGCTAAGGATTTGGGTCTTGGTCAGCAGCTTGTGGCAAAGCACCTGCGTGTAATGGAAAATGCAGGTATGGTTGCGTCTTCTGTTGAATCCAGCCCGTATGGTCCAAAACGCAGAATCTACACACTAAACAAGAACGTGTCCGTGACCTTGGATGTTTCAAAACATTTCTTCAAGGCAAAAGTTGTCTTTTTTGACTCTGAACCAGAAAGAGAGGAAATCTCAGACACTTCTGCTTCTTTGATGGACAAAATGGACAAAACCTTAGAAAAGCCGAAACAGCCCGAAACAATTACGCCTTTTACAAGAATAATTTCTGATATCGACAAGAAGCTTGAAGCCCTAGAAAATGAACGAGCCATCCTTTTGTATATTCGAAATTTTGCAATGAAAGAAGCCTCAAACATACTTGAGATGTTCAAAAACTCTGACACAAGAAGAATCATCCGTTACACCCTAGACGAACACGACATCAGCGTAAAAAACATCTCCGAATCTCTGAATCTAAGAGAAGCAGTTGTTCGTCAGATAATATTGAAGCTGAAAAAGGGTTTTAATATAGGAGTTGAATTTGGTGACGAAACACAAGAAAACCTCTAAATCGAGTAGAAAACCAATGGAACAACCAGAAAAAACAGACAAAGACGAAGAACAAGTCAAGAAACTAGAAGACCAACTAACTGCAGAACAACAAAAAGCCCAAGAATACCTGACCACAGTTAACAGTATCTGCAGGCAGACTTTGAAAACTACCGAAAACGCGTAGAAAAAGAAGTCCAAGAGGCAGTTCATAGAAGCAACGAAAAACTGGTTGCGTGCCTCATAGACATTTTAGACGATTTTGAATGCGCCATAGCAGCAGGCGAAACAACAGAAAACAAGGATGCTTTGCTGGAAGGTGTAAAAATGGTTCATAAAAAGTTGGACACTCTCTTAGTAAAAGAGGGACTACAGCGGCTAGAGTGCGTTGGACAGCCTTTTGATCCCAACATGCACGAAATCTTAGCTCAAGTGCCAACAAATGAACATCAAAGTGGAACAGTTCTTGAAGAAGCACGAAAGGGCTTCATTTTCAGGGGCAAAGTCCTCAGACCAAGCGTGGTAACAATCGCTTGTGAAGATTCAAAAGGTGACACAACAAATGAGTGAAACAAAACGAGAACGAATATTAGGAATAGACCTAGGAACAACCAACTCTGCAGCTGCCATAATGGAAGCTGGAAGACCAGTAATAATCCCAAGCGCAGAAGGTCCAACCATCGCAGGAAAAATGTTTCCATCGGTGGTAGCCTTCACTAAAGATGGGCAACTGCTGGTTGGAGAACCCGCAATACGGCAAGCCGTAACCAACCCAGAAGGCACCGTCTTTGAAGTAAAACGGAAAATGGGAACAAACGAAAAAGTCAAACTCAACGGCAAAGAGTACACTCCTCAGCAGATTTCGGCATTCATTTTGCAGAAAATAAAACGAGACGCAGAGACCTTCCTTGGCGAAACCGTCAAAAAATGCATCATTACTGTTCCTGCACACTTTAATGACAACCAGAGACAGGCAACCAAAGACGCAGGCGAAATTGCAGGCTTTGAAATTTCAAGAATAATAAACGAGCCAACAGCCGCCTCACTGGCTTATGGTCTTGACAAGCTGGAAAAAGAGATGAAAATCTTGGTCTTCAGCTTCGGTGGAGGAACCAACGACACCACCCTTATGGAGTTCGGCGGCGGAGTCTTCGAAGTATTAGGAACGAGCGGAGACACACAACTCGGCGGAACCAACCTAGACTCTGCAATAGTTGACTATCTGCTGGAAGACTTCAAAGGCCAGACAGGAATCGAACTAAGAAACGACCCGATGGCGATGAGAAGACTAAAAGAAGCCGCAGAGAAAGCAAAAATCGAACTCTCAACGCTCCTAACAACTGATATTGACCTTCCTTTTGTTGCTTCTGAAGGTGGTGTACCCAAGCACCTTCATCACACATTGACACGGGCTAAACTTGAACAGCTAACACGACCAATCGTAGAAAAAATACGAGATCCAATAATGAGAACACTACGAGACGGCAAACTTGAAACCAAAGACATAGACAAAATCGTCTTGATCGGCGGACAGACAAGAATGCCCCTTGTACGAAAATTTGTTGAAGAACTGCTCGGAAAACCCGCAGAACGCGGAGTAGACCCAATGGAATGTGTCGCAGTAGGCGCAGCAATCCAAGGAGGAGTCCTAGCAGGCGAAGTAAAAGACCTCCTACTACTAGACGTTACTCCATTGTCTCTTGGAATCGAAACATTGGGCGGAGTCTCCACACGGATCATTGAAAGAAACACAACAATACCAACAAAGAAGAGCCAAATCTTCTCAACTGCAGCAGATAACCAAACAACAGTAACAGTAAACGTACTGCAGGGAGAACGCTCCATGGCAGGAGACAACGTATCGCTAGGAATGTTCAACTTAACAGGAATCCCCACTGCGCCCAGAGGCGTACCCCAAATTGAAGTAACCTTTGATATAGATGCAGACGGCATCCTGAACGTATCCGCAAAGGACATAGCAACAGGAAAAGAACAAAAAATCACAATCACTGCCTCAACAAAACTGTCAGACACAGAAAAAGACCGAATGATGAAAGAAGCCGAACAGTTCGCCCAAGAAGATGAGAAACGCAAGAAAGAAATCGAAGTCCTAAACGAAGCTGACTCACTGATTTACACTGTGGAAAAAACCAAGAAAGACCTAGGCGACAAAATCGGAAAAGAAAGCATAGACAAAATCGACAAAGCAGCCGCTGAACTAAAAGAACTACTGCCCTCTAAAAACATTGAAAAAATCAAAGCTAAATCAGAAGAACTCACCAAAGTGCTGCAAGAAGTAGGAACTGCAGTTTATCAGCAGGCAGCGGCAGCACAGCAGGCACAACAACAGCAACAGCAGCAACAGTCGCAGGCAGGTAACGGTAATGCTGAGCAGCCAAAAGAGAATGTTGTGGACGCAGAATATGAAGAAGTAAAAGAAAACAAAAAAGAGTAACCCTCTTTATTCTTACGGTTTAGGCTGATACACTGATGAGCAACAAGCGCGACTACTACGAAGTCCTTGGTGTACCAAAAGATGCACCAAAACAGGACATAAAGAAGGCTTACAGAAAACTGGCTATGCAGTACCACCCAGACAGAAACAAATCCGCAGACGCAGAAGAAAAATTCAAAGAAATCTCAGAAGCCTACGCCGTACTTTCAGACGATGAAAAACGCGGACAATACGACCAGTATGGACATGCAGGAATAAACGGAAAATACAACTGGGAAGACATCTACAGAAACGCCGACTTCAGCTCCATATTCCGAGACCTAGGTTTCGGCTTTGGCGGCTTTGGATCAATCTTTGACATGATTTTTGGCGGACAATCCCGACGAAGAAACGGACCCCAAAAAGGCGCAGACATGCGATACGACATCGAACTAACGCTGGAAGAAGCCGCATCAGGACTAGAAAAAGAGATACACGTGCAAGGCTTTGACGACTGCGAGACCTGCCACGGAAGCGGAATGAAGCCCGGAACCAGCTCCCAACGATGCCCAAAGTGTAACGGCAGAGGCGAAATACAGGTCACAAAAAACCTTGGTGGCATGTACTTCACGCAGGTACGCGCTTGCAACGAATGCAACGGACGAGGCTTTCCTGCAGAAAACCTGTGCAAAACCTGTAATGGCTCAGGAGCCACACAGAGCATGCACACGATAAACCTGAAAGTCCCGGCTGGAATCGAAGACGGTAACAGCCTCAGGCTGGCAGGTGAAGGAAGGCCAGGAACACGAGGCGGTCCAAGAGGCGACTTGTATGTGGTCGTGCATGTTAAGCCCCATAATGTCTTTGTTAGAAGGGGCGACAACATCCTGTATGAGACAGAGATAAGTTTTCCTAAGGCTGCGTTGGGTACAAAAATTGTTGTGCCGACTCTTGATGGAGATGCCAATCTTAAGATTCCTTCTGGGACTCAAAGTGGAACCGTTTTCCGCTTGAAAGGCAAAGGTATACCGCATTTGCATGGTTGGGGAAAAGGCGACCAGTTCGTTAATGTTGTTGTTCAGACACCCAAAAAGTTGTCTAGGAAGCAGAAGAAGATTTTACAACAATTAGCTGAAGAACTGGAAAAGTAGCCACTATTTTTTTGTTTTTTTGTCTTGTTTTAGATTCTTTGGTTGCGCGCCCCCATTTTTTGGTGAACGTGAAGTGTAGTTTTTGTGCAGTTTTGTGGTGTTCTGTTCTACAGTTTAGGTATTGATTGATAATATGGGTGTTGTGTTGATGCTTTTGTATCCGTTGGCGTTTTTGTTGATGTTTCCTTGTTAATTATGTGATGTTTTTGGATTGTTGTTATTGTTGTAATATGCTTTGATATTATCTGTTGTCACATCAGCCTTTAAATCAGGGTTTTAAGTGTTATGGAGTCAAGAATATGTCTGGAAAGGGACATATTGTATGCCTGTAGAGCATATCTACAACAGGAAGATGAAACATAATGAACAACCAAACAATAAGAAAAGCTGAAATCAAACTCGTCAGAGGATTACTAGACCTAGTCGTCCTAGGATTACTAAAAGAAAAATCAATCCATGGATATGGAATAATCACAAGCATCAGACGAAACTTCGGAGTCTACTTTGGCCCAAGCACCGTCTACCCACTGCTCGGAGACCTAGAAAAGAAAGGCACCATCAAAAGCGAATGGGACCTAACCCACGACCGACCACGAAAAGTCTACTCCCTAACAGCAGAAGGACAAAGCCTACTCACCGGCGCAGAAGAATCACTATACCAAATATGCAACAGACTCAACGAATTCGGAATGAACCGCCTACGATTCAACCCATCAGAATCACTCAAAATAAACCAACCAACAATGCAAATATAACCTCACACAACAAACGTGTGAGTTCCCCTATCCCTCTGGCTTTTAAAGAGGCAAAATCCACCCAAAAACACCCTAATTTTATTTTATTTCATTTCTAAGAGCATTTGCGAAGTCTTCTGCGTCTTCTGCAAGCCTTCTCTTTACTTCTTTCCATGTTGCAGGACAATTCTTGTACTCGACCCCAACTATTTTGTGGATTGCTCTGTCAATGTCTTTTCTGTTTTCTTTCGTGACTGTTATTCCTGCTTGGTCGAAGAATTTCATTCAAGTGTCTGAAGTAACATGTCATAGTATCTGAATGTTTATTCAGAAAGCTTTATAAAGATGTGTATGGTTTGCTAATCGGCAATAGGTTGCCGTATGCCCATAATAATGTTAGGGGGAGGAAGAAAACAACATGAAACGCATCTCAATCAAAGAAGAAGCCTGCATAGGCTGCGGACTCTGCCAAGTCTACTGCACCGTAGAACACTCAAAATCCAAAGACCCAATCAAAGCATACCTAAAAGAAAGCCCAAAACCAGTCAGCAGAGCACGAGTAGAAACAACAAAACCAAACTCCATCTCAATCAGGTGCCAGCACTGCAAAGACACACCCTGCGTAACAGCCTGCCTAACAGGAGCAATGACCCTAGACAAAGAAACCGGACACGTAGTACATGACGCAGAAAAATGCATAGGATGCTGGACCTGCATCATGGTCTGCCCATACGGCGCCGTAAAACCAGATTCTTCAGGAAAAATAATCGCAAAATGCGACCTCTGCCCTGACCGCGAAGTCCCCGCATGCGTAGAAAACTGCCCAAACGAGGCGCTAGTCTACGAGGATGATGAGGAGGAACAACAATGACAAAATATGTTATTATCGGAGGCTCAGCAGGAGGCATAGGCGCAGTTGAAGCCATACGCGAAGTTGACCCAACTGGCGAAATAGTTGTAATCTCAAACGAGCCTGTTCCACGGTCCTCGCGTCCAATGATATCCGAGTACGTCAGCAGAGAAGCAACGTTGGATACGATGAAGTACAGAAAAGACGAATTCTGGACAAACAACAAAGTCAAAACACTAACAGGAAAAACCGCAACAAAAATAGACTTTACAAAAAAGCAGGTCATACTTGATGATGGCAAAGAAACAGTCAGCTATGACAAGCTATTGATTGCAACTGGCGGAAAACCGTTTGTTCCCAGAATGGAAGGCGGAGACAAAGAGGGCGTATTCACATTTACCGAGCTCTCAAGCGCAGAAGGCATAGAAGCCAAGGCAGACAAAATCAAGAGCGCCATAGTCATCGGAGGCGGACTTATCGGTGTCAGCGCATCTGAAGCACTGGTTAAACGCGGAATAAAAGTAACATTAGTTGAACTAAAAGAGAGCATACTAAATCTCATACTTGACAAAACAGCTTCTGACATAGCAGAAAAAGTGCTCACAGAAGCTGGAGTTACAGTAATCACTGGACAAACAGTCCAAAAGATTCTCGGACAAAAAGACAAACCCGAATCCGTAGGCGGAGTAGTAATGACCGACGGAACAGAAATTCCCTGCGACCTAGTTGTAGTCGCTATCGGAGTTATACCCCGCACAGACCTTGTCAAAGACACACCAGTGAAACTCAACAGGGGAATAGTTGTAGACCGAACCATGCAAACCAGCATCCCAGACGTGTACGCGTGCGGGGATGTTGCAGAAGCCTACGACTTTCTCATAGACCAAAAACGTCTCCTGCCCTTATGGCCACTGGCACATCTGGGAGGACGGGTAGCAGGCTACAACATGGCAGGCAAGAAAGCAGAATATGAAGGCGGAACAGTCATGAGTTCGCTGAAATACTTCGAGTTGCCCGTTATTGCAGTAGGCACTGTGAACCCAGAAAACGTAGACGATTATGAAGTGCTTGTTGAGCTTAAGCCAGAAAAGACCATTTACAAGAAGATACTGCTCAAAGACGGCAAAATAATGGGCTTCATCTTCTTGGGCGACATAGAGAAGGCTGGAATATTCTTCCGATTACTAAAGAACCATGTTGATGTAAGCAAAATCAAGGACGCTCTGCTGTCAGAAGATTTTGGCATCGTCACACTGCCAGAGCAGATAAGACAAGAAATGTTTGTGGTGAACTAAGATGCAGAACCTAACCAAAATTAACAATCCCTACGGCGACGAGAAAGTCTTCGACGCATGCTCCATCTTCGGCATGATGAACCTGAACGGAAAACGGTTCTCAGCAAAAGACCCAATCCGAGCAATGGCAAACATGCACGACCGAGGCAACGGGCTGGGAGGCGGCTTTGCAGCTTACGGCATCTACCCAGAATACAAGGACGATTACGCATTTCACATAATGTTCCTTGACAAGGATGCACAGCAGAAGACATCCCGAATGATTAATGAATATTTCCACATCATCAACGAAGAGGAAATGCCAACACAAGAAGCAAAAGTCAGTGACCCGCCTATCATGTGGCGCTACTTCCTTCAACCTAAACCATCCAAGCTGGAAGATAAAACACCTGACGATTTCATAATGGAAAAAGTCACACGAATCAACACAGAGACAGGCAAAGCCTTCGTGTTTTCGAGCGGAAAAAACATGGGCGTCTTCAAAGGAGTCGGCTTCCCAGAAGATGTAGCACACTACTTCTGCCTAGAAGACTATGAAGGATACCTGTGGACAGGTCACGGAAGATTCCCAACCAACACCCAAGGCTGGTGGGGAGGCGCTCATCCCTTCAGTATGCTAGACTGGACTGTAGTCCACAACGGCGAAATCTCATCCTACGGCATCAACAAACGCTACCTTGAGATGTTCGGATACAAATGCACCATGCAAACCGACACAGAAGTAATGGCATACGCATTTGACCTTCTCATGAGACGACAAAAATTGCCTATCAGTCTTGTTTCAAAGATTCTTGCACCGCCCCTGTGGTCGGAAATCAAGACAATGAAACCAGAAACTCAACGTGCAATGAGTGCCATGCGCCAAACATACGGCAGTCTCTTGATGAACGGACCATTCACGATAATTGTTGCTCATGAAGGCGAAATGATAGGACTAACAGACCGAATAAAGCTTAGACCACTTACTGCCGCAAAAAAGGACGATTTCCTGTTCCTTTCCTCTGAGGAAGCGGCAATACGGCTAGTTTCGCCCAATCTGGATAAAGTTTGGAGCCCAAGAGGCGGAGAACCAGTTGTTGGAAGGCTAAACTCCCAAGCAAACAGTGGAGGCAACAGCCTAGGAGGAATATGATATGAAAACTTACGTTCAACCCAAGTATCTCATAGAACGAGACCAAGACCGCTGCATACGCTGCAAAGTCTGCGTAAACCAGTGCAGCTACGACACTCATTTCTATGATGAAGAAGAGGACATACTCTGCAGCAGAAACGAGAACTGCGTAAACTGTCAGCGATGCGCAACATTCTGCCCAACACAGGCCATAACTATACGCGAAAACCAGAACCAGTACAGGACAAACGCGAACTGGAACCAAGAAGTTATAACTGGAATAAAGAAGCAGGCAGAAACTGGAGGCGTTGTCCTAACAGGAATGGGATGCGACAAACCCAACCTAACATACTGGGACAAGCTTCTCCTGAATGCCAGCCAAGTCACAAACCCATCCATAGACCCGCTCAGGGAACCAATGGAACTACGAACCTACATTGGCTCAAAACCTGACAAACTTGACCTAGCACTAAGCGACAACGGAGACGTTACACTAAAAACAAAGCTTTCTCCACAGCTCACGCTTGAAACGCCAATAATGTTCTCGGCAATGTCCTATGGCTCAATCAGCCTTAACGTTCACAAATCTTTAGCCCGTGCAGCCAGCGAATACGGCACATACTACAACACAGGCGAAGGCGGACTAGAAAAAAGCCTCTACAAGTATGGCGACCACGTCATAGTCCAAGTAGCATCTGGACGATTCGGAGTACACCCCGAATACCTAAACGCTGGTGCAGCAGTTGAAATCAAAATTGGACAAGGAGCCAAGCCCGGAATTGGCGGTCACCTTCCAGGAGAAAAAGTAAGCGCCGAAATCTCAAAAACAAGAATGATTCCCATGGGAACAGACGCGCTATCTCCCGCTCCCCAACACGATATCTACTCCATCGAGGACCTAAGACAACTAATCTACGCACTAAAAGAAGCCACAGACTACACAAAACCAGTCTTCGTAAAAATCGCGGCAGTACACAACGCAGCAGCAATTGCAAGCGGAATAGTTAGAGCAGGAGCCGACGCCGTAGTCCTAGACGGCATACGCGGAGGAACAGGAGCAGCACCAAGAATAACCCGCGACAACGTAGGAATCCCCATCGAAATGGCACTTGCAGCCGTAGACCAACGACTGCGTGACGAAGGAATACGAAACCAAGCCTCAGTCATTGCTGCAGGCGGAATCAAAAGTAGCGCAGACGTCCTAAAAGCAATAGCTCTAGGAGCTGACGCATGCTACATCGCAACCGCAGCACTAGTTGCATTAGGTTGCACTGTTTGCCAGAAATGCTACACCGGTAAATGTCCTTGGGGAATAGCAACAACTGACCTTTGGCTTACCAAACGGATTAACCCTGACATCGGAGCAAAACGGCTGGTTGGTCTTCTTCGCGGTTGGAGCCTAGAAATCATGGAAATGATGGGCGGAATGGGCATAAATGCCATCGAGAGCGTAAGAGGAAATCGCTTGGTTCTCAGGGGCGTAGGCTTGACTGACAAAGAACTGGAAATCTTAGGCGTTAAAATGGCGGGTGAATAGACGATGGTAGTGAAAAACGTAATGAAAGACGTACCAGAAAATGTAACCATAGACAAGAAATCTGCAAAGATAGATGCCACAGGAATGTACTACCGAGACTTGAACAGTATACTTAGAAACCTTGACAGTAACGGCATCGAAAAAATCGAAATTCATAACGTCTACGGTCAAAGATACATCGGAACAGACCTAGACAACCACATCAGCATCGACATTTACGGAACCCCAGGAAACGATCTAGGCGCTTTCATGAACGGCACAAACATCACTGTCCACGGAAACGTACAAGACGGATGTGGAAACACCATGGACCACGGCAAAATAGTTGTTCACGGACGCGCAGGCGACCTTGTTGGGCACTCGATGCGGGGCGGAAAAATCTTCATCCGAGACGATGCAGGCTACCGCGTTGGAATCCACATGAAAGAATACCTCGGAAAAAGACCATCTATAGTTATTGGCGGAACTGCACAAGACTTTCTCGGCGAATACATGGCAGGCGGAGTCCTAGTAGTTTTGGGACTGAACATGAAAGAAACCGTCCACAATGCCAAATTCGTAGGAACAGGAATGCACGGCGGAACAATGTACATCCGCGGCGAAGTAAAACACTTGGGCGAAGAAGTCGGAATCGCAGACCTAAACGAAGAGGACCACAAGATACTGGGAAGCTTAGTTGACGAATTCTGCGGCTACTACGATTTGGATGCAGAAAAAATCTTGAACAGCAAATTCAACAAAATATACCCCGTCTCATCTCGCCCTTACGGAAACCTATACTGCTACTAACTTCATTGATTTGCCTTTAGGCTCAAACTTTATAGTCTGAGCCATCTTGGTTTCCCTTCAAGATACTCTGTCAAAAACTTAGCAAACTCAGCACTCACAGAATACCTGTCCATGACGTCTTCATTAACCAAAATCTGCACCGACTCAGCAATTGCTTTGGAAACAATTTCAGCTACACCAGCACGTTTTCCCCCATCACTTAACGTTTTGTTCAAAAGCTCCACAACATCAGTATACTGCCTCTTTACGTCGACAACCCAGCGACCATCCTCTATACGCGGTCCAGAAACAGTCGAATCTGCCCCTTTATGCTTCTGCAAAAAGCTTTCACAACCCGCTCTATTCTCTAAAGGAGGACCAAGATGATGTTTCATATTTGGAAGAAAACGGCTCTCAAACTCAAAAACGAACACATTAAGGCTTTTTTCATCACTCCAGACAGTGTCGCCTAAAATATTGAAATCATAATTTGTTATTAGGTTTCGGAGTGCTTTTTGGCTCTTGTAAAGCTGCCCCCACAGAATGTCTGGAACTGCTGACCCACCAAATGTTATGAAAACGATTGCAGATGCTCTTTCTTTGATTTTGTTTACTAACTCTGTCTTTTCAAGAGCTACTGTTTCTGGTGGGTAAAAATATTCTATGCTAGGGCTTTTCATGAATTCTCTAGATGCTGCAATGAACTCATCCAGTCTGTCCTTTCTGACTGCAGCCGCAACATTTCTTTCCTTGTCCACGGGGTCAACCATTACTAGGGGTTCTTCAAAAACTGTTTTGGTCTCCTCTCTTTTTTTGTAGTGTCCTTTGTGGTCTATGTTATCTGGTTCTTTCCAGTTTCCTGCAGCCTGCAAAACTTCGGCAAATGAGCCATAATGTAAGACTAACAGTTCGCATAGGTATCCGCTGAAGCCGCCCACTTTGATTTCTGCCCCATAGACGCCTATGCCCTTCATGAATCGCTTCAGTAATCTTGTTTCTTCGCCCAGTTTTTCGTCCAAATATTGTTTCACATAGTCCGTATGGAATGGCGTCCTGTCCGTGGCGCTGATCCACTCACTCTGCTTCACCTTGTAGCAGGGAACAATGTTTACCCAAACATTATCCATGATAGCCTCAAGATAGGGGTGCTCTGCAAACCGCTCAATCTGTTCATATCCTTCAGTGGCTTTTTTTGCAATTTCCAGACAGACAGTTTCAAAAGCTTCCCGAGGCACTGTTTTGGGAACTCGAATAAAAACATCAATTTCTGGGCAGTCTCTAAGCCAAGTATTCTTGGCAACTGAACCCTCAACCCTAACATCTACCTCCATTTTCCTCTCCTTTGCCTCTTTTTCTACCTCTGAAGTCAACTTTTTAGCTAAATCTTGAACCTTTTTTCGTTCGCTTTCGCTGGGATTAACTCTTTTTAGAACCTCGGCACGTATTTGTTCAAGGGAAGAAGCCAAAGCAGTCACCTATTGTTTTTTGCAAACTTCTCTTAGGTTAGAGTAAATTGGACCTCTAGGCGTCAAATCGCTCTTTTTTAGTCTTAGGCACTCGGCATTTATTATTCCAAACTCGTAGTCGTCCAGTTCAAAGAGTAGCTCTGCGAGTCGGGCTTTGTTTCTTCCTGACCTAACACGAGCAATTGTCAAGTGCGGACTGAATCCCTTATTGTCTGGCGTGATGCCCAATCCTCTTAGGCGTGGTTCCAGTTGCTTGAAAACGTCTTTTAGTTCTTCTGTGCCTTTTCTGATTCCCGCCCAGACCACTCTGGGATAGTTCGGTTTTGGGAATGCTCCTAAGCCTTCAAGCTGTACCTGAAAGGGCGAAAATGAGATTTGTTTCATTTCTTCATGGATGGCGTCAACCATGGGTGGGCTGTATGTCGCCTAAGAATCTGATAGTCAAATGGATGTTCTCTGGCTTTACCAGTTTCAGGTCTGCGCCTGTTTTGGTGAGCATTGCCTGAACATGTGTCAGCCTCTTGATTATTTTTTGGTCTTCGATATCGAAAGCTAAGAAACTTCTGATTGTTCCTGACATAATCAACCAATCTCTTGCAGACTATCATTACCTTTCGGTTTACCATTTTAATAACTTAATCCATAGTCGAATTTTCTAACAATTGTTTTATTAGTTCTTAACCGAATCATATCTCTCTAACATTTGATGTTACATTGAGGGGTCTGCAATAAACAAAAAAATTGTTGTGGGAATAGCAGGAATGCCCGGAGCAGGCAAAGGTGTCGTCAGACGGGCAGTTCAGAAGCTAGATTATCCCTTTGTCGTAATGGGCGACGAGGTAAGAGAGGAAGTAAAACGAAGAAACCTAAATCCCACGCCCGAAAACATGGGCAAAACAATGCTCAATCTAAGAGAAACAGAAGGTCTTGCAACAATAGCCAAAAGATGCATCCCCAAAATCGAAAATGAAAATCAAAAAATAGTTTTCATTGATGGCATACGAAGCCTTGTTGAAGTGCAAGAATTCAAGAAACATTTTCCAGATTTTATGTTGCTTGCCATACATGCATCTCCAAAAACAAGGTACAAACGCCTGTTTCGCAGACGAAGAAGTGATGACCCGACAGACTGGGAAACTTTTATCGAACGAGACCTGAGAGAGCTTGGAATTGGTATGGGCTCCGTAATCGCCGTAGCGGACTACATGATAGTGAATGAGGGTTCCATCATGCAGCTGAAACAGAAAACCCTCAGATTCCTGAACAGGGTACTCGACAATGAATGACATAATCGTAAATATTGAAGTAGAAGTCAACAAGACCGAAGACACTGAAAAAGTAAAACAGGCAGTACAGAACATCTTTGGAGCAGTAACCTTTGATGTTAAACCCAAAACATGGGGACAACTACTCAAAGCACAGACCAGAGGAACAGAAGGATTAACCAAACTGGTTAACATGCTTAAACGTGCACAAATTCTTGCAGCTGCACGAAAAGTCCTGCGAAGCGGAACAGACGAAACCTCAATTACCTTCTACTTAAACAAGCAAGTAGCCTACGCTGGGCACGTCTCCTTTTCCGAACAAACTGCCGAGTCGCCTCTGGGACCAATCAAAGTCGTAATAAATGCTAATGACCCTCAAAAGCTTGTTGACTGGCTCACCCCAAGACCGTCAAGAAAAACACGAAAACGTGCAAGTTCACGAAAGAAATAGAAGTGCAACCATAAAATGGCTGGACCAGAAATTGGTTTGTCGATGCTCTACTGTCTATGTGAGCCCTTCAAATCTGTTCTGAAGTGCCTAAACCATGTTGAGGTTAAGCATGTTGAACTTGCAGACGAAGGACTACACGCCCTAACTAAGAGACGAATAAAGCCCCTACAGGAAATTGCAGAAAGCCGTAACCTCGATTTTGTTGTTCACGCACCTTGGGCAGGAATAAACATAGCAACTCCAGACCAAACAGTCCGCCGCGCAGTCATGAAACGACTAAAAACTTCTATTGTGCTTTCCGGTCAGCTGGGATGCCGCCTGTGGCTTTTTCATCCCGGTTCTTTTGCTGGACTTGAACACTTTTATCCCGGAAAGGCATGGAAACAAAATCTAGAATCTGTCAGAAGCCTGCTGCAGGTTGCCAGACAAAAAGGCGTGAACATCGCTATAGAGAACATTCCTGAACCATTTCCCTTCCTGATGAAGAACGTAGACGACTTTCAAAGATTTTACGAAGACCTCGATGACGACATAGGAATGGTCTTGGATGTGGCACATGCTAACATCAACAACCAAATTCAAGCTTTTTTAGAACAGTTTTCCAAAAAGATTGTTCACATGCACGTAAGCGACAACAACGGCGACAGTGACATGCATCTGGGAATAGGAGACGGCAACATAAACTGGACAAACATAGCAAAAGCAATCAAAGCAGCAGATTACGGCAACCTGATAATGATAGAATCAACCGAACACGTACAAGAGAGCATAAACTTTCTTCAAGAATTATTCAGCTAATCTTTTGAGAACGGTAGTTCTATTTTCAGAAAATCATCTGCCACCAACGTGTTTTTGAAGGTTTTTTTTGCCTGCTGCAACAATAGGCTCGGGTCTGTGTACCTTGCACTGATGTGAGTCAAAATTAGCTGCTTCACGTTTGCTTTTTTGGCTGTTTTTGCTGCCATGCTAGGTGTCGAGTGCCCATCTTCTTTTGCTCTTTCTGTCATGCTGTCTTCGAAGGTGGATTCGTGAATCAGCAAATCTGCATTTTTTGCAAGCTCTACAAGGGCTTCTGAGGGAGCAGTGTCTCCTGTGTAAACAATTTTTCTTCCAAGACGGGGCTTCCCCAAAACCATCTTCGGCTCTATAGTTGTGCCGTCTGCAAGCTCAACCTTTTCTCCTGATTGAAGCTTTGACCAAAGACTTCCCTTGGGAACACCCAGCAGTCTAGCCTTTTTGGCATTAAATCTTCCCGGTCGGGGCTTCTCTACAAAAGCATAGGACACGCTGGGGTCCATGTGAACCGATTTTGCAGCAATTACTTGATACTCTTTTTCGTCGCAGACTATGCCCTGGTCTTTTTCAAAGATTTCAACAGGAAACGTGAGCGAGTAACGTACCGTCTCGTTTGTTGTTTCTATGAACTTTTTGATTCCTTCTGGTCCATAGATTTGCAGCTCTTTTGTTCTTCCCAGAAGAGACATTGTCTGAAGCAGTCCAGGCAAGCCTAGAACATGGTCGCCGTGCATATGGGTTATGAAAATTTTTTCTTTTTTATGAAAGCCTACGCCTGCCTGTATCATCTGCCGTTGGGTGCCTTCGCCGCAATCAAAAAGTATAAACTCATTTTTTCTTCGAACTGCAATTGCTGACAATCCCCTTTTTGGTGTTGGAATGCTTCCTCCTGTTCCCAAAAATGTAATCTCTATGCTTGCCAGCTCCGCCATCTCCATTCGATGCCTATATTTAGTGTATTGTATTGGTTGATTAGTTTTACAGTTCTACTGGCTATTTCTTTTCGAAGACAACAATCTCTCTTGTCAAACTTCTGTGCACATAAACAAAATGCGACTCCAAATGCCTAAAGCCTGCTTTTTCTGCTGTTTCGCTGATTTTTACAGTTTTTGGGGCTGCCATACAAATTTTTCCGCCTCTAGGAAGAATGTCAACTACTGCAGGCAGAAAGTCTTCGATAATTAGTCTGGTGTTTGTTCCTAAGGTGCTTGCTGACCTGCCATACGGAGGGTCTGTTGCGATACAGTCTACTTTAGTTATTGGGGGATGACGGGCATCAGCTATTGCAAGTCCTTCAAGATTTACCTTGTAATGTTTCACGTTTTTCAGTCCGCCTCTTAACATGTGCGGTTTGGCATCAAAACCAACAACGTGGCATTCCATTAGCCCTGCCTCGATAAGCATTCCGCCTGTTCCGCAGAATGGGTCCAAAACTAGGTCGCCCTTCTTGGGCTGGGCAAGGTTAACCATTACTCTGCCAAGTTTTGCCTGCATCGCTGTTGGATGAAAGAACGGTTTTCGTCGTGGTCCTCTTTCAGTGAATTGCTTAGGGATTATTTCGGCTAGTTTTAAGCCAAAGACGAAGCGGCTGTCTGTTAAGACTCCAAAAAACGTTTTTTCTGGGTTTGACAAATTAACCCGCGACTTCTCAACCGTTTCCAGTATGTGTGCTCCGATTGTGCCTTCAAGCTCAACACGGTCAAGCTCTGGAGCAGTGCCTTCTATTCTTCTAAGTCTAACAGCAAAACTTTCGTCACCCATAAACTCCTTCATAACTTCTGGGCTTATGTTGGCTAAAATTTCGTCCAGTTCAGCTTTGCAGCTAAAGATTTCTTGGCAGCAAACACGGGTCAGTGCAGACCTAAAACTTATCGGCTCAACACATTTGGGATCAGCTTCTAAGCGAAGAACCTGCGTCAGTCCTTCAACTATTTTGTAATCAAAGCCTTCGGCGGTTAGGATTGCCTGTACTTCTGAGACTGGCAGGGTTTTGTGTTCGCCTGAAAGTAGGAAGAAAAGTTTTGCCACGTACAGGGCACCTATCTGGCTAGTGCCTCCGCAATCAATGGAGCCAGCGACACAGTCCTGACAGTGCTTGGGATGCTATCTGTGCCAACAATCTCGTCAGCGCCGCTGCCTGTAATCTTGTTTTTTGCCTCTCCTATAAGTAGCGGATGCACACAAGCCGCATAGACTCTTCGTGCTCCTTGGTCTTTTAGCATCTTTATTGCTCTGGCTATTGTTCCACCTGTGCTGATTATATCATCAAAAACAACAACGTCCTTTCCCTTGACGTCAAGGCTCTTTTCTTCAACCTGAATCTCTCCAGTGTAGCGGTCTCGTTCCTTCTTCAGCCAGCCGCATCCTCCGCCAAGAACCCTGTTTGCCTCCTCAGCCAACTCGATAGCACCCTTATCAGGAGACAACGAAAAAGCTCCATCCAGTCCCCTGTCCTTGAAATCCTGCGCTAACGAAGATATTGCTGAGAGGTTCATTGTTGGAATGTTGAATTTCTTTAAGATGTTCTCTGCGTGGATGTTCACAGTTATGAACTTGTCCGCTCCGCTGGCTTCGATAAGCCTAACGATGGTTTGGGCACTTACTGCCTCACCTTGCAAAAATCGTTTGTCTTGCCTTGCAAAAGCCAAGTACGGAACCACAGCAGTCACTTTTTTTGCTCCCAAATCCTTGGTTGCATCAATCATAAGCAAAAGCTGCATTACATTCGTGTCCTGCGGAGGTCCAGACGTCTGAACAACAACAACCTCCTCGCCAGACAGATCGCCTTCAAAACGTAAAGAATACTCTCCGTCAGGAAACGTTTTGAGATTAACCTTCACAGTCTTTGTATTTAATTTTTCAGCAATTTTTTTCCCTAGACTCTGAGCCGACGGACCAGGAACAACAATCATTGTTTTTTCCCCTTTTTGTATTCTTCAACCAACTCTTTTGCTCTGTCCATACGGACTTTACGTTCTGCAACCATCCTCTCAACAATCACGTCAACTAGTGGTCCAGATGCGCCTGCAGTAATTGCTACGTTTCGGGCATGAAGAGACATATGTCCCCTCTGAATTCCTTCATGCGCCAAGGCACGAAGAGCACCAAGATTCTGAGCCAAACCAACAGCAGCCATAATCTCTCCCAGCTCATTAGCTGACTCTACTCCCAAAATCTTCACTGCAACCTTCGCGGTAGGATGCACCTTTGTTGCGCCACCAATAAGTCCCACTGCCATAGGCAACTCGATAGAGCCCACAAGGTCGCCGTCACTGTTTTTCTCCCAGTACGAGAGTGTGCCATAATAGCCGTTTCTTGCTGCATAAGCGTGTGCTCCTGCCTCTATTGCTCGGTGGTCGTTGCCTGTTGCTAGGACAACTCCGATTATTCCGTTCATTATTCCTTTGTTGTGAGTCGCTGCCCTGTACGGGTCTGCGGCAGCAAAATTGTAAGCCTCAACAATGCCGTCCACTACTTCTTCGCCTCCCACAGTCTCTTTATCTATCACTGCATATGCTCTTGCCAACCGTTTCACAGCAAGATTCGAAATAATCCTAAGATAAACCCTGCCCCCTGTTATTCTTTCAATCATAGGCGCAACTGCTTCTGCCATAGTGTTTACTGCGTTGGCGCCCATTGCATCTCTGCAGTCAACATGAAGCTCTGTTATGACCATTGGACCAGATTTTGCATCTATAACCTTGACTTCTAGGTCTTTTGCGCCTCCTCCCACAGAAACCAGCATTGGGTCTTGTTCGTTCGCTTTTTTTAGAATCTCCTTTTTTGCTGAAAGTATCTTCATTTTTGCTGCAAAAGGGTCGTCGATTTCTACGGCTTGGATTTGTCCAATCATCACAGGGTCAGTGCTGCTGGTGAAGAATCCGCCTTTTTTTCTTGACATCTTAGCGGCGTATGTGGCTGCGGCGACAACTGATGGTTCTTCGATTGCCATGGGTATCATGTAATCTTTATTGTTGATGAGAAAGTTCATGGCTATTCCTATGGGCAGCGGGAATGCTCCCACAACATTTTCTATCATGCGGTCAGCCAACTCCATTTCTAATGCGCCAGTTGACTGCAAAATCTTAACTTCTTCGTCAGTTAAGTCAGCAAACTCCCTGATATGGCTTAGTCGTTCTTTTGGAGTTAGCTTGTAGAAGCCTGAAATCTGAGACGATTTTTTCATCATGATGCCTCTTTGACACGCAGTCTAGTTAAAGCGAAATGGCATATGAATTTATCTGAGAACCCAAATTTTTGCTGTGTTCATGTTCTTTCGATGCATGAAATGTAATAGACGATGTCTTTTGTGTATTCTTTCCAGTTCTCTGCAATCTTTCTTACTTCCTTCTCTGAAAGAAGCTTATCCTCAGAATAAAACCTAGAAACTGTCCTACGAACCCCAAGGTCACCTGCAGGAACTGTAGCATTTCTTTTCAATCCCGCAGCTAGAACCATCTCGGCTGTCCATGTTCCTATTCCACGAAACGCTGTCAATGTCTCCAACACTTGCTCATTTGAAAGCTGACGCAAAGCTTCAGGATCAAACTCGCTGTTTACAGTTTTTTCGGCTACTGTCTTGATGTATTCTGCCTTTTTCCAGTTCACTCCACACTGCCGAACATCTTCAAGACTTGCATCAACAAAACTTTGAGGCGTAGGAAAATCAAAGAACACCCTGTCTTCCACTGTTGTTTGTCCGCCGAATTTGGTTACCATCTTGTTTGTTATCGAAAATGCTACACGAATCGAAATCTGCTGCTGAATTATCGACTTGACAATATGCTCAAAAACCGTGGTTCCGATATTTCCAGCCTTTAGCCCATAAAACATCTGCTTCACTTCTCTTAGAACAGCGTCTTTGTCCATGAACTCATAGAGACTGTCAATGTTTTGGCTGAAAGAAAAAATCTCATCAAGCTTCTCTGACAGCTCCCCTTTCTCCTCCTCACTAAGCATTACAAAATGGTTAGCTTCAATTCTGGGCTCCTCAACATTACCAACAGACCTCAATTCTACAGGAACCAGCTTGCCAGAAGACAGTCTTATTGCCCGTTTCCACACGCCTTCCTCATAAATTTCTGGCATAGGCTTGTCAAATCCGAAAACTCGGCAGTTCAAGTCAAAATCGAATGGTGCTTTGGGCTGAATTTGAAATATTCTGGCTGGCATCTCTTTTCAAGTGTCAACTGTTGTTTTCCCTAATAAAACCTAACAAACACGGATGCTCTGCTTGAATCAGCCAAATGGCTGTTATTCGCTCCATGCTTGATTAGAGAATTCTATAGCATGCAGAATCTTTTGTTTAAAGTCGCTGTCTTCACACTCAAACGTGTACATTACAAAGCCGTCAAATGCAAAAAAGTGCATTCTGCCTGTCTGATAGATGAATTCGGGCTTTGCAATCTCAGTCAATTCCAGAAACTCTTTTCTTTTGAATTTGACCCGATACGAGCTTGTGTGCTGAGCTGCTACAGCCACTGCGGCTGTTGCGCCTGCTGTTGCCATAAACTATCACCTTCAACATTTTCATATGTTAGCTTCTAAAATTTGATATTTTCCACAATTTTCAGTGTGTTAACTGTAAAAGATCGTGTGGTTATGCTCCTGTTCAGGTTTTTGAACATCTACCTTTATATATTAAGGTGAAACAGAAAGAGAAAAGGCGAACAGTATGAGATATTGTCCAGAATGTGGTGGCGAACTACATTACGTATCACTTACAAAACGTTATGTCTGCAAAAGCTGCGGCCTTTCTCTCACTCCTCAGGAGCTATACGAGTTACGCGAAAAGAATAGACCGTCATTTGAAACCGCTGAGGAGCAGCACAAACAGCAGAGAAAAGATTACCTGAAATGGTACCTCAGCAAGAAAAAATAGCATACAACAAAAAATAACGTTTTGAAAGAAAACCTAGGTAACATGCTGTCTAACCAATTTTCGACCTCAAAACAAAGCAGTTATTACCATTTTTACACTTCATATCTAACTGGTTTTTGGAATTGACAACAAGCCAGCAAGTAGAACTGCTTTGCATAGGAAACGAGCTTCTAATCGGCAAAACCCTAAACACAAACGCCCAATGGCTAGCCAAACGAATAACATCTCTCGGCCTGTCTGTTAGCCGCATCACAGTTGTAGCCGACAAAATCAACGAAATCGTCCATGCAATACAAGAATCAATCCAGCGAAGCCCCGCCGTCCTGTTGACGACGGGCGGTTTAGGTCCGACTTTTGATGACAAAACACTGGAAGGGCTGGCAGAGGCTTTGGGACAAAAAACCGAAATCAACCAAGAAGCCCTGGAAATGGTTAAAGAAAAATATCTCAGTTATGCACAGCAGGGCAAGATGGAGGCAGCAGAATTAACTCCACATCGTGTAAAAATGGCTAGGCTTCCAAAAGGAGCAACTCCGTTAAGTAATCCTGTTGGAAGCGCTCCTGCAGTGTCCATCAAGCACAGGGATGTGGTCATAATTTCTCTTCCTGGTGTGCCGTCTGAGATGAAGAGCATATTTGATGATTCAGTGGCTCCTATGATAAAGCAGTCTGCACATGGAATGACCTTTTTTGAAACAAGCATAATCTCGAAGAACGTGATGGAATCCGAGATGGCTCCCATAATAGACGTTGTGATGAAGAATAATCCTCATGTTTACATCAAGTCGCATCCGAAAGGAACCGAAACTGCACCCTTTATTGAATTTCATTTTTCCACAACAGACAAGGACAAGTCTGTTGCCAAAAACCGTGTAACCAAAGCTTTGGGTCAGATTAAGGAAGCTATTCAGACAAAGGGCGGAACAATAGAACCCCTGAATCCTGAGGCTTGAGTTCAAAAATGGCAGACAAGAGATATATCCTTTGACTGAAATATGAAATTCACTACTTCCTGAACTTAAAGGTGTTTGAATGGTTGTAATCTTTATCATCGGAACTGCCGGCTCTGGCAAATCCCTTCTCACAGCCTCACTAAACGAATGGCTCAAAGTCGGAAAACAAAAATCGGCAACAGTCAACTTAGACCCAGGAGTCCTGAACCTGCCATATACTCCCGACATTGACATCCGAGACAAAATAAATATTGAAAACATAATGGAAGACTACAGGCTTGGACCCAACGGCGCCATGGTCCTAGCCGCTGACCTGATAGCAGAAGAAGCCGAAAGCCTCGGAGGCGAAATCGAAGACATCCAATCCGACGTAGTTCTTGTAGACACTCCGGGACAGATGGAACTGTTCGCATTCAGAGCAAGCGGACCTTACATAGCAAACGAGCTGACAAAAGAGCAGAAAGCCATAATCTACCTGTTTGACGCAGTGTTCTCTTACAACCCCCTCAACTATGTCTCAAACATGTTTCTTTCAGCAGCAGTCTATAATCGCTTCTTCTTTCCTCAACTGCATGCACTTTCAAAATGTGACCTGCTTCCACCTGAAGCATCCGCAAGCATTGTAGACTGGTCCACTGACCCTGACCTTCTTGAATGTGTTATTGACGAAAAACTGAGCGGAACCCGAAGACTTCTCAGCAGGGACATGATACAGGCGATTTCTCGTTTGGGCTTGGATTTTCAGTTGATACCTGTTTCTGGCAAAACCAATGACGGGATAATCAATCTTAGTTCTGCGTTGGAGCGCATTCTTGTGGGCGGAGAAAAGTTCACCATGTAACTTTGCCTTTTTTGTTGTTCCTATTGGGCTACTAATTCTGTTCAGTTTGTATCAATAATTATATTTTAACTTGTTTTAGTAGTTTAATGGTATATACTAAGATTTGCACTTTTGTGTCTATTTTAAGTCATATATACCACCTTCTGTTATGCATAATGTTTATATTTGGCGGCTTTGTGAATCTGTAGCCATGATGAAAAAAAGAATGCTCAAGCTTCTGTTTGAGCTTATGAAGAATGCAAAAAGAAGCGACAGGGAAATCGCTAAGATAATTGGAGTTTCACAGCCGACAATAACCAGAATGAGACAAAGGCTAGAAAAAACAGCCATAGTCGATTACACAGTCATACCCGACTGGACTGAACTAGGATTCGAAATTATGGCCATGACACTAGTAAAAGCCAAAGGACAACCAGAAGCAGCAGAAAAAGCAAAGAAATGGGCACTGAGCAACCCCAACGTTGTTTTCGCTGCAGGAGGCGAAGGCATGGGAATGGACTACTCCATATTATCCTTCCACAAGAACTACTCTGACTACGCCACTTTCGTTGGCAAACTAAAGATCGCTTGGGCTGAAAACCTGCAAGACGTGCAAAGCTTCCTAATGGCAACAGGCAAAGAGCGAACACTAAAAACCCTTTCCCTAAAATATCTGGAAAAAACTTGGGATGAAACCGACTAGGCAACGCAGACAGTGCGCTGTCTAATGTCGTATCTTTTTCTTTTTCCCAGAACCTTTTTTTAATACCTTTTTGTTATTTTCGATTTCTCAGACGCAAATAGAAAGCCTTAATTTAAATGGCGTACCCCAAAGCAAGGAGGGTCCGTAGCTTAGCAAGGAAGAGCAACTTGCGCCTATAGCACCGGGCTTTTAACCCGGGGGTCAGGGGTTCAATTCCCCTCGGACCCGCCACTACACATTGACCCCATTTTAATTGTTGATTAAATTTGATCCCTGTTCATTCCTGAAAGAGTCAACAATGCCTGCAACGTTTTCTTTCCATGTTTCCATCTGTAATACAAGGCATACGCAAACATTCCTACGACCTTTGATGGCCACTCTGACAAATCAGCAGCAAAAAGTTTTATGTTGTGCCTCCAACACGTCGCTAACAGCTCCCATTGAATTTGTGTTAGATGATTCAAGTCCATGTTTCTGGCTTCTCTTAGCATGCACTCGTCTTCTGAGGTGAACAGCAGGGGCACGTAGAAGATTTTTTTGTGTTTCATTCTTTCTACAAGCTCAAGTGTTGCCGTTGTGTCTTCTTCTGTTTCGTCTGGCAAACCGACTATCAGGGTTGCAAGTGGCCAGATGTAGTTCTCGTTCATTATTTCAACTGCTTGAGTTACTACGTTCTGCCACTCTTCTGGTTTGTATGGAAGCATCTTTCCTTTCATGTACTTCTTCATGAGGCGAACGCTTCCTGTCTCAATTCCAACCTCTATTGAACTGTGCCGAACCCCATTTGTGACCCAATATGACTTGTCAAGAAGGACAGGACCAATCTCTTCAACCATTTCAGGGTCATAAACAACAGGTGCCAAAGCAGCATGGGCCGGCTGAATAAACTCTACTCCAGGAACTGCGGCGATTGAATTGATTAACTTAGAAATTGCTTGGCGGTTTGGCAAAAACTTGTCGCTACATTGGTAGAGAAAGATGTCTTCACCTGCCAAGATTATCATTTTTGAGCCATTTTTTGCATTTAATCTAACTTCTTTCATGATGTGCTCTAAAGGAAACGAATGCCGTCTTCTCATCATTGGTGAGCAGAACTTGCATGCGCGACCACAGCCTCTTGTAATTTCTACAGCACCAAAAACAGAGGCATTCACTATAGGATAGACCTCGTTTGGGTCTGGAGGCTCAGTTTCAACTACTTTTGGAAGCTTTTCGCCGCTTAGCACTTTCCTAAAAATTTGTACTGCAGTTTTTTCTCCTTCTCCCATGACGATGCAGTCGATTCCGTATTCTTTTTGTAGTTTTGCTCTATGAATTTGCCATGAACCTGCTCCGCCAAGAATTATTTTTGCGTCCCATTTTCGCAGAATAGGGTTTGTGATAAGGTCTCTGAATTCTGCGGCTGCAACGGGTTCGCCTCCGAAACCCACAAGGGACGTGTATGTTCTGCTGACGAAGCCTGTTCCTGCTGGTTCCATGGATGTTATTCCAATGGCTTTTGTGTTTGGACCAACAAAGTTTTTCAGATCGTAGGGATGGACTACTGCAACATTTTGATGTCCAAATTCTTTGATTAAAGAAGCTTCAATTTTTCGTAATCCATAAGGTGCAAATTTGGCAGAATAATCACCGTTTATGGGGACTTTGGGATACCAGTATTTTCTTAGTAGGAATCTTGGGACAATAGCGGTTGGGAATCCTCCAGTGAACGCTCTAAATGGGTTCAGGTTGAAGTCGCTCATTTCTGTAGCTGACCCCGTGAGAACTATGGGAACTCCTTGAGCTGGAGGTGCAGCGCCGTTTTTTTTGTCCATACTAGCGCGGTTTTATCGTAGCAACATTTAAGAGCTTTGCTGTGCCTTTTTTGTTCGATACTATACATTAGTGGTGTCAGAACCAGAAGCTAATGAAATAAACGAGGATTTGGAAGGAGTATATTTTTATGAAAACCGAAAGCTGGCTTCAATGCATTGTTCCTAGTTGCGGAAAAAAATATGACATTACAGAACGAAGAACCGCATGCGACTGTGGCGAACTACTAGATGTACGCTACAAAGGAGTTTTCCCAAACAGTCTAAAGGAAACGTTTTCTCAGAGACTAAACCATAAACAGAACATATTCAATGAAAGCGGAGTTTGGAGATACCGCGAGTTACTCAATTTTGCTGGAGTAGACACAGAAAACTATGATGATTACAGCAAAAAACTTGTATCATTAGACGGTGCAGAAGGACGAACAAAACCGTTCCATTTAACCCGCGTCGCCGACTATGTTGGACTAAAAACCAGCAACTTCTGGCTACAATTCGAAGGCGATAACCCAACAGGCTCATTCAAAGATAATGGAATGGCATCTGCCTTCACACACGCACGGATGGTTGGAGCAAAAAAGGTTGTTTGCGCCTCCACGGGCAACACTTCCAGTTCTGCTGCGGCATTTGCGGCAAACGAGCTGGATATGCAGGCAGTGATTCTGGTTGGAGAAGGAAAAATTGCGAAGGGTAAGCTTGCTCAGTCTCTTGCGTATGGCGCTAAAGTGTTGCAGGTCAAAGGCGATTTTGATGTTGCAATGGATATGGTGAAAGCACTTTCGCGAGAGAGCAGTATCTACGTGGTTAATTCGTTGAATTCGTTCCGTCTTGAAGGACAAAAGACGATGATGTTCCGTTTGCTCGGCTATCTGCGCTGGGAAGTTCCTGACTGGATTGTGTTTCCGGGCGGAAACTTGGGCAACACTTCAGCTTTCGGGAAAGCATTCATGGAGCTCTACGAGTATGGCTGGATAAAGAAGAAGCCCAGAATGGCAGTTATAGTCGCAGATGGTGCACCTACATTGTCTGATTTCTACAATAAGCTTGAGTTACGATGGAACAAAGGAAATATCGACAACAGCATCATAGGCGACTACTATGCTGAAGTAGAACGAAAAGGAATCAAAGCCAAGACAAAGGCAAGTGCAATAGAAATTCTAAAGCCAGTGAACCTGAAGAAGGCGTTGCGTACTCTAGAATTCACTGACGGTGTTGTTACGACGGTTTCTGATGAGGAAATAATGGATGCGATGGCAATGGTTAGCAAGAATGGTTTTGGCTGTGAACCCGCTTCTGCTGCAACTGTGGCAGGAATCAAGAAACTAGTGGAGAACGGAATAATTGGTGCTGACGATACTGTGGTCGGAATTGCTACTGGTCATATTCTGAAGGATGTTACAGTGATAGTGGATTATCATTTTAATCCCAAAAACAGGTTTGCTAATATGCCTGTGACTGTGGAGCCTGATGTCAAAGAGATTCTAAGACTTGCAAACAGCTAAACTCTGTGCTTGATATTACGTTAAATTGATCCTAGTAGGCTCATTGCCTGTGCTGCGAGGAAGAAAATGAATATTGAGCTGGTGAGTTTTGAGCCTATTTTCCAGACTACGGAGACAAGGATTAGTATTGTTGCCATCTGTATGAGCTGATGGGAAGCTGAGACGCCCATGTAGTCTAAAATGAAGCCTATAAGATAGGTTACTCCGTCTCCTATACATTTTAAGCCTGCCATTATCTGGCCTAAGGCTTCAATTAGGCCTGGACTCAACATCTTCTTTTAACCCCTAGACTCTACACTGAGGCTCAAATACGGTTAAGGTCGTACAATTTATCAACCTTGCGCGGTACGGCTCCAAATGTAAAATCCAAAAAACCAATAGTCTCCAGTAATATCTTTCCAGTTTACTGACCAACAATACAGATTAATCATGTCATTTTTTCACATTACAGCACTTTATTACAATAATTGAAACATCACAACATGCATAATACATCGAAACCCTCACCATTTTTGTCACGGAACTTGCCTTATCAACATTTGATTCACCACATAATATTGTTGATAAATGATGTTTCAGCAAATGACCATCTCAACAGGCGAACTACTTGTCATATTATTCGGCTTAATTCTACTATTCATCATAGTTTATGGCACAATCTCTGTCAAAATGTCACACCACTAACACCATAAACTCCCTATCTAGTTCATTCTTTGGTTCTTGAAATGAAAAATTTAAGTACAAGTCCCCTTCTTTGTAGGGGATTGGATGCCTTGGTAGTATAGCTCGGCCTAGTATAGGCGGCTGTCGCCCGCCCGACCCGGGTTCAAATCCCGGCCAAGGCGCCACTATTCTATACATGTCATCATTTTACAGACATTTTAACTACTGTTTTGTAGTGCAGTTGAAGACTTTGAATAATTCTTTTATAGTCGATTCCTCCTCAAACTATATGAGGAATTGATTTTGTCCGTTAAAATAACAGCCGATTATATCGACCTTTTGAACAAAGCAGTTTCACGAGAACTTCAAGTTTCAATTCAGTACATGCTGCAGCATGCAAAAATGGAAAAATTGATACAAAAAGTTGTCCCCGAGAACATCCTCTTGGATAAGACAACATATGAGAAAGTAGGCGAGTTTTTGAAAGAGTTTTCCATTCAGGAAATGAAGCACGCAGCTGACATTATGGAACGCATTTACTATCTTGGAGGAGAGGCAACAACAAAATCTGGCATGCCAGCTATTGGAAATAGTCTGAGCGAATTTGCAAAGAATGGCGTACAAGCAGAACAGGAAGCTTTGATGCTGTATCGTACAATTATTGAAACTGCCGCAAAACTTGGCGACTGGGATACACGCGAAATGTTCGAAAAAATCTATGCTCAAGAAGAGGAGCATCTGTTCAAGTTTCAAGAATACATAAATGTTAAAGATGAACCAGAAGGACCCGACATGCCTGTGTCTCAGTGGCGAAAAATATTCACCGATGACTATTTTGCGTTGCTTAACAAGGCTGCGGCAAGCGAAATATTTGCCATACTGCAGTACACGAATCAGCATGAAAAAGCCAGCTTGTTGGCGCTGCGAGAAAAGAAGACTGCGCTTGAGGTTGTAACTGAAGGTAACAAAGCTAGTGTTGTCAGTGCGTTGTTAAAAGAGGTTTTCATGCAGGAAATGGAGCATCTTGAGAAGATTGCTGAAAGGATTTATTTGCTTGAAGGTGAAACCACTGCTGTTCCTGATCCGCTTCCGCAGGTCGGTGATGAACCTGACGATTTCTTGAGATTGGACCATGCCGCTGAAAATGATGCTATACTGCTGTACAGAACAATTATTGCTGAAGCATTAAAGCGTGGAGACACTTTGACTCGGCGCATGTTTGAAGACATTGTAATGCAGGAAGAAGAACACTACTGGAAGTTCGATGACTACCTAAAGTAGTCACCCTTTTTTCTTCATTTTTCTCTTTTTTAGTCTAGTCGCGAATGTATTCTCATTTTTATTTGATTTTAAAGCGCGTTTATACTCGAAAAGCGTTTTTTATGTTGGATAAGTTTTTAGTGAGATATCGCATATTCTGTTTTTGATTGATTCTGCTGGGTGGTTAGCAGATGGCTACTGATTTGAAGAAATCTGAAGCAGAGAAAAACGATAAGAAATCTCCGTTCAAGAATGTGTTTGCTTTAGGTTTTGTCAGCTTCTTCACTGACCTGTCCAGTGAGATGGTTTTCAGTATTCTTCCAACTTTTCTTCTTAGTTTGCCTGGCTCAAGCAGGGCAATATTGGGGCTGATTGAGGGAACCGCTGAAGCGTTGAGTTATGTTTTGCGTGCTGTTTCTGGGATTTTTTCTGACAAGTTCCGAAAACGAAAACTGTTTATTCTTTTGGGGTATGCTGTGTCCAATATTGTTAAGCCCTTTTTTGCTGTTGCTAGGACACCTTTTGATGTTATGGTCATACGTGTCACTGACCGTGTTGGAAAGGGTGTTCGCACTTCTCCTCGAGATGCACTTCTTTACGAGTCTATTTCTGAAAAACGTCGAGGTGCAGCTTTTGGTTTACACAGAACATTAGACCAGACTGGCGCTATTCTGGGACCTATACTTGCTTCAGTACTTATGATCACCTTGAGTTTCACAATAAGAGACATCTTTTGGCTATCACTGATACCTGGAGCTGTTGCGCTGATAATCATTTTACTCTTTGTAAAGGAACATGTCACTGGTCGTACTGGAGAATTTCGGTTTCTTGAAGGAATAACGTCTGTTTTGTCTGGAAATTTTTCAAGATTGCTAGTTGTTGTGGGACTTTTTTCTTTAGGAGCATTCAATTTTTCTTTTATTTTGGTTAACGCTCAGGATGCTGGCATTTCGGACTCGTTTATTCCTCTGGTTTATGCTGCTGTTAATGTGGCTCATGTTGCTGTGGCTTTTCCAGCAGGTGTCCTATCTGATAGAATTGGCAAGGAAAAGGTAATGCTTCTGGGGTATGCAGTTTTTCTGGTCGCTACCCTGTTATTGTGGCTTCCTTCAACTAGTTTGTTTGCTTTTTTGATTGCTATTGTTTATGGTGCTTATGCTGGGATTATTGAGACTGTGCAGAGGGCTTTGGTTCCAAGTTATGTTGGAGAGCATCTACGTGGAACAGCATATGGAGTTTATTACCTTCTTGTTGGTTTAGCATTCTTTGTTTCTAATGCTGCAGTTGGCAGCCTGTGGGACTCTTTTGGTGCATCAGCTGCTTCCATTTATAGTACAGTTCTTTTCTGCTGTGGCGATTTTAGCTATGGTCTTGTTTATCAGAAAAAAGTCTTAGAGCTTACAGCAGGTTGAGTTTTGTCAAGTTTTCTACTTGTCTTTCGTTTGCGATTGAACAGTAGACCCATTTTCCTTTTTTTGTGCGCTTGATTAAGCCCACGTTTTCTAGTATCTGAATGTGGTGAGAAAGGTTTGGCTGGGTCATGTCTAGGCATATCATGAGTTCGCAGATGCACATTTCTTCTTTGGCTGTTAGGAGTTTTATTATTTTGATTCTTTTTTCGTCAGCTAGTGCTTTGAAGAATTTGCTGTTTTTCTTTACTTTTTTGGAATCTGCGACTTCGTCTGCTAGTTGGATTAGTTGTTTTCGGTATTCTTCTGCTACTTCTGCTTGGCATAGGTCGGTTTCGGTTAGCCGTTTTAGTCGTTGGTCGATGTTTTTCATTGTTTTCTCACATTGTTTTGTGTTGATGCATCTAAATATGTTTACGTAAACAAAACGTATAAATATATCTAAAATTATTTATACGTTTAATGTTAATAGAAGTGACCAAAAACATGAGCAAACAACTAAACTGCCCATACGGAATCCCAGACAGCGAATGCTGCCAATCACCAACATGCGCAACCTACGTCGCAAGACAACGACAAAATAAATAACCAAACTCTGGGGAACCACCCATGGCACCAAAAAAGAAAACCCTAAGCTTTTTCGAAAAATATCTAGTCGTCTGGGTTTTCTTATGTATGATGGCAGGACTCTTTCTTTCCCAAGTCCTCCCAGAACTAAGCCAAGCAATCAACGGCTTACAATTTGCTGGAATATCCATCCCCATCGGCGTATGCCTTTTTCTCATGATGTATCCAGCTCTCTTGAACCTGCAATTCGGTGAACTAAAGAAGCTGGCAAAAAACCCAAAACCAATCCTTTTGACGATTCTGTCTAACTGGATTTGGGCACCACTGATAACCGCCCTGTTGGCATACTATTTCTTGGCAGGACACGACCAACTTATCGTCTCCCTAATTTTGCTCGGCTCTAGTCCATGCACTGCAATGGTATTGGTCTGGGGCTCCTTAGCTAATGGAAACCAAGAACAGAACGTTGTCAACACCACATTGAACACGATTACGATAATGTTCTTGTATGCGCCTGTTGTTTCGCTCTTAACTGGCATTAGAAATATTCAGATTGACAGGTTGTCGCTTCTTTTGGCTGTGTTTGTTTTCATAGGAATCCCGATGGTGCTGGGCGTCATCTCAAAGAGGGCGCTCACAAACAGGAAAGGAGCAGAATGGTTCAAACATAGCTACCGTCCAGCAGTTAATAAAATATCGATTTTTGCTCTTCTGGCAACATTAGTTGTAATCTTTTCCCTTAATGGCAATGTGCTTATAGCGAACCCTGAAGAAATGGTACTAGTGTCTGTTCCTTTGCTGCTTGGATTTTTCATAGTCGTAGGCATCAACTTGCTGGTCACAAAGATTGCTGGACTCAGATACAAAGAAGGAATAATCTCGGTCATCATCGGTTCCTCTAGTCACTTTGAAATCGCAATCGCTACAGCAATTAGCCTCTACGGATTAGGTTCACAAGCTGCTCTGGGAACAACAATGGGGTTGTTCTGGGAAGTTCCAGTCATGCTTAGTCTTGTGTATCTGGGCAAGAATCTAGGAAAAAGAGGATTCTGGAAAACAGACAAAAAAGGTGAACGAAATGGAAGATAAAAAAGTAAAAGAATATGTAAAAAAGCGGTACGGCGAGATAGCACAAAAAGAATGCTCAAGCTGTTCAACCTCCTGCTGCTCATCAACTAGCTGTGGCACTCCTCCACAGTATGTTGCATGGAAAATCGGCTACTCTCCAGACGACATAGAAAGCGTGCCCGAGGAGTCAGTTCTGGGCTTGGGCTGCGGAAACCCAGTAGCCCTTGCAAGCCTAAAAGAAGGCGAAACCGTTCTAGACCTAGGCTCAGGCGGAGGCATAGACGCTTTTCTGGCATCAAAGAAGATAGGACCAAACGGGAAAGTAATTGGAGTGGACATGACAGACGAGATGCTACAAAGAGCCACGGAAACGGCTTCAAAGCATGGTTACACCAATGTTGAGTTTCGTTTAGGAGAAATCGAAAACCTTCCCGTTGAAGACAACAGCGTGGATGTTATTATCAGCAATTGTGTCATCAACTTGGCTCCAGACAAGCTCAAAGTATTCAAGGAAGCTTACAGGGTTCTGAAAACCGATGGCAGACTAATGGTCTCTGACCTTGTCACCAGCGGAGAATTGCCCGATGAAGTCAGAAAAAGTTTTGATGCTTGGGCAGGATGCATCGCAGGCGCACTAGAAAAAAGTGATTACCTAAACAAAATCGCCGAAGCAGGATTCAAAAACGTCAAGATTGCTTCACAAAAACCCTACACTATAGACCTTGCTCCACAGCTAAGAGGAAAAATAGTCAGCATACAAATCGAAGCCCACAAAACCTAACAACTTTGCTATCTTTCCGAAACTTAAGATGAGCAGAAATGTCCTCAGAGCACAAAACTGGATGCCTAATCTGCGGCGAAGAACTAGAATACACCGACGAGTCCACTCCGTTAGAGTGCTTCTACTGCAAGCAAGAGTTTGAATCAAACACAAAATGCAAAAACGGACACTACGTCTGCGACCAGTGCCACAGCGCGTCAGCCGTTGACTTGATACAAAATTATTGCATAGCAAGCAGGTCAGAAGACCCGCTGGAGCTTGCGCTTAATCTGCTACGAAATTCTAACGTGAAGATGCATGGTCCAGAGCACCATTTTCTTGTCCCTGCTGTTCTTTTGGCTGCATACTATAACATTAAGGGCGACCAGAAGGCTAAGGCAACCAAGATCAGGATGGCAAAAAAGAGGGCTTCACAAATTCTGGGCGGATTCTGCGGATTCTATGGCGACTGTGGGGCAGCAGTAGGAACAGGCATCTTTGTCAGCTTGATAACTGACGCAAATCCCCTTTCTAAACAGGAATGGCGTCTAGCTAACCTGTCAACAGCAAAAAGCCTCCTTCTTATAGCTGAGCATGGGGGACCAAGATGCTGCAAACGAAACACCTTCCTAACAATAGAGCAGGCAGCAAAGTTTGTGAAAGAAAACTTTGGAGTAACCTTCAAACTAAATAAAAACACAAAGTGCGAATTCTTTCCGCTAAACAAAGAATGCCTACAAGAAAGTTGTCCATTCCATCCATGAACAGAAGTTTATCCTACTAGTTGCTTGTAGTTGTGCTCAATCTGTTCCAGTAGAGTGTTTTTGGTGATTTCTCCTTTTGACTTTAGCATTGCGGCTGTTGCTGCTCCTCCGCATCCGACGCCCTCTTTTACTACACCTGCCTCGTATGCTTTTAGTCCATCAAACTTTGACTGGCTAAAGTCTAGATCTGCGGCAAGCACTGGAACATCAGCAATCTTAGAAACAAGTCCCCTAATATCAGAGGTTTTGTCATTTACAATCCAACGAGTAGTTCCAATCGCCACATTGAATAGTATGTCTTTGTTTAGTCCGGCTACAACAGCCAGAACCGCAGCCATCTGGGTTCCCCCAGCCATAATAACAGGCACGTTTTTGGCGGCGCCAACTATAAGTCCTGCTGCGGCAGGCTGCATTGGGTCACCTACAGCCGAAACTGCGGCTACTGGGTCATCACAGAATTGTCCTTCGTTTATGTTTGCGGCTTTGAGTGCTTCTTCTGCTGTTTTTATTTTAAGTTCATGAGGATTCATAGGCATGCTGCTGCTGACTTTGCCTTTTGCGTCTACTCCCATTGCCAAGAGTACGCTTAGGGCTGTTGTTGTGCCTCCGGGAATGCTTTCGCCGACAACTAGATAGTCAGCGGTTTTTGTCAAGTTTTCTCCAAGAATCTTTGCTCTGCTTATCACTTCTTCTGCGCTGTTGAGGGCTTTGCCTGTTCGTATGTCTTTTCCGGGGCAGCCTCCAAGTTCTACATAGGGAATCTGGGGCTTTACTCTCAAGCCTGCGCTTACTACAAGTGTTGGTATATCGGCAAGGTTGAGAGCAGACATTGTGATTAGTGCTGGGGTGGGGATGCCGTCAGGGGTCACTGGCACGCCTGGGATGCATTTGCATTTTCCAAGGTGCAAGAGTTCAACGTCTGCTGGTGGCGTGTAGTCTGTTATTTCGGGGTTTGCGCCTGCCGCTGATATTCCCTGAATTTTTGCTGTTTCAGTAACGCCAATGACGCAGCTAAAAAGTGGCTTTTTTCCATCTAACATTTCTAGTAGGGTTTTGACTTTTGTTTCGTTGTGCGCTAAAATTATGTCATGCATCTTGTAACACTCCACATTTATGTTCATTTTCAGAATGAACTGGACTATTCAACCAACTGTTTAAATTTCTTACTGAAAATAGTCAATACACAAATTATACGGGTTTGGTGTCAGCATGGAAACCGAATTTAACGATTTACCTTTACTCAAATATCTAGAAGAACACGGAGTAACCCTAAAAGACATATTAGACACAGCACTAGAACTCTACATTCCTCATCCTGGAGTAGAAACACGAGAAAAAGCAATCGAACTTTTCAAGGCAGGATTCTACGAGGCACTAACAGACGTCAACGTAGCAGTCCTAGAAGTTGCATGCTTCGAAGCAGAAGAAGCTGGACAAGCAGGACGGATACCACTTCTCCCCAAAGAACAGTTCAAGCGCCCAGGACTAATCGTTGACGAGTACCCTAGGTATGGTAATAGCCGACTACATCGCAGGAACCAGAGGAATCTTCGAATTTATACGCTACGACCAGTCAAAGCCTGGAATCCTAAGAAAATTAGGTCCAATAGCAAATGATGCAATCAGCGGACTCATCGCTGGCGTTGCCTCTAGAATATATTCTGGTGCTCTGGAAAAACAGAAACTCGAAAAAATGGATGACAGCTAACACCACAAACGTATAAGATTGATTGCAAAATTTATTCATCAGCCCCATTTTTGTGTCGCAGGCTTTCTGTTCTGATTTTGCATTTTGGAATATATTTTTGTTTAATTCACGTAATCTACGTAAAGTTAATATGACCCATATTTTGCAATGACAAAATTTATTAATGGGCACGGTGGTTTACGATGTTAGCTCTCAAAAGTAAATTTGAAGCTTAATTAAGGAGACCCGACTTTTAGGGTTGGATTATACCGCCCACAGCGGAGGAAACTCCCAATTTGAGAAAAATAGAGAACAAACCCTCGAACTTCCCGTATTACCAGAGCATTTTAGGGAGGATTTAGATAAATTTGGTAACTTCACAAGATGACCTTCTTCTTCTCCAGAAATCTTTCTTCAAAGAGAAAGGCTTAGTTAGACAGCATTTAGACTCATACAACAAATTCATCGACACAGGACTTCAAGAAGTCATCGATGAAATAGGCGAAATCAGCATCGAAATCCCCGAAATGCCGTACAAAATAAAACTTGGTCAACTTTGGATAATAGACCCCCAGTCAAAAATTAGCAGACCCTACAAAACCGAAGTTGACGGAACAAAACATGAAATTTTCCCAATGGAAGCACGCTTCCGCAACCTAACATATGCGGCGCCACTTGCACTGGAAATGACTCCAGTCATAGATGGAAGAGAACAAGAACCCGAACTTGTTCTAATAGGCGACCTTCCTGTTATGCTAAAGTCCAAACTTTGTATACTTTCACAATTAACTGAAGAGGAACTAATCGAGTATGGCGAAGATCCACATGATCCTGGCGGTTACTTCCTTATCAACGGCTCAGAACGTGTCGTTGTAGCAATGGAAGACCTAGCACCAAACCGCGTTCTTGTGGACGTCGACACCAGAGGAACAAAGCCAGTCTATCAGGCAAAAATCTTCTCAACAACAGTTGGTTTCAGAGCAAGAATCCAGCTGAGAATGAAATCTGACGGGGGACTCTTTGTTTCTATACCTGGAGTTCCAACAGAAGCCCCATTTGTAATCCTCATGAGGGCACTTGGAATAGAATCCGACAAGGACATCGCAGAAACTGTGTCTCCTGACCCAATAATTCAGAACGAGCTTGAAGCATCCTTTGAAAAAGCTGCAGGCTTTGACACAATCAGCGATGCCCTGATGTACATCGGAAACCGTGTTGCCCACGGCCAAGTTGAAGAATACCGTAACCAGAAAGCACGAAGCATAATTGACAGAAACTTTTTGCCCCACATTGGCAGAACTGAAGAAAACCGCCTCGAAAAGGCGCTCTTTCTTGGTGAAATGGCCAGCAGAGTCATCGAACTTAAGCTCGGAATCAGAAAACAAGACGACAAAGACCACTTCAAAAACAAACGATTGAAGCTGGCAGGTCCACTATTGGCTGACCTGTTCAGGATTGCCTTCAGAAACCTTTGCAGAGACATAAAATATCAGCTTGAACGAATGGGCGTAAAAAGACAGCTCATCACTATCTCGGCTGCTGTTCGTCCTGGAATAGTAACTGACAGGCACAGACACGCTCTTGCAACAGGAAACTGGGGCAGAGGACGCGTCGGAATCACTCAGCTTCTTGACAGAACAAACACAGTCTCAACCTTGAGCCACCTTAGGCGTCTTCAGTCTCCTCTTAGCCGCAGTCAACCAAACTTTGAAGCGCGAGACTTACACCCAACTCACTGGGGCAGGCTTTGTCCAAACGAAACACCTGAAGGCTCAAACTGTGGTCTCGTAAAGAACCTTTCATTAGCTGCTTCAACTTCTATTTTTGTTGAACCTGCTGCAATCAAGAATGTTCTTTATCAAATGGATGTTATTCCAGTAGAAGAAACCGACGTGGATATTCGTGCGTCGAGTGCTAAAGTCTACGTTAACGGCTCGATTCTGGGATATTGTCCAACTCCTCAGGAGCTAGTTGACGAAATCCGAAGAAAGCGACGAAACGGCGAACTGTCCACTGAAGTTAATGTTGCATATTTCTCAAAGGCAAACGGCGGCGAAGCAGAAGAAGTTTACTTGAGTTGCGATCAGGGACGTGTACGCCGACCTCTGATTATACTAGAGAATGGTGTGCCTAAGCTAAAGCCTGAACATGTTGAAAAGATTCGCTCCGGAGAATGGCTCTGGGACGACCTCATCAAACGAGGAATACTCGAATACATAGATGCTGAAGAAGAAGAAAATATCTATGTTGCAATAGACTTTGATGCAATAACCCCCGAGCATACTCACGTAGAAATTTCAACCTACACAATATTGGGAATCTGTGCATCCATCATACCTTACCCCGAACACAACCAGTCTCCACGTAACTCATATGAAGCAGCAATGTCCAAACAAGCTCTAGGAATCAACCTAACAAACTTCCCCAACCGTGTCGACTCAAGACTTCACATGCTACACTATCCACAGACGCCCTTGGTTAAAACAAAACCAATGGACATCATCGGATACACAAACAGACCCTCGGGACAGAACTGTATCGTAGCCATCCTGTCCTTTGAAGGCTACAACATGGAAGATGCCATCATATTCAACAAAGCCTCAATCGAACGAGGTCTAATGCGCTCAACATTCTTCAGAATCTACGAAGCAGAATGCCGCCAATACCTCGGAGGACTCAGAGACAGGTTCCTAGTTCCAGAAGCAGGAATCAGAGGATACAGAGGCGAACAATACTACCGCCTACTAGAACCTGACGGCATAGTAAGCCTAGAATCTGAAGTAGCAGGCGGAGACGTCCTAATCGGAAGAACAAGCCCACCAAGATTCCTTGAAGAATACAAAGAATTTGAAGTCAAAGGTCCAACAATGCGTGACACATCCGTTGATGTGCGCCCATCAGAAGCTGGAGTCGTTGACGACATCTTCATCACAGAAACCGGAGAAGGAAGCAAAATCGTAAAAGTCAGAGTCCGCGACCAGCGAATACCTGAGCTTGGAGACAAGTTTGCTTCTCGCCACGGACAGAAAGGAGTAGTAGGTATGATTGTTCCACAAGAAGACATGCCCTTCTCACCAAAAGGAATCGTTCCTGACCTCATAATTAACCCACATGCTATGCCTTCAAGAATGACCATTGGCCAATTCCTTGAATCCATTGCAGGAAAAGTTGGGTCTGCAAGAGGAACAAAGGTAGACGGAACACCCTTCAGCAACGAGGGACCAGAGCAACTAAAGAAAGAATTAGTCAAGCTTGGCTTCAGTCACACTGGTAGAGAAATTCTGTATAGCGGCGTTTCTGGAGAAAAATTTGTTGCTGACATATTCATGGGAGTAGTATATTATCAGAAGCTCCATCACATGGTTGCAGACAAGATGCACGCCAGAGCTAGGGGACAGGTTCAAATGTTGACCCGTCAGCCAACTGAAGGTCGGGCAAGAGGCGGTGGTCTGCGATTTGGTGAAATGGAACGAGACTGCTTGATTGGTCACGGCGCCGCCATGGTGCTGCGTGACAGGCTGCTGGAAGAGTCTGACAAGTATCTGCTGTATGTTTGCGAGAATTGCGGTTTCATATCCTATTACGACATCAAGCAACGCAAGTACACCTGCAGAATCTGTGAGGACAAAGCCCAGATATCGCCAGTTGTCGTTTCGTATGCCTTCAAGCTGCTTCTCCAGGAGATGATGAGCTTGTGTATTACTCCGCGACTAAAATTGAAGGAAAGAGCATAACATGTCAGAAGATAGTATTCACAAAATTATAGACCAAGTCTATTTTGGGCTGTTTTCGCCACAGGACATAAGAAGACAGTCTGTTGCAGAGATCCAGACAGCAGACACCTACGACGAGGACGGAGCACCAATCACATCTGGACTCATGGACGGAAGACTAGGCACACTAGAGCCAAGACAAAGATGCAAAACATGTGGAAACACTGCAATCCGATGCCCAGGACACTTTGGACACATAGAACTCGCCGTTCCCATCATTCACATTGAGTTCACTAAAATTATTCATAATCTTCTCCAAGCAACATGCAGAAACTGTGGACGCATCCTACTTCCCGAAAGCCGTGTTGAAAAAATCAAAGCATCAATCAGACGCACAGAGAAACTGCTCGGCGATGTCCCTGGCGACTTTTACAAGAAGGTTATAAAGGAAGCAAAGAAAAAGGACTGCCCATACTGTGGGGCTCAGCAATCAAAGATAGACTTTGCCAAACCTACAACTTTTTATGAAATTTTGGAGGAAGGCGCCCAAAGACTTACGCAGAGCATGATACGAGAACGTCTTGAACGTATTCCTGACGAAGACCTTGAATTGTTTGGTTTTACTCCAGCAACTGCTCGTCCAGAATGGATGGTTCTTCAGGTTCTTCCTGTTCCTCCAGTCTACGTGCGCCCTTCAATTACCTTAGAGTCAGGAATCCGCTCAGAGGACGACTTGACTCACAAGCTTGTTGACATTATCAGGATTAATCAGCGTCTAAGAGAGAACATGGAAGCAGGCGCTCCCACATTGATTATTCAGGACCTTTCTGAGTTGCTTCAGTATCACTGCACCACATACTTCAACAATGAAGCTTCAGGAATTCCTCCTGCAAGACACCGCTCCGGAAGAGCACTTAAGACAATTTCTCAGCGTCTCAAAGGAAAGGAAGGACGTTTCCGAAGCAACCTTTCTGGAAAACGTGTAGACTTTTCGGCGCGTACTGTTATTTCTCCTGATCCTAACCTTGACATCAACGAAGTTGGTGTTCCTCAAGCAATTGCAATGAGGCTTTCCATCCCAGAAAAGGTTACAGTATGGAACATTGAACAGATGCGCAAACTAATCATCAATGGTCCTGAACAATTCCCAGGCGCGCTTTATGTTGTCAGACCAGACGGAAAACGTGTCCGACTAGAGTTTGTTGTTGAACGTGACAAAGTTGCCGAATCACTAGAAACAGGATTCGTCGTAGAACGTCACCTAATGAATGGAGACGTTGCAATCTTCAACAGGCAGCCTTCACTTCACCGCATGTCAATCATGGCACACTTTGTTCGGGTGTTGCCGCATAAGACATTCCGTCTGCATCTGTGTGTTTGTCCTCCTTACAACGCCGACTTTGACGGGGACGAAATGAATCTGCACGTGCCCCAAGGCGAAGAAGCACAAACAGAAGCACGGCTGCTGATGCAGGTTCAAGACCAGATTCTTTCACCAAGATTCGGTGGACCTATCATCGGCGCTATCAGAGACTATATTACTGCATCTTATCTGTTTACAAGGAACTCTAACAGATTAACCAAGGAAGAGGTTTGCCGTTTGCTTGTTTCTGCAGGCTACGATGGACCTTTGCCTGAACCTGCATATAATGAGTCTCAGCCTCTTTGGACTGGAAAGCAGATATTTAGTTTGTTTTTGCCAAAGGACCTGAACTATGTCTTGAAGTCAACTGTTTGCCGCAACTGCAATACTTGTCTGGCAGAGAATTGTCCTCATGACGCGTATGTTGTTGTTAAGGATGGAGTTCTAAAGTCTGGTATCATTGACAGACGCTCTATCGGTGCTGAGCAGTCAGACAGTTTGCTTCATCGTATAATCAAAGATTATGGTTCACAGGCTGGACGAGAGTTCCTGAACAAAATCTGTCAGTTCCTGAAAGTTTTCGTTAGCATGCGAGGCTTCACCTACTCCTATGACGAACTTGAGTTGTCTGATGCTGCAAGAAAGAAAATCAGACGCAACATGAACATAATCGAGAAGCGGATCGAGAAACTGATTGCGGACTATCGTGACGGCACACTGCCACGTCTTCCTGGTCAAAGCCTTAACGAATCGTTTGAAATCTATGTAATGAATGAACTTGCCGAAGCCCGAGACAAAGCAGGCAAAGTTGCAGACGAGGACTTTGAGCTAGAGAACTCTGGAATTATCATGACCCGAACTGGAGCTCGTGGTTCTAACCTTAACATCGGTCAGATGGCTGCTAGTGTAGGTCAGCAGGCTGTCCGAGGTAAGCGTATAATGAGAGGCTACGTCAACCGAGCATTAACTCACTTCAAAGAAGGCGATCCAACACCAAAGGCAAGAGGCTTCGTTTACAACTCGTATCAGACTGGACTTGACCCAATCGAATACTTCTTCCACGCCATGGGTGGTCGTGAAGGTCTGGTAGACACTGCGGTCAGGACTCAGCAGAGTGGTTACATGCAGAGGCGTCTAATTAACGCGCTTGAACAGCTCCGAGTTGAGTATGATGGAACTGTACGCAACTCTACGGGAGATATCATTCAGCTTACGTATGGAGAAGACGGTGTTGACCCCGCAAAGAGCGACCACGGACTCGCAGTCAACGTCAGCCGTATCATCGATCAGGTACGCATAATGGTAGACAAGGAAAAGCCTGCCTCCAAAGACTATGTCATGGGGCAGCTTAACGAAGTTGAAGACCAATTAACTCCGCTTCTTATGTCTGAGCTAAAGTCTGAGTTGAAGAAGGCAAAGTTTGGCAAAACTGGTGTTGACAAAGCAATCAGTTTGACTCTGGCTAACTACAAGCGTTCACTTGTCGAGCCCGGAGAGGCTGTGGGCATTGTTGCTGCTCAGTCTATTGGTGAGCCCGGTACCCAGATGACTCTTAGGACTTTCCACTATGCGGGTGTCCGAGAACAGAACGTCACTCTTGGTCTGCCAAGGCTTATCGAGATTGTAGATGCTCGCAGAAGCCCATCAACTCCTATCATGAACATCTATCTTGACAAGGTGCACCGCAAGAGCAAAGAAAAAGCTACAGAGATTGCACGTGACATCATCACAACAACATTGGGCGACATTTCGGAAGCAGAACCTTATATTGACCCTGAACTTGAGGTTGCAGTGGTTACTCTTGACCCCGATATGATGGCTGAACGTGGAGTCAATGCCGAAGATCTGCCTAATCTCATAAAAATGAACAACTATGAGCTGACTGTTGAAGGCGACAAGTTGATTGTTAAGCCTAAGAAGCAGGTGGACACGAAGAAACTGCTAAACAATCTTCCGTCAGAGCATGTGAAAGGTGCACCTGACATCCGAAGAGTTCTTGTCACTGAAGAAACTGGCGAATGGGTTATCCGAACCGACGGCTCTAACCTGTCTGCTGTTCTTGACATTCCTGGAATCGATCCCACACGGACTACCACAAACAATGTTCATGAAATTGCTGAAACACTTGGAATTGAAGCTGCCAGAAACTCGTTGATGAAAGAGGCGATGGGTGTTCTGGAGGAGCAGGGTCTTGATGTTGATATACGCCATGTTATGTTGATGTCTGACATCATGACCTCTACAGGTGATGTTCGGCAGATTGGACGGCATGGTATTAGCGGAAAGAAATCCAGTGTGTTGGCTAGAGCAGCGTTCGAGATTACTGTCCCGAACCTCGTTGATGCAGCACTCAAAGGAGAGAGCGACCCGCTGAAGGGTGTAACCGAAAACGTTATAGTTGGGCAATCAATACCCATCGGCACAGGACTAGTCGACCTTTATATGACAACAGGTAACAGAGAGAAGAAGAAATGATAGATGTCAACAAAGCAATAACAACAACAGCAAAAACTGGAAAAATTCAGCTTGGAGCAAGCAGTGCACTGAAAAGTGTAAAAGCTAAGAAAGCAAAATTGATTTTGCTTGCTTCTAACTGCCCCCAGAGCGTCAAAGAAGATATCGAATATTATTGTAAGCTTTCCGAAGTTCCGGTGAGCGTTTTCAGAGGCGAAAGTACAGACCTAGGAGCATTGTGTGGCAAGCCATTCAATGTTTGTGTTTTGACTGTAAAGGAGCCTGGAGATTCAAGCATTCTTAAAATCACAGAGGAGGAATAAGGGAGATATGGCTACTGGAATAAAGCTGACAAGTGTAGAAATGCGATACATTGCACTGTTTCAGAGCATAACGGGTGCGACAGTTAAAGACTGCATTGTCGACGATGACCTCAACAGAATCATTTTTGTTGTCAAAGAAGGCTCTATTGGCATGGCTATTGGCAAGAAAGGCAAAAATATCCACCAGCTAGAGAAGATGACCGGCAAAAAACATGAGGTTATTGAACACTCTGACAATCCTGCACAGTTCATCAAGAATGCACTAAAGCCCGCAAAAGTGGATGAGGTGCGGATAACTGAGCGGATGGACGGAAAAACGATTGCAGTTATTTCTGTTAACCCCAAAGACAAGGGTGTTGCTATCGGCAAAAACGGCAGAAATGCTGAAAGAATCCGATTTCTTGCAAAGCGTTACTTCCAGATACAGAACGTAAGCATAACATAGCAGTTTTTTAGCTAAAAATCAGACTGTGTTTTGTAGTTCAAAACGTGTCCTTAGTTTACCATAGGTTTATCGCGAAACCTCCAAAACAGTTCAATAATCATATTTGGAGCCTATTAGTCTCCTAATAGAACTAGAATGTTGAAAACAACATTTTTTCAGAAAATTTCTCTGAGGCAAACTACTTTTTCTGTTTTTTTCTTGCCAGCATCTTCTCTATTACTGGCTTTACTTTTTTGTTTTCTGCCTTGATTTTCTCTGGTCCCAGCGCCTGCAACTGCTCGGTCATTTCTTTCATTATAGCCGCAAACTTGACTCCTTCAGCCGCAGAAACATACTCTACCCTGAAGCGCTCCTTGCTTATTCCCAGCTTCTCAAAGATTTTAGCCAATGCATCCATTCGCGCCTTCATCTTGTAGTTGCCCGAAATGTAGTGGCAGTCATACGGAAGATGGCATGCGCCAACCAGCACCATTCCTGCGCCCTGATTGAAAGCTTCCAGAACAAAATCCTTGTCAACCCTACCCGAGCACATCACACGTATTGCCCTCATCGTAGGCGGATACTCAAAACGGCTCGTTCCAGCCAAGTCAGCACCTGCATAACTGCACCAGTTACACAGAAAACCAAGAATCTTCTCTTCAGGCTTAACCTCTAGGGCAGCCTTGATTTGAGCCTCTATCTGCTCATCAGTAAAGTGCTGCTGAGTAATAGCATCCGACGGGCACTCCGCTACACAGGTTCCGCAACCGTGACACATAGCCGCAGTAACCGACGCCGCTTCGCCCTCTTTTGCCTTGATTGCACCATAAGGACACTTTGTGACACAGATACCACACTTGGCAGACACATTCTTGCACTTGCTCGGATCAACAGCAGCAATAATAGGCTCAATCTTCCAAGTCGGCTGAGAAAGAACAGTAGCCGCCCTTGCCGCTGCCCCGCTCCCCTGAGAAACACTATACGGAATATCTTTTGGACCCTGACATGCCCCAGCCAAAAAGATACCATCAACCGACGTATCTAAAGGCTTGAGCTTGGGATGGCTCTCCATAAAGAAGCCGTCACCACCACGAGTTATTGCTAGGATTCTTGAAACTTCATCTGTTCCCTTGCTAGGAACCGCCGCAGTGCTTAACACCACAAGCTCGGATTCCAGCTCCATAGGCTCTCCAAGCGCCATGTCCTCGACTCGGATAAGCAGATTCTTGTTTTCAGGAATTTCAGCAACCCGAGACACTCTGCCCCTGATAAAATTGACTCCTAGCTCGCGGGCTCTTCTGTAAAACTCTTCATAGCCTTTGAAGTTGGTTCGCATGTCCATATATAGAATGTAAACTTCAACATCGTCATGATAGTGTTCCTTAAGCAAAATTGCATCCTTTAGAGCGTACATGCAGCAGAAGCCAGAACAGGTACTCGTTCTTGTTCACGTCCCTTGAGCCAACACACTGAATAAACGAAACCGAGCGGGGCTGTTTTCCGTCAGAGGCACGCACTACATGGCCTCCTGTTGGTCCCGCAGCCAAAATCAGCCGCTCAAACTCCATCGCAGTGATGACGTTGTCGAATCGGCTGTAGCCATACTGGCTTTCCTCGTAGGGCTTGTAAACATCAAAACCCGTAGAAACCGTTATCGTGCCCACTTCAAGTTCTATCTCTTCTGGCTGCTGATCAAAATTGATTGCCTGACGCGCGCCACATGCATCAACACACTTGTAGCATTCGATGCAGTAGTCCCTGTTTATGGTGTAAACCAGAGGAACAGCCTGATCAAAAGGAACAGAAATCGCCTTTCTTACACCCATGTTCTCGTCCCACTTGTTAGGAAACGAGATCGGGCAAGCATCTCTGCATTCACCGCAGCCTGTACAGGCTTCAGAGTCAACGTATCTCGGATTCTTTCTGACCTTCACCTTAAAGTTGCCAACAAAGCCCTCGACACTGACAATGTCAGAATAAGAAATAATCTCAATGTTAGGATGACGAGAAACATCAACCATCTTTGGACCTTCAATACATATCGAACAGTCCAAGGTCGGAAACGTCTTGTCCAAAGCAGCCATGTGACCACCTATGCTCTCAGTTTTCTCCAAAAGATAAACCTTGAAACCCATAGCCGCCAAGTCTAAGGCAGAGCTTATTCCAGCAATTCCGCCACCGATAACGAGCGCCTTGTTTGTAACAGGAACCTCCATTGTCTCAAGAGGATGAAGCAGCTTCGCCTTGGCAACAGCCATCTTCACAATCTCTTTAGCCTTCTCTGTCGCCTCCTTTGGAGTACTGGGATGGCACCAAGAAGCAAACTCACGAATATTTGCCATCTCAAACAAATACGGATTCATACCCGCATCCGCTACTGTTCTTCTAAATGTAGGCTCATGCATACGCGGAGAACAAGCAGCAACAACAACCCTGTCTAGGTCATATTCTCTGATGGCTTTTCTGATTTCTTCCTGTCCCGGGTCAGCGCATGTGTAGCGGTTATCCATGGCTACTACCACGTTGGGCAATGTTTTTGCATACTCTGTTACTTCTTTGACATCAATTGTGCCAGCGATGTTAAGCCCACAGTGGCAGACAAAGACTCCTACCCGCAGTTTCTCAGACTCAGACAACTATAGTTCCAGCTCCTCTGGCGGCAACCGCTTCAAGATTACCTTCTTTAGCTTCAATGCGTTCTTGTTTTCAATCTCCTTTATCACAGCGCTGGTAGACGCAAGCTTTTCAAGAGCCTTATTCCATGCCCCAGAACGAACCTCAGTATGACGAATTCTGGTCCTGTTAAGCTCCAGGGCGCCTTCTTCTGGGCAGGTAATGCTGCAGGCTCCACAGTAAACACAATACATGTCGTTAGCTTCTACTTTGCCATCAGAGACATAAAGAACGCCGGGAATCGGACAAACATCAACACAATCATGACAGCCTTCAGGACATTTTTCGCTGTTAATCCTTAGGCTTCCAGTAATCATCTTTTCCACACTGACTGCACCATATGGAAACTTGGATTCACACAGTCGACAGCACGGACAAGACTCCTTATCTATCTCAACTTTAACCTTGAGACCTTTCTTCTTTGACTTTGAAGTCACGCCCTCAACTTCTTTGCCATCAGAATCCAGAACACTTACCTTAATATTGTCAAGAGGACATGCTTCCTCAACTTCTAAGCAATCCAAACCACACTTGGAATCGTCAACTTTAATTTCCCGAATAAACTGCGGAAAACTCTCCTTTTCAACTACAGAAACAACATGCTTTCCGTCAACTTTTACGGTCAAAGCACCAAAGGGACAGACAGCCTCACACATGCCACAGAAGTGGCACTCTTTTTCATCAATATCCACAGTGGGCTTTTTTGCCTTTTCACCCTTTGTCTTGGCGGTTCTGGTAACATGTATTGCTTCTCTGGGGCAGATTTTCATGCAAATTCCACAGCCAACACACTTGTTCTTATCTAGCGTCAGCGAAAAGTTCTTGGCGTGCAGCACCATCTCTATGTTCAGTTCGTCTTTGTCCTCTTTCTTTAGCAGTTTGATGGGAATTTTTCTACCCTCCGAGAGTTTTGGGATATCAAAAAAGTATGCTATCCACTTTTTTGATTGTGAATTAGGATTTCTTGAACGGTTATAAACCTTATTGATTCTTTGCGGGTTTTTCAAAATTCGAAAACTAAAAAATAACCGCCTAACAATGCTTGCTTTTTTCTTAGAATGAGGTCAAACCTGAATATGGTGATGCCAACAGTATGCTACTCAGAGAACTGCCGTTTCACTCTTTGTTTTCGTTATCTTCTTTAAGGTATTCTTTGATTTTGTCTTTTAGCTCTGGGAAATCTGTGAGCATCTTTTTGATTACATTGAACCTTATGTCTTCGATTGTATCTTCAGGCAATTTGAACACTCATATTTTTATTTCTAGTTTATTTTGTAATTTCTTTAGAATATGCTTTTCTATGCTTAAAGCTCCATCGCCGAGTATAATTTCTAACCCTTGATTGAATTCGACAACGTTTGCGAGAATTTGGTCTCTTGGTATCTTCAAACTTTCTTCTAGGTAGCCGAGAATGTATTCAGTTGCTTGTTCGCCCACTATTTTATCAAGTTCTTCTCTTATTGTGGTTCTGCAGATTTCTTCGTTATCTATTAGCTCCAGTTTTGTAGACAATGTGTTTTGGTGTGATTGAATAAGCTCAAAAAACAGTTGATCATCCGATTTTATCTGGTCCACGTGATATGCGCACATTCTTTCTAGTGGCAACTGTGTTTTTCTATCCATAATTCTTTCATATTCAAGCCATAAATCAGCCATTCCCTTTTTTACAATTTCGTCAAAAAATTTGGAGACATCTGCAGAAATATATAGCCCTTCAAATCCTTTGTCCAGACTTTCGTCAAGAGTGCTTATGAGTTGCTCTACTGCGTTTTCGATGTAAAATTCTCCGTCTGGAGCATAAAATTGGTAACTTGTTATGCTTCTCAGTTTTGTGAGGTCACTGGTTTCTAGTCCGAATTTTTTCATCTCAAGCTGGATTGGTTCGATGTTTTCTTCGCTTGCAATATAAAGTCCTGAACAGCCCTGATCTAGCCCCGCTTTCAAATTAGAAAAAAGCATGTTGTATTTTAGTTTAGTTGACGGATAGAAGCAGAGATTGTGGTCGCCGAGCAGAGCATTTCTAGTGAACATAGTATTCAAAACCGTTGCCAATCAGAGTTAATGTTTTGGAATTCGTGTTATAAGCTTTATTCTTTATCTGTTTGCTACACTCAAACCCGCTAATCCTTTCTGCTAAAAATCACCGTTCCTTCTTGCTGAAATTGGTAGTGTTTAAAAATGTCTGTTCATCAAGTCTTTCTGAGGAAAACCGTCATGGACCGAATAACCATGGCTCATGGAGCCGGAGGAACCGTCATGAGCGACCTTATCAAAAACCATGTCGTGGCTCATCTTGGCGGAAGCAGCGCCGAGGTTCCACTGGAAGCACTGGACGATTCTGCAGTTGTAGATAACATTGTTTTGAAGTCAGATTCTCATGCCGTAAAGCCTCTTTTCTTTGCTGGCGGCGACATAGGACGATTAGCTATTGCAGGTACAGTTAATGATATTGCAATGATTGGAGCAGAACCGATGGCTCTTACATGCGGCATGGTGTTAGAGGAAGGATTGTCCATAGATGATCTGGACAGAATCTTGGACAGCATGAAAAAGGCATGTGAAGAAGCTGGAGTATATGTTGTCACTGGCGACACCAAAGTAATCGAGAAGAGCGGTTTTGGAGGCTGCATCATCAACACCTCTGGAATCGGAAAAAGAAGCAAAGCACTCGAAAGCAACATTTCTGAAGTAAAAAAGTATCGACCGTTTGATTCTCGCTGGGTTCTCGATTCAAACGTTAGAGCAGGTGACATGCTTATTATCTCTGGCACTGTCGGCGACCACGGAATAACTATCTTGTCTGCGCAGGAAGGCTACAACTTTGGAAGCAACATCAAATCTGACGTGACACCACTTAACAAGGTAATCAAAAAACTTCTCGAAGTCGGCGGAATCGTAGCCATGAAAGACCCCACACGAGGAGGATTATCAAATTCACTTAATGAATGGAGCCAAAAATCCAAAGTGGGACTCATGATAAGCGAACAGAAAGTGCCTGTGCGAGGAGATGTAAGAGCTGCCTGCGAAATGCTCGGCTTAGACCCTATGGAAATTGGAAACGAAGGCAAAGTTCTCATCGGCGTTGTTCCACAGAAAGCAGAAAAGGTATTGGCGGCGCTAAAGGAAACTAAAGAAGGCAAGGATGCACAGATAATCGGCGAAGCAACAAACGATTTCAGTGAAGTTGTACTCGAAACTGTAGTTGGCGGAAAACGAATCATAGCACCTCCTGTCGGAGACCCTGTTCCAAGAATCTGCTAACTGACAGCTGTGTCTTATTTCGATGCTAAAACTCAATAACTGCAAGCGGCTACTGTCATATCGAATAGCGCTTCGGGTGGTTTAGATGATGGAAGTTTTGTACAAGCCGATTGGAGTCATTCATTCTCCTTTCAAGGTGCCCCGGGATGTTCCGATACAGTCCGCGGCTGCTAAAAATGTAACAGGCTCCGTTGAGGTGTATCCAGAGTATATGGATGGTCTAACAGACCTCGAAGGTTTTTCGCATCTGATTTTGATTTATCACTTTCATTTAGCACAAAAATGTTCCCTACTTGTTAAACCCTTTCTGGATGAGAAACTTCATGGAGTGTTTTCCACTCGTGCGCCTTCCCGACCAAACCCTATCGGAATTTCGGTTGTGCGCCTAACAAAAGTAGAAAAAAATCTACTACAAATACAGGATGTGGACATACTCGACGGAACACCACTTCTAGACATCAAACCCTATGTTCCAGAATTTGACCAACAAAAAGCAAAAAAAATCGGATGGCTAAAAAAGAACGTCAGCAATATGCACTCAAAACGGGATGATGGCAGATTTGCAAGAACCGCTGAATCATGATAATTTGCTTGTGAAACGTTGTTTTTGGCTTTTTTTCATCTTATAAGCCTGTGGCTATTTAGTTGATGTATCGTATTGATTGCCAATCTGGACGCCATCTCAGTCTTTTGACAAAAATATGTTAAAAAAACCGAGAACACCCTTGGCTACGTATTGTTCTATGTTTCGACAAACTATATCTTCCACTATATCTACATATTATATTCCCCGAGTTGGGGAGCACGCTCTGATATTGCATTGAAGCACTGAGCGTATCAGTCAAAACGGCTGAAGGCTGATATGCGCCCAAGACTTGCTTCGAAGGGCTGGTCAATATCCATAGTGTAATGCGAGTAGGCGTCGAGTGCGTTCCATCAAAAAGGCGAAAGATAAACGCACGACAAAAACGATGACCTAAACGGGCCTAACATGCGCTAAGGGCTTAGACTCAACTCGGGGATTTTTATGTACCGAAAGCTTCTATTTTTCTTCGTCTACTTTCTGTTTCACTGCGTCCCATGTGAACATGTCAAAGCAGATCAGGGTTTCTGTTTTGCGTATGTATATTGACCTTCTTAGTTCGATGATTCTTCTGTCTATGTCTGCCATTTCTCCGTTTAGTACGTAGATGAAGTCGTAGGAGCCGTGAACAAAGTCGGTTCTTTCTACTTTAGAATCTAGAACTAGCCCCTTCTCTAGGATTTCTTCGCAGAATTCTTTCTCTTTGCCTGGGTAAAGTTCCACTAATACATAGGCACGAAAAGATTGAGAAGACACAGTTGTACTTTCTGTTATTACGCTTAAATTTTTTCCGAAACACTTCTGTCTCGCATGTGTTGGATAAATGCAAAAAGTTAATTGATTGTTTAACAAAATCTATAGTATGACACATGTATTGTATAGTGAGTGGGTTCCAACATCCAAATATCTGAGAGCTACCTTGTTGGCTACAGCAGCTTTAATCGTCATTATACTGGTGGCGGTGACTGTTTTTATTCAACCCTCAGGTCCTGGAATGCTAGTTGGCTTTGTAGTGTCTACAGCAGTATTGGTTTTGATGCTGTTTATGTACCGAATTTTCAGAGGCATAAAAATTCACCTCACTTCTGAACGTCTTACAGTAACCTATGGGCTGAGTCGAGAATCCGTAAAAGTAGACGAAATCGTCTCCTGCAAACTGGTGAAAGCATCCTTTAGCAGATTTGGCGGCTTGGGCATACGTTATGGTTTAGATGGCTCATGGGCGTACACAACATCATTTGGTAACGCCGTTGAAATCGTCCCTAAAAAGGGAAGAAAATTCGTCTTTTCTTCAAACAATTCCAAGAAATTCTGCGAAATCCTAAACAATCTGATAAGCGAACACAAGCACTAACGATTATATTATGAAGTTCCAGCCTGAGCTGTGGCCGTGCCAGAAGAGTTCGTGGAGTTCTCCGAGGCTGCTGAAGCCAAAATTGTTTTTGATTGATTTACATAGCTCATTAAAGTCGATGTAGTGTTCGGCGGTTTTGACTTTAAGTTCTATGAGTTGCCAATCAACAACATGTGTCAGGAAATCTTCTATTCCATTTACGACATTTTCGTGATAGATGGTGTATTCTTTGTTGTTCACTGCGGCAAGAAGCTGTGAAGCTATGCAGGGATTGAAGCCTTCAAGGTCAAGAACATTCTGCAACCTCTGTTTGAAGTCTCCTGTTCCCAAAAACAGATCAAACAGTTTCAGTTTTGTTTCATTAAAATCGTTACCTAAAACAATGACGTTGGCTACTTGCTCTGAGACGGTTTTGGGCAAAAATAGGTTGCTAAGAAGCAAAGACTTGAACTCGTTAGCGGTCATGCTAACTAACTGAGATGTTAGTTTTGGTTTCAGTTTTATGGACCGTATGTCATGCCAGATAACGTCAGGGTAATGGTATTCTGCTTTTCTAAACTGTTCAAGAACCTCGTTAACATTCATGACGATTCACATCCAGAAGCGATCCTTCAAATAATACCTGTGCGCTAAGAGGATATAAGCCTATTTTACTGCAATTTGGTCACTCTGTGTGTTGCCCAGATTCTGCAGGTGCCTTCATTTGAGACCATGCATGCTCCCTTCGGAGCCTCTGGACTGCATTTAGTCATGTAGCTGGGACACTCGGACGGATTGATTTTTCCTATCATAACCAAGTGGCACAGACAGCCCTTCAAGATGTCTTTTGAATCTTCGATGTGAACGTCATATTTTTGTCTGGCATCGAACTCAGAAAACTCTTTCTTTAGTGTCAGAGCAGATTTTGGAAGCATTCCAAGTCCGCGCCATCGTCCATCCGTAACATCAAATGCCTGTTTCACCAGATTCTGAGCCTTTACATTGCCTTCCCATGAAACAACACGCTTGTACTCGTTTTCCAGTCTGGCTGTTCCTTCTTTTACCTGCTGCAGTAGCATGTCGATAGCGAACAGTATGTCTAGGGGCTCGAAGCCTGCGGCAACGGTTGGCATCCTATACGCATTTGGGAATACTTCGTAGGGTTTCATTCCTGTAATTGTGGCGACATGACCTGCGGCAATGAAGCCGTCAATGTGCAGGTCGCCTATGCCTAAGAGCAGTTCCATGGCTGGCGGAATCAGTCTGTGGGAGACAAGAAAACTGAAGTTTTTTGGGGGCTTGTTTATTATTTCGACGGCTGTTGTTGGGGATGTTGTTTCGAAGCCTACAGCAAAGAACACGAACTCCTTGTCTGGGTTCTTTTTTGCCATCTGAATGGCGTCTCCTGGTCCGTATACTATTCTTACGTCTGCGCCTGCTGCTTTGGCTTTTTGAAGAGAAGTTTCTGAGCCGGGAACTCTGATGAGGTCGCCAAAGCTTGTGATTGTTATGCCTTTTTTTGCTAGGGCTATGGCTTCGTCTATGTCTGATGCGGGCAAGTATGCAGACTGGGCATCCTGGTCCTGCAATAACTTCGACTGTGTCGGGTAGTAGGCTGCGGATTCCGTTGTGTGTGATTGTCCATTCGTGGGTTCCGCAGACGTGACAGAACTTTACGGGATATTTTGGCGCAATTTTTTTGATGTGCTCTGAAACCTGTTTGGCTAGTTTGGGGTCTCTGAATTTTTCTGTTTCAGTTTGTGCTGTCATCGCGGTTCCTACTTTGCCATTTTTATGCTTTTTATGGTGCATTCTTTGCCTTCAACAATTTTTGCTGCTCTTCCACATTCGGGGCATTGAAGTGTCGGAACAGGAATGTGGTATGCGGGGTCGTCTTTGATGGGTACTGTTCCTTTGTAGCCGCAGTTGGGGCACTCTATTGTGCCTTCTTTTTCTTCGATTGTCAATTTGGAGTCTTTTAGTATGGTGTCTTCTGTTAGTATTTTGTATGAGAATCCGATCTGGTCTGTTCCCAGAAATGTCATCTTGCCGATGACCAGTTTGACTTCTATGACCTTTTTTGCTCCATGCTTTTTTGCTTCTGCAAGCACGGTTTCGACGATTTGTGTGGCCATAGAAAGTTCATGCACTATCTGTTTTCTCCTATAGTTCTAGGGCTTTGATTAGTTCGTCGACGCCTTCGCCTGTTAGGGCGTTTGTGACTGCAACTTTTACGTCAGGCTTGACCTCTTTTGCCTGATTTTCCAGCTGATTGGTATCGATTTTCATGGTTTGTGCCAGGTCTTTTTTGTTTATGACCATAACGTCGGCATTCATGAATGTAAAGGGATGCTTGAGAATCATGTATGGTCCCTCTGTGACGCTGATCACAACTACGCGCTTGTCAGTGCCCAGCGGAAACTCTGCAGGACAGATTAGGTTGCCAACGTTTTCGATTATCAGAAGGTCTATGTCTTCGATTTTGATTCTTTCAACCGCTTTTGCGACGACGTTTGCGTCTAGGTGGCATTCTCGTCCAGTGTTGATTGTGATTACTTGGACTCCATGTTTTCCGATTCTTTCGGCGTCTATGGTTGTTGTCAGGTCGCCTTTGAAGACCACGATTTTGTATTTGTTTTTCAGTTTCTGGACAAGCTTCTCTATTAGGCTGGTTTTTCCTGCGCCTATGGAGCCCATTATGTCTATTGCCTTCACGTTATGCTTATTTAGCCGTTCCTTGTTTTTTTCTGCAAGCTTCTTGTTGACTTCCAGAATGTTCATTCCGGGCTCTATCTCAAGGGTTACCTCTTCGCCTTTTATCACATCATTAGCGTCTGCCAAAATCTGTTCACCGCCTAGCTTTGTTCCAGTACTTGTCGCCAAGTATCTAGGCTCTCTTCTGCAGCCTTCTGGTCCATCTTTTCAATCGCATAGCCAGCATGAACAAGCACATATTCGCCGACTTTGGCGTCTACAAGCATGACATTAACTTCGCGGGCAACTCCCTGCCCAAAATCCACCTTAGCAATATTCCCCTTAACTTCAAGAACCTTTGCAGGAATCGCAAGACACAACTTCCAATCACCATCAAACCAAGAACTTTCTAAAAAGTCCTAACCTTTACAAGGAAAGTGACTGAATCCCCCATTTATTTAACCTATTGGTTTTTTACCCGTTAAACAGCGTATTTTGGAGTTATTTTTTTGTTGTTTTCTGGTTGAACACACAAAGGAAGATTAATATGTTTAATACAACTTACTATGATTGAACAGTTTTGAATTGGAGTGAGTTAGGTTGAGTCAATCTCAGTTGCCACGAATTACCCAGAAAGATTTGATGGATGCAGAAGACTTGGATTTCACGGAAGAAACTGAAAGCTGGAATAGTTACAAGTTGAGTGATGGAACAACTTTACGGATTAAATTGATTCTTAGAGAAGTTAAAAGGCTGAACAAATGGAAACCTGATGGCTCCCCAATATATGTGATAAGCAGTCAGAACATTGTTAGAGCAGTTAATATTCCAAAGCAACTGAAAAAAAATCCAGAAGTTAGAGCGTTTAAACCAGTCTAAGGGAGGTGATTCTTTTGAGTGAACAAGAACAGGAAAAGAAGAAACAAAAGAAGAAAAAGAAAAAACAACAAGTTGTTTTAGAAACAAGAAGTTGAAAGTGAACTTCCTGAATTGATTGACGCTTTAATAGAACTGGAAAAAGAAAAAAAATATGTCGACATTCAAGTCTGCCCTCACTGTAAAAGTGCAAAGGTTCGCAGAGTAAAATCCGTGGAAGGGGATATGTTAGGTCACATTGGAATTACTCCGCCAAAATATGAGTGCAAAAAGTGCGGGTGGAGAGGAAAACTTGTTGTAAAAGCAACTAACAAACCCACTACAGTGAAAGATGTCGTAATAATGGCAGAAGCCAACGAAGCTGAAAAAGATGAACAGTCAAATGTCTAATTGCTTTATGCTGATGGTGTGAGCCAGTCTTTTTTGTTGCAGTTTGGGCATTTTAGGTCATAAGAACTTCTGCTGTGGGAGCAGGGTCTGTTCCTCGAAACTTTGCCGTAAATAGTAGCCTCAAATAGGAAACGCTGAACCAGTGATTGCAGTTCTTGCACTGGAATTCTCTAAAATTTTTTCTGTATTCAAGAGCCAAAATTGCAAGTGGAATTGTGATGACCAGCAAAAATTAGGACAGCATACACTGTTTGATTTGACACAATAAACAGGACTATGAGTAAGACTCCAACAGAAACAGTCAACAAGACAAGCGTGTCCCTGACACCGTAACCTGAAGGCGCCATCCGTTTTTCACCCACGTTACTCTATTTTCTGGTCTACTTGGCTTAAAGCATTCCTACTTTTGGAATCCCGCTACAATCGATTGACCAAAAGACGTTCCACCATCCCCTGCAGGAATCTTGGTGTGAACAAGAAACTTGTAGCCAGCGTTTTCCACAGTTTTTCGCATAGTTGCCGTTATTTGCTCATTGTAGGCTACGCCACCAGAAAAACCAATATTCTTGATTTTTAGTTTTTCAGCTTCTTGTAATGCAAGTTGAGCCAATCCCCTACTAAGATACGCCTGAGTCGAACACGCCAAGTCCGCTACAGAAAACTTTTCTCTGTTGCAGAAGATTTCATGGACAAGAAATGTTGTATCCAACACATTTCCGTCAATTCTAGGAGCCAACTTTATCACATCTTTTCCTTTTATTGCCACAGATTCCAGCTTCATTGCAGGCTCACCCTCATAGCTACGCTCATAACATATTCCCAGCATTGCAGAAACACCATCAAGCACCCTTCCACAGCTAGTGGTCTTCACAAAAGACCCCTTATCGATTTGTTTCAAGATTAACTCTGCTTCTTTTTTTCCATGAGGCAAATGGTCACTTTTTGACATTAGCCAATCTGAGACATCCGTTCTTTTGTGAAGTATTCCAGCAGCCATCCTTAGTGGATGATATGTTGCTAGGTCGCCTCCAACCATGGGCTGGCTTTCAAGATGTGCCACTCTTTTGAAGCCTTGCCTGTCACAGAATAGCACTTCGCCTCCCCATGCCGACCCGTCTGAGCCATAGCCATAGCCGTCACAGGTAACCGCAACAACCTCGTCTAGGTTCCATTCTGCCATAAGCGCCGCAGCATGGGCATGGTGATGCTGAACCTGAATCAACTCACAACCAAGACTAGCAGCCATGTTTTGAGCGAGTTTTGTTGTGGTAAATCTGGGATGAAAGTCGCAGGCTACCGCTTCTACTTTGCAGTTGGTCAACTTGGACAGATGCGCTATGGACTCTTTCAGAAAACGGAGATTCTCTAGGTTTTCCACGTCTCCTATGTGCTGTGAGATGAATGCCCTGCTGTCCGTTAGTATGCAAACTGTCACGTTAAGTTCGCCTCCTACCGCAAGTACGCAACGTTCAGATGGCTGCTTTATCTGGATTGGTTCTGGGGCGTATCCTCTTGAACGCCGTATCAGGCACGGATTTTCTCTGTGAAAACGGACTACTGAGTCATCGCATCTTTGGGCTATTGGTCTGTTGTGGAAAAGAAAGTAGTCTACTGTGGAGCCCAGCTTGGTTACTGCTTCGTTGTTGTCTGTGACTATGGGTTCGCTGGGAGGATTCGCGCTGGTCATAACAAATGCGAGTTCCTCGACTCTGTCAAAGAGCATTGCATGAAGCCCAGTATATGGCAGCATAGTACCTATCGTGTGAAGCTCAGGCGAAACCAGACTTGAGAGACAGTAGTCTTGGCTTTTTTTAAGCAAAACAATAGGCTTACGGTAAGACGTGAGTAGCTCTACTTCCCATGGACTGACTTCCGCAAATGTTCTGATTGTATCCAAGTCTTTGGACATTATCGCGAATGGTTTCTGTTTTCTGTGCTTATCCTTTCTTAGCCTCGCAATTGGTTCTGGTTTGATGGTAGATGTAGCAACATGAAAGCCGCCATTTCCTTTGATTGCTAGGATATTTCCTTCTTCTAGGAGATGTCCTGCTTCTCGGATGGGGTCTTTTAATTCTATATATTCTCCGTTGTTGGATGCTAGCCATGCTTTTGGTCCGCATGTGGGGCATGCTACTGTTTCTGCGTGGAATCTGCGGTTAGCTGGGTCTGTGTATTCTTTTTTGCAAGCTTCGCACATTGGAAAGTTTTGCATGGTGGTGTTTTGTCTGTCGTATGGGAGCCTGTCGATTATGGTGTATCTTGGTCCGCAGTCTGTGCAGGTTATGAAAAAGTAGTCAAACCGCCTGTTTTTGGGGTCACGAAGCTCCCGCAAACACTCATCACAAATAGAAACGTCGGGAGGTATTACAGAGCCAGAAAGTTTTGCTTCACCAGAACTCTGAACAATCTTAAAGTCGTTGAAGCCCTGTTCCTTTTGTGTGCTGTCTATTTTGATGTTGTAAACTCGTGCCAGCGGCGGCTTCTTTTCTTTCAGGTCTTCAACAAACTGGGTTATGCTGTCTTTGTTTCCTTCAACAACAATGTCAACGACAGCGTCTCCCCTGTTTCTCACGTAGCCAACTAGCTCATTCTTTGTTGCTATCCGATAGACAAATGGGCGAAAACCAACACCCTGAACAATGCCGCTGACCTTAATTTCGGCACGCAAACGCTAACAAAACTCCCTTTTAAACCAGAAAACATCTTCCCTAGACACTAATAAACAAATACATTCCTCAAACCAGCAGTTTTTTGGTGTGAATAAATCTGCTTTGTAATCTTCAAGGTGTTTCATGTTTCAGGAACCTTTTTTAGGGTTTTTAGTGAATTGAAAGCAGGTTAAGAGAAAACTTTAAGTTTGATGTCAAGAAGTGAAGTATTCTCAATACTTCAGGAAAAATTGACTTCTGAGTGGAGAGCAAGATGACTACAGAAACATGCCGAACCGCTGGAATAGAAATCGCAGACGACTACTGTAGCCGCTGCGGTATATGTGTTGCTGTTTGTCCGTTCGAAGCCATATCACGGGATGAGGAACAGAACAAAATCATCTTGAACGTGGACGAATGCCGAGTCTGTGGCTTATGTGTAAGCGCATGCCCCTTATCAGCAATCGACCTTGTTTATTATGATGTTGACTCACTGACCAAAAAAGTCCAAGATGAGATGGCAGAGAAAGGAGCAAAAACTCTTGTATTAGAGTGTAGAGGCAGCAACCCTGTCACCTTCAAAATTGAAGATACCCTAAAAGACGAGAATCTAGAAAACTATGTGTCTTTACGTTTGCCTTGTGTTGGACGCGTTCCTCCCGAATTCTACCTTAACAACTTGGCCAATGGCGTAGAGAAGATACTGGTTCTGCAGTGTGAGGAAGACTTTTGCAGATTCAAGAAAGGAAGCAAAATTGGAATCAACAGATTTGAACTTCTAAAAGACACAGTAAGTGTTCTAGGCTACGACCCAGACAACCTTGTCATAAAGAAGAACTCACTAAAAGCAGTCTATGACACAGAAAAATGTGTTGGCTGCGGCAAATGTGTATTCATCTGCCCCTACGACGCGATCGTCTGGAAGGACGTTAGCACTCCTGAAATCAAAACAGAAGACTGTATGGGCTGCGGGGCATGTGCTCTTGTTTGTCCACACCAAGCCATAGAGCTCAGAGGCTACGAGTTCACACCCGTTTCAGACCTTCTCAAAACGTGCAGCAGCAAAGCTGCAAAAATCAAGGCTCAAGGCAAACCTGCCATTCTGCTGTTTGTTTGTCAATGGTCCGAGTTCTCTGCATTGGATGAAGTGCAGAAAGGATGCCTAACAGATGACATAACAATCATTGAGCTTCCATGCGCGAAGGGCTTTGATCCTGTTCTTGTCTTGGAGGCGCTTAGCTTGGGCTTTGATGGTGTTATGGCTGTTATCTGTCCAGAAGAACTCTGCAAGCTAGACAAAGGAACCTATCTTGGAGAAAGAAACTTCTCTGCTCTGAAGAAAGTTCTTAAGGAGTATAACTTGGATGACCGCTTTGACTCCTTCCGTGTCAGCCCCAAGTATCCAGGAGAATTCAAAGAAAAACTTGAAACATTCAAAAAGAAGATTTCTTCGATTCCAGAATCGGAGGACACAGCATAACGGAGTGACATGGAATGTATAAAATAGTTACAAAAACAGAACTTGCACCCCACATTTACCTGATTGAAGTCGAGGCGCCAGATGTTGCGGCAAAATCCAATCCTGGACAGTTCGTGATTATCCGTCTTGACGACAAAGGTGAACGTGTTCCCTTGACGATCGCGGGCGTTGACCTGCAGAAGGGAACTGTTGCTACTGCTTTTCATGCAGTTGGCAGAACCACAAAGAAGCTAGCAAAGTATAGCGCAGGCGATTATATCATGGACTTTTCTGGTCCTCTTGGAAACCCTGCTGAGGTCGGCAAGTTTGGCACTGTTTTGCTTGTTGGCGGTGGAGTCTGGTGTGCTCCGCTGCATTATGTTGCTGAGGCTCTCAAGAAGAGCGGCAACAAGACTGTTGTTGTTTGTGCGGGAAGAACCGAAAATGACATGGTCTACGAGGACAAGCTGAAAGCAGCAGCTGACGAGTTCTATGTTGCTACTGACGATGGTTCTAAAGGCAGTGAAGGTCTTGGCTTTTTGGCTGATGTGCTGAAGGGTCAAAATTTTGATCATGCTGTTGTTATGGGTCCTGTTTCGATGATGAAGAAAGTCGTTGAAATGACCAAACCAATGGGCTTGAAGACGATGGTCACTTTGGCTTCGTTGATGGTTGACGGCACTGGCATGTGTGGTGCATGTCGTGTTACTGTTGGCGGCGAAACAAAGTTTGCTTGCATGGATGGTCCCGAGTTTAATGGGCTTGAGGTCGACTTTGATGAGTTAATCTCTCGGCAGCGTGTGTATTTGCCAGAGGAGAGGATGGCGTCTATGATTTATGAGAAACTTGGTGGAGGCGTAAAGCGTGGATAAAGAAAAGCGGAAACATGCAATTGAGATGGACAAACAGGATGTCCTAGATAGGATTCACAACTTCTATGAGGTAGCTCTAGGCTACGATGAGGAGCAAGCTCTTGCAGAGGCAGAACGCTGTCTTCAGTGTCCTAACCCTCGCTGTGTGCAGGGCTGTCCAGTTGATGTTCCTATTCCAGAATTCATCAAGTTGATCAAAGAGAAAGACTATGTTGGTGCAAGCAAGAAGATCAAAGAAAAGAATGCACTGCCTGCGGTTTGTGGACGTGTTTGTCCTCAAGAGAACCAGTGCCAGAAAATGTGTGTTCTAGGCAAAATGGGCGACCCCATCTCTATCGGACGTTTGGAGCGGTTTGCTTCTGACTACGAGAGAAAGCAGGGAGTTACCATTCCTGAGGACGCAGAAAGCTGGCGTGACTGGCAAAGTTGCTATCGTCGGTTCTGGTCCTGCAGGTCTTACTGTTGCAGCAGATTTGGTCCAGCGTGGCCATGAAGTTGTAATGTTTGAGTCTTTGCATCTGCCTGGCGGCGTTTTGATGTATGGTATTCCTGAGTTCCGTTTGCCCAAAGAGATTGTGCAGACAGAGGTCGACTACATCAAGAAGCTTGGCGTTGACGTAAAAACCAACTACACCATCGGCAGAATCTATACCATTGATGAGCTGTTTGCTAATGGCTTTGATGCAATATTTGTTGGCAGCGGTGCAGGTCTTCCACGTTTCATGAGGATTCCAGGCGAGAACCTAGGCGGAGTTTATTCTGCTAACGAGTTCCTGATTCGCGTTAACCTGATGAAGGGCTACCTGTTCCCGGAATATGATACTCCTATCCGAATCGGCAAGAACGTTGCAGTTATCGGCGGCGGAAACGTTGCAATGGACTCTGCGCGTTGCAGTCTGCGTTTGGGTGCAGAAAAAGTCTACATTGTGTACAGGCGTTCACGTGAGGAGCTTCCTGCCCGTGCTGAAGAGGCAGAGAACGCGGAAGAGGAAGGTATCATCTTTAGGCTGTTGACTAATCCTGTCAAGTTTGTCGGTGACGAGAGCGGCTGGGTAAACGGCATGGAGTGCATCAAGATGGAGCTTGGCGAACCTGATGCTTCGGGAAGGCGCAGACCTGTTCCTGTTGAAGGCTCCGAGTTCATGATGGACATCGACACCGCAATCATCGCTATCGGTCAGACTCCTAATCCTTTGATTCAAAGAACTACTGAAGGTCTTGAGACTACGAAGTGGGGCACCATTGTTACGCAGGAAGAGGACGGCGCAACTACGAAAGAGGGCGTCTATGCTGGCGGTGACGTTGTAAGCGGTGCAGCTACAGTAATCAGTGCCATGGGCGCAGGCAAGACGGCCGCAAATGGTATCCACGAGTATATCCAGAAAAAGAAAGCAAAATAGAGCTCTGTAACGGTATTTTTTTCTTTTACCGTTTTTTCTTATTTTTTTGTTCATATTTAGTATCGTTTATTAAAGGCGTTTTTCCTTTGATTTACACTCCGATAAATGTGCGAAATTTGGCGGTTTGTGGGGTTATCTTTGATGTCTGAGAAGAAGGCTGCTAGCGAAACTGGAAGGTCTAGGCTGATTACTATGGGCGATTTGGACCCCAAGTTCAAGTATGAGATGAAGGATGTTGCGGGTTTTGAGAAGCTGAGGATGTGTTTTCAGTGTGGCACGTGTGCTGCGGATTGTCCGATTGCACGTTACAGTGCTGAGTATCATCCCCGTAAGCTTATGCGTATGGCTCAGCTTGGGATGAAGGACAGGATTCTTGGCAGTGAAGCACTATGGTTGTGTGCTGCCTGTTTTACGTGTGTTGACCATTGTCCTCAGGGCGTTGACCTTGCAGGAGTTTTCAGAGCCCTAAGAAACATTGCCGTGCGTGAAGGTATTGTTCCTCAGGTTTTCAAGGAGTTAACCGACAATATAATGAAGACTGGCTATGCTTACAAGATTCCTGAGCTGAGACAGAAGAAGCGGTTGGAGCGGGGTTTGCCTGCTTTGCCCAAAGCTAACACTGATGATATTGCTAAGTTGTTTGATTTGTTGTCTGTTTCTGAGGTTGCAAAGAAGGAGAAATAAATTTTGAAGTATCTGCTGTTTTTGGGTTGTGTTATTCCTTACAGGATTCCAAGCTATGAAGTTTCATCACGTATAGTGCTAGAGCGGTTGGGTGTTGAGTTGGTTGAGATGCCCGAATTCAATTGCTGTGGTTTGCCGATAGATTCTGTAGAGCATGAGGCGATGCTTGTTTTGGCTGCACGGAACCTAAGTTTGGCTGAACAGAAGGGCTTGGATATTTTGACGTTGTGTCCGGGCTGTGCAGGAACCCTACGTAAAGTGAATAAGAGTCTTGCAGAGGACAAGAAACTCAAAGCCCGTGTCAATGAACTCCTGAAAGAGGTTGGCATGCAGGTTGAGGGCGGCAAGATTCGTGTCCGTCATCTGATACAGGCGTTGTCAGAGGATGTTGGTTTGGACAAAATCAAGCAAGCCGTAACAAAGCCTTTGACTGGTCTTAAGGTTGCGGAGCATAATGGGTGTCATATTTTGCGTCCAGCAAAGTACATTGGTTTTGATGACCCCGAAAATCCCGTTATATTGAAGAGGCTTATTGAGGCGACGGGCGCTGAGTGCCTAGATTACATGTTTGAGACGGACTGTTGTGGTGCGCCGATTATTGGGGTTAATGATGAGATTCCTTTGCGTCTTGCAGGCAACAAGCTGCGCAACGTCAAGGCGGTGTCTGCAGAGGCGTTGATTACTGTCTGCCCATTCTGTCACATGATGTTTGACATAAACCAGCCCAGAATAGAAAAACTGCTACAAGAAAAATTTGGACTCCCAGTACTTCACTACCCACAACTACTAGGACTGGCAATGGGACTCACACCACAACAACTAGCACTAGACGAACTCAGAGTAAAACCAACAAACCTCATAAACGGATAAACGAAGCTAGCACTTTTTCAACGGTTCTGCGCGCGCAGAGAAAGGGAAAAGAAAGAGAAGTGAAGCGTTTAGACGTGCAAGCGTGCAGAAGTTTAATTGTTTGGGTTTGAGGTTAAATTTTAACCAAAAAAATGTACACCTGTATAATGGCTTGAAATCCTTTGAATGCCCTTGTCGTCTGATATTGAAAATGAAAGCAAGGGCGCGCGCGCAAAAAACCTTAAAAGTAAAACTTACCTATTTATTGATAGTGCATCAGTTAATACTAAACTAAATTTTAATTATAGTTATTAACCTTTTTTCTGAAAAATATACCGAACTGTAAACTGCAATCTTTAATTGCATTTTTGTCATTCAACTAACTGATAAGAAGGGCACATGCAATGGCTGAAACAGAACGACAACCTACAATCGAGCAAACCCTACAAGAATGGTTCATTGATGCTGAAAAGGTGGTCATAGCAGGGATCGGAAACCCGTTCCGAAAGGACGATAACGTAGGCGTGCAGGTTACAAGAAACCTGAAAAACAAAGCCTCAAAAAACGTGTACATAATCGAAGCAGAAACAATCCCAGAAAGCTACATGCAGCAGATAGTCGCCTTCAAGCCCACACACATAATGCTCATAGACGCAGGAATGATAAACCAGCCCGCAGGAACCATAACACTGGCAGACCCAGAGCAGCTGATAAGAAAAACCTCAATCTCAACCCACACCCTGCCACTAAGAATATTCTGCGATTACCTAACACAAACAACAAAAGCAAAAATCGCGCTGCTAATAATTCAGCCGCAGGACACAAGCTTCGGAGAAGGACTAACACCTGTACTCGAAATGACAGCAAAAAATCTAGCAAACCTACTACAACAAATACTGCCCTAAAAACGGAAACAAAAATTGGTTGTGCTGGAGCAAAAAAGGCTCCAACAAAAAGGGATGTTTATTGTCCTTCAGACTTTAGTGCGTCTTGGAACAGCTTCTTTACTGCTGTTATCCTTGCCTTCTGCGAAACAACGTCCTTGGTTGTGAAATCCAAAGCTTCTTCTGGACACCACTCAACACATTGGGGTTGACCGTCACAGAGGTCACAAACGAACACCTTCCTGGTTTCAGGATGCAACTGAATAGCGCCATAATCGCAGGCTTCGATACACCATCCACAGCCGTTACACTTGTCCTCATCAACCATTATAAGACCCGTCTCGTCAGACTGCTTCAAAGCATCGCGTGGACAAGCATTAACACAAGGAGAATCCTCACAGAGTCTACAGGACACCGCCAAATTCACAAAAGAATTCAAACGAATAGCCCGAATACGAGACTTTGTAGGATTATAGGTACCCTCATGCTTCATTGAACAAGCATACTCACAGACACAGCAGCCAATACACTTTGCAGGGTCGCCAGAAACAAACTTTTTCTCATGAATTGTTGGCATCTACACTCATCCTCCTACATGTACTTCTTGGCTATCGGAATCAAGTCCTCTAGCCCAAGTTCTTTAAGCTTTTCAGGAGTGGGAACACCATTCTTGGTCCAGCCACGAACATGATAATAGTCGTCAAGGCCAATATCGAACTCTTCCTGCTTCACATGAACTCCCTTTGCAATACAGTCTTCTGGAACTGGGAAGTTCAGAATCTTCCATGGCAGCTGATCAAACTCCCTTGTTCCTCTGCCCTCACGAACGTTAATCATTCTGGCAAGATTGTTGATTCTCTCGCCGTCCTTCAGCAAATCGTCTGCAGTCATGGGTATTCCTGTTGCCAGCTCATAGTATTTTGCCATGTCCTTAAGGCCGTCATACATGACTCCCCTAGAGAACTTGCATAAAATCAAAGAATCAACAACATTGTAGAGGTCTTCGCCGTCCATGATCAGTTTTCCTCTTCCTTTCTCAATCTTGAAGCGGTCAACCTTGCCCTTTACATCAGGCGAATAAGCACCAGACCGAAGGTGACAAGCCCCACGGAACGAAACAGAAAAGCCCAAAGCAGCAGTCTGCAATGTTCTAAGGTCGTAGCCTGGAAGCTCCATTCCCTTGATATGGTTAGCGTACTTGTAGGCGTCTTTGCCAATTATTTTAGCTGCCCTCATTGTTCCTTCAGCAAAGGTGTCTCCGAACCAGCCAGTTCGGGTTCCGATTCTTTTGATTGCCTCCACAAGAGCTTCATGGTTGCCGAAATTAAGTTTCAAGCCGTCAGTATCCTTGTCAGTGATTAAGCCATGCTCGTAGCAGTCCATTGCCATTGCAACTACTACACCGATGGAGATTCCGTCCATGCCGTAATAGTCTGCTAGGCGGATTGCTTCAATGATTGCGTCTAGGCGGTCGACGCCACAGAGAGGACCACAAGACCACAGGCACTCAAACTCAACACGAGAAGTACTGCCCTTGTATTCTCCCTCAGGAACCACTGCAATGTGGTCACAGCGCATACCACAGGTTGCACAGCCAATAATCTTCTTGACGTAATGTTCATTCAAATATTCACCACTGACTTTCTCTGCGCCCTCAAAGGTTGCATTAGTAAAGTTTCGTGTAGCCAAAGAAGCCAAAGCATTCAAAACAAGAACGTTCTCTGGAGTACCCAAAGTCCTATACTTTCTTGTGGCAGGTCCCTTCATGCGCTCATGAACTGTTCGCACAAACTCAGTAAACGCTTCAGGATCAGAAACATTAACGTCTTTTGTTCCACGAACAGCAACAGCCTTCAAGTTCTTGGCGCCCATAACAGCTCCCATACCGCCCCTTCCAATGGCACGGTACTCGTCGTTGATTATGCATGCGATTCGAACAAGCTTTTCTCCTGCTTCACCAATGGCTGAAACGCGAATATAGAAGTCGCCAAGTTCTTCTCTGATTGTTTCATCAGTCTCTGCAGGTGACATATGCTTCAGGTGCTCAGCATCAAGAAGCTGAACAGAATCATCATCAATCCACGCATAAACCAGTTTCTCGGATTTGCCAGTGAAAATGATAACGTCGTATCCTGCTCTTTTTATTTCAGAGCCAAAGAAACCGTGAGCTTTTGCTTCACCGATGGTTTCGGTTAAAGGTGACTTTGATACCACAGCATAGCTGTTGCCTGCTGATGGTGCCATTGTTCCTGTCAGGGGTCCGGTCATGAAAATCAGAGGGTTTTCGGGACTGAAGGGGTCAACACCTGCTTTGGAATGGTCTAACCACAGTTTCATTCCAAGCCCGATGCCTCCGATGTATTCTTTAGCCAGTTTCATATCTAGGGGTTTGACTTCTGTTTTCCCAGATGTCAAGTCTACATAAAGAACTCGTTTAGCGAAACTCAATCATAATCCTCCGTCGATCAACTTTTGGAGAGGATAGGTGAATCAGATAGATAAATATTAATCTTTATCTTTTAGCCTCAACAGAAACGTTATTATAATCGTTTTTTGAGCCAACTTTATTTATTTTATCGATGTTCTTTCCAATACACATCGCATCATTAATGAAAAACAGTCCCCTATTTCAGCCACTCACACACAGCAAAAGCACGCATAACCGACGCATAACTGATAAATAAGATTCAATCCAAAATAATAGCAGAACACACATCTGTATGGATGTTTGGTTAAGGGCAGGTGAAATAGACTTGCAGGTTAAAGTTCAATATCTCGGCTACATCAAAAACATGCTAAACAAAAAAGAAGAACTACTCGAAATGGACGATAATGCCCATCTCTCAGATTTGCTAAACAAGCTGGCAGGAATTCACGGCGCAGCCTTCAAAAAAGAAGTCTACGAACCAGGAGTAAGCAACATCAAAACAGGCTTCTCCGTGACAATCAACGGAATCTTCATAGGACAACTCGGAGGACTAGACGCCAAACTGTCCGAAGGCGACAACGTGATGCTGATGTCTCTCATGAGCGGAGGCTAAATCGCCAACTTTAAATTTCTAGTATGGTCTCCATTTTTGTCAGATTATTGTAACCCGATTTTGTAACCTCAATGGTATCTTCCAGTCTTACTCCGCCAATGGATGGGTCGTATATTCCAGGCTCCACTGTAACAACAACATGCTCATCCAGTGGATTTGAGGAAAATTCGCTTATTCTCGGGCTTTCATGTATCTGCAGACCTACCCCATGCCCAAGACCATGAGTCATTCCTACAGTAACCCTGTTTCCGTTCCTTGTGGTTTCATATCCACTGTTCTCTAGTACGTCACAGCAGATGTCATAAACGTCCTCAGCAACCACTCCAGCTCTTATTGCGTCCATTGAAGCATTTTTTGCCTCAAAAACCGTCTCAAACATCTTCTTGAGCTTGCCCGAGGCTTTGCCTTTCACTACGGTTCGGGTCATGTCTGTCCAGTATCGATTCTGGATACTCCGCGGATAAATATCCAAGATTATAGGCTGGTCTGCCTTCAATCTGTCTTCAGGTTCGCCCAAGTAGTGGGGGTCGGAAGATTTTGGTCCACACGCAACTATGATGTCCTCTTCAGGCAAGCATCCATATTCTAGAAACTGGCTCCCAAAAAACGATTTAACATTTCCAACAGTCAACGGCTCACCGTTATACAGCAAAACCTTGTTTGCACCTACTTCTGAGTTTGCTATCATCTCTATGGCTTGAGATGTAACTTTCTCGTTGACTTGCTGTATCTTTTTGATTGTTTCTACTTCCTGTTTGTCCTTGGTTTCTCTGGCTTTCTCGACCACACCCAGCATCGGCTCAATAATTAAGCCCTCTTTTCGTAGCACATCAGCCAAAAACACAGGAAAATCTGGAGGCACACAAATCCTAGTTCCCTTTCCCAGCTCTTCTTCTGCAACTTTTGCTATAAACTTCATGCCACCTAGCTGAAGCTCCTTGGCGGACTTTATGACCTTCAGATAATTGTAATCAAAGTATGACTTTACGTCTTTGATGATGGACTGTTTTTGGGCTCTGGGATACTCCATCTGACTAACTACTATAGTCGGCTCTGTGTCGGTTCGTTTTAGGTAGATGAATGGGTCAGGAGCAAGAAAGTTTGTCAGATAAAACATGTTGGCATCTCTGTGGCTGTCCGAGTAAAGAAGCAGGGCTTGTGCATTATTTTCAGCTAGAATATTGTCAAGGTCGCTTCTCACGTTACGTTCCTTCCTTTTTTCAGGAAATGAGGTTATGCTATTTGTGTGTTCTCTGTATCCAGATGGTTATTATCCACGGTAGTGCCATCACGATTCCTATGGGCGCTATCCAGTATGCTATGTTTTGAACTTTGTTTTCAGGCGCTAAACTGCTCGTTAAAGTTATGTCATAATTTAATGTGGCATTTTCTGAAGTCGGATTGTAAACAACAACTGTAGCATTCACGATTCTTGTCGGAGAATACGTCCTTTCGTAACTGCCTTCAACGGTGTGTTCCCACAGTACCTGTTCAGGATGCTCATCTACTATCTGTTGCAGGTCTGTTGAATTGAATCCGTATCTTCCAGTGGTTGTATCGAATTTAAGGTTGGTTTCTAGCATGTAGACTTTAAGAGAGCTTCCCTCAGCAGTGACAGATACGTTTAGTGTCATTTGTGGAGTAAGGTCGGGATGATTAAAGGCAACAATAACGGCATCATAAGACAGGTATCCACTTCCTGAGCTTGTGGATATTCGAGGCTGAGGAATAACCGAAACAAGGAGCAGGGCTAAGCTTATTGCAATGAGAGTTGTGCCTGCACGTCCCAGAATTATTGTCCACCGTTTCACAGGTTAAGCCTCCTAGTAAAGTAGACATATCCTAGAACAAACAATGAAGCCACAATTGCATAACTGGCACCAACATAAAGCATGGTTTCAGACAGTGTCGGAGTCCATGATACTGAAAAAAAGTTTGACAAACTACCATAATGGTACTGCAACGCATATGTTGGGGAAATTATGGAAATGATTTGAAGAGGCAACGGCGATTCGGTTGCAAACGCAAAAACAAACGCTAATCCAGAAACTATGCTCATAGAAAAGTACAGGACGATGCCAACAACAAGTGCTATGCCGCCTCTTCGCAGTATCAGTGTGAGCAGGAGCATGATTGCGGAAATAAAGAGGGGAAAACTCAAGCTTGCAGCGTATGTCAAAATTACTGTGCCAATTTGCGGCAAAATGATGTCTGGAGCCAAAATGTAAAGTGCCGAAGTCTGGATGCCAAGAAACAGGAGCAAAGAAACTCCTATGGCTGAAAGCAGTTTTGCGGTTAAAATCTTCCATCTTCTGAGCGGGTAAGAGAAGTATGTTTGAACTATTCCTTTCTCTAGGTCGCTTCCCAAGCCGTAAGCAACGTTCTTGAGTACTACGATAATGAATACGATAAGAGAACCGCTAAGAAGCGATGTTGTTACAGTATATGCTGCAGCCTCGTTTGTGGCAATTTGGGTTGGAATACTGGCACTGAAATTTGCTAAAACAAACGTTCCAAGTGCATAAAGAAAAGCAAAAATCTCAAGGAACGGAAAACGGTAGTCTTCATGAACTGCAGAGGCAAAAACTTCCAGAAACGGCTTGCCCTTACCCAACTGTGTTGCCTCCTTTTTTTGAAGTGCTTGCTAACCTGTACAATTCTTCCAGAGAGGCGCTTCCAGTTTCTATGCCCAAAATTTTGGCTTTCACCTTTTTTGCCAGTTTGGGAGTGTCCTCATAAAGCTCATCCTCTTTTCCCTCTGCCACGCGCACGGAGATTCCCCTTATGTCTGTCCTCAAATCTTTAACATAGCTCAATTTTCTAAGCTCAGCAGCAAGCAGTTCTGGGCTGTCAGTGGAGATTCTGATGATTCCAATGGCGTATTTGTCATAAAGTTCCGACAGTTTTCCAAAAGCCCAAACCCTGCCCCTGTTAATAATCGCCACAGAATCACAAACCCTGCTCAACTCGGGCAGAATATGAGATGAAAGAAGAAACGTCACCTTCCTGTTCTTGTTGAGCTGCAAAACCAAATCCAGCAACTCACTACGCGCCTGAGGATCAAGATTTGCCGTCATTTCATCAGCAACAATCAACTTGGGCTCATGAACCAACGCATGCGCAATAGCAAACTTCTGAAGCATCCCAGCAGAAAGCGCCCTAATCTTGCGGTCATACGCATCCTGTAAACTTACTAGCTCCAAAACTTCCATAGCCCTAGACTCGGGCACACCAAAAATTCTGCAAACCCTCTGAAGATACTCCAAAGTTTTCTGATGAGCAGGAAAAAACGCCTTCTCATAAACAACACCAATCATAGACCGAATAGAAGTATTGTCCCAAGGCTTCTGGTCAAACACCTTCACTGTGCCCTTGTCAGGCTTCAACAAACCAAGAAGCATCTTGATCGTCGTAGTCTTTCCTGCGCCATTAGGACCAATCAACGCCGTAACTGAGCCCTCATCAAGTGACAAACTCAGGTCATCAACAGCAACTACATTACCGTAATTCTTTGAAAGACCCTCAGCAATAATCAGTGGCATGAATAAAGTTGTCTTTACATGTTGTATATATGATTGATGCAATAAAACAAACCAAAGAAAATGTAGCCCTTTAGGTGGGCCCGGCCGGACTTGAACCGGCGACCACCAGGTTATGAGCCTGGCGCTCTAACCAAACTGAGCTACGGGCCCCCATAAATTTTCTTATTACCCGATTGTCAAGTTAAGATTTAAGCATTTTCTGTTGTGTATGCAAATAAATGGTGTGTTGTGGTGTTGTTTGTGTTTCCAGATTTAGAGGGTGCCCTTCATCCGAGTTCAGTTGGTTTCCCGATGAACAAAACCTTAGAGTGTTGAATAATCACTCCTTTTTTTTCATCTGTTCTGACATCATCTGGACCATGTGGGGTACGTTTTCCATGCTTTCTTTTAGCATTTCCATCAGTGGAGCGTTTATTTCCAAGTCTAGGGTGACTTTTACGTGTCCCTTCTTTTCTTCAGCCACGGTAATTCACCTCCTTCGATGTTCAGAAATATGTCCATGTCAAAGAAGTAATGGTATTTTTCTTTTCTTTTGGATTTGACTTTATAGTCTTCAATCCAGCCCTTCTGTTTGTATTCCTTCAGTTTTTGACCTATGAAATAGCCGATGAATTGGGGAAACAAAAACTCGAACCTGAAGGCAATCTTCGAAAAAACGGCAATTACACTGTCGAAAAATCCCATTATTTTCCCCCAAATATCACAAAAAACAGTCTCGGCAAACTAAATATACGTTGTGGTAAACCCAGAAACTAATCGTCAATTTATTGCTGTGAAAAAGAGAAGGGCTTTTATTGAAGGCAAAACTCCTGTAGGGGATAGGCGTTAGGGATGGACTATAAAGAATTACTTGGACGTGCTCAGTCGCAGCTTCCTTCAGATATTCGTGAGCACAAAAGATTTGAGGTTCCACAGCCTCGCAGCTTCATCAATGGTATGCGAACAATCCTCACGAACTTCAAAGACATATGTGACGCCCTTAACAGAGACCCCCGTCATGTACTCAAGTTCTTTTCAAAAGAAATGGCTACAGCCGCAACCATGCAGAGAAACCGAGCAATCTTTCAAGGAAAATTCTACAACGACACCTTTGAGAGGCTCATCCAGAGATACATCAAAGAGTTTGTAGTTTGTCCAGTTTGCACCAGACCAGACACAAAAATCGTCAAAGACAAACGCTTCCTGTTTCTTGTTTGCGAAGCCTGCGGTGCAAGGTCATCCATATCAACACTTTAGTGGGCTACACCTTGGAAGTCTACGCCAAGCTTACCAAGTGCGGAGAACATGTGCTTCTTGCAGCCTGTGATGAGGAACTGTTAGGCGAGGTTCTGCGAGAAGGAAAAATTGTTTTCAATATTGGCGAAGAATTCTATAAAGGACCAAAAATGCCTGTAGCCGAGGCTATTGAGTTGATGAGAGAATCAACAATAGTAAACATGGTCGGAAATAATATCGTAAAAAAAGCAATAGAGCAGGGTCTTGTTCACCCCGAAGCGGTTTTGGAAATATGCGGAATTCCGCATGCTCAAATAGTGAAAATTTAGTCTATTCTGCCCAGTACATATCGTCATCTTTTGCTTCTATTTTGAAGACAACAAACACAAAGTCTTTGTTTGTGTCATTGACTACTCCATGAACTTCTCTGGGTTCACAAAGTAGTGTGTCTCCTGGATTTGCTCTTACTCTTGTGTCACCGCAGAAGACAATTGCGTTTCCTTCCAAGATATGATAAATTTCCTTCATTTTTTCATGATAGTGGGGCTTTATTTCTGTGTGTGCCTCATTTTTGACTATCTGAACAATGTTTCCTTTAGATTTCAGGTCATCCTCTGTAAGCAAAATCTTCTTAGAATATCCCTGTCTTTTTAGCCACTCTTTTTCTTCTTGCTTAACAAACTTCATCTCATGGTCACCTTTCGTTCTAACAAACAGTATTAAACAAGCAATTAATAGCGCTTCTCAAAAACCTGTTGCAGAGAGACCTAAATAGGTAAACATACTTCACTGGATGTAGGAAGGTCAGCTGTGTCTTTTAGAGATAAAGTGGATAAACGGCTTAGCCGCAAGCAAAAAGCATACGAAATCGGGTCTTTGATGAAGAACAAGCGGAGCGAAGATTACCAAGTCATCGAAGAAGTTTTTGACAAATCAACACTAATGGTCGTCTACGACTTCATGAACAAAGGAATAATTGACGAGATTCATGGAGTTGTGAATGCAGGAAAAGAAGCACGAGTCTATTATGGAAAAGACACTGAAGGAAACGAGTTGGCAATCAAAATCTATCTTACTAGCTCAGCAGACTTCAAGAAGGGAATGATTCCCTACATAGAGGGTGACCCCCGATTTGCTCATGTCAAGAGAGATACACGTTCCTTAATTTACACTTGGGCTCAGAAAGAATACAAGAATCTGCAGCGCGCAAAAGAAGCAGGAGTGAATGTTCCTGAGCCTTTGGCTATACAGAAGAATGTTCTTGTCATGAATTTTATTGGAAAAGACGGCGAGCGTGCACCACTAATGAAGGAAGTGGTTCTTGAAGACCCTGACCAGATTTTTGAGATGCTTTTAGACTATGTTAAGCTACTCTATGTTGAAGCTGGATTGGTGCATGCTGATCTTAGTGAATATAATGTCATGATCTGGAATGATAAGCCAGTAATTTTTGATGTTGCCCAATCAGTTTTGGTTAAGCATCCGATGGCAGAGAAGTTTCTGCGTAGAGACCTTGAAAATTTGCATAAGTATTTCAAGAGGAAAGTTTCAGACATAATGTCAGTAGATGAAATGTACAGGAAGGTTACAGTTGGAAGGAAGTAAATCATATGTTAAGATTCCGGGAGAACGTATTGGGGCTCTTGTTGGTCCAGATGGCTCTGTAAAGAATGTTATAGAGCGGAAGCTGTCTGTATGTTTGGATGTGGACAGCGAATCTGGTTCTGTTCAGATAACTATTCCTGCAGATGCGGATGATCCAACGGTTCTGTTCAGGGCTAAAGAAGTTGTTACTGCTATAGGTAGAGGCTTTGCTCCAGAACACGCTTTTAGGCTTCTTGACGATGACGAGATTGTGTTTGAAGTAATCGAGCTTAGAGATATTGTTGGCAGGTCTCCATCTGACTTGAAGCGGCTAAAAGGCAGAGTCATAGGAAAAGAAGGCAAAACCCGAAGAATAATCGAAGAGCTAAGTGAAGCAAACATTTCGGTTTACGGTCACACCATTTCTATTATCGGTTATCCTGATCAGGCATCGATTGCGCGGGAGGCTGTGAATATGCTGATTGGAGGAAGTCTGCATGGAACTGTTTACCGTTTCTTGCACAAGAAGCGCCGAGAACTCAAAAAACAGAGGCTTCAGCTCTGGGAACCAACATACCGCGAGTAGCCCCAAAAACGCTGTTGCACATGCAAAAATTGGCAATCTTTATTTTTGACAAAAACATTGAAATAGCCATCATACAGAATTAAGAATGACCCTGCCATGTTGCTACATATCATACAATGCCGTTCTGAAGCTGTTTTCAGCCAAAAAAACCGAGGATGCGACGCAGAACCATCGAAAACAGTGCTTTCACAGCCTAAAATCTCGAGGGGCGGTGCGAATCGGCATTGGTAACTTTTCAGGAAATTAGCCCCGCAGACTTTTTCTATCGTAACAGAGACATTGCAGGTTTCACTAATCCTTCTCGCGCAGTTTTCGTTTCTATCCGTGAGATAGTGGAGAACTCTCTTGATTCTGCTGACCAAATTAATGTGCCACCAGAAGTATATGTGCGGCTGACTGAAGAAGAAGGCGTCCACACTGCATCGGACTCTGGAAATGGCGTGTACCGCTTGATGGTCATGGATAACGGTTCAGGGATTGCTGCGCGCCATATTCCTTCTGCTTTTGGTCAGGTTTTGTTTGGCTCAAACTATAAGCTGAAGCAGGCGCGTGGAACTTTTGGTTTGGGTGGAAAAATGTCCATTCTTTATGGTCAAATTACTACTCACAAGCCTGTTCTTATCAAGTCAAGCACTGGCGGCTCTAAGGTTTACGAGTTTAAGATGATGATAGATATCCAGAGGAACCGTCCCCTTGTTTTGGACCGTAAGACAAGGAGAAACAAGGAGAACTGGCGGGGAACCATTGTTGAGTATTCTCTGGAAGGCGACTATTACAGGGCAATGTCCAAGATTCTGGAATATCTGAAACAGACTGCATTACTGACTCCTTACGCTGACATACGGTTTGTTGACCCAAAAGGCAGACTATACATGTTCAATCGGGCAACAACAAAGATGCCTGCCCCGCCAACAGAAACATTAGCCCATCCATACGGCGTAGATGTCGAGACAATCCAACGCCTTATCCGAGTCACATCCTCTAAGAATCTTCTGGACTTTATGCGAAAACATTTCCATCGCGTAGGTCAAGGCACTTCTTTGAGCTTTCTAGATTTTGCGGGATTCATAAGAACACCTGACCCAAAACGCCTAAAACCTGAACACATCACTAAACTTGTTGAAACAAACAACAAATCTAAGAAGTACAGGAAATTCTTTGGCAGACTAGCTGAAGACCAGATCAAGTCTCAGTTGAAGACAATTAAAGCCGCGGATATGGGCGAATTTTTGCAGAAGATGTTTCCGAAAGTTGAGCGGGTGTATATTCTTCGTTTGCTTTCTGCTTCTGGTCTTGTCAGAACTAAGAATCCTAGGAAGCTTAAGCCTGCTGAGATTGTTCGACTTGTTCGGATGATGAAGAGATATACTGATTTTCTGCCTCCGGATGCGAGTTGTTTGTCTCCTTTGGGTGAAGATTTGCTTAGGGCTGGAATTCTTAAGGAGCTAAAGCCTGAGTTTATTGCGGTTTCCCAGAGAAAGCCTTCTACTTATGCTGGGCACCCGTTTATTGTGGAGACTGCCATTGCGTATGGTGGTGACATTCCCAAGAAGGATGATATTGTTGTTTACAGGTTTGCTAACAAGATTCCGCTTTTGTATGATGAAGCAAGCGATGTTTCTGTCAGGGTTATTCGGTCAATAAACTGGAGAAGATACAAGGTTGCTTCGGGTATGCCTATAGCTATTCTGGTTCATTTGTGCAGCACAAAGGTTCCCTATAAGACTGTGGGCAAAGAGTTTATTGCAGACAGGCCTGAGGTAAAGAGCGAGATTCTAAATGGTATTCGCGAGGTTGCTCGCCGTTTGCAGACATTTTTGGCAAAGAGGGAGCATGTAGCTAAGGAGAAGAAGCGTTTGTCTGTTTTCTCCAAGTATTTGCCTAAGATTGCAGAGTTTTCTACTGAATTGGCTGGAAAGAGTGAACCGCCAAACATTGAATTGTTGATGAAGAATGTGAGAAAGTATGAAACCGACTGATTATGAAAAAACAGCTAAAAAGAAGAGTGAACATGTTCTAAAAGACCTTAGAGGTTTTGGTAGCGGCCTATATGATCAGATGGAAGAGGGCAAGTTTCCTTGGGTAGAGATGCCGAGCCGTTCAACAGAGAACATTTACTATAGCCCTGACGTTCGTCAATATATTCTTGGAGAGAAAAGCGTTAAACGGAACGCCAGAAACATTCGCCACATCAAGCCTTTTACGCAGATGGTTTGGGCTGGTTTTTTTGCCAGCGAGCTTGTGAAGAACCGCAAAACGTCGACTCTCAGGGATGTGTACCTATTCTGCTCAAGCATATGAGATGACCTTCAAGGACCAACAAGAATCCAACAACATACTTACAGACTTGGAGACTGCGACAGGTTTTGCCCGTGAGGACTTTAATGTCTTCCCTGAGGAGCGTTCTGCCCTGTTTGGGGATTTAACTATAGAATATACTGTTCCCGGATATGAGGGAAAACAGCTTAACATGACTTCTCATCCTGATGGCGTTATGATTGGTCCTTCTGTTGTTTCTGCAGAGTTTGCAAAGAATGGCTGTGACAAGGTTATAGCCATAGAGAAAGGTGGCTTGTTTACTCGTTTCATTGAGGAGCGAGTTCATGAAAAATTTAATGCACTTCTTGTTTTGACTGCAGGACAAGCGCCTAGAGCCACCCGTCACTTCCTGAACCGTCTGAACCGCGAGCTTGAGCTTCCAATTTTCATATTCACTGACGGTGACCCGTGGGGAATGCACATTGCCATGGTTATTATTTCCGGTTCTGCTAATGCTGCTCATCTCCGTGGATTGACAACTCCTGATGCCAAATGGGGCGGAGTTTACGCTACTGACATTGTTGACTACAAGTTGCCCACTGACCCGTTGACGGACATTGATATTAAGAGGCTTCATGAGCTTGAGAAAGACCCCCGATATACTGGGGATTTGTGGAAGCGGGAGATCAAGACGTTTCTTAAGATCAAGAAGAAGGCGGAGCAAGAGGCTTTCAGCAGGTATGGTTTGACATATATTGTTGATGAGTATCTTCCAGCTAAGTTGGAGGAAATGTCTGCCGATTAGTGGTTTAACGTAGCTATTTTTTTGAAATTTGTTGTGAAAAATTGATTAGATTTCGTTGTTAGTGATAACTTGCCTTCGATGTCAGTTCTGTTTTTTATCATTTTTTCTCATTTTATTTAATTTTATTTCGACATGGTGTGTATATGGTCTATTTTCGAACAAAAAGTTAATAATGTATTTTATTTGTATTCATACTTTCTTTTAGGACTGTGTTACATTATGGGGCGAAAACTGGGTGGAACAAAGAAAATACTGTTTCAGCTTCTGTTCGAGTATCTAAAAGATTCCGACATGTCTGACAGTAAAGTTGCTAAGGAGTTGGGTGTTTCTCAGGCAACTGTGTCTCGGCTGAAGAGTAAGTTGCTGACAGAGGGCTATATATCGCATTTTTCTGCAATTCCTGACCTGTCTAAAATGGGTTATGAAATTTTGGCATTTTCCATTGTTAAGTTCAATATGGATAAAGTGATGGAGAATTTTCCTAAAATTAAAAAAATAGCAAAAAGTTGGGCGAAAAATCATCCCGAGATATTGTTTGATGCATTGGCAGAAGGCATGGGGATGGATGCTATAAACATTTCAGTGCACAAAAATTATGCTGACTACAAGGAGTTCCTTGCAGATAATAAGCGTACATGGGGAGATTTGCTGTCTGAGGTTCATTTTATTCTTGTTGACCTTAACGGTCCAATTGCAAAACACTTTTCTTTCAAATACTTAACTGATGAGTGACGAATAGTAAATGGTCAAAATTTGATAGAATACAATTCAAAACTTGTGTATCTACAAAATGTCTGTGTTGAATTCAGTCTATTGTTGTATTTTTTCTTCATTTTCATTTCTAATTTTAGTTCAAGTTGAAGAATTGTTGTTCGGATTTCGAACAAAAAGTTAATAGTATGTTTATTGTATTCATTTCGTCTCTCAGGAATGTGTAGTGAATGGAGAGAAGTCCTGACGGATCATCAACCTTGTTTAGGCTTCTTTTCGAATATTTGAAGGACTCCAATCGAAGCGATAGCCAAGTTGCTAAGGAGTTGGGTGTTTCTCAGGCAACTGTGTCTCGGCTGAAGGGTAAGTTGCTGAAAGAGGGCTATATATCGCATTTTTCTGCAATTCCTAATTTTGCTAAAATAGGCTATGAGATTTTAGCGTTTTCTTTTGTAAAATTCAATATGAATCAGGTTCCAGAAATTGAAGACAGATCAGAAGAGTGGGCAATGAGCCATCCTGAAATCGTGTTTACGGCGAGGGCTGATGGATTAGGAGCAGATGCTATTACAATTTCTTTACACAAAGATTATGCTGCTTACAAGGAGTTTTTTGCTGAAAACAGAAATCTTTTTGGAAAAATGATGGCAGATGTAAGCTTCATTTTGGTAGACCTAAAGGGACCAATAGCAAAACCTTTTTCTTTTGGGTACTTGGCAGACGATCAAAAGAAAAAGAGCAGACATAGGCAAGAACGTTAGTACAGTAGAGTTGGTTTCTGAATAATTTCTAATCCTTATTCAGTATTCATGAAGCTTTTATGATGAAAAATGCATTCTATCGTGTGATAAGTATGCAAAATCGTCCTGTTGACATGTGTAGTTTCTTTCACACCGTGCTATTTGCATATCAGAAGTCAGTAAAAGATATTTTGGGCACTGGAGAGGCTTCGCTTATTCATCCAATTCTTGATAACATCAATATGGTTGTCCATAAAGAGAATCCTAATCTAGTTGACGAAGAAAGCTCTGGCAAGATTTTGGAGAACTTTTTAGAAAATCTTCTAAAAAATGGGGCTGCAAAGTGGGTTGATATTGATGAGATTGAGGATGGAAAGTATCTGTTTCATGTTGAAGGCTGTAGATTCTCAAAGCATATTCACGAGTTTCTTAATACCAAAGATACAACTTGTCCTTTTGCACTTGCAGCCATGGCTTTCATTCAGTTATCTACAGGAAAAAAAGTACGTCCAACAGAATCAGAATACACCAAAACAGGAACAAAAACAGTAATCGAATTTCTGCCACAACAACAACCAAAAAAGAAAATAGCTCTAGCACATGTCTAAATCGTAAGCTGTTTTCGTAGTATTATCTTCATTATAGCACGTAGTTTTTCATTAATTCGTATATTTTTATGAATGTTAACTACCATCCACCATTCAACTCTTATGTTGTATTTTTTTGGTGGCTTTCAGCAATCTTTATTACTGGCGAGGTAGTTTTTGGGGTGCGTGGTACCCCGATCTAAAACTAGCTTTATCTCCCCCTGATGGCTCAGTTTTATTTTGGTTGGGGTACTACCTTCTACTTAATTCAAAGCCCTAAAGAGTTGTTTTTGTCAATAGGTTTTGATGTTTCTCGTTTTTCGTTAAACTAATAAAAACCGAATGTGTATGATGTTGTCGTAGTGTCGAAAATGTTGTTTCTGAGGGGGAAACGTAAGCTAACCGTGGCTTTAAGCAAATTGGAAAAGGAAAGCCGCAAGTCCTTGTCTAGTTTCTTAACTTCTAAGCTTGACGCTGATGTGAAAGTAAGCGGCAGCAAAATCTTAGTTTATGACGATTCCTTATCAGCAAAAGAGTTGAAGCATCTGGTGAACAAGTTTGTTTACCAGCAACATTTGAATCGCCATTATTGGGTTGAACTGGAAGGCGACGTTGTAAAACTTCGCAAGTTTAAGCATGCTGAAAAGAAGGAGAAAGAACAAGCTGGAGCAACTCCTTCAACAATAAAACATGGCTGGTAGAAAAGAAGAAAAGTTGCCCTGCAGTCAAACCAATGTGTCTTGGCTAACATGGAAACTGCAGACCCTTTATTCAAAGCAAAAATCGTTTACTTGATTCTCTCCAAGGACACTTCAGAAGCTCTTCAACTTCTAAGTAGCCACTATGGTGTGGTTGAGCCAAAACTCAAGGTTGGCATGCCAAAACGTTACTCAAAGAATCCAGGATGCTATGTTCATAAGAACCGAACAATACATGTTTCTTGCAGAGACATTCTATACAATCCTTTTGTAATTCTTCATGAATTTTATCACCATCTCAGAAGCGTGTCAAATGCTCAGGGCGGCATAGAAAAATATGCTGACGGCTTCGCAAAGGACTACCTACAAGCCTACCGAAAACTAAAACATCAACCCTGAACAGACTTCATATAAACAACAATGGGCGGAACAAGAGTGGACAAAGAAATTTTCATCAAGCAACAAGTCGTGGACAGCATCCTAAGCTACGCACAAATGTGCCATCCCCGAGAATCAATCCTTCTGCTAAAAGGCAAAAACGACAAAAAGAAAATCACACTCGAAGATGTCCAGATTCCGCCACTATCAACCCATGGAAGAGCCTTCTCAGCCTTTCCGCTTCACATGCTGCCAATGGATTTCTCGATAATGGGCGTTGCTCACTCACACCCCTCAGGCGCTTTACGTCCCTCAGTTACCGACCTAAACAAATTTTATGGAAGACTAATGCTCATAACCGGCTACCCCTACCAGACCGAACAAAACATCAAAATATTTGACAGAAACGGACAACCCCGAAACTTCACAGTAATCGAATAGAGTTTAATGCTACAAAACCGTGTTGTAACTCAGATAGATTAAAATAAGCTTAAGACTGTAAAGTAAAATCTTGAGGTTCTGACATGAGCGCAGATGTGCCCCTTGGACTATCCATTACCGAAAAACTGATCGGATTAGCACTAATAATACTCGGAGCATTCTTTGCGTACATATCCCTGACACCCCCAGCAGGTGACATAAGCCTATTCTCAAACATCTTCCTAGTCGTCGGAATCATAATCGCAATCGCAGGCGGATTCCTCCTCATCCCAAGAGGAGAATAAACAATCTACAAGGCAGCCCTAGATTATTCACATGCTCATGTTGCCTTTTAGGATCCTAATAGAATGTTGAAAACAACATTTTTTCTGAAAATTTTTCTGCACAGCACAATTTCTAGTAAAACAAGTTCACATGTACAATAGTAACAATTTTTCAGGAAAATGGTTTTATCCAAAAAGTTAAGTTCCGCCAGAAACCATCACCATAAGTAGATTGGTGAACCGACTTGCTTGCATATGTTCTAATAACCGTAAAATCTGGTTCAGAACGAGAATTTCTTAAAGGAATCTCTGACTTCAAGGAAGTTGTCGAGGCAAATCTTGTAATCGGAGAAAACGATGTTGTAATAAAAATAGACGTCCAAGACATCGCTCACATGGACAAATTCTTAACAGAAAAACTTAGAGTGCTCCCCGACGTTTTCTTGACAACAACCATGATAATAACAGAGCAAATCAAACCCAAACCAAAATAGCACATAATCTTAGGCTATTGCCCTTAGCAGATACACGAACCCCACCTCGATAAGCGCAGCAACAAAGAATATCAGACAAATCGCAACAAGAGCCCTTGTCGCCATCCGTCTGTTCAGTGTCTTTTCTATTGTCTTGTAAATACCGTATCCCTCGATGGCGGCATTGGGAGTGCTAAGCAACACAACAAAAAACAGCGTGTCCAACCATCACCTGACCATAAACCAACATGCTAGCCCTAAGAATACTGAGAAACAGCACAATCAAAGTGAACACAAACGCAAAAATTCGCGGATTATTAATGATTACATATTCCTCTTTTCTGTTAGGCATAAAATTCAGAACAAGCCCAACATAAAACGTCATCCCAAGCAGAATAAGAGAAACAACCAAAACATTATGGACAAAAATAAAAAATACAGCCAACGGCGGATTAAAAAAACGTCACCTACAGTTCCAAAAAAGGAACCATTCTCGGCATAAGCAACAACAAGCAGCAACACAAAAACTAAACCAAGAACAACAGTCCGTTTCTTCGGGTCAACCACCGTCTTCTCCCCATAATCCCCGAAGCCTTTAGACTGCAATGAAAAGTGGTATCCAATCAAAAAGTAGCGGAAAATCAAAGACTACACTTAAAATTTCTAAAACAGCAAGCGAAACAAATGCAGAAGTAACTGCCACTGCGATGGCTCCTGCAAAGCCTGATTCATAATAGTACTTGACCAAAATCAGCCATGCCGCAAAAGACAGAAGCAATGCAAGCTCTAGAGCAACAAAAGATAGGCAAACAATCAAAATCAGGCTTCCAAGAATAGAAATATAGAATGCTTCTTTCAGGTTGACCTTTTTTCGTCCAATAACAACGTTGCCCAAAGAATAGAAGACAATACTCATGACACCTAAGATGATTACAAAAGAAAGTATGAGAAACAGTATCTCATCAAGTCCTGCTGGCAAAGTTATGCTATCCGAGAAAAAGGCGGCGACAAAAGAAGCAAACATAAGACGACACCAAGACATCATGAATACAATCGCCTGGCAGATAAAGATTTGTTGGGCTTCAAAACTGACCAAAAACAGGGTCATTAACGATCAAAAATGCTGTTTTCATTTCTCGGATAAGGATAACTCTTTAAAGGAGGGTAATTCCAGAAATAAACTCCCAGTTAAGAGGACGTTGAATTTATGAAATCACAAAACCCTGCCATAATCGGAGTAGGCAGGACACACTTCGGAGAACACTACGAAAGAGACCCCGAATCTCTAATAGAAGAAGCTGGACTCCAAGCACTAGACTCCGCAGGCATAACCCGAAAAGACCTACACGCCTGCTACCTTTCAGACTACTTCCTCCAAGTCACAAACAAAATTGGACTCGAAGAAGGCTTCTTCTCAGAACTCCTAGAACTCCACGTTCCCATGGAAAAAACCAGATCATTCAGCTCCGCACTACTAAACGCTTGCCACGCAGTCCAATCAGGAAACTACGACATCGTCCTAGTAGGTGGAATGGAAAAAATGACTGACAGATGGGACAAAATCCGAGATGACCTCATGCTCCTAGAAGACCCATGGAGCTACTACGCAGGCTGCACACCAGAAGCAAACCATGAGCTTCTGCTAAAAGGATACATCAAAAAATATGGCATCAAAGGAGAAAACCTCGAAAAACTCTACACAGCACTTGCTCAAATAACAGTCAAAAACCACAAAAACGCCACACAAAACCCCTACGCCCAATACAAAAGCAATCTCACCGTAGAGACTGTAATGAAAGCACGAAAATCAGCATGTAGCTCATTAGGATTGTTTGATTTTGCGCCCATATCGGATGGCGCCTCGGCATTGATATTGGCGAGCCCTGAAGTAGCCAAAAAATGTAAAAACACTCCCATTCAGGTCTTAGGCTCTGGGTCAGCAACGGATTATGTTACTTTTCCTTCAAGAACAGACAGAACAGGATTTTTGGCAAGCTCGTTAGCAATGAATGATGCCCTAAAACAGGCAAAAATTGATGGGACAGACATTCAGCTGGCTGAACTTTACGATCAGTCAACTCTTTTGGAGATGCTGTCCTTGGAAGACCTTGGTTTCTGCAAGAGAGGAACAGCATGGAGCCACATCTACAAGAGCTGCGAAAACTATGAGGGCTTCTACGAAATCGATGGCAGAAAGCTCTTCGTAAACTTGAATGGCGGTCTAAAGGCTGACGGCAATCCTCTTGGAGCAACTGGAGGTGCACAAATTTTTGAAATCGTTAAACAGCTAAGAGGCGAAGCTGGCAACAGGCAAGTGGAAATAGACGGAGAAGCGCCAGTGTTGGGTTGTGTTTCAGAGCTTGAAGGTTTTGGCACAAAAGCGTACATCCACATTTTAGGGAGGACCAACCAATGAGCAGCGAACCCATAGAACGAAGAGTCTCCTATATCGGCGACAGGCTTCGCGGTAGCCAATGCAGCATCTGTGGAAAAGAGTACTTCCGAGGCAAAAACTACTGTGGAACCTGTGGACGAAAAAGCTTCGGAAAAATGAAAGACATCGACTTCTTCTATGAAAAGGGCAACCTTGAGGTTTCAACTCTTGTTAATCAGCCAACTAACAGGTTCGTCAAGATGGGCGCATACGTATATGGCATCGTCTCCTTTCATGATGGAAACACCCGAGTTCCAGGAAGGCTAACAGACATCCTTATTGACGATTGCAGCACAGACATTTCATGTTTTGACGGAAAGAATGTAGTTCCACGCTTCCGAAGAAGATACACCGTAGGAGAAAGCGACATAATACCCACAATATCCCTCGCCTTTACATTGGCAGACAGCTACTATCCACACCAAAAATATGAGATAATAAAGCCCAAAAAAGAGTATGATACACCCGGAATCGTCGGCTACGGCGTCTACACATCAAAATTTCGCATCAAAGAAGGAAACATGCAACGGTCTGTGCCCTTTATTGACGAAGATGCCGTTACCGCTGCAGTAGAAGCCGGAAAACTGGCTCTTATACACTCAGGAGCAGACAGAAAACTGATTGGCAAAGTTTATGTCGGCTCAGAATCGAATCCATATGCCGTAAACCCAATTGCTTCAAAGGTAGCTCAAGTTCTAAAACTGGGCAAAGAAGAAGCAAGCGGCGTCCAAAACGTAGATGCAATAGACACTGAGTTTGCATGCAAGGCAGCCACAAGCATGTTCAAAGATGCCACAGCTCTTGTGCATTATCCAAAAAGCAACACAGACTATACCATGGTCATAGGTGCAGACAATTCCCAAGCAGCTCCCAGAAATGAAATCGGTGGAGAGCTTGACCGTTTCGTAGGCTTTGGGGGCGGAGCGTTCATTTTTGGCATGAAAGACGTAATCGCTGAAATGGAGGGCTGGTATTCCTGCACCTCAGATACTCCTGACTTTTGGAGAAGAGACATGCAAGCCTACCCCAGACACGGCGGACGCTTCACAGGTGAACCTGCCTACTTCAAGCATGTAATAACTTCTTGCACAAAAATCATGGAAACACTAGACCTCAAAGTGGAAGACATAAACTATTTTGTTCCTCATCAGCCAAATCTTCGTTTTCCAGTCAAAGTTGCAAAACAGCTAGGATTCAAAGAGGAGCAGTATTTGCCGAGCCTAAAGGTTGGAAACTTCGGGAACGCATATTCTGGTTCTTCACCTATTGGACTAGCAGCTGTTTTGGATATTGCAAAACCTGACGAAAGAATACTTCTGGTCAGTTATGGTTCAGGTGCTGGAAGCGATGCCTACTCCTTTATGACCACAAAACAGATACTGGAAAAAAGAAAACGACAAAAGTTCACAGTTATTTATCAGACAGAAAACGAGCACCTAGAATACATCGACTACCACACCTACAGGCGCCTTAAACGCGGAATCTAGACGTTCTAGTTTCCAACTCTGGCGCCATTCGCCACTTTTCAGAGCAGAATCCAGTCTAATCGTCTTAATTTTGGGTACGCATTCTGCATTCATAACACTTTCAAAGCTCAATAAAGAAATCCATTGCACAGAACGGTCGTTCCTATATGTACCCACAAATTTGAGGCGTCAACGTTGATTACAAAAAGAGCATTACTTGTCTGGATATTCGCATCCCTAACTTTTCTATCAATTTTATCTGCATTCTCTAATGCAGTTTTGCTAACTAGTGAAGGAGCAGGAGCCATTGTAAGCCCCTACATTCTTGGAGACCTGTTCGGCGCCCAAAGTGTAGACATCTTTCTTTGGCTATCCATAGCTACAGCATTCATCTTTCTGGGAATCACCTGCATAATCATATACATGAAGCAGCCCCCTGACCCCGAAATCATTAAACTACTCCTGAAAGTAGGCGGAAACCTAGCTGCCCTAAGAAAAACACAAGAATCCTCAGTAGCAGAAATAGCAGACCAGATTGAGTACGGACGAAAAGTAAACCAGAAATTTTTCAGCACAGTCACATCAGACCTCAAAGAAGACAAACAAGAAATGATAACAACACTAGAAACGCAGCAAAAAGCAGTCAAAAAAGTCCGTTCAGATGTGCTGTCTGCAATAGAAACCAAATCAACTGAAGTGGGAGAAAAGCTGTCCGTTGACCTGAAAAAACAGGAATCAGCCCTCATGAGCCTCAAACGGTTAAGCGAGGAATCTGCCGAGAACCTAAAGAAACAGCAAGAGGAACTGGACGAAATTAGGCAGAAACTTGAAGGAATAGAATGTAACATTGGACCAAACCAAGCTAACCTCAAAAGCCTAGACAACCCCGAAGACATTAAAGGAATAGGTCCAGCTCTAGGCAAAGAACTGAGAACCATAGGCATAACCAGTGTCGGCGAATTCTTAACAACAGACCCTGACATCATCGGAGACAACACACGCGTCTCCAAAGAAATGGCAGAAAATCTACAAGCCACAGCCCAGCTGATGATGATTCCAGGAATAGACGCAAATGACGCAGAACTGCTAATAGACGCAGGAATAAAAACAAGAAAACAGCTAGCAGACCAAGACCTGATACAGCTAAGCAGAAAAGTAAATGCACTCGCCAAAATCTATGTTGACCAAGGCAAAATATCCAAAGACCAAGTCCCAACTATCGAAGAAATAGCATCTTGGATAAGAAATGCAAAATAGCCGATTTGTTAGTCTACATGTTGACAGAGGAATAGTTAAATACGCGCCTAAGACTATATGCTCGTCGTTCGAAAAATGATACGAAGACTTATCTTAGATGTCTTAAAACCTCACAAACCAACTGTTGTTGAAGTTTCTGAAGCTCTCAGCCACCTAGAAGGCGTAGAAGGCGTAAACATAATTATAAACGAGATAGACCAGCAAGTCGAAAACGCCAAAGTTATCGTTGCTGGAATCTCAATAAGCTTTGATGACATAAAAAAGAAGCTAGAAGAGTTCGGAGCTACAATACACTCAATCGATGAGGTTGCGGCTGGAAAAATGATTGTCGAAGAGGTAACAACCCCTCAAGACCAATCAGCAAGAATGTAAACAGCACAAAAACATCGCAAACTTTTGGCTATCTGCACCTATTTGTCCAGATTGAGTTATGCCGATTTCTTATGCTGCTCCGAACAGCAACACAATTACAACTGTTGCTATACCCGCTATCAATGTTTGGGTTCCATAAAGTAACGCATTTTCTTTTGCTGTTTTTCCTAGATAAATGCCCAGTAGGAACAACGTTATCAACGTCACAACAAGCGAGACGATATATGCGCTTTGGATTGTCATTAGTCCATTTATTACTAGAAAGAAAGGTGACAATGACACAAGGGCAGTCAAGATGGGTGACCCGCCGTCTACTAAGGCTGCGTATAATGAAACAAACGTTGATGCATCAGTTATCACGGAATCATCAAGTTTTGTCATCATTGCTGTTTCGAGGTTTTTGAGGTCTCTTTTTCTTTCAGCCCGTTCAGTCATGTATGCTCCTGATACTCCAGAAATTCCCATGGCTAGGCATGCGCCTAAGCCAGAGGTTACAATTATTTCGGTTTGTGTACCATTTGCAACCCATGCGCCTACGATTATTCCAAGCATGGTCATTGAGCCGTCAAAACCGTTCTTCACGAAATATCTTCGGGCTATTGGTCCCATTTCCGTGATTTGGATGTATAGTTGGATGCGTTCAATCAGAGCTCTTAATCGGTTAATCAAAATTCCTCACGACAAAATGTCCTAAAAATCTGGTTGTCAGTACTGCAAAAAGTGTTGCACTGTGGTAACGCCATTTAGCTGACCATTCTTCCTATCCTGTATCCTATTGGTGGTCTTAATGAACTTTTTCCCAACTTTTAGTTTTACATTCACCGTATTACATAAATGTAAACATGCTTTTTTGCACTAATTTGAGTGTATAAAGCCATTTAACAATATGGATGGTAGTTTGACGGTAACGTTATTAGGCAGTAGTAAGAAGCTTTAATTCGCTTAAATAAGCATCAAATGTTGTGGAGACTGCTAAATTTGGTTGTCAAAGAAATAGTTGAGGTACTATATTCTCCTGTTAAGGCTTTCAAGAAAGTTATTGAAAAACCAGACTTTAAGGGCGTTCTCATTATTTTGTTGCTTGTCATAGGCGCAACTGTAGCTTTACAGTTTGTTTACAATTCCAAACAATACTACGAAATCAGGGCACCAACAAACGATGACTGGACAGAATCAATAGCAAATTCACATCTGTGGACCTCTTCGGGCTCTATTTCTTTGGACACAACAGACTATCAGATGGGAAACAGTAGCATCCTTTCTTCTGCAACAGATTCGAAAACTGACTGGCTAAAACTAACCGACATCCAATCAGTCAACTGTTCTGGAGCAACAGGCTACACTGAATTGTTTTTCTGGATAAACTGGACCAACCAAAATGCTGCATCTCCTACGTCTGCAACTATAAAACTGTATTCTGGAAGCGAAACCAGCTACTTTGAAAGAGACATAACAAACATGCTAGGCTCAAACAGCGAATGGATAAACATAACACTCAGCGTTGGACCAGAACAAGGCTGGGCTTCAAGCAATGCCCCAGATTGGCAAAACATTACAGGAATCGAAATACAACTTGACTGGACAAACCAAGCCAACCTAGACCTAGACATTGATGGTCTATACTTTAATGTCTTCCTTTCGCCACTTGAAAGTGTAGGACTCACCGAGGCTGCACTGTTCATTCTTGTCTCAGTCACATTCTCTGTTGGCATAAACTGGGTACTGTGGGCAGGAATCATGTTTATTTCTGCAAGACTGTTTGGGGAAGACATGAGCCCATGGAACAACTTCTTCATAATCATGGGATACGCATTCATCGCAACTGCAGTCTACACAATAATCAGTGCACTAATTTTCACGTCACTCCCAACCATTTACATGCCTGTTGAAGCAGACCGACAACTAATCGCATTCAGCGAAACATGGTTGCCCAACATCGGATACCAAATAGGAACCATCATACTGTGGGCAGGAGAAGTTTGGATAGCTGCTCTAAGTGCAATAGTTATACGCTTGATGAAGAATGTTCCTTGGGGAAAAGCTGCAACAATCGCTGCAGTAGCCTTCTTAATACGATTTGTCCTGCGATTCTTCTTTGGCTTCTAATCAGATTAACCAAATGTGCATGCTGATAAACAGCCGTCTAATCGGCTGACAGCATAAGCATCCCCTTTTTCTATAGCATTTCATGTTTTGAGTCTGTGCGGCAAAGCTTATATTCGACATTAATCCTCCTTCATTTCGCCAATAAAACGGAACAGGCGTAAAGTTGTTAACTGACGGACTGATTCATTTTTTGCGGCAGTGTATAAAACGGAGGAAACGATTTGAAAATTAATGAACTAAGAGATGGAATGCGAAAAGTAGATGTTGAAGGAAATGTAGTCGAGAAAACAGATGCCCGCGAGGTTCGTTCACGATACACTAACGAAACCTACAAAGTAGCAGATGCCACACTCGAAGATGAAACAGGCAAAATAACATTAACGCTCTGGAATGAGCAAGTAGAGCAAGTTCATGTTGGCGACCGAGTAAAAATCGAGAACGGTTACATCAAATCTTTTAGAGATGTGCTCCAGCTCAACTCAGGAAAATACGGGACACTAACAGTCCTGTAAACCCAAATTTCCTTTTTCTAAATTTTGGTGATTCAAATGTCCTATGAATCTAGAGGATTCGATAGAGATTTTCCTAAACCCGTTGAAGTCGGAAAGGAATACGACGTAGAAATTCAAGAAATAAGCCGCAGAGGCGACGGAATAGCACGAATCGAAGGACTCGTAGTCTTTATCCCCAACACAAAACAGGGAGACAAACTTCGAATCAAAATAACCAACATCAGCAGACGTTTTGCAGAAGCGGAAGTAATCGACAAAACAATAGAAGAAACAGACGAAACAGAATAAACTCTGTTTTCCAAATTTTTCTTCATCTTTATTTATCCTTTTTCCAAGTTACAATCGCCTTTTTCTGTTGGCAAGAAAAACATTAAATCTTTCAATTCCCTTTTCCAAAAAACTATACGCTAGAGTCAATCTTAATATTAAAGAGGAAATATTAACACAGAACAAAGCGTTTAGCCCGGTAGTGTAGTGGACAATCATGGAGGCCTTTGGAGCCTCTGACGGGAGTTCGAATCTCCCCCGGGCTACCATTTCACTTGTTTTAGAATACTTTCCCCAATTTTTTCTTGTTTTGATCGTTAAGGGAGCGTCTATTTTGCCGAGCGTATGTATTCTCGCAAATCAGTTGTTGCAGAATTTGAAGAATACGGGCTTTCTGTCTCTCAAATTGTTGACAGATATTGGAAGTGGGTTTCTGAAGTCAAGTATATGATACTGAATAGAATGAATTTGCGAAGCTTCAAGAGCGACGTTTTTGCGATAAAATGTTCTAAAAAAGGAAATGATGTTTATCGTTACAGAGTATACAGCATAAATTTTGCGTGAATCATGTAACCTCTTTCTTTCAGCATATACCTCAGTGGCGATTTTCTTTTTCCATAAAAGAAGCCTTTCTTTCCCTTTTTTGCTAGTTGGGATGGAATTAGCCAAAATTCCTGAAATATATGTCTGAAGAATAATTTCACCACCTAAAAAGCTCAAAAAATTTAGCGTTAAATCCGTTTACGTTTCTCTTTTTCAAGTTAAGAGACATTTTAATGACCTGAATTAGCTATTGAATATCTCATATTTGGATTTCTATTCCTAGTCGATCAAGTATAGGATTAAATATTATATCAATTGCATTACGTCCAGCATAAAGCACAGAATAAATTGCTGAGTTTAGATCTATTGGAACTTTAGATTCTTTTTCGAATAGTTTTGATGTTGTGCGATTCCATTGAAACTGCATTAATAACATCCAATATTACTTGGTTGACATCCCTATTGTATAATTGTCCCAAAAAAGAAAGCTCTTCATAATCCTTCTCAGGAAGATCCAAAGATATTTTCTCAGTCATAAATTAAGCTATTTTAGGCGATTCAGTTAAAAGATTTTCAATGCGTATGCATCTTAATTTTTGGTTAATTGCTTTTTTTTGCGTTTCAGTTCTTCTGATAATTGTTCTCTTCTGTTTTTTTGGCTATTCCATTCCTTTGGAAGGTTTCTGCGTTCTTCTGCTGAAATTTTGTTAGTTTTTCTTAGTTCATTAAGGAGATCTATGAATTCTGCGTATGCTTTTTGTTGTTGCTTGATTTGTCCTTCTTTTTCCCTTTTTTTCTTTTTTTCTAATGAGGTAATATCGCGTGGAGGAGGAAATGTTTCATAAAGGAATCTTGAAAAATATACTGGTCCCCAAGATTTAGTTTGTGGAATCTTTTCTTTATTTTTTGTCAATTCAGAAGTTAAGAGTTCATATTTTTCGCCCAATGTTAGTCGTGGGTAATTATCTAGAATAGGATTAGTCTCTATTTTGTCAAGAAAATAATCAAGGTCACTGGTTTTGAAGATAGGTAAGATATCTTCAGTTTCATAGTTGAAGCAAAAAATTATTTTCTTTGCTAGATGTTGGTCACCGCCCATTCCAGATATTTCTTTCCAAGGAGCATCTACTTTTTCTGCAATAGATTTGTTTTTATCAACAACAATACGAAGCAGGTCTTTGAATTCTTCAAGATGTTCTCGGATATTGCGGTATAATTCAGCGTATAAATGGGAGAGGTATCCTATTTCCTTCAAACGAAATTCGATCCAATGAAAAAAATCGCCTACATTACCTGCAGACTCGTTGAAAATGTCGTCGGCACCTAGTGTGTCAATCGAATCTGGTTTCTCAAAAAACGGATATTTTGTTCTAAATTTTTGGAGAAGAACCATAGTTTGGTCTATTTGAGTTTTAAATGCTCCATCTTTATCGAAAGCTCCTATTTGTTCTAGCAGAGAATTGTTCATGACAGGTGTCTCCTTTTTTATTCTTCTGTAAATTATTATAGGTTAATATGAAAAAGCTTGTGCAAATAAGGTAGGTCTCATTCAAGAAGTTTATAAGATTCTATTTTTTTGAACTTTAAATATCTGTAGATGTGGATTTTTTTGTGTTCTTTTGTTTGGGAAGATTATATCAAGCAAAAAAGAGAGTATATTTTAAGGTGAGGTTGAATTGCCACGTTCAGGTTTCTGTTTGGAAAGGTATGAGTCTGCAGAACAAGAAGAGACTGGTTGAAGGGATAACCGGGGTTTTTGATGGATTAGGTGTTCCAAAGGAGGCTGTTGAGATAGTCATTTATGAAACCCCGAAAAGCAATTGGGCAACAGGCGAAAAATTGCACTCAGAAAAACTTGCCAATGTGCGACCATTATGACAGGTTTACGCGGATGGTTTGTTTAGCAGAGAAGTTGGGGATCTTTTGTGCCTGAATGTCACATATGCGGTCTTGAAGTTCCAAAGGAAGATGGCTACTACTGCAGTGACTGCGGAGAATTTACTTGTAATTCATGTGGCGATGGCGATCTCTGTGAACACTTTAAAAGATGAAGCTTTCTTCTTGGCATCATGGATTAACAAGCGTACACATTGATGTGAGTATATTTTTTATTTGTTGAAACTTCTAGGAATATGGATTAAAGATATGATGTCATGGAAGGAAAAACTCGAGATACATAATTCTTTGTTGGAGCGGATCTCTGAAAGCAAAGAGAAAGCGTCATTTTTTCTAATTTTTTAGAGTCTCTTTTGAATAGTGCGTTCATGAATTTTTATGGCTACCACTAGGAAGGCTACTGTGAAGGTAATAAGAACTAGGATGTTTAGTTCAATCGGGTAATAGCTGTCTCCTTGTATCGAATATTTTGCTAGGTCGGTAAAATAGGTAAGAGGCGATATCGATGAGACTGTTTTTCCCCAAACAGGCAGTTCTTCAGTGGGATGAAGATGCCGCTTATGAAAACTAACGGGAACTTGATCATGGAAGAAAGCATCATTATAGTCGATGGGTTGTCGGTAGGAGGATAAGCTGACAGTAATATGCTGAATGAAGCAAAACAGAAAGTTGCTAGAACAACTCCAAAAACGAGAATCAACGGGTAAACGATCTCAACACCAATTAACAAACTAGCAATTACTGGAACGACAGAGACAAGAATACCAAAGAGGAAAGAAGAAATCACATCTCCTAGTAAGATCGTTCTGAGGGAAACTGGTGATGATATCAGGCGTTCAAGAGTTTTAGCTCTTGCTTCCCAAGGAACTATTGCTGGTCCAGTAGAAGTTGCCGTGAAAAAGGCAGTCATTCCAAGCAAACCAGGTATTAAAGTCTCAATCGGCATATCTCGCCCAATGTAGAATGAAAGAAAAAGGAAAAAGGGCATAAGAAGCCCAAAGATAATGACTGGCCCCTTAGAATAGTAAATACGAACGTTTTTCTGGACAATGAAAAGAGATCTTTTGAACTGATCCCAATTAACATTATATCCCATAACTTTCACCATTTTAGTTTTCTTTCACTAGTTGTAGGAACACATCCTCTAAACTTGGTGCAAGCGTGTTAAGTGTAATTATGTTCATTTTTTTTGATCGAGCATAATCAACCAACGCGTCTATTGCTGCACCAATTTCATCAACGCATAGCCTGAACTTGTCACCCATCTTATTTGCCGCATTAACGCCTGGAAGCCTTAACAGATCTTCAGCATTCACTGACTTGTCAAAGCTTATCTCGATTGTCTGTAATCCGCAGCTTTGTTGTCGAACTTTTTCTGGGCTATTGATTTCCACAATTTTTCCATGATTTATTATTGCTATTCTGTCACAAAGCTGGTTTGCTTCTTCCATGTTGTGCGTAGTCAAAAACACTGTTGTACCATTCGCGTTGAACTCTCTGACTAAGTCTTTAATTAGTCGCTGGCTCTCTACATCTAACCCGGAAGTGGGTTCATCTAAAAACAGTATATTGGGTTCGCTTATCAGCGCCATGCACAAAAGAAGCTTCTGTTTCATACCTTTTGAAAAGCCTTTAACTAACTGATCTTTTCGTTTGTATAAATCAAATTTTTTTAGAAGGCTTGTGGCTCTTTCTGTTCTTGTGCTTTTGTTGACTCCATATAGCCCTCCGACCAGCATCAGGTTGTTCCAAGCTGAAAGGTCAACATACGCATTTGACATCTCGGGAACAATTCCCATAAGCTGCCTTGTTTTCAAGCCTTGCTTGACAACATCATAACCGAATATAGATGCTGAACCACTGTCTGGTTTAATTACTCCTGTAAGCATTCTGATGGTTGTTGTTTTACCTGCCCCGTTAGGTCCTAGGAATCCGAAAAACTCGCCCTTCTTTACGTCAAAACTAATGTTGTCGACAGCTACTAGACCGTTGAAATGTTTTGTTAAATTTTTTACTTCAACAGCGTATTCGTTAATCATGGTTTGGCGCCTCTGGTAGGTCTTTTAAGAGGTTGATTTTGATTTCTTGTGTTTTTAGTTTCCATACTTTTTCTGGGGCGCCACCGCCTACTTCTCGATACTCGGCTAACTCAATTATTCCTGCTTTTTCCATTTCAGAGAGATGATAATAAAGTCCTGACTTGGATATGCCTTCTCCAGTCTTCTGCAAGCCTTCAAAGATCTCATTAGTGCTTTTTATTCCATCTCCAATTACGCGAATTATGATCCACCTAGTTGGGCAATGAAGCGCCCTGAAATATTGTTGAAACTTGCTATTGTATTGTTGACAACATTCTTTGCGTTTGTTACCGCACACGAAACATCACCATGCTTTATTATCAAATTTACTGCAATATTACAATCAGATTTATACTTTTCTGTAGGTCGTAATTATAACTCAGTAATTTAGAAACAATTATTTTTTCATGGTTTTTTTCGCAAAAAGCTTTAGCCCAAATCAGCCGCCTCCTAGACGATTTCATAGGATGCCTTCAAGCAGAAGGTCTCGCACCAGGATCCGTATCAACTCATGTGAAAAGCGTTAAAGCACTCTTTCGTGTAAACAGGCTCAAGATAGACCTTTCCATACACATTATCAAAACGGGTCGTCTACACTGATAGAGCACCCACCCCAGAAGAGCTGCAACACCTAATTGACAGCTCAGATCTGCGCCAAAAATTAATAATTTCAATGTTGGCTTTAGGAGGATTCCGAATAGACACATTAATCAAGCTACAGTACCCCCACGTCAGACGAGATCTAGAAAAAGGCATTACCCCAATCCACATCCACGTAGAATTTGAAATCACCAAAGGCAAATACCATGACTACGACACATTCCTAAGCCAAGAAGTAGCCGACTACCTCAGAGCATAGATATTAGACGTCAAGGAACACCAAAGATTCCTCCAGAACACATCCATGATGCATCATTACTCATACGCAATCAACAAAGCAAACAAGTACTTCCAATAGCAACATGCGCAATACACCAGATCGTTCATAAAATGTACGTAAAAGCCAATATGATCACCCAGCATCCCCTAGGACGCCGTTATGACATTAGAACCCACAGCCTACGAAAATTCTTCAGAACCCAAATCGCAGCCCTAGGCGTTGACAGAGACTACATCGAATACATGATGGGACACACCATAAGCACTTATCACGACATCAAAATGAAAGGCATAGAATATCTAAGAGGAATCTACGCCGCCTCTGGCTTATCGATAAGACCAAAAATACGAATAAGCAAAATAGATGCCCTAAACGAGATCATACGAGCTTGGGGACTAAACCCAGAAGAAATCCTAACCAAAAACGCCCTAACCCAACCACACAGAACAGTAATCAATCGAAGCCAAGTCGAACAAAGCCAGATCCACCAGCTCAGCATCGCCCTAAAACAGCATTTGCTAACAGAAATACGAGAGAATTAACATGAAAAAAGGGCATAAATTCCACTCCAGCTATACAGGTACCCCGGGCTACCATTACTTGACCCAAACAATTTTAATTATTGCTGTTACTTTTGTTTCCAAATTCGATATTAACTGCATGTGCAATATTATATATTGAGCAGAAGATGACTGAGAATAAAGTCAAGCCTGAACCGACAATTGCTGATCTCCAGAAGGAAATTGTTGATCTAAAAATTCGCGTCAATAATCTGGAAAAGAGATTATCCCGATTAACTAAACCCAAAAAAGAGGATCTTGACTGGACAAAATTCATATGACCAAAGCATGATTGAGGGTCTCTTCTTATTTTGTTTCCAATTTACTTTAGGTGTATAGCAGTTTTAGTTTACTGTTGTTAGTGTTTTGATTGGTATTATGTTTGGTATTTTGTTGTAGTAATTTATTGTCACTTCAACGCCATAAAAAGACTGACTGTATTGCTTCTGGTGTCAGTACGGAAGTTGCGTCACCTGCTACGAAAATTTTTCCATTTTTCATCATCACAATTTTGTGACAATATCTCGATGCGAGATTTAGGTCATGAACTGCTACAACTATAGAAAGCTACTGTTTTGTAACAAGCTCTCGTGATAGTTCCATTACTTCTAGTTGGTGTTTTATGTCGAGGTTGCTTGTGGGTTCGTCTAGTAACAGAATTTTTGCTTCCTGAACCTTTGCAGTGAGTTCCTTAGCGGACATAATAGTGTGGCATTTACGGTTGCCACGAATTCTACTGGCAATATTAGCTGGCACAGTATTTGCAATGTCTGGCTCCCCAACTCAAGCCATCCTAAGACACTCACTTGCAACCCCTTACACTCTAGGCGTTTCAGCAGGTGCAGGTCTAGGCGCATTCATCGGCATAATCTTAGGACAAGGATTACTTGGAGAACATCTAGTAATTGTAGGGAATGCCTTCATTTTTTCAATTCCTGCATTTATAATCCTATTGATGGTAAAACGCAGAGGTGCAGACTCAGCAACTATAATTTGTCTGGAGTGGCAGTGATGTACATTTTTTCTGCCTGCAACATTCTACTACAGTATTTCGCGGAAGCTGACGCTGTTAATGCTGCAGTGTCCTGGCTTGTGGGCGACCTGTCCAGAGCATCGTGGTGGAAGTTACCTTATGTATTGATTGTTTTTGTTGCTTGTTTTGCGGTTAATACCAAGCTGTCATGGACCTTAACATCATGAAGATGGGTGATGACACAGCAAAGAGCCTAGGCGGAAGTGGGTCGTGTCAGAACAGTAACGCTGGTTGCTGCATGCATATCTACTGCAACAGTAGTCAGTTTCACAGGAGCTATCGGCTTCATATGCCTACTTGCACCACACATCTGTCGTGCCTTCATAGGGGAGAGATAAAAGAGTACTAATAGTAGCATCAAGTTTGTTTGGAGCTAATCTCTTGCTTGTCGCGGACATTATTGCCCGAAGAATTATTGCTCCAATCATGTTGCCTGTAGGTGCTCTGACTGCATTTTTGGGTGGTCCTCTGTTGCTCTACTTGCTGATACGGCGAAAAGTCTCTTACTATGCATTTTACGGGTAACTTGAAGAGAAGGTAGTTTTCGGCTTAGTTGGTGTTAATCCTTTTTTAGGCTCCTCTGAAGTATAATCAATGTGGTAATATAGCATGGGTTTCTTGTCTGGTAAGGTTCCGAATGAAGTGCTGGAAAAGATTGTTTTCAAGAATTTGGGAGCAAAAAGAAACGATGTTGTTTTGAGTTCCTCTATTGGCGAAGATGCCGCTATAGTTAAAGCTGGAAATGAGCTTCTGGCTGTTTCCTCTGATCCAATAACTGGAGCCGAAAAATGGCTTGGCTGGCTGGCAGTTCATGTAAGCGCGAACGATATTGCAACCCGTGGAGTTCAGCCATGCTGGTTCAATTCTATAATCTTGTTGCCCAAAAATTCCACAAAAGAACTCATAGAAACGATCTGCACTCAAATGGACAAGGCAGCACGACAACTAAACGTTTCAATAATAGGAGGACACTGCGAAGTCACTCCCGGAATAGACCATCCCATCGTAACTGGCTGCGCAATAGGTGTTGCTGAAAACGGAAAATATGTGACCTGCGGCGGAGCAAAAATAGGCGACCAAATTATCTTAACAAAAGGAACAGGAATAGAAGGAACTGCAATACTTGCCTCAGACAGGCGAGAAGAGCTGCTAAAAGTATTTGATGAAAAATTCCTAAACAAAGCGGAGAACTATTTTGAAAAAATCAGCGTAGTAACCGATGCCATCACTGCCTTCAGGACAGGCGGCGTGTCCGCGATGCATGACCCCACAGAGGGCGGAGTTGCAGGAGGCTTACATGAACTGGCAGACGCAGCAGACGTCGGCTTTAATGTTTATGAGGAGAAAATCTTTGTTCCAAAAGAAACCAACAAAATTTGTGAATACTTTGGTGTTGACCCTCTCCAGCTTATTAGTTCAGGGTCTCTTCTTGTTGTTGCAGAAAAAGAGAGTGCAGAAAAGATAATCCGTGCTTTGACAGATAATGGTGTGCATGCTTCGATAATTGGCGAAATGACAAAGGCTACTTTGGGAAGAAATCTAGTCACAAAGGCTGGAAAAAAGACTGAACTTGTGAGACCTGCTAGTGACCATCTGTGGAAAGCACTCGAGAAAGCAAAACTATAGTGTCATTTTGTCTAGAATAAGTCTTGTTTCAAGTTTTTTGCGAGTTCTTTTAGGTCTATCCATTGAATTGCTATGAATCCTATTGCTATTCTTAGCCAGACGGTCAGGAGCCGTATGAGTATTGTTGCTGCTGTTGCTATTCCTGCTTCGACGCCAAGCAATCCATAGAGACTTGCCATCACTATTTCTACGACGCCCACTTCTGCGGGTATCCCAACTGGAATGGATTGAATGTTTACGCTGATTGAGTAGACGACGAGGATTAGGATGAAGTCGACATGCTGTCCCAATCCAATGAAGACCAGATATGATATTAGAATGCTAAATATCCAGGATGCTAAAGCAAAGAATGTGGGTAGAACCAGATTTTTGGGATTCTTTCGCAAATAGCTTATTGAATCCTGAAATGCACTTAGAGCTTTTGTCACCTTTACTTGTATGCTGTCTATGTTTAGACGGTTTCTACTGATGAACACTACAAACCGCAATACTTTGTCAATCAGCTTCTGAGTTAGTTTTTCTTTCAAACAACATAGGAACAGAAAAAACACTGTAATGCCTGTTCCGATTATTATCAGTAGGACAAAATTTAGAACAGGAGCCGCAAGCTCGTACTGAATGACATACAATATGATGGAGCTGAAGATGAGGCTACTTAATGATATTATCATCAATAACAGTCTGTGACTTAGAACTGAGGCAACAACTTTTCCGGTATTTTCGTTTGTCTCTTTGGTCATCATGTAGACCATGGAGGCATCTCCGCTGATCGATTCGGCTGGTACCAGAAGGTCAACAAAAACGCCTATCCAAGTGAAAAGAAAGGTTTTCCGAAAAGAAACCTTGACTGCAAGAGGTCTTAGAAAATAGTGCCATGTCAAAGCATTGGTTAACATTGTTAAGAAGATAGCGGCGATGGCTAAGCCGTAGTCAACCAGGTCGACTTCTTGGATTATGGCTAGAATTTCGTCTATTCCTACAAAGAAGTAGATGTATGCAAGAAAAACCAGTATGCCTACTGCCAGAAAAGGAACAGTTCTTTTTATGGATATGCCCTTTTCTGTAACCACTTCTTATTCCCCACCAAATGTATAGTTGCAGTTAGAAATTTTCTGCATATTATCTTTTCCAAATTACACTAGACATCAAAAAAAGGGTGTAACATCTGCAGTGGTTGCTTGACATCACCAGAAAACATGGACGTGTTTAGAATTCTGGTTTTGGTTTTCCCAGCTTTTTGTCTAGACATGCTTTGATGAAGCCGTAGTATTCTGGTTCTGGTTTTGTTGGTCTGCTCTTGAATTCTCCATGGAACTGTGAAGCAAAGAAGAAGAAGCTGCTTGGAAGCTCCATGATTTCTTTTCTTTTGCCGTCTGGGCTGTTTCCTGAGAACACCATTCCTTTTTTCTCTAAGGCTTCCCAGTAGTTGGCGTTGACTTCCCATCTGTGGCGGTGACGTTCAAAGATTCTGTCTTCATCATAAAGCGTGTATGCGATTGTGTTATTGTGTACCAAAACCTCGTGGGCGCCTAATCTCATGGTTCCACCCATGTTGTTAACTGTCCTCTGCTCAGGCATCAGGTCAATTACAGGATGGGGCGTGTTTGGGTTAATTTCTGTGCTGTTGGCGCCTTCAAATCCGCAAACGTTACGGGCAAACTCGACAACAGCTAGCTGGAACCCGTAACAAACTCCCAAAAATGGAATATCATTTTCGCGGGCAAACTGTATGCCTCTGATTTTGCCTTCTGTGCCTCTGGGTCCAAACCCGTACGGAATGAAGACTCCGTCGTGTCCTTCAAGAAGTTTTGTGCATTCTGAATTCTTTTCTAGGCATTCTGCTTCAATGTAGTTTACGGTCACGTTTGCTTGACAGGCAGCGCCAGCATGTCTGAAAGCTTCGTTCATGCTTACGTAGCTGTCAACTAAGCCTGCATATTTGCCGATTAAGGCTATCTTTACTTCGTGTCTTGGGTTTTCGAAGCAGTCTACAAACTTTTGCCATTCAACCCAGTCTGGAGCATTTCGTATTATGTTTAATCGTTGGCATACATAACTTCCCATTCCCTGCTCGTCCAAAATTAGTGGAACCTGATAAATCGATGGAACATCATAGGAGCAGAAAACTGCTTCTTTGGGAATGGTTCCAAAAAGTGCCACCTTTCTATTTGTTTCTTTATCAATCATTTCTCGGCATCGTGCTACAATGGTGTCAGGCTGGATACCTATTCTACGCAGCTCGTTTACGCTGTGCTGAAGAGGCTTAGTTTTCATTTCTCCTGTAACATCCAAAATTGGCACAAGAGCAAGATGCACATACAGCGTATTTTCGAAGCCCTCTTCTAGTCGCATCTGGCGAATAGCCTCTAGGAACGGCAGTCCCTCGATGTCGCCTACTGTTCCGCCAAGCTCTGTTAGAACAACTTCGGCGTTTGATAATTCTGCAACACTACGTATGCGTCGCTTAATTTCATCGGTTACATGTGGAATAATTTGGACGCATCTGCCAAGAAAGTCTCCTCTTCTTTCTTTGTCGATGATTGTTTGGTAAATCTGCCCCGTTGTTATGTTGTTTTCTTTTGGCAAATTCATGTTGAGAAATCTTTCATATCCGCCCATGTCTAGGTCTGTTTCTCCGCCGTCTTCTGTGACGAAAACTTCGCCGTGAATGTAGGGATTCATTGTTCCCGCATCAACGTTTACGTATGGGTCAACTTTTATGACTGTAACATCAACGCCTCTAACCTGAAGCATTTTGCCTATAGAAGAAGTGACAATTCCTTTCCCAACAGATGAAAGCACACCACCTGTTACAAAAACATACTTGACCATCAGCACAACCTCGCGATAACAAACCCTCTAAACTATCTTTGCCGTTAAAAATGCTTTTGACAAGATAATGTATCAGCAGCCACATCCAGATTGCTGCCGAGCCCGCTCAAGCTTAGCCTCATCTAAAATTTCCAAAGCCCGCTCACCTGCCTCCTTCATCGTTGCACCCAAGGAAACAAAACCATGATTCCGAAGCACAATAATTTTTGCATCTGGAACCTTCAAAACTTCTTTTGCCAAACTCTTTGTTCCCGACCCATACTCCTTTTCTGTCACAGCCAATCCCAATTTCTCGGCATTTGCTACAATCAGATTGTTGTGCCCATGAAATACTGCATTCACATCTCTATGGTGCTTGTAAATTAGATAATGCATTACAGACTCTGAAGAAGGCGCCTTCTTTCCTTCTACATAAAATGTGTTATTTTTCTCCTCGTAATGCTTCACACAAACAAAAGAATCGTCCGTCAAATTCTCTTTATCCTTCAGACCGGAAGCAGTTATGACAAAGCCTTCTTTTGACCTGAAACTCAAATTGCCCGTATAGTTTCCTTCAACAACTGGAGTCAAATAATTCTTCTGAAACTTTGCACACCATTCTTTCAGTTCCCCAAGCTGTGGGTCTTTGGGAGTTTGTTCTGACGCAAAAACAGTGTTGAACTGTATCATTCCCTCTTTCATATGGCATACTCCACGGTATCTCTTGGATTAAGGCATTTTCAGACGCTTATATAAACCCAGTTTTTTGTCTACAGCCACTTCTTTTTTCTAAAATACATCAGCATGATTCCGCTGACTACAAGCATCGCAACGTAGACCATGGGATAGCCCCAAGGCGAATTAAGCTCTGGCATATACCTGAAGTTCATTCCATAAATTCCTGTAATCAGAGTTAAGGGAATGAAGATTGTGGCCATAATTGTCAATACCTTCATGACTTCGTTCATTCTGTTGCTGACGCTTGAAAGATAAATGTCAAGCATGCCCGAAAGCATGTCCCGAAACGTTTCCAGAGAATCAATAACCTGAATCGTGTGATCGTAGACGTCTCGCAGATAAATCTCAATACCTTTGTCGATTAGGGGAGATTCCCATCTTTCAAGTCTGCTGATTACTTCTCGTAGAGGCCACACAGATTTGCGCAAATAGATAAGTTCCCGCTTCAACCTGTGAATTGTATGCAGAACTGCTGGGGTCGGATTCTTTATGAGGTCCTCTTCTATGTCCTCGATTTGTTCTCCAATCTTTTCCAAGACCAAGAAGTAGTTGTCTACAATGGCGTCTATCAGCGAGTAGGCGAGATAGTCTGCTCCCATTTTTCTTGTGCGTCCGCGGTCTGTTCTGATTCGGTCTCTGATGATGTCAAAGACATCTCCCTCGTTTTCTTGAAATGACACCACACAGTTTGTGCTTAGGATTAGGCTAACCTGTTCTGTTTTTGTTTCCTTTGTTTCATCGTCGTATTGGAGCATTTTTAGGACAACAAAAAGGTAATCATCGAAATCTTCCATTTTCGGGCGCTGCCCAGTATGCATGATGTCCTCTAAGACTAGAGGATGCACTTTGAGATTTTTGCCAATTGTTTCTATTGCGTCCAGTTTGTGGACTCCATCTATGTTTATCCAGTTTATGGCTGGTTTGGCTTTTAACGGGAAACATTCATCAACTGTTTTTGTTTCTTTTTCATCAAAATGAGCTGTGTCATAGCTCATGCAGGTGACCTTTACCTGCTCATTCTTCTCTAGTCCTACGTATACTGGGGTTCCTGGCGGAAGACCAGATTTTTTGGATAGTTTCTTGGTAAAACGTGGCGTTACAGTGCACCTAATTAGAGTTTTTCTTATACACTATTTAATATTTTTCAAAAATGCAGCTATTTTGTTCTGTTGGGTTCTATGATGACCTTTAACGATTTTCCTGCCTCTGCTACCAACCTGAACCCTTCTGCAGCATCTCGTATATCTAACCTGTGAGTAATCATGTCTGAAACGTTGACTTTTTTTTGTGCCAGAACCTGCAGAGCCTCTTCCAGGTCTTTTGGTGCAGCTCCATAGGACGTTTTTATGGATGTTTCATTTCTCCAGAACTGCGTTATAGGAATCGGAATTTTGATTGTTGGGTCTGGAACCGCAAAAAACAAAATTGTTCCTCCCCTGTCCACACATTCTAGGGCAGTTAGTGCCGCCTTTTCTGCTCCAGTGCAGATAATTACTTTGTCAGCTCCTTTTCCGTTGTTGATTTTTTTCAGTTGTTTTGGCAGGTCATCTTTGGCATCGATTATATGGTCTGCTCCAAACTTTTTAGCCAATTTTAGGCGCTCAGGATTGATGTCTGATGCGATGATTGTTTGTGGTTCCTTTAGTTTGGTTAATTGTATGTGAAGTATGCCTGCCATTCCGCTTCCTATTATCAGGACTGTGTCGCCTTTCTGGATGCCTGCGAGTCGTTGTCCTCTTACTGCACAGGCTAACGGTTCAATGAATGTGCCTTCCTCGTAGGACATGTTGTCTGGGAGCTTGTAGACGCCACCATTTTGTATGTTAATTTTTGGAACCCGTATGTACTGGGAGAAGCCGCCCGGGTAGTAGTTTGTTGTGTGAAGTGTCTCGCATGCTGTGTGAGCATCATTGTTGCAGTAACAGCAGTCGTTGCAGGGCACGTGATGTGAAACGAAAACTCGGTCTCCAACCTTGTATTTGGTGACGTTTTTGCCCACTTTATCTATGATTCCTGTCGCTTCGTGCCCCAGCACTCGTGGAGCTTTAGGAAGCCTGTACCACTCTACCGCGTCTGTTCCGCATATGCCGCTAGCCATAACTTTTAGCAAGATTTCGTCTGATCCAATCTCTGGCTTGGGAACATCCTCGATTCGTATGTCCCTGTTGTTGTGGTAGACAGCTACAAGCATCTGTTCATCACAAAAATTGTGGGAGGCTCTAAGCCTTTCCCGTTTTTACTTCTTCAAAAAGCTGTTGTGCCTCTTTAGGCGTCAGGTTGTCGTGAATTATTCCACGTATGCCCCGCATAACAGCCACAGGATACTGGTGCTGCCAGATGTTTCTGCCAAGATTCACGCCAATAGCGCCACACTGCATGCCATCATAGACAAACTCGAAGACTTCCAGTGCAGTGTCTACTTTTGGTCCGCCAGCAATCACGACGGGCACGGGACAGCCATCAACAACCTTTGCGAAACCTTCTTCGCAGTAGTATGTTTTGACTACTCTTGCGCCCAGTTCAGCGGCGATTCGAGAACATAGTCCGAGGTATCTGGCTGTGCGTTTTTCTAGTTCTCTGCCAACTGCGGTGACTGCCATGGTTGGTATTCCGTAGTCTTCGCATTGGTTGACGAGTCCTGAGAAGCTTTTGAGGGTTTGGTGTTCGTATTTGCCGCCTACGTAGATTGACATGGAGACTGCGCTGGCGTTTAGTCGGAGAATCTCTGTTATTGAGGTCATCTGTTCTTCGTTTGAGAGGTCGTCTCCTACTACGCTGTTGCCTCCTGAAACTCTGAGAATTATGGGTTTTTCTATTGCTGGGTCTACGCAGTTTCTGAGAACGCCTCTTGTCATCATTATGGCGTCTGCGTATTGTATCAATGGTTTTATTGTTTCTCCGGGTTTTTCCAGTTTACTGGTTGGTCCCTGGAAGTATCCGTGGTCTACAGGTAGAAAGAGAGCTTTTCCGTCTTTCTGTATGAGTCTGTTTAATCTGTTTTGCATTCCCCATTCCATTTTATTTTCCTCCCTCATCTTGTGGTCTTACAATTAAATAGCCTTTTTCTATCAGCCAATGATGAAACTGCCATGTCGTATACATACAATCGGTGCTGCATGTCTTTCGGATTTCTTCATACTCTTTTGACCCAGAAACCAGTTTATTCAATTCAACCTGAACTGGACAATTTACGTCATTGCAGAATTCTCTTCGTTTATAATCAATAAAACCATCTATGCTCAAGCTTATCGACCTCAAACAGCTTTCATTTTCGAGTTATCTAACTAAAAGTGTTGCGCAAGTCCCTTTTGTCATGTCAATGTGCTGGTGAACATTTTTTGCTAGTTGTGCTGTGCAGAAATTTTCTGAAAAAATATTGTTTTCAACATTCTATTTCTATTAGATCCTAATAGAATCGAACACAGAGTTAGGTTCTCTTGTGTTCTTAGATTTCATATTTAGTCAGAGAGTAATACCTATTTTGCTATTTAAGAGCTACTAAGTATCCACTATAAGCTATTTTTACTAACTTATCACCCTGATTTGAACATGTGTTACTAGAGATTTGATTCCAAGAAAACCTTTTTTGAAAAAACCTCGATAAATTGAGGTTAATGAGTAAATCTTTAGGTAAAGAAAGTTTGACTAATTTTAGTAAAAGTTTCTTCACAAAAATCTTTTTCAATGTTTCCTTTAGAACCTTATCATTGAGGTTTACTTTTGTCTGAAGATAAAATCGAGGATGAAACATATTCCTTAATTTTTACATCCCTGAAACATCCTGTTCGTCGAAGGATTCTAAGAATGTTATCAACTAAATCATTATCATTTTCTGAGATTTTAGAAGTATTAAAGATTGATAGTGGTCATTTAAGCTATCACCTTGAAAGTTTGGGAGACTTAATCGTTAACACCAATAACGGGCATTATATGCTTTCAAGTTTTGGAGTTTCAGCAGTAAAATTGATGAGTGGTGTAGAGGAACAAAAGGGTACCAGTTCAGGAAAACGTTTGACGATGGTTTATTCCATTATTCTGTCACTAATTCTTATTGGCACATGTTTTCACTTGATGAACTATTCTGTTGTTGCTTCGAGTATGACGAAATCTACAACGTATCTCGTTGTTCCATCATACACCGACACGCCGTTTTATGTTAGTTCGGGTGAGACCTTCGAAGTAAATGTAACAATACAATATCGACCTGAGTTCTCCAGAAATGGATTAGGGTTAAGTGGTGGAGACAAAAAATGGGAATTTAGGATTCCACGATTAGAACAAACTTTGACAGGTTGGGATGAAGCTACAATTTATCTCGATTCACATTATAACACATCTTCACTTTTTTCCGAAATAGCTGATGCTTACACGCTTACTATAGGAAATGAAACTCAAATCCCACAAGATTTCAATATTACAGTTCACTTCCCTCAACTGACGACAGATATAACCAAAATAATGAATCCTTCAAACCTAAACTTAAAAATTTCAACTCCAAATGGTGAAGTATCCAATCATGATTTCTATTTAGATGAAAATCGAATTGACACAATCCATTCCCTTCCTTTCGAATTTAAACAAGAAGGAACCTACAAATTCCGAATCACAAACAACTCTCAATGGGATTGGAACGGTTCATTGACGGGTAATCTCAAGTATCAACACTTTGAAAAACCCTATTTCTATTTAGGATTTATTGGTATTATATTTGCACTCGGATATATTGTGTTAATAACACTCATAAGTTTGAAAACAGGTAAAACAAAAAAATAGTGATTTTTTATGAATTTCGGCTTCAGATAACCTAACTGACGGTTCGATACTCCTAATAGGCTCCAAATA